>NZ_JAIZSA010000031.1:0-40669 GCF_020419825.1 Burkholderia sp. AU30198 | reverse complement strand
CACCTTGGCTTCGGTCTTCAGCTTCTCGACCAGCGTCTTCACGTCCGGCACCTTCACGCCGGCTGCGCGCTTCGGCGGCTCGACCACCTTCAGCGTCTTCAGACGCGGCGCGACGTCCACGCCCAGGTCTTCCGGCTTCACGGTTTCCAGCGGCTTCTTCTTCGCCTTCATGATGTTCGGCAGCGTCACGTAGCGCGGCTCGTTCAGACGCAGGTCGGTGGTGATCACCGCCGGCAGCGTCAGCGACAGCGTTTCCGCGCCGCCGTCGACTTCGCGAGCGACCGTTGCCTTGCCGTCGGCCACCGTCACCTTCGACGCGAACGTCGCTTGCGGCAGGCCTGCCAGCGCGGCCAGCATCTGGCCCGTCTGGTTCGAATCGTCGTCGATCGCCTGCTTGCCGAGGATCACCAGTTGCGGCTGTTCCTTGTCGACCAGCGCCTTCAGGATCTTCGCGACACCCAGCGGCTCGACGCCATCGGTCGACTCGACGAGGATCGCGCGATCCGCGCCGATCGCCAGCGCCGTGCGCAGCGTTTCCTGCGCTTGCGCAACACCCACCGACACGGCGATCACTTCGGTAGCCACGCCCGCTTCCTTCAGGCGAACCGCTTCTTCAACCGCGATTTCGTCGAACGGGTTCATCGACATCTTCACGTTCGCAATGTCGACACCCGTGTTGTCCGACTTCACGCGGACCTTCACGTTGTAGTCGACGACACGTTTGACTGCCACCAGAATTCGCACCTGCTATCTCCTTGGCCGCCCATACGATGTGCCGCCTGTTTGCGACAGACACGCTCACGCTTTGGGCTTGATTGAATGCGCTTATGAAAATGGCATTTGAACCCGTCGCCGAGGGTTGCGCAAATATTCGATCTCACTGCCGGCCATAGGATGAACCTATGTCGAGCGCTCACCTCGAAGCGACCCGGCGGGCATCCCCGGAGCACTGAGTGATCGTTCGCGCAGTACCGCGAGCAATGCACGGTCGTGCCACTCGATCCGGTGTATCCCCTCGATGAATTGCGCGCGACGGTCATTCGAATCGGTGACATACCGGCCGATCCACGTCACGGAGTCGACGATCTCCGTGACCACCGCGAACTGCGCAGGCGCCGGACTGCCAAGTTCCCATTCGCCCGCCTGTTTGGTTGAAAGCCGGTGATGCGGCAGCGCTGCCGCACGCGGCGACAGCCACGAGATGCCCGATCCGCGGCAACCGAATGTCTGTCCCGCAAAAAATCGATCAACTGGTTTCGTCTGGCCACTACTGCGATCTCTATTAAGACGACATAACGAGTCCGCGGAAATTCCGTTCAACTACCGTGCGCGCATATGCCTATAAATTTCGACGGAGATCTTGTAGCCGCCGAAATTATGACTCTGGAAAATTCTGGAACAACCATGACAACGCCAATGTAGGTGCTCGTTTCCGCATCGAGTGAGTCTTTCCAATTTTCTTCGCAGACACCCGTCGAGCCGCCAGGCCTCATGGACTCGATTTTCGGCAGGGGCACCGTCGATCGGCCCGCTGTTTAGCAAGGCAAGCTAAAAATTTTCGTCAAACATTCACGCCATCTGCAAGTTTTCAAAGTCGGCAAAAATCCTTGAGAAAGTACAATCAAAATGATGTTTTTCCTGCCATAAAACGCCAACTTTTATCTCAAACCACCCCGCCAATCACCCATCTGCATTTTTCTCAAAAATCATTACAAAAAATTACCAGGTAATACCGATTTAAATATACGATAGCGCACGTCCTTACGTTTCCCCGACACCTTCCGTGAACGCCGGAACGCGTCGCACCGGAAACAGCCTGCACGCCGACTCGGTAGCCGCTCGCACAGGATCGCTTTTCAACCGGAGACCTCCCATGGCAACGAACACGCCCGTGAGCAGCAGCGCGAACGCGAGCAGCCTGATGCAAGAGGCCGCGCAATCGATCATCAACGGCTCGACCGGCAATCCGTCGATGGACGTCGGCACGCTCGTCAAGACGCTGGTGAACGCGAAAACGGCCGGCCGGGCCGCGGCGCTTGCCGCGTCGCAGACAACCGGCACCACGCATATTTCCGCGTTCGGCGCGCTGTCGTCCGCACTGGGGGCGCTCGAGGCGGGCCTCACGTCGCTGACGAACGGCGGGCTGCAGTCGACGTTCACCGCAGTTGCGAGCGGCAAGGGCCTGAGCGCAACGACCAGCGCGGGGGCGGTCGCCGGCATCTACACGGTCGGCGTCACGCAGATCGCGACCGCGCAGGCGCTGGCTTCGTCGGGCGTCGACGGGAGCAAGGCGCTCGGCACCGGCACGCTGACCCTATCGCTCGGCAGCCAGTCGTTCAAGGTCGACGTCAACCGCTCGAACAACACGCTGCCAGGCATCGCGGCCGCGATCAACGCCGCGCAGAACAACCCGGGCATCAGCGCGACGGTCATCAACGGCACCGACGGCGCGCACCTCGTGCTCGCGTCGACCAAGACGGGCTCGGCGAACGCGATCAGCGTCGCGGTCGGCAACGTGGCCGACGACAAGGGGCTGTCGAGCCTCGGCGTCACGTCGACGGCCGACACGTCCGGCGGCGCGTCGACGATCCAGTCGGCGAACAGCGCGGCCGCATGGCGGCAGAGCACCGTCGCGCAGGATGCGAAGTTCACGCTCAACGGCATCGCGTCGACGAGCGCCAGCAATGCGGTGTCGGGTGTGCTGAACGGCATCACACTGAACCTGGCGGCGGCCGCGGTCAGCGCGACCGATACGCAGACGCTGACGGTCAGTCCCGATACGAAATCGCAGGCAACGACGATCACGAATTTCGTGAACCTGTACAACACCGCCGTCAAGACGATGGGCACGCTGTCGAGCTTCACGGCAGGGGCGAGCTCGCAGGGCGTGCTGCTCGGTGATTCGACGCTGAACACGATCCGCAACTCGCTCGCGTCGGTCGTCGCGCGCGGCGTCGCCAACGGGAGCGGCCACGGGCACACCAACCTGATGTCGATCGGCATCTCGCTCGAGAAGGACGGCACGCTGAAGCTCGACAGCGCGAAGCTCGACGTTGCGCTGACCGCCAACCCGTCGGGCGTCGCGCACCTGTTCAACCCGAAAAACGGGATAGGCACGCGCATGGCCGAGCAGATCGCCCCCTTCACGAAGAAGGGCGGATTGATCGACGTGCGCACGAACGCGCTGGGCGCCGACCTGAAGCGCGTCACGCAGCAGCAGTCGGATCTGGCCGACTATGCGTCGCAACTGACTAAGCAGTACCAGGCGCAATTCACGGCGCTCAACGCGCTGATGGCCAAAATGAACTCGAACACGCAGTACCTGACGCGGCTGTTCGGCGGCGCCAACAGTAACGGCACGCTGGCGAACAAGGGATGAGCGTCCGGGCCGTCCGATGATCGCTCGATCCTCGTCGAGTCGAACGACAGCGTCGAGCTGCTGTCCGTCGCGACAATCCTGAAGCCGCTGGTCGACAAGGCGCAGCCGCATCGTGGCGGCGGCCGCCGTGCGACGGCTCGACCGGCTCGACCGGCTCGCGCCGCCGCGCACGGCGTCGCGCCTCGACACATCGTTCACGCACGACGGTCGGCAACCGCGCGTCGCCGGGCGTCTTTCCCCGGTTCACGCAAGCACGGCGGCGGCCTGCCCGCGGGTCGGCAGATGCGGGGGGCCGTCAGCCGAGACCTTCGACGCGATCGGCGAACAAGTCGATCGCACGCGACACCTGACGCCCGAAATAACCGGGCCGCTCGCGCTCGTATGCGCGCAGCAGCGACGTGCATTCACGCTCCGCCCAGCGCCACACGGGGCCCTGTTTCGCGAATACCGGATGATCGTGCAGTTCGGCCGGTACCGTGTGTTCGTCGTCCCAGCCCCAGAAATACGCCTGGTACGCACGCGCGAACGGCATCCCCAGATTGTTCGCCACGGTCTCGTCGTGGCGCAGCGTGAAATCGACGATTTCCTTGCGCGCGCGGCCGCCGATATCGTCGTGACGCGCCTCGATCCAGCAGTGATATCTCGCCAGTTGCGACAGATGCCGCGCGGTACGGCGCCGCTCGCGTGTCGTGCACAGCGCATACAGGTTGCCGCCGCCGAAATCCAGCACTTCCCCGCCCGCGAACGGCCGGTAAGGTTGGCCGGTCAGCAGCGTCAGCACCCGCGCACCGACGATCGCGTAGTCGGCACATCGCATGTAGCCATTGCGCGTCGTCGCTTCCGACACGCTCCGGTGGACGACCTCATCGATCACGGCGTGCAGCACCGCATCAACCGGTACCGCCAGGATCGGCGGCTGGCTTGTCGTCGTTACGTGTTGCATGGGAAACGGATGCGGACTCAACGGTTCATCGGTAAAAAACGCTCCGCGGCATAATATTACGAATCGTTACACGAACGGCGAGGCGGTTTGATCAGATTTGTGTGCTTTTGTCGTCCGACGTGAACATGCGCCGGTCAGCCGGTCAGCCGGTCAGCCGGTGGCGGTGGCGGTGGCGGTGGCGGTGGCGGTGGCGGTGGCGGTGGCGGATCGCAACACGTCGACGGAACGCGTGGCGGATTGCGGATTGCGGGCGGCTCGATGGCGCGATGGGATGGATGAAGTCCGGAGCGTGCGTCGGTGTCGTGTCGGCGGCACGCCGTCACGACGATGGGGGCAACACCAATGCGATCGGACGCCCGGCCGAGCAGGCCTCGTTCGATGCGCTCGAGCACGGCGCATCGGGCCCGGTCATGCCGCCCTGCCCGCATTGCGCACGCGGGAATCGGCCGCACCGCCGGCGCAGGCGCGCGCGGTGCAAAAAGCATGAAGACGGGCCGGGCGGCTTTGGCCGTCCCGCCCGCTCGTCACTGCATCATGTCGACCGGCAGCGTCTTGTCGAGACTGTCATGCCACGCCAGGATGGTCTTCGGCACGCTTTTCTTCCACGCCGGCACGTTCGTGTAATAGCGCATCCGGACGTTGCTCTGCGCGTCGAACACGAGCAGCCCGATCCACAAATCGTTGCCGCGGCGCATCACGATCGCTGCGTTCGTCGTCGCGATGCCACGCACCCAGTACTTCGTCACGTGCGTGTTGAGCCCGTCGAGATCCTTTTCTTCGGCGCCGTAATTGACGATGTCGACGAGCGTCTGATAATCGGCACCGAGCAGCTTGTGTGCGGTCGCGTTCTGCTGCGCATTGGCCAGCACGGCCAGACTCACGAGATCCGCGGGCGGTTTCGCTTGTGCCTGTGCCGCCGTCACGTAGTCGCCCGAGTAGACGACGCCCGCACCGGCGCCGCAATCGCCATCGTCGCCGTGCTGGGTAACCTGCACGCGCGCGCCCTTGCGGCTGAAATCGAGCCGGCATTGATCGTGCCGGAACGTGCCGCTGTTGCCGTGCAGTTCGATATCGCCGCCAAGCTCGCCGGTGTTCGCGCCGTTGTTGCCGCTCAGTTCGAAATGAAGGCGCGTCGCCGTGCCGGTGAACGTCAGCATGCCGTCGAACGACGGGTTGTCGCTGTCGCGATACCACGTCTGCTGCCAGCGGTCGGCGGCCAGCGGCGTGCCGTTCAGGCTCGCGAGCCGTTCGCGGTAGCGGTCACCGAGGCACTGCTCGTCGCCGCCGCACTGATCGCGCTGCTTGAGCCACTTCAATTGCGCGGCCTTCAGCGCAGCCGTGTCGCCGCCCTTCGCGAGCGCCTTCTTCCACGCCGCCGCCAGTTCGCCGTCGAGCTTCGACAGCGGCGCATCCGCGCAGATCGTCTTCTCGGTGGGCGACGCGGCTTTCGCGCAGTCGAAGCCGGCCGCGTAGGTGGCCAGCGGCAGCAACAGCGGCAGCAGCGCGGCTGCCGCGCGCAGGAATGGCATGTTCAACTTGATCGCCCCATTTCAATAAGATCCGTACAAAAGAAACACTCGATCCCCCCAAACGCGCTCACGTACCACGCGCCCCGCGAGCGCGCCCGCCCAGCGCTCATGCGGATGCGGCAAACGGCAACGTCATGTACGCCACCCGAACGAGAAAGAGTCAGGACCGGTGTAACGCAAATGAAGTCGGCTGCGATCAAAACGGCCATCGGCCTTCGCACCGTGTGCTATCGGTTCGGGCAGGATCGCGACGAGACCGACATCTGCACACGCGTTGATCCGTGGCCCGCCGCAATAGCCTCGATCTGTTTCGGACCACCTGGTTCCGGCATGACCTGACGGCCGTCACGCGCCGTCATCGATGGTTGCGCCTGGCGAGACGGATGCGTGCCAACGGACCGCGCAGCGTCGGCGCCGTGTCGCGGCGATCCGTCCCGCTCGCGATCGGATCAACCAACTGCACGCCGGGCACGGCCGCGTCGCACGTCAGTCTCCGGCCGGTCTGCGCCGAACGAACCGGCAACTGAACATGGCAGATCATCGGCCCGTACGGCACGAATCGCCGTCCGAGCGCCGCGAGCCGTTCCAATGCGCTTGCGCTTGCCGAGCCTCGAAAAAAGTCGCCGAGCGCTCGAGCAGGCGCGATCATGCACGATTTCCTTCATCGGCTCCACCAAACCGCCCACGCGCGACACCTTCATTCGAGCGACGAAATCAACTGCGCGCCGCATTCCGTCAAATCGTCATGAAAGGCGACCGGCGTGCCGTGATGGTTGCGGGTACTGTCTTGCGGAAGAATCCTGAACTGCCCGCCGCACTTTGGACACCATGTCAGGTGATCCTTCAGCGCAACCGGAACGCCCAGTGCCGTCAAATCGTCGCTCGCCGTGATCACTTCGCCACCGTGGGTCGTCTTGTCGTGCAGTCGGATCACGCCACGTCCGTTCTCGTCCTTCATCGTCTTCCCACCTTCTCAAATCTCGGCGGCTGGATCGTCGAGCCATGTCTCCGCATACGCCATGCCGTCGGCCCGACTTGTCCAGTTCTCGACCTGGGCCTTCGGATCATTCGGATATTCGCCGCGCTGCTGTGCGAGGACGGTATCGCCCCAGCCCACCGGGGTGCCCGCGCGAGGTTCGGCATAAGGGTCGTTCGAAGCGACCACGGAGATTGCTTCGATCGATTTCGGCCAGACCGGATCGCGGCACGTCGCGTTCGCCAGCATGCGCATTGCCGTGAAAATCAGGATCATCGGCATCATCAACAGACGGATGAAAACGGGCGCACGCATCCCGAAGCTGTAGAGCGAAAACAGGAAGGCCTCGCGCGGCGATTCATCCCGGGTATGAAACAACATCGGCTTGGGCAAACCGTTGGGGCCACTGTTCATGTATTTGCGCCAGTAGTTCCACTCGGCCAGGGCCATCTTGACCTGAATCTTGCCGCTCCATTCACGTCCGATGGAGAACACCTGCGTCACATTGCCTTGTTCGTCGACCGTGTAATGTCTGATGTGAAAGACCGTCCCGAACGGGCTGTCTTCACGATGCAGGCAAAAAATGGAATCTTCAGTCCAGGGAGCCTCCCAAACCACATCCCCCTCGCCTTGCTTCGCGGAAAAGCGTCGCGCCCGGATCGCATATAGCTTTTGCGACTCACGGTGAAATCGAATCGGACGGTATCGCAGGCCAAAGAACAGACCGCGACCCAGCTGCCAAACGATCGAACCGAACAGCAACACTGCAAAAATGGCAATGCCGTTCATCACGAAGTCACCGGATGATCCATCGCGATGGGTGACATAATAAATATATGGCCCGATTCCCATCGCGACAAAAGCGATCGCAACACCGGTAATAAACCACTGCTTTTCCAGAAATGAAGGTTCGATCACATCCATGAATACGGAGTTGATGCTGAAGATCGATCCGAAATCCTGGATGTCAGGACCAGAAGGTTGTTTTATCGACAGACGATGTGCCAAGTCCCACTCGGGAACTGGCATGCCAATGCATTTCTTCATCAAACGCTCATCCATCATCACCCCCCGATTGCCGAATCGAATGCCTTCAGCTCATCATCCAATGAACTATAGTGCTCGCCTTTGCTAAACCTGCATCGGGATATCCAGTCCTTGATTGCCGCTGCCTTGAAGTGAGCGATCAGGATGCCGACGATGATCGCAGCAAAAAAAACAATCCAGAAAGGAGGGAGCCACGCAACGATAACTGCCGGCAAAACCGAGAAGAACGGCGATAGTGATATGTAAATACCGAGAACTCCGCCAATGGCATAGAGTCTGGCAAGACCTTTTTCTTTATTCGCATAAGCTTCGGGCATATTCTTTAACAAATCATAGCCGGCGAGCACTATGCCTGCGACGGCGCCGATTGTTCGTCCTACCCGCGCGCCTGTCTCGGCCCAGCCCTCGGCACCGGCCCATTGCTTCATCAGGTATGCCGAGAGCGGATGAGCAGGCGCGGCCTTGACTGTTTCAGAGACGGATTCAACGATATTGCCGAGAATCGACACGAGCGAGCCCGTGAGCTTCAACAGGTTTTCGCCGTGGTTGAACTGATCGCTGCCGGCGTAATCTTTGTACGCAAAGGTGAGTGTGGCAAGCTGGAAAATTGCCGTGGCTACCCCCTGGTTGAATTTGTACGGTGACGACGAGCCCAACCATTTCCGAGTCGTTTCGACACCGGGGACCTTGATGACCTTGACGTCGCTCGCGTCAAGCGTGCCCGCCTTTACCCATGCGTCCGTGTCGAGTTCGTACGCGAACACAGCCGGGTCCGATGGCGGAGACGCCTTCACGACCTCCTTGCGGATATTGGCTGCGGCGGCCTGTTGGCTGAGTTGGTCGCTGTCCACTGGCAAACCGAGCATCTCCCCCTGATTGACGATCCAGTTTCGCATTTGGGCTGGCGTGATGTGCGCGGCCTTGATTGGGGTGCCCGCGTGTAGCGCCAGACGAATGGTCACGAATCCGACTGCGGGTCCTTTCAGCCCCTTTCGAAGATATGCCCGTTGAAATATCGTTGCGAGCCGTCGCCGCGCAACAGGCTCAGCGTCACGCGCTTGCCGATGAAATCCTTCGGCTCGAGATGATCGTTGTCCGACAGGATTTCGATCGTGTAAGCGAAATCCTTCGATAAGGATTCAACCCCATCGAATGCGTTCGGCAGAAGGATTCTGTAAGGCGCGTTATCGTCCGGAAAGCTGAGCTGCACTTGCCGGTTGTGCTGCGGGCCCAGCGCAAGGTCTCTCAGGGCTTGTGCTGTGTTCTGCATTGTTTTTATCCCTTGATCCGGGCGCGAAGTGCCGCGGGCCCTTCGTGCGCCTGACGTGCGTCATCAAAAGAAGGGCCGGTCGATGCCCGTGCCCACCGCAACGTGTCGCGATAAGCTCAGACGTATACCACAAAGCCCTGTGAAGACTCACTGGGAAAATTGTTACTTCGGCCGAAGGCGGATTCGCGCCTTCTGCCATGCGGCGTCGTTTATTACGGATGCCTTACTTGACTGGATGGAAGCCTGTCGGCCCAACCGTTTCGGCAGTCACGCTGCACTGCACGATGCCTTCGCGCAACACGGCCTGCGCCGCCGCGTCGATGATCCCGATGAAGACCATCACGCCCTCCCCGTCGTGCCCGGCCAGCCCTTCGTCCGCCATCGACGAGAACCGGATGCGCCGCGCGGCGACCTGGCAGACGCGCGTGGCAACCGCCCCTTTCGCATCGGCCACGCGCACGATGCCCTTCGCGCGCAGGATCGTGCGCGGCAACGCCTTCAGCCACGCGCGCAGCCGCGCCTTGTCGAGCACATCCGGCGCGGCGACGGTGACGCTCGCGAACGCCGGCATCGCGTCCTGACCGATCGGCCGGTGCGCACGCACGATATCCGGCACGCTCGGGCGATCGGGCACGGCCGCGTCGAACAGCAGCGCGAGCGGAATCTCGCCATGTCGCGCGGCGACGACGATATCGGTCGGCGCGCACGCGCGCACGTCGTCGAGCACCGCGTCGCGCCGTGCCGGCGCCACGCGGTCGAGCTTGGTCACGACGATCGCACCCGCGCCGTCGAGCTGGCGCTGCGCCATCGCGCCGACGAGCGGATCGGCGAGCGTATCGCGCCACGCGAGCGCATCGGCAACGACGAGCACCGACGTCAATCGGAATTCACCGTTCAGCAGTCCGATCTGTGCGATCTTCGCGGGATCGGCTACCCCGCTCGCTTCGACGAGCAGCAGTTCGGGCCGTGCGTCGCGCGTCGCGACGCGCGTCAGTGCATCGACGAGCGCGCCGCCGATCGTGCAGCAGATGCAGCCGTTGTCGAGCTCGATCACGTCGTCGCCGCGCGCACGCACGAGCCGCGCATCGATGTTCACCGCGCCGAAATCGTTGACGAGCACCGCAATGTGCCGGCCATGCGGCGCCTGCAGGATCGCGTTGACGACCGTCGTCTTGCCTGCGCCGAGATAGCCGCCGATCACCGCGAGGTCGATCGGTGCACGCGCGGCCTCAGTGGGCGCAACCGGCATGCTCATCGCGGCGACCGGAACACGCGCCCGCCCAGCACCGTGCCCCACACGGCGAGTTCCTTCAGGCGCGCGGGCGCGCACACCGACGGATCGTCGTCGAGCACCGCAAAATCCGCGAGCTTGCCGATCTCGATGCTGCCGACGAGATGATCCATCCGCAACGTATAGGCCGCGCCGAGCGTGATTGCATGCAGCGCATCGTCGACCGACAGCCGCTCGCCTTCGCCGAGCACGCGGCCCGACGCCGTCTCGCGCTGCACCGCGCACCATGCGGTAAACAGCGGATTCAGCGGCGTGATCGGCGCATCCGAATGCAGCGCGAACGGAATGCCGAGCCGCTGCGCGGAGCCGGCCGCATCCATCCGGTTCGCGCGATCGGGGCCGATGGTCTGGCTGTAATGCGCATCGCCCCAGTAGTACAGATGATTCGCGAAGAAGTTCACGCACATCCCGAGCGCGCGCATGCGCTTCAACTGCGCGGCGTCCGCCATCTGGCAATGCTGCAGCGTATGGCGATGATCGGGGCGCGGGTGGCGTGCGAGCAGCGTCGCCATCGCGTCGAGCACGACGTCGGTCGCTTCGTCGCCGTTGGTATGCACATGCAGTTGCAGCCCCGCGCGATGGAACGGCTCGAACACGTCGACGAGCTGTGCGGGCGGAATCAGCCACAGCCCGTTCGGCTGCCCGCCCGCGTAACCGGGCCAGCGCACGCGCGCGGTGAAGCCCTGGATCGAGCCGTCGACGATGAACTTCACGGGCCCGAAATGCAGCTTGTCGGTATTGCGCTCGATCTCCGCGAGCACGCTGTCGGCCGAGCGGGCCGGATTGCGCTGCGGCGCGAACGCCGGCACGATCCGCACCGGGTAGTCCGGATCGGCGGTGACTTCATGCAGCGTGCGGTTACCGTCGGCCGACAGGTCGTTGACGAGATCGGTGGCCGTCGTCACGCCCGCGAGCTGCGCGACGCGCCCGAAATTCCAGATCGCGTGCGGTTTTTCGCTCGCGGAGATCGCCAGCTTGCCGCCGATCGTCTGATAGACCGGCAGCATCGCCGCGAACTCCTGCAGCTCGCCGGTCGGACGGCCGTCGGCATCGCGCGTCACGCCGTCGATGTCGGTGTCCTCGTCGATCCCCGCGCGCGCGAGCATCGCACCGTTCACGTTCATCAGGTGCACGCTCGCATGCAGGATCGCGATCGGCCGCTGCGCCGACACGCGATCGAGTTCGCACGTCGTCAGCCGCGCCGTGCCGAAGAAGATCGGATCGAAGCCCCACGCGAGCAGCGGCCCGTCGTCGGTCATCGCGCGCTCGGCGTCCGCAAGCCGTTCGAGCACCGCGTCGAGCGAGCGCAGCCCCGGCCACAGCGTGCCGTCGGGGCCGCGCCGGTCGTAGTAGCCGACGTACACCGCGTCCCACATCGCGCCTTCCATCAGGTGGCAATGCCCTTCGACGAGCCCCGGCATCAGCACCTTGTCGCGCAGCGTGTCGTCGGTCGTGCACGCACCGAACCGCGCCTGCCACGTGGCGACGTCGGCGGCGTCGCCGACCGCGAGGATGCGGCCGTCGCGCACGGCGACATGTGTGGCCGACGGCTGCACCGGGTTCATCGTCAGGATGCGGCGGGCCGTAAACACCGTCACGGGCGCAGCCGGGGTTGCGGATGCTTGCATGGGATGCGGTTCTCCTTGCGGCGGAACGCCGATGGTTCAGGATACGGCGTAGTGCTTCACCGGACGGCCGTGCAGCATCACATGCACGGCCGCGACGACGAGCACGTTGACGACGAGGCACACGAGGCCGAGGTTGATGCCGCCGAAGTCGACATGGAACACGTAGAAGATCATCGCGAGCACCTGGCCGCAGATCATCCCGGCCCCGACCGCGACGGGCCGCACCTGGCGCCCCGCCAGCAGGATCAGCACGCCCGGCAGGAACTGCGTGACGCCGTAGTACGTGGTGTTGATCAGCGTGAGCATCAGGTTCGGCGTCAGCAGCGTGGTCGCGATCGACAGCAGCAGGTAGCCGACGATCACGTATTTCGCCGCACGCTTCTGGCGCGACTCGGGCAGGTTCGGCATCAGGTTGCGCGTGACGATCGGCCCGATCGCGAGGCAGATGCCGGCCAGCACGAGCAGCCCCGACAGCGCGGCCCCGGCCGCGACGAGGCCGATCAGCCAGCCGGGCAGCAGGTGCGTGACTGCCGCGAAGAACGCATCGTTCGGCGACGCGAGCGTCAGGTTCGCGGTGATCGCGTAGTACGACGCGATCACGAGGAACGGATACATCAGCATGTACAGCGGCATCACGACCTGCGTGCGCCGGATCGCGTTCGGCCCGCGCGCGGTGAAGAAATTCTGCGCGGCGAACGGCATCAGGTAGAAGCCGAGCGACTGGAACAGCATCGTGCTCATCGAGAAGCGCAGCTGCGATCCGCTCATCGTGTTGCTGACCTGCCGGCTCGCGGCGTCGAACACCGGATGCACGCCGCCGACCTGCCACGCGACGGCCACGCCCGTCACGACGATCGCGAGCAGCATCAGGATGTCCTTCAGGATGGCGATGTACGCCGACGCGCGCACACCGGAGATCGCGATATAGGTGAACGCGAGCGCCGCGCACACGAGGATCAGGTACAGCGGCTCGACATGCCAGCCGAGCCCCTTCAGCGCCGCGACGAGCCCGGTGAACTGCAGCTGCCCCCACGGGATCAGGAACAGGATCGATGCGCACGCAACGACCAGCTCGAGCCCGCGGCTGCGGTAGTGGCCCTTGAACAGGTCGGGCAGCGTGATCGCGTTGTGACGCTTGCCGGCCTCCCAGATCTTCGGGCCGACGAAATAGCCGATCGGGTAGGCGAGCAGGATGTAGCCGAGGAACCACACGCCGTAGGTCGGCCCTTTCGCGTAGATGCCGCCGGGGAAGCCGACCATCGTGCCGATGCTGTAGATCTCGCCGGCGGTCAGGAAGAACACGAGCGCCGTGCCGAACTGGCGCGACGCGACGAAGAAGTCATGCACGCTCTGCTTGCCGCGGCCACGGCCGGACCGGATGGCGAGATAGAGCGACAGCGCGATCAGCGCGGCGAAGACGACCGTTGACATGCGCACCTCTGCGAAAGAACGGAAAGCGTAGGGTTCGCCGGAAAGCGCGGGCGGCCGGCGGTCCGCGGGACAGCGGATGCGCGCTAGGCGGCGCCGCTCGCGCGGCGGTCGAACAGCAACCAGCACGCGAACAGGCAGCCGGAGGTCAGCACGAACCACGCGAAGATCCACATGAAGATGAACGGCACGCCCAGCACGTAGCGGTCCTGCGCGGCCACCCAGGGCAGCACGCCCATCACGCCGAGATACGGAATACCGATGCCGATCAGATACCTGAGCATGCGTGTCTCCTCGAAAACGGGTTCGTGCGGCAGGGCCGCACGCGGGGCGGCGAATGTCGCGTGGACGACATCCGGCGTCGAATCCAGTATTCGAAGACAAAATGGCGCGGGATAGTGCCAGACGCGGGCAATCGCTTGGGCCAGCGGCCTGCTGCCCGGTCATTGCGGAAATGATCGAAGCGCCAACGCGGCCCCGCTCCGTCACGATCGACGCGTGCCGGTCATGACACGAGCCGGTGTCAGCCGTCGAACGGCGCCAGCTCGTAACTCGTGCTCCGGCCGCCGGACGACGAGCGACGCAGCACGCCGCGCTCGACGAGCTCGGTGATGTCCCGCAGCGCCGTGTCTTGCGAGCACTTCGCGAGCGCCGCCCACTTGGTGGTCGTCAACTTCCCCTCGAAGCCGTCGAGCAGGCGATTCATGACCTTGACCTGACGTTCGTTCATCGCGAAGCCGGCACAGCGCTGCCAGAAGCGCGCCTTGACCAGCACCGCATCGAGCGTCGTGTGCGCGTGATCGATGGCCCTGCCGAGCGCGGTCAGGAACCACGCGAGCCATTCCGTGACGTCGAGCGAGCCGCGCTGGGTACGCTCCAGCACGTCGTAATACGCGTTGCGCTCGCGCTGGATTTGCGCCGACAGGCTGTAGAAGCGTTGCGGACTCCGGTCGGCGCGCGCCAGGACCAGATCGCCGAGCGCGCGCGCGATCCGGCCGTTGCCGTCGTCGAACGGATGGAGCGTGACGAACCACAGGTGGGCCAGGCCGGCCCGGATCAGCAAGGGCTCGACCGGCGCGGCATTGAGCCACGTGAGGAAGCGCGCGATCTCGCCAGTCAGGCGCGTGGCTGGAGGCGCTTCGAAATGCACGCGCTGCCGGCCGATCGGCCCGGACACGACCTGCATCGGCCCGCTTGCGTCCGTTCGCCACGCACCGACCGTGATGCGCGACATCCCCGAGTAGCCGGTCGGGAACAGCGCCGCATGCCACCCGAACAGACGAGCGTCCGTGACCGGTGCCGCCGCGTGGGTCGTGGCGTCCAGCACCATGTCGACCACGCCCTCGACGTGGCGATCGACCGGCGCCAGCGCACCGATGTCGACGCCGAGCCGGCGCGCAATCGACGACCGGACCGATGCCACGTTCAGGCTTTCGCCCTCGATGGCGCTGGTCTTGACGACGTCCTCCGTCAGCGCGGCGAGACTGGCCTCGTCGCGCAACGCCAGGCCGACATCGGCCAGCCGCCCGGCCAGCATGCCTTGCGCGCGGCTGACGTCGGCGAGTGGCGTCGCCAGTGCCGGAAGGTCGAAGCGCCACGCAGGCCAGTCGGCCGACTCCCAGATGTAGGTGTAATCTCCGCTCATGATGCGGAGATTATCCCATCAATTGACCGCACGATTCAATATTCTCCGCAATATTTGCGGAGAATAACGCCTTCATTCCCCGCAAACGTGCCCGCTACCGCGCCCGGCCGGCCCCGCCCTTCGCCGGGGGCGCAGCCTCTCCGAGCCGTTCCGCGAGAAACCCGATGAACGTGCGCAGCGTGACGAACCCTTCCCGATGCTGCGGGAACACCGCATTGAGCGTGATCGGCGACGGCGCATACGCGTCGAGCACCGGCACGAGCGCGCCGCTGTCGAGCGCCGTGCCGACGATGAAGTGCGGCAGCAGCGCGATGCCGAGCCCCGCGATCGCCGCGTCGCGCACCACTTCGCCGTTGTTCGCGACGAGCGGCCCCTGCACGTCGAACGTGCGCGCCGCGCCGTCGATGCGGAATTCCCAGCCAACCCGGCGCTCGCGCCCGTACAGCAAGCACGTATGGCCGGCGAGATCGGCCGGCGTCGCCGGCGTGCCCTGCCGCTTCAGATAGGCGGGGCTCGCACACGCGATCATCCGCCACGCGCCGAGCGGGCGGGCGATCAGCGTCGAATCCTCGAGCGAGCCGATCCGCAGCACCAGATCGAAGCCCTCGCCGATCACGTCGACGCGCCGGTCGGTCAGATCGAGGTTCAGCCGCACGGCCGGGTGCGCGGACAGGAATTCGGCGATCAGCGGCGACACATGCGTAATCCCGAACGACAGCGGCGCGCTGATTTTCAGCGACCCGTGCAGCTCGGTGCTGCGCACCGACATCGCCTGCTCGGCGTCGGCGATCTCCGCGAGGATCCGCTGCGCGCGCGCATAAAACTCCTGCCCCGATTCGGTCACCGCGAGATTGCGCGTGTTCCGGTGCAACAGCCGCACGCCGAGCGACGCCTCCAGCGCCATCGTGCGGCGGCTGACGAACTGCTTGGACAGCATCAGTTGATCGGCCGCCGCCGTGAAGCTGCCCGCATCGACCGTCGCGACGAAGATCCTCAGATCGTTGAGTTCCATATTGTCCACTCCATAGCGACAGTCATTATCTCCTCAGTCATTTATTTGTCAAATCGATTGACCTAAGATGTTTCTCAACGAACAGCCGCGCCCACTTCCGAGGTTCGGCGTCTTGAAGGACAAAAATCATGATCGAAATCCGTGCAGCAAACCAACGTGGCCGTGCGGAGCATGGCTGGCTCAGCTCCCGTCATACGTTTTCGTTCGCGAACTACTACGATCCGAAGCAAGTCGGCTTCTCCGACCTGCTGGTGATCAACGACGACCGCGTCGCGCAGGGCGGCGGCTTCGGCACGCACCCGCACCGCGACATGGAAATCCTGTCGTACGTGCTCGAGGGCGCGCTGGAACACAAGGACTCGATGGGTACCGGGTCGGTGATCGTGCCGGGCGACGTGCAGTTGATGAGCGCCGGCACCGGTGTGCGCCACAGCGAGTTCAACCACTCGAAGGAAGTGCCGGTTCACTTCCTGCAGATCTGGGTCGGGCCGGCTGAAAAGGGTGCGGAGCCGCGCTATCAGCAGACGAATGTCACGGCCGGCGACAAGCGCGGCAAGCTCGCGCTCGTCGTGTCGCCGACCGGCGACGCCGGTTCGCTGCAGATCCGGCAGGACACGCGGATCTACGCGGGCCTGTTCGACGGCGATGAACGCGCGACGCTGGAACTGGCGCCGGACCGCTTTGCGTACGTGCACGTGGCACGCGGCAGCGTGACGGTCAACGGCGTGACACTCGGCGAAGGTGACGGCGCGCGCGTCCGCGACGAACAGGCGCTGACGTTCGCCGACGGGAAGGATGCCGAAGTGCTGGTGTTCGACCTGCGTCCGGTCGAAGTAACGGCCGAGTGGGCATAAAGCCCGTTCGGGAAACCGGGCCCCGCTGAACGCGGGGCCCTTTTAATCGGAGAATCGCAAGATGGCCAAGGTACTCGTTCTTTACTACTCGTCCTACGGGCACGTCGAAACGATGGCGCAGCACATCGCGGAAGGCGCGAAATCGGTGGCAGGCGTCGAGGTCACGCTCAAGCGCGTGCCGGAAACGATCCCCGCCGACCAGGCCCGGGCGATCGGCGTGAAGGTCGACCAGGCTGCACCGGTCGCGACGGTGGATGAACTCGCCGACTACGATGCGATCATCTTCGGCACGCCGACCCGCTTCGGCAACATGGCCGGCCAGATGCGCACGTTCCTCGACCAGACCGGCGGCCTGTGGATGAAGGGCTCGCTCGTCGGCAAGATCGGCAGCGTGTTCACGTCGACCGGCACGCAGCACGGCGGCCAGGAAACGACGATCACGTCGTTCCACACGACGCTGCTGCACCACGGGATGGTGATCGTGGGCGTGCCGTATGCATGCAGCGGCCTCGTCAACATGAACGAAATCACCGGCGGCTCGCCGTACGGCGCGAGCACGCTCGCAGGTGCGGACGGCAGCCGCCAGCCGAGCGCGAACGAGCTCGACATCGCGCGCTACCAGGGCAAGCACGTCGCGGAAATCGCGAGCAAGCTCGCGTCGTAACGCGGCGGCCCGACCGTTCGGGCAGCCCCGCACACGCGCAAACGGCGCCGGTCGATCCGGCGCCGTTTGCGCTGTGCTGGGGCCCGGGCCAGGCCGTTACTGGCCCGACGCCGGCGCGGCCGGCGCCGCTTTCGTCGCGGGCGCCTTCTGCGCGGCGTTCTGCGGATAGTTGCTCTGGTCGTTGGTCAGCCGGTAGCCGCTACCCGTGCCGATCGCCTTCAGGTCCGACGCATGCCGTGCCCGGGCGGCCTTGCGGGCCGCCTTCTTCTGCGCCTTGTCGACCTGCTTCTGCGTCGGCGCGGACGCCGGATCCTGCGCGTATGCCGCCGGCGCGGCGGCCAACAGCAGACCGAACGACGCCGTTACTGCTACTGCCACCGAAACCACGCGAGACTTCTTCATGGCCGGATCTCCTTGTCGATTGTTGGTTGTGGGTCAGACACCGGCGCGCACGCGACCGCTTGCGACATCGGAGCCGATGCAACGTTAGCCGATCAGTATGCACTTGTCCGTGTGCGTTCCTGAATTCTCCCGATAACGGCCACGATACATGCGCACCGCGTGCGCCGCCGTTCCAGCACCGCGCCTGCGCCATCAGGGAAACCGATAACCCGGCCTGACCGGGCCTGCGCTCAGATCCAGCGCGACAGCACCGGCAGCAGGATCGGCACGACGAAAGCCGTCAGCACGCCGTTCAGCCCCATCCCGAGCCCGGCGAACGCGCCGGCCTCCTCGCTGACCTGGAACGCACGCGCGGTGCCGATCCCGTGCGACGCGACGCCGAGCGCGAACCCGCGCACGGCCGGCTCGTCGACGCGCAGTGCGTTGAGGATCCCGCGCGCGCACACGGCCCCGAAGATCCCGGTCGAGATCACGAGCACGGCGGTAAGCGACGGAATCCCGCCGATTTCCGCGGCGACGGCCATCGCGATCGGCGTCGTCGCCGATTTCGGCGCGAGCGACGCGATCGTCTGGTGCGACGCCCCGAACAGCGCCGCGATGCCGACCGCCGATACGATCGCGGTCAGCGAACCCGCGAGCAGGCCAACCAGCAGCGGCACCGCGGCGCGGCGCAGCTTCGACCACTGGCGGTACAGCGGCAGCGCGAGCGCGACGGTCGCGGGGCCGAGCAGGAAGTGGACGAACTGCGCGCCTTCGAAATACGTCGGATACGGCGTATGCGTGATCGTCAGCAGCACGACGATCAGCGCGACCGCGATCAGCACCGGGTTCGCGAGCGGGTTGAAGCGCGCCCGTGCATAGATGGCCTGTGCGAACAGATACGCGATCAGCGTGATGGTCAGGCCCAGCAACGGGGTCGCGGCGAGATAGACCCAGATCGCGCCGAGTTTCGGGAAGGCCGTCATTGCGTGCCCTCCGCCGTGCCGCCGGCGCGCCGCTGGCGGCGCAGCAGCGCGCGCGTGACGAGTGCCGTCACGGCGATCGCGAGCGTGGTGCTGACGGCCAGCGCGACGACGACCGCGACCGCGTCGCCGCGCACGCGGTCGGCCGACACCATGATGCCGACGCCGGCCGGCACGAACAGCAGCGACAGGTGGCGCAGCAGTTCGAGCGCGGTCGGCTCGATCGCGTCGGCCACCTGCGGGCGCAGCATCACGAAGCCGAACAGCAGCAGCATGCCGATCACGGGGCCCGGCACCGGCAGGCCGAACAGATAGGACACGCCTTCCCCGAGACACTGGAAGGTCAGCAAGACCGCGAACGCCCGCAGCATGAACCGTTTCTCCCGAACGTGGCCGCGCAGCGTGCGGCCGCGCGACCGGTGGCCGGCGGGTTGCGGCGCCGGCGTGAACGATACGGGCGATCGTACCAACTTCGCACGATATCGGACATCGCCGAGTGCGGTTGCGGGAAGACACCACCGGCTGCACGGCACGCGGCCTCCCGCCGCCACGCGTCACCCCAGCGCAGGCTCGGCCGACACCGTCCGGCCCGGGTCGTGCGCGTTGCCGGATACACCGGCCACGGGCAGCGTGAGCGTCACGGTCGTACCCTGCCACGGGGCGCTGCGCACGCTGATCTCGCCGCGGTGCCGGTCCACGACCGCCTTGGCGAACGCCATGCCGAGCCCGACGCCCCTCGTGTCGGGCTGCCCTTGCAGGCGAAAGCGCCGGTAACGCTCGAACAGGCGCGCCTGATCCTCGGCCGCGATCCCGTAGCCGCGATCGCGAATCACGCAGCTCACCGACGCGCCGCCGTCGGCCAGTTCGACGCTGCACTCGATGCGGGTATGCGCCGCGCTGTAGTCGACCGCGTTCCCCAGCAGATTGACCAGCGCACGCGACAGCAGCGCCGGATCGCCGCGCACGAGCGCGTCGTCGCACGACGGTACGTCGTCGATCGCGATGTGCTTGTCCCGCGCGCGCAGCCAGATTTCGTCGCGCGCCTGATTCATCAGGTCGGCCACGTTGACGAGTTCCGACGCGTACTCGCCCGCCTCCGCCCGCGACACCTGCGCGAAGCCGTCCGCCATCGCCAGCGTATGACGCGCCAGCCCGTCGATCTCGTGAAGGCGCTCGCGCACCGTGCAGTCGGGCGGGCAGGCGGCAGGCGCGTTCACGAGCACGATGACCGAGGTGAGCGGCGCGCGCATGTCGTGCGAGAACAGCGTCAGCATGTCGTTGCGCTGCCGCTCGAGCAGCGTGCGATGGACGTAGGCGCCGCGCAGCGCGTCCAGTGCATCGTTCACGTGCACGATCTCGGGGCTCGTGCCCGGAATCTGGACGATCGGCGATACGTCGCCCTCGCTCAACGCGACGATGCGCCGGCTCAGCGCATCGAGCGGCTTCGACAGCGTCCGCTGCGTGCCGCGCACGAGCAGGAACAGGATCGCGATGCAGCAGGCGGCCTCCGCGGCCGACACCGCCATCCTGACGCGCGCCGCATCGCGCAGCTCGACCGCACGCGCACGCGTGTGGTCGAGCACGTGGTCGCGCAACCGCTCCGATGCTTCGAGGTCCCGCATGACCCGCGACGAGAAATCCTCGGCGTTCATCGCATAGACGCCCGTGCGGCCCGCGCGGAGCGTCGCGGCGACGAGCGGCAGGAAGCTGCCGTCCATCGTGTCGTTCAACCGCACCAGGTCGTTCGACAGCATCGCGTCGTCGAGCGGCGGTGCGAACGCGCCGGCGATCAGTGCGCGGAGCTGCACGATGCGCCCGCGCATCTGCAGGATGCGCGCAAGCCGATCGTTGTCGAGCGCCTCGCTCCTGACCAGCGGCGCGACGAACAGCGAGCCGAGCCGGCCCGTGTATTCACGCAGGTCGCCCAGCAGGCGCGCGAGGACCAGCGCGCCGGCCGTGTCCGGATGGCGCATCGCCGTACCCGCCATCACGCCGCTGGTCAGCGCCGCCAGATCGTCGGCGGCTGCGAACATGCGGTCCTGCGCGGCCTGCACCTGCCACGTCGCACGCGCGGCCGCGGGCCGCGCGGCGAGCGCGTCGACTTCGCCGCGCGCGCCGGCCAGCTCGGCGCGAATCGACTCGAGTGCGTGCAACGCGGCCCCGCGCTCGGACGCACCGGGCGCCGCCGCCCGCGCGAGGTCGTGCCGCAGCCCATCGAGCGCCCGATCCGTATGCGCACGCGCATCGCGCAGGGCCTGCGCTTCCATGGCCGAATCGCGCCGCCGCAGCGCCAGCACCCGGTTGGCCGGCCAGCGTTCGGCCGAGATCCGGTTCGACGCGATCATCACGCACTCGACCAGCCCGAAATCGCGCAGATCGAGAATTCCCTGCCGGTACTGCCGATAGCTTTCCCACAGATTCGTGCCGCACGCGACCGCCGTCAGCATCGCGACGAGCACGAAGCCGGCACGCATCCGCTGCCGGATGGAGAGGCCGCGCAGGTTCACGATGCCGGCCCGTTGCGCGAAGGAGGCGCGCCGCCTTCGCCATCGGGCGAGCGCGCCGCCCCGGCCGACGCGACGTGCCGGCCGGCGCCATGCGTCGCGGGCCGCGCGGGTCCTGCCGCGGCCGCCCTTGCCCCGCTAGACTGCACACCATTCTCCCGATGATTCGTCTGCGGCGCTTCCGCTGCCGCGACAGGACGCGACGGCGGCATGTGCGTCCTGCCGTCGCGTATGACGCGTGCCGGGCGCCACGCGCGGCGGCGTGCCGGCCGCGCGCTTGCCGGCACGCGCCGGCAAGCTGCACGCGACGCACACGGGATGCCGGCGCAGCGCGTAGCGGTAGGTGATGAACGCCGCGCCGCAATCCCGGCATCGGGCGATGTCGAGCGCGCCGGCGTCGACGAAGCGCACCAGCATCCACGCACGTGTCAGGTCCAGCGGCAACGCGCAGCACGCGGCATCGCCCTGTTCGGCGTACAGCGTATAGGCCTTGACGAGCGCCTCGAGTCGCGGGCAGCCCGCCTGGTTGCGCAGGAAGCGGTAGATGCTGTGGAACAGCGATGCATGAAGGTTGGCGAACCACGTCATGTACCAGTCGATCGACGACGGCAGCAACCCCTTCGGCGCGGCCACGCCACGCACTTCGCGATACAGGCGCACGAGACGGTCGCGCGGCAACCCGCACTCGATCTCCAGCATCTGCAGCCGCGCGCCGAGCCGGATCAGCGCCGCCGCGTGCATCGTCAGCTGCGCATCGTCCGCGAGGCCATGCCGCGCTGCCCGGCCGCTCACGATGTTTCCTCGTCGGGTAGCGCAAGGCCGGCCAGCACCATCGCGGTATGCACGCGCACGAGATCGACCGGCGGTGTCGCGCGGGTCAGCGCCGACAGCACGCCGTACCGGCCCGGCCGCAACGCGCAGATCAATTGCCCCGCAGACGCGAGCTCGTTCATGTGCTTCATCGACAGCGCGGCGGCGACGTCGGCGGTCACACCCAGGCGGAACATGCCGGTTGCGCGATCCGACTGCAGCAGTCGCTGCGCTAGCCACAGATACGACATGTTCAGTTCCCACATTGCATCACTGTCGTTGGCAACCTTCATCGTTCACCTCGATTCATGCGCGATCAGGATCAATGATTCACCGTCAAAACGCGTGCCGGTCATCCGGTTGTTACGAACCGTTATTTTTTCGCTCGGCGTGGATAACAGACATTCACTGCTGCCGAACGACGCGCATCGTGTGCGTGCATCGCGCCGTCGTTCAGTCCTGAGGCGGCCGCCTGCTTCGTCGCTCACGTCGCCGCGATGCCGGTGACGCATCGAATGGCGCGCCCGCATTCGCCTGCATTGCGAACTGTCGTGATTGAGTCTCGGCGATATTCCGCTGAATGTAAATGCGACGTTAGACGCAAGACAGATGCGGGACAAACGCGACTTTAGTATTAAGACTTTCGTCTTGTACAATCCGGTTCGTTCGTAGCGGTCCGCTTCCGGATTCACATATTCAAGCGTCCTCATGAAAATTCTGATCGTCGACGATCACGCGATCCTGCGGGATGGCGTGGAGATGCTGCTGCGTCAGGGTGACGACGACACCGTCGTCGTCCAGGCGAGCAGCGCCGATGACGCGATGCGGCTGCTCGACGAGCACGCCGACCTCGACGCCATCGTGCTCGACCTGAAGCTGCAGGGCATGGACGGCCTCGACGCGCTCGCCGTCTTCGCGACGATGCGCCCGGGGCTCCCCGTCATCGTGCTGTCGTCGTCCGAGGATCCCGGTGCCGTGCGCAGCGCGTTCGCGCAGGGCGCGATGGGGTACGTGCCGAAGTCCGCGAGCCCCCGCACGCTGCTGTCCGCCATCCGGATCGCACTCAACGGCGAGCGTTACGTCCCGCCGCTCGTGCTCGACGACCCCGCGCTGCAGCATCAGGACGGCGCCGCTGCAGCACGCAGTTCGATGCTGACGCAACGCCAGATCGAAGTGCTGCGCTATCTCGCGGAAGGCGTACCGAACAAGGTCATCGCCGACAAGCTGGGCCTGTCCGAAAAGACCATCAAGGCGCACATCACCGCGATCTTCAAGACGTTGAACGTGATCAACCGCACCCAGGCAGCGGCGGCCGGCAGAAAAGCCGGCCTCATCTGACCGGATGCCGGTGCGCGCGTCCCGGCATTGCCATGCCGGCGCGAATCGCCTAGATTTTTCTCATCCCTTCCGCCCGCTCGAGGAGCCTGCGCATGACGCGCGTCGACGAACCGCCCGAAGCGCCGGACGAGCACGATGCGTCGTTCGACCTCGCCGCCGACGTGATCGCGCGCTGGCAACGCCTCGTCGATCTGATGGCGGAAATCGTCGGCGTGCCGGCCGGGCTGATCATGCGCAACGTCGGCCGCGACATCCAGGTGCTGGTGGCGAGCCGCAACACCGGCAATCCGTTCTATCCGGGCGAATCGGCCGAACTGCACGGCTCGGGACTCTACTGCGAGGCGGTCATTGCGAGCGGCGATACGCTGGTCGTGCCGGATGCGCGGCAATCGGCGCAGTGGCGCAACAACCCGGACCTGCGCGTCAACATGGTCTCGTATCTCGGCCTGCCGATCCGCTGGCCCGACAACACGCCATTCGGCACGATCTGCTTGCTCGACTGCAAGGAGAATGCGTATTCGGAGCGCTACATCCGGCTCGTCGAGGAATTCCGCGACCAGATCGAGATGCAATTGCAACTGATGCGCGCGCAGCGGATTGCCGAACGCGAACGCCAGCGCGCCGCGCAGCTGGCCGAGAACTTCCGGCGGCAAAAGGATCTCGCGACCGAGGCCGTGCACGTCAAATCGAGCTTTCTCGCCGCGGCGAGCCACGACCTGCGCCAGCCCGTCCACGCGTTGAGCCTGTTCGTCGGTGCGTTGCGGCATGTCCCGATGCCGGCCGACGGCACGCTGCTCGTCGATCGCATCGACCAGTCCGTCAACGCAATGGATGCGCTGTTCACCGCGATCCTCGACATCTCGCGGCTCGACGCAGGCGTCGTGCCCGTCCATCGCCGGCCGTTCGCGATCGGCGCGGTGCTCGAGCGCGTGTGCCGCGAGGTCGCCGCCGACGCGCACGGGAAAGGCCTGTCGCTGTCGTACGTGCGCAGCACCGCGATCGTCGATTCCGATCCGGTGCTGATCGAGCGCATCGCCCGCAACCTGCTGTCGAATGCCGTGCGCTATACCGACGCCGGACGCATCGTCGTCGGCTGCAGGCGCACGCGCCGGCATGTGCGCCTGCAATTCATCGACACCGGGCGCGGCATTCCGTCCGACCAGCAGGCGCGCGTATTCGACGACTACTACCAGTTGCGCCATCGCGGCGACGAACCCGAACGGGGCGTCGGCCTTGGACTGGCGATCGTGCGGCGCCTCGCGGGGCTGCTCGACTGTCCGCTGACGCTGCGCTCCGAGCCCGGGCGGGGCTCGTGCTTCGAACTGCAGCTGGCGCGGCTGGACACGGCCGTGCCGCCGAGCGCCGCCGCCGACGAGATCGCCGTCGACGAGGCGACTGCCGCTGCACACCTCGTGGTCGTGATCGACGACGAAAGCGCGATTCGCGTCGGCATGTCGATGCTGCTCGAGCGCTGGGGCTACCAGGTCGTCACGGCCGCGTCGGTCGACGACGCGATCGCGTGCCTGGCATCGTGCGACGTCCGGCCGACCCTGCTGATCTGCGACCTGCACCTGCATGGCGACCAGAACGGGATCGGTGCGATCGCGCGGCTTCGCGACGAGTACAACAGCGCGATTCCCGCGATGCTGATCACGGGCGACACGACCGCGCGGCGGCCCGGCCGGCTGAAGCACGGCGGGTTCGTGCTGCTGCACAAGCCGGTGCCGAGCGACAAGCTGCGCGCGGCGATCGCACGCCTGCTGCATGCGCAGCCACCCGGACAGCGGTTCCGGACGAGCGCGGGATAGTCGCCGGCGCGCTGCGGCGCTTTCGCATCCCGCCCGCCGGCTGCACGCAAAAACGGCGGGCATGTGCCCGCCGCCGCGTCTTCGCACGCGCACCGCCTCGAGCGCGGCGCGCGTGATCGGTCGCTTACTTCAACCGCGTCGCGATCTCGTTCGCCATCGCCTTCATCGCGGCCTTCGTCGGTGCATCCAAGGCCAGTGCGTTCAGCAGGCCGAAATCGTGGATCGTGCCGTCGTAACGCGTGGTCGTTGCGTCGACACCGGCCGCGTCGAGCTTGCGGCCGTACGCTTCGCCTTCGTCACGCAGCACGTCGAACTGCGCGACCTGGATCAGCGCGGGCGGCAGCCCCTTCAACTGCGCGGTGCTCGCGCGCAGCGGCGACGCGTAGATCTCGTTGCGTTGCGCGTCGTTCTTCGTATAGGCGTCCCAGAACCACTTCATCATCGGCCGCGTCAGGAAGTGCCCTTGCTGATACGCGTTGTACGAGCCCGTGTTGAAGTTGTGGTCCGTCACCGGCCACATCAGCCCCTGGAAGCGGATCGCGGGGCCACCCTTGTCCTTCGCCATCAACGCCACCACGGCCGCCATGTTCCCGCCGACGCTGTTGCCGACCACCGCGAGGCGGCTGCCGTCGACGCCGATCTCCGCGCCGTGCGCGGCCACCCACTTCGTCGCCGCATATGCCTGGTTGATCGCGATCGGGTAATGCGCTTCCGGCGACGGCGTGTAGTTCACGAACACCGCGACGGCTCCCGATTGCACGACGAGGTCGCGCACGAGGCGTTCATGCGTCGGGAAATCGCCGAGCACCCAGCCGCCGCCGTGGATGAACATGAACACCGGCAGCGTACCCGTCGCACCTTGCGGGCGAACGATCGTGACCGGCACGGACAAGCCGTCCTGTTCGATCGTGCGGTTCGACACGTCGATGCCCGACAGGTCGACCTTCGTGCCGTTCTGCGCATCGACCAGCACCTGGCGCGCCTTCGCGGGGCTCAGCGTTTCGAGGCCCGGGCCTTTCTGGCCGTTCAGCGCGGCGAGGAATGCGCTCGTCGTCGCATCGGGCCGAACGGCTTCGGCGCCAGCACCGGCGCCAGCGGCAAACGCGGTGGTCGTGGCGGACAGTGCAGCGGTGACGGCGGCAGCGATCAGCAGCGGCTTGACGATCCTCATGATGTAACTCCTTGGCTCAATCGGTGAATAACGATGTAACGGTTGATGTTTCGCAATGCGTAATATCAGACGAGCGTAAGCGTGACGTCGATGTTGCCGCGCGTCGCGTTCGAGTACGGGCACACGAGGTGTGCGCGATCGATCAGCGTCTGCGCGGTATCGCGGTCGAGGCCCGGCAGCGCGATCTTCAGTTCGACTTCGATGCCGAAACCGTTCGGGATCGCGCCGATGCCGACGCTGCCTTCGATCGCGGCGTCCGCGGGCATCGCGATCTTGTCGCGGGCCGCGACGAACTTCATCGCGCCGATGAAGCACGCGCTGTAGCCGGCGGCGAACAGTTGCTCGGGGTTCGCGCCTGCGCCGCCCGCGCCGCCGAGTTCGCGCGGCGTGGCCAGCTTCAGGTCGAGGTCGCTCTCGGGCACCGTGGCACGGCCGTCGCGGCCGCCGGTGGCTTTTGCATGGGCGCGGTACAGCACTTTTTCGATCGACATGACAGACTCCTTTTCAATCAGTGAGTGAAACAGCCTTCCAACCCGGGGCCGCGTGCCGGCTGCTCGACAGCCCGTTTCGCGCTTGTTTATCTACTCATAGATAGACAAACATCCCCAAAAAATGCAGGCGGTTGATCCGCCTGCCCAGGCAATCTATCTATCACCAGATAGACAACCAGATCCAATAAAAAGGCGGCGAACCGCCTGACCGCTTGCGCCGCCCGTCAGGGCCGCGTTTTCCAGACCGCCTCGACATCCTCGAGACGCGCCCGCGTGTGAAACAGCCGGCTGGCCAGCACGCTGCCCTGGAACGCCGCATACAACGTGCGCGCGGCCGTTTCGGGCTTGCCGCTGAACTGCAGCGTGCCTTCCTTCGCGCCCTGCGCCAGCAATTCCGCGAGCCAGCTCTCGTTGGCCTTGAAGAACGCCTGCACGGCCTGCCGCACATGCTCCGGCAACGATTCGATATCGGCCGCGAGCATTCCGCACAGGCAGATCATGTTGCCGTCGCCGAGCGTGCGGCCGAACATCTTCGTGTACAGGCTCAGCTTGACGTCGGCCGGCAGCGCCGGATCGATCGCCCGCATGGCCGAGAGGACGTCGTCGCTATAAACCGACACCGCTTCCAGCACGAGGTCGTCCTTCGACGGGAAGTAGTAATGGATGCTCGACGTCTTCACGCCCACCAGGTCGGACAGGTCTCGATAGCTGAAGCCGTTGTAACCGCGCAGCATCATCAGCGTGATCGCGTGGTCGAGAATCTGTTCGCGGACGGTCGGTTTCGTTTCCATGCAGCGAACTTTATCTACTCATAGATAGACAGTCAAGGGCTTTTTTTGAGGGCGCGATCCGCGAACTGCCCGGCGCCCTGCCCGTGCTCGCCAGCCAATGGCCGCGCAACGCGCGCGCCGGGCTCGGATCGCGCCCGAACCCGGTGTGCGTCATACCCGCACGACCATGCCTACTGTGGCTTCAACATCCGCTGAATGATCGTCCGCAGCATCGCCCGGTGCGCGCGCGGCTTGAACCCCGGCTCGAACACAACGCGCCCGACCGCGCCTTCGGCGAGCGCGAGCAGCCAGGTCGCGACGAGATCGGGCTTCAGGCTGCCGTCGATCTTCCCTTGCGCGACACCGCGCTTGATCAGCGCGATCATCCGCCCTTTCACCTGCGCCTCGTTCGCCGCGAACAGCGCGGCGACATCCGGATTGCGCGTCGCCTCCGCCGCGGTCTCGACGCTGATGCGCGCATAGACGGGATCGCTCGACAATTCCATCAATGCCAGCGCGATCTCCTCGATCGCGGTCAGCGCATCGTCGGCGTTCGCATGCCGTGCGAACAGTTCGGCCATCTCGCGCTGGTCCTCCTGCGCGACCGCCTCGATGATCGCCGCCTTCGTCGGGAAATAGTGGAACAGGTTGCCGGGGCTCATGCCGGCCGCCTTGCAGATCGCGGCCGTGGACGTCGCATGGAAGCCGTCGCGCGCAAAACAGTCGATCGCGGCGTCCAGGATCTGGCGTCGCTTCGCTTCCACTCTTTCAGGGTCGATCTTTCTCAACAGGAACTCCGTGCTCGACGATCACTCAAATTTTTATTAGACTGACTAGTCGATCTATTATCGGGGCGATGTCCCGCAGGCGTCAAGGCACCGTGCCGCTGCACGTGCCGCCTGCGACGTCCGCCCACACCACCGCACCGAGGGCCTCTTGAAACGAATCGTCATTGCCGGCATCGCGCTCGTCCTGCTCCTGCTGGCCGCGGTGGGTGCAGTCGTGTTGCGCGGCCTGTCCGATTTCGAGCTGAAGGGCGCGGATGTAGCGACGCTCGCATTCCGCGCCGGCGACGCCGACCTCGTCGGCACGCTCGCATTGCCGGCGCACGCGCCCGATGCGCCGATCGTGCTGCTCGTCCACGGCGACGGGCCGCGCACGCGCTTCTCGGACGACGCGATGCTGCCGCTCGTCAACAGCCTGCTCGACGCCGGCATCGGCGTGTTCGCGTGGGACAAGCAAGGCACCGGCCGCAGCAGCGGCGACTGGCTCACGCAATCGATGCAGGATCGCGCGAACGAAACGATCGCCGCGATGGCGCGCGTGCGCGCCACCGTCGGTCCCGCGCACAAGATCGGCCTGCTCGGCTTCTCGCAAGGCGGCTGGGTCATTCCGCGCGTCGCGAATGCGGTGCGGCCCGCATTCTCGGTCATCATCGGCGGCGCCGTCAGCTGGCGCCGGCAAGGCACTTACCTCACGCGACAGCAGCTCGAGGCAACCGGCCTGCAGCCGGATCGAATCGATGCGACACTGGCCGCCGAGCGACGCGACAACGACGCGATCTTCGGCCAGGCGGACGTGCCGGCCGATCCGCGCCGCCGTCCCGACATCGAGCCGCGCCGCTTCGGCTTCATCGCGCGCAACTACCTGGAAGACGCGTCACAGGCACTCGCGACGATGCAGGGGCCCGTGCTGGCCGTGTGGGGCGCGCAGGACCGCAATGTCGATCCGCTCGATGAGGCGAATGCTTACACGCATGCGTTCGCGAACCAGCCCGATCGGCGCGTGGCGGTCGTGCCCGATGCGACGCATGCGCTGCTGCGCAGCAGTTGGTTCGACTACCAGCTCGAGTCCGACTGGCCGACGTGGAAGCAGTGGCTGTACACGGCGCTCGGGCGCGATGCGTATGCACCGGACACGCTCGGCCCGATCGAGGCATGGATCCGGGCGCAGTGAACACGCGTGCAACACGGCGGCGCCGCTAAGGGCGTCGCGCATGAAACGGGCAATACGGGCCGCGCCGGTCGGCGTGGCCGCATCAAGGAGAGGTTTCAATGTTTTCGTGGTTTGAACGGCGCCTGCCGACTTTCCCGCTCGAAGATCCCGCCACGCCGCCGCGGGGATTCTTCTCGTTCGTCTGGGCGTGCACGAAAGGCGCGCGCAGCTGGGTCCTGCTGGTCGCGCTGACGTCGGCCGCGCTGGCCGCCTACGAAGCCGCGCTGTTCGCGATGATGGGCCGCGTGGTCGACTGGCTCGCGTCCGCGACGCCGGCCGAATTCGGCGGCAGGCACTTCGGCACGCTCGCCGGCTTCGCGGCGATTCTCGCCGGCAGTACGCTGCTGATCGCGCTGCATACGATGGTCAAGCACCAGGTGCTTGCGATCAACTTCCCGATGCGGCTGCGCTGGCTGTTTCACCGGCTGATGCTCGACCAGAGCCTGTCGTTCTACGCGAACGAATTTGCGGGCCGCGTGACGACCAAGATCATGCAGACCGCACTCGCGGTGCGCGATGCGCTGTTCATGTCGGTCGACGTCGTGATCGGCGTCGCCGCGTACCTGATCGGCATCCTCGCGCTCGCGGCCAGCTTCGACTGGCGGCTGATGATCCCGCTTGTGCTGTGGGCGTTGGGCTACGGCGCGGCGTGCGCGTTTTTCGTGCCGCGCCTCGGAGACGTCGGCAGCCGCCAGGCCGATGCGCGCGCGCTGATGACGGGCCGCATCACCGACGCGTATTCGAACATCACGACCGTGAAACTGTTCTCGCACACGCGGCGGGAAGCCGACCACGCGCGCCGCGCGATGGAAGCGTTCAAGGCGACCGGCGACGCGCAGATGCGGCTCGTCAGCGCGTTCGAGGTCGTCAACCACCTGCTGTCGACGCTGCTGCTGGTCGGCTCGACCGGCCTCGCGCTGGTTCTGTGGATGCACGGCGAGGTGAGCGCGGGTGTCGTCGCGGCGGTGATCGCGATGGCGCTGCGCCTGTCGAGCTATTCGCACTGGATCATGTGGGAGATGACCGAGCTGTTCGAGAACGTCGGCACGATCCAGGATGGCATCAATACGCTGACGAAGGTGCGCAGCGTGGTCGACGCGCCCGATGCGAAGCCGCTCGCGGTGCAGCGCGGCGGGATCGTGTTCGACAACGTGCAGTTCGCGCACGAGGACAACGACCGCGCGGTGTTCGACGGGCTGAACCTGACGATCCGGCCCGGCGAGCGGATCGGTCTGATCGGCCGCTCGGGTGCCGGCAAGTCGACGCTCGTGAACCTGCTGCTGCGCTTCTACGACGTGGGCGGCGGCACGATCCGGATCGACGGGCAGGACATCGCGCACGTGACGCAGGACAGCCTGCGCAGCGCGATCGGGATGGTCACGCAGGATACGTCGCTGCTGCACCGGACGATGCGCGAGAACCTGCTGTACGGGCGCCCCGACGCGACCGAGCGCGAGATGCACGACGCGGCCGTGCGCGCGGAAGCGTCCGAGTTCATCGACCGGCTGCGCGACCGCCACGGCCGCAGCGGCTACGACGTCGAGGTCGGCGAGCGCGGCGTGAAGCTGTCGGGTGGCCAGCGGCAGCGCGTCGCGATCGCGCGCGTGATGCTCAAGGACGCGCCGATTCTCGTGCTCGACGAGGCAACCAGTGCGCTCGATTCGGAAGTCGAAGTCGCGATCCAGCGCAGCCTCGACGGCCTGATGCACGGCAAGACGGTGATCGCGATCGCGCACCGGCTGTCGACCATCGCGGCGATGGACCGGCTGATCGTGCTCGACGAAGGGCGCATCGTCGAGGAAGGTACGCATCAGCAACTGCTGCAGGCCGGCGGCATCTATGCCGGACTGTGGGCGCATCAGAGCGGCGGCTTCCTCGGTGAAACGGCGGATGTGGAGAAGGCGGAGCAGTAAGCCGCTCATCCGGATGCGTGAGACGCGCGGCCTCGTCGTTCAGGCCGCGCGTTGCCTCCGACGTTACAACCGCACGACCGTCGATTTCAGCTCGGTGTACTTGTCGAGCGCATGCAGCGACTTGTCGCGGCCGTTGCCCGACAGCTTGTAGCCGCCGAACGGGAAGTTCATGTCGTCGCTGCCGTCGCCATAGCAGTTGACCCACACGGTGCCCGCGCGCAGCCGCCTCGCCACGGCATGCGCGGTCGAGAGATCGGCCGACCAGACGGCCGCGGCCAGTCCATACTCGGTGTCGTTGGCGATCCGCACGGCCTCGTCCACATCGTCGAACACGATCACCGACAGCACCGGCCCGAAAATCTCCTCGCGCGCGATCTTCGCATCCGGCCTCACCTCGAACACCGTCGGTTCGACATAGAACCCGCCCGTTTCCTCCTTCACGCGCGCGCCGCCCGTCACAAGCTTGCCTTCGTCGCGCCCGGCGCCGATATACCCCATCACCCGGTCGAGCTGCGTGCGATCGACGATCGCCCCCATCGTCACCGACGGATCGAGCGGATGCCCGGGCGTGTAGCGCCGCGACGCGTCGACCAGCTTCGCGACGAATGCGTCCTTGATGTCGCGATGCACGAGCAGGCGCGAGCCGGCCGTGCACACTTCGCCCATGTTGAAGAAGATCGCGTCGGCGGCCGCCTGCGCGGCGCGGTCGAGATCGGAGCAATCGCGCAGCACGATGTTCGGCGACTTGCCGCCGAGCTCGAGCCATACGCGTTTCAGGTTCGACTGCGCGGCGCACGCCATGATCTGCTGCCCCGTGCGCGTCGACCCCGTAAACGCGATGCAGTCCACGTCGCGATGCAGCGCGAGCGCCCTGCCCGGCTCCGCGCCGCCCGGCACGACGCTGAACACGCCGGGCGGCACGCCCGCGTCGCACGCGAGCTGCGCGACACGGATCGCGGTGAGCGGCGATTTCTCGGATGGCTTGAGCACGACGCTGTTGCCGGCCGCGAGCGCCGGCGCGAATTTCCACGCGGCCATCAGCAGCGGGAAATTCCACGGGACGACGGCCGCGACGACGCCGATCGGCTCGCGCGTGACGAGCCCGACCAGATGATGGTCGACCGGCGCGACTTCGCCGCCGACCTTGTCGATCGCCTCCGCATACCAGTCGACGCAATGCGCGGCCGCCGGCACGTCGATCGCCGTGGTATCGGCGATCGGCTTGCCGGTGTCGAGCGTCTCGAGCAGCGCGAGCTCGTCGAGGTGCTCGCGCATCAGCGCGGCCCAGCGCTGCAGCACCGCCTTGCGGGCGCGCGGATTCATGCCGGCCCAGCTCCTCGCGTCGAACGCGCGGCGCGCGGCCGCCACCGCGAGGTCGACGTCGTCGGCGCCGCAATCGGCCACGTGCGCGAGCACGGAACCGTCGATCGGGCTCACGCAAGCGAAGGTCGCGCCGGTTTGCGCGTGGCGCGCCGCACCGTCGATGAATGCGCGCCCTTCGACCCGCACGACGGCCGCGCGGGCCTGCCAGTCTTCGAATGTCGGTTGATTCATGCGTTTCCTCGTGAAAAGTCGCGCATCACGACCCGGTGACCGGATCGATCGGCGTGAAGATGCCCGCGCGCGCCTCGATCGCTTCACCCGCGGCGAGACACAGCGCTTCCTGGAAGCGGCCGGCGACGAGCTGCACGCCGGTCGGCACGCCAGCGCGGATGCCGGTCGGCACCGACAGCCCCGGCAGCCCGAGCAGCGCGGTCGCGAGCAACGGCCCCTGCCGCTCGACGATCGCGCGCATCGCGTCGTCGCCGTGCTGATCGGCGTCGATCGCGAACGGCTGCGCGCACGACACCGGCATCAGCAGCAGCGGATAGCGCGCGAAGAACTGCTGCCAGTCGCGCAGCAGCGCAGTGCGCCGCGCGAGGCCGTTCATGTAGCCCTCGAGGTCCAGCGGCTTCGCGAGACGGCGCTGGCTCGCGAACGCGGTACGGATCGCCGCGTCGCCGTGCTGCATGATCACGTCGCCGAGGCCGCTGCGCGCTTCGTTGGTCACCAGGTCCAGCCACAGTTCGCACGCTTCGGCGATTCGCGGCGGCACCACTTCCTCGACGATGCAGCCGGCTTCTTCAAGCCAGCGTGCGGCCTGCCGGATCGCATCGACCACGACCGGATCGGACGGCACACCCGGCAGCGCCGGGCACACGGCCACGCGCGCGGGGAACCCGGCTTCGTGCGCATTCGGCGCGACCGGCATCCACCATGCGTCGCGCGCGTCACCCGCCGCCATCGCGTCGAGCGCGAGCCGCAGATCGCCGACCGTGCGCGCGAGCGGGCCCTGGACGGAGGCGAGCTGCACCGCGAGCGTGCGATCCTTCGACTGCGTCGGGTTGTACGCCGGTACGCGCCCGGTGCTGGGCCGCAGCCCGGCGACGCCGCATGCGTAGGCCGGGTAGCGGATCGAGCCGCCCAGGTCGTTGCCGTGCGCGATCGCGCCAATGCCGGCGGCCACGGCCGCGGCGGCACCGCCGCTGGAACCGCCCGGCGTCAGCGACGCATCCCACGGGTTCGACGTGCGGCCGTGCAGGTCGTTGTCGGTGAACCAGCGATACGAAAACGCCGGCGCATTGCTGCGCCCGATCACGATCGCGCCGGCCTTGCGCAGGTTCGCGGTCACCGGGCTGTCCTCGTGCGCGATCAGGTCCGAAAACGCGCGCACGCCGTTGGTCGTCGCGCATCCGGCAGTGTCGACGTTGATCTTCACGGTCACCGGCACGCCGTGCAGCGGGCCGACCGGCGCGCCGCGCGCGATCGCGGCGTCGGCATCGGACGCGGCCTGCAACGCGCTGTCGGCCATCACGTCGACGACCGCGTTGATGACGGGGTTCACCGCCTCGAGCCGCTGCAGGCAGCTGCGCGTGAGTTCGGTGGCAGACACGTCGCGACGCGCGACGCGCTCGGCCATCTCGGCCGCACTGAGACGCCACAATTCCTGGGTCATGGGTTGCTCCTCGTTGATCTCGATGGTTGTCCTGAACCGGCCGCGCGTTACACGCTCGGCTGTCCGGCCTGCGGTGCGTGCGACGCATAGATCTTGCGGCACGTTTCGACGACTTCCCACGTGCCGCGAAAACCCGGCGGGATCACGAAGCGGTCGCCCGCGCGCAGCACGCGTTCGCGGCCGTCCGCGTCGCGCACGATCACGACGCCGCTCAGCATCTCGCAATACTCCGACTCGTCGTACTTGATCGTCCAGCGGCCTGGCGTGCATTCCCAGATCCCGCAGCTGAATTCCCCGCACGGGCTGAGGTAGTGATGCGACAGCGTCTGCAGCGGATTGCCGTCGAGCAGCAGCCCGCTCGGCACGCGGCTTTGCGTGAGCTTCGCCGGTGCCCGCATCAGGTCGACGAGATTCGTGATGTTGGTCATGAGTGCCTCCAGGGCATGAGTGATTCGAAACGTTTCAATGTCGCGCGGACGGACGAGCCGCCCCCGCGCGGGTCAGAGCAGGTCCATCATCCGGTGCCAGGTCATGGCAAGCGCCAGCATCGGCGTGCGCAGCGCCCGCCCGCCGGGAAAGTCGCGATGGCGGATCCGGCCGAACAGGTCGAAGCGCGTGGCCTGCGCGTCGATCGCTTCCGCGATCAGCCGCCCCGCGAGGCCCGTCACGTTGACGCCGTGCCCGGAAAAGCCCTGCGCGAAATACACGGTCGGCTCGAGCCGGCCGAAATGCGGCGCGCGATTCATCGTCGCGTCGATCAGGCCGCCCCACGCGTAGTCGATCCGCACATCGGCCAGCTGCGGGAACGTCTTCAGCATGTCGCGCCGCATCGCGGCCGCGAGATCGCGCGGCGTGTTCGTCGAGCTGCTGGCCTTGCCGCCCCACAGCAGCCGGCGGTCGCGCGTCAGCCGGAAATAGTCGAGCGCCGAATTCGTGTCGCAGATCGCCGCATCGGCCGGCATCGTCTCGGCCGCGCGCGCGTCGCCGAGCGGCTCCGTCGCGATCAGGTACGTCGCGACCGGAATGATCTTGCGTGCGAGCGCCGGCGCCAGCCGCCCCAGGTACGCGTTGCAGGCCAGCACGACATGACGGGCATCCACGTGCCCGCGCGCACACGTGACGCGGTGATACGGCGCGGCACGATCGAGCGCGAGCGCGGGCGTGTTCTCATGGATCGTCACACCGGCTTCGTGCGCCGCCCGCGCGAGGCCGAGCGTGTAGTTCAGCGGATGCAGATGGCCGCTGCCTTCGTAACGGAGGCCGCCGACGTAACGGTCCGACGCGACGAAGCGATGCATGTCGGCACGCTCGACGACCTCGTAGCCGCGATAGCCGAAGCGTCTCGCCGCGGTATCGCGCCACGCGCGCAGCGCATCGAGATGGCGCGGCTTGTTCGCGGCAGTCAGGAAGCCCGAGGTCAGGTCGCAATCGATGCCGTACCGCTCGACCCGCTGCCGGACGATCTCGACCGACTCCAGCCCCATCGCCCAGACGCGCCGCACGTCGTCTTCCGGCAGGTAGGCCGAAAACGTATCGATATCGCACGCGTAACCGGCGATCAGCTGGCCGCCGTTGCGCCCGCTCGCGCCCCAGCCGATCTTCGACGCCTCGACGAGCGCGACCGAATGGCCGCGCTCGGCCAGATCGAGTGCCGCGGACAGGCCCGTGAGCCCGCCGCCGATCACGCAGACGTCGGCCGTCACGGCCCCATCGAGCGACGGATACCGCGCACGGTTGTTGGCCGTCACTGCGTAGTAGGACTGAACATGTTGCTGGTTTTCGAACTTGAGCATGTGCAAGACTCGCGAACGGCGTCGCGTCAGAACGCGTAGATGAGTTGGGTGGCGAGCAGGTCGTTCGACTTCTCGTACGACCCGTCGTGACGCAGGAACACCTTGTTGCTCGCCCAGTCGTGCCGGTATTCGACCTTCACCGTCACTTGCTGGGTCGGGTAGAACAGCAGGTCGAACGCGGCGGCCTGCCGCGTCGCGCCCTTGCATTCGAAGCCGACACCGCCATTCGCCTTCGACATCGCGAGGCAGTCCGCATCGATGCCGAAGCCGTTGTACGGATCCATCCCGTTACCGTTCAAACCGATCGACGAACCGCCGCCGCCGTTCTTCCGGTTCACGAGCAGGTCGTAGCGCAGCGTCGCGCCCATGCGGCCGACCACCGGCGCGTTGAACTTGCGGTGCGCGAGCAGCGACAGCCCGAACCACTGCGCGAGCCCGCCGTTGAACGCGCCGTGCTGCTGCTGGCCATAGTCGAATTCGGCGTTGTACTGCGCATCGGCGAGCGTGTAGGTCGCATCGGCTTCGCCGAAGAAGAATGCGCCGTACGCGCTCGGGGCGTTGCCGCCCACGCCATAGCGCACGTTGCCGGTCGCCGGATCGACCGCGCTCGGCAGCGTCTGGCGGCCGATGCTGATCGAGCCGCCGACGTCGAGCGCGCTGCCGTGCAGGTAATCGACGCGCGCGGTGAAGGTCGGCACCTTGTTGCTGGTCGTGATCGGGTCGCCGAGCGCGTTGACGCCGGTCTGCGTGACCGCGCCCGCGCTGCGGAACTGCTCGTTGCCGACGAAGAACTTCCACGCCCAGTGGCCGTCCGCGCTCTGGTAGTTGAGGCCCGCGCCGATCGACGAGCCCGGATCGGAGAAGTCGTACAGCAGGTTGTGCGTGAGCGTCAGCATCATGTTCGACTGCTGGTACTCGTAGCCGCCGAAGCCCGTCACGAGACCACCGGTGAGCGCCGTCGTGCCCGACAGCGGCACGGTCAGGACCGCCGTGTTGATGATGTTCAGGCCGCTCGAGCCGCTGCCCGTCATCATCGACAGGCCCGCGCCGCGGTTCGGCATCAGCGTGATTTCCGCGGACGGCGCGGTCGGGCCGACACCGAAGGTCTTCTTGATGTCGAGGAATACGTCGCCGAACGTGCTGTTGTAGTAGGTGTACGCGTTCTCATGATTCGCGAACTGGAACGACGACGTGCCGCCGCCCCGGTTGTACAGGTAGGTCGGATCAAGGTAGCCAGTCACCGACAGCCCCGCGATCGGGCCCGTACGTGCGGCATCGGTCAGCGAATCGACCTTCAGTTGCTGGTTCGCGACCTGCTGCCGGATCTCCGACACGTCGTCGTTGGTGAGCACAGCCGGTGCCTGCCCGTAGCCGGGTGCGGAGGGGTCAGCCGCCGCGCCGGTCGCCGCGTTCGACGCGTTCGCCGCGGCCGGTACGGCCGAAGGCTTCGCGCCAAGCTGCGATTGCAGCGCGCTCATCTGCCGTTGCAGCACCGCGATCTGCTGCTGCAGCGTCCGGATCTGGTCGGCGCTCGGGTTCGCCGCGGCCAGCCCCGGCAGCGCTCCGGCGATCAGCGCGCAGAGCATCTTCTTTTTCATGGAATGTCTCCTAGTCGTTCGTCTTTGTTCGTCACTTCGTGGGATGCGGGATACGGTCGTGCAGCGGCGCCGCAGCCGGCGCGCGCGCGGGCGGCATGGTGGACGGGGACGCGGGGGTGCCCGATATCTCGGGCGCGGATGCCGCGAGCCACGTACGCGTGTCGCGCGCCTGCCGCCGCTCGCGGGCCAGCATCGTGCGGTTCACGACGACGACACCGATCGTCACCACCGTGATGAACACCGTGGCGAGCGCATTCATCTCCGGATTCAGCCCCATCCGCACGCGCGAGAACACGACGAGCGGCAGCGTCGTCGAGCCAGGGCCCGACAGGAACGCGGACAGGATCACGTCGTCGATCGACACCGTGAACGCGAGCAGCCAGCCGGACACCAGCGCCTGCGCGATCAGCGGCAGCGTGATCACGAAGAACACCTTCCACGGCCGCGCGCCGAGATCGAGTGCGGCCTCCTCGATCGAACGGTCGAGCTCCTTCACGCGCGACTGCACGATCACCGCGACGAACGACAGGCACAGCATCACGTGGCCGATCCAGATCGTCAGCCAGCCGCGTCCGGCCGGCCAGCCGAAGGTCTGCTGCATCGCGACGAACAGCAGCAGCAGCGAGATGCCCTGGATCACTTCCGGAATCACCAGCGGTGCATTGATCATCGCGGCATACAGCGTGAAACCGCGAAAGCGCCCCATGCGGGCGAGCACGAAGCCGGCCCAGGTGCCGATCGCGACCGACGCGGTCGCCGTCAGCAGCGCGATCTTCAGCGACAGCCATGCGGCCGTGAGCAGTTCGTCATCGTGCAGCAGCGCGCCGTACCACTTCAGCGAGAAGCCCGACCACACCGTCACCAGCTTCGATGCGTTGAACGAGTACACGACCAGGCTGATGATCGGGATGTACAGGAACAGAAAGCCCGCGCCCAGCACGCACGCGGACAGGATGCGATTCGCGCGGGTCATGGCCGGGCCTCCGCTTCGGTCTGGCTGTAATGGAGCAGCGCCATCGGCACGAGCAGCAGCAGCACCATCGTCACCGTCACCGCGGACGCCATCGGCCAGTCCATGTTGTTGAAGAACTCGTCCCACATCACGCGGCCGAGCATCAGCGTGTTCGCGCCGCCGAGCAGCTCGGGGATCACGTATTCGCCGACCGCCGGAATGAACACCAGCAGGCTGCCCGCGACGATGCCGTTGCGCGACAACGGCAGCGTGATGCGCCAGAACGCGGACCACGGCGTCGCGCCGAGATCGTTCGCGGCCTCGAGCAGCGTGAGATCCATCTTTACGAGGTGCGCATACAGCGGCATCACCATGAACGGCAGGTACGAATAGACCATCCCGATGTAGACGCCCGCGTCGGTGTGATACAGGCGCAGCGGCGTCGCGATCACGCCGAGCGCCGCGAGCACGTGGTTCAGCAGCCCGTCGTCCTTCATGATCCCGACCCACGCATAGACGCGGATCAGGAACGACGTCCAGAACGGCAGCATCACGGCCATCATCAGCAGGTTGCGGCGGGCCGGCGCCGAGCGCGCGATGCAGTACGCGATCGGATAGCCGGCCAGCAGGCACATCAGCGTCGACGCCGCGGCCATCTTCAGCGAGCTGACGTAGGTGTTCAGGTACAGGTCGTCCTGCAGCAGCAGCGCGTAATGCTTCAGCGACAGCGCGACCTGCACGGTGCCGGCCTCCAGCCGCGCGAGTGCGGTGTACGGCGGGATGCCGAGCATCTGGTCGGCGAAGCTGATCTTCAGCACCAGCACGAACGGCAGCGCGAAGAAAACCGCGAGCCATACGAACGGCACGCCGATCGCGACGCTGCGGCCCGACGGCAGGAAGCGCGACAGCATGGAGAAACGGCCCGGGCGCGTGTGGCCGGCGCCGGTCGACACCGGCGCGGATGGAGTGGAAGCAGAGGTTCTCATCGTGGCGTCCTCATTGCGTCAGCACGACACCGCTGGCCGGCGACCACGACACGAACACGTCGTCGTTCCACGCCGGTGCGTTGTCGTTCATCAGGTGCGAGCTCGACAGGTTCGACACGACCGTCTTGCCGCTCGGCAGGCGCACGTGGTACAGCGAGTAGCTGCCCATGTACGCGATGTCGGTCACGACGCCGCGCGCCCAGTTGTGCTTCGAACCCGGCTTCTCGCGCGACACGTGCACGCGTTCCGGGCGCACCGAGATGCCGACCGGCATCCCGAGCGGGCCCGTCACGCCATGGTTCACATGCATGCGTGCTTCGAGATCGTCGCTTTCGACGAAGATGTGATCGGGTTCGTCCTCGACCACACGCCCTTCGAACAGGTTGGTCGAGCCGATGAATTCGGCGGAGAAGCGGCTGTTCGGGAATTCGTAGACTTCGCCCGGCGCGCCTATCTGCACGATCTTGCCTTCGCTCATCACCGCGAGGCGGCTCGCCATCGTCATCGCCTCTTCC
>NZ_JAIZSA010000030.1:0-61069 GCF_020419825.1 Burkholderia sp. AU30198 | reverse complement strand
GCATGCCGCCCACCCGGGCGGCATGTTCGGGGCGGGGGCCGCCTCGTGCGCCCCGCGCCCGCCACACTGAAGCACTGAAGTCGTCCCCGCTCTTCGTCGTCCGTCGTTCTCCGCAGTCCCCCTGCTCTTCGCTGTCCGTCGCTCTTCGCAGCACCTCGTTCTTCGCTGTCCCTCGTTCTTCGCTGTCCGTCGCTCTTCGCTGCCCCTCGTTCTTCGCCGTCCCTCGCTCTTCGCCGTCCCTCGCTCTTCGCAGCACCCCCGCTCTTCGCTGTCCGTCGCTCTTCGCTGCCCCTCGTTCTTCGCCGTCCCTCGCTCTTCGCAGCACCCCCGCTCTTCGCTGTCCCTCGTTCTTTCCCCGCGCCACGCCGGCAAGCGCGCACCGATTCTCCGATTCCCGCGGCATGCGGTCCCGAACGGCCGCCGCCCGTCCGTCTTGTTTACAGGAGCCTCGCCATGTCGCTCGCCGTGGTGCGCAGTCGCGCGCCCGCCTCCGGCCGCGCGCCGGACGTCACCGTCGAAGTCCATCTCGCCAACGGGCTGCCGTCGTTCTCGATCGTCGGCCTGCCCGATCTGGAAGTCCGCGAAAGCCGCGAGCGCGTCCGTGCCGCGCTGCAGAACTGCGGCTTCGAATTCCCCGTGCGGCGCATCACCGTCAACCTCGCGCCAGCCGACCTGCCGAAGGAGTCGGGGCGGTTCGACCTGCCGATCGCGCTCGGCATCCTCGCCGCGAACGGCCAGATCCCGGCCGACGCGCTGGCTGGCCGCGAATTCGCGGGTGAGCTATCGCTGACGGGCGCGCTGCGGCCGATGCGCGGCGCGTTCGCGATGGCGTGCGGGGTGGCGCGGGACTGGCAGGCCGCGGAATGCGGCGCGGCTTCCGGTTTGCGCTCCGACGCACTTTCCGATTCGGGCAACGGTGGCGGGGGGGCGGGGGGGCGGGTCCGGGTTCGAGCGACACCGCCACGTCGAGCGCCCCCGAGCTGTACCTGCCGCTCGCCAGCGCCGCCGAGGCCGCGCTCGTGCCGGGCGTCACCGTGTTCGGCGCGCCGGACCTGCCCGCGCTGTGCGCACACCTCGCCGGTGCGCAGGACGGGCGGCTCGCGCCAGTTGCGGCGCCGTGCCTCGACGGGCTGCCCGCACCGGCCGCCCCCGATCTCGCCGATGTGGTCGGCCAGCGCGGCGCCCGCCGCGCACTGGAAGTCGCGGCCGCGGGCGGCCATCACATGCTGATGGTCGGGCCGCCGGGGGCCGGCAAGTCGATGCTGGCCGCCCGGCTGCCGGGCCTCCTGCCGCCGCTGACCGACGACGAGGCGCTGACCTCGGCCGCGCTCCTCTCGGCGAGCCGCCTCGGCTTCTCGCCTGCGCAGTGGCGCCGGCGGCCGTTCCGCGCACCGCACCACTCGTCGAGCGCCGCCGCGCTGGTCGGCGGCCGCAACCCGCCGCAACCGGGCGAGATCACGCTCGCGCACCTCGGCGTGCTGTTCCTCGACGAACTCCCGGAATTCGACCGGCACGTGCTCGAAATGCTGCGCGAGCCGCTGGAGGCCGGCCGCATCACGATCTCGCGCGCGGCGCAGCAAGCCGACTTCCCCGCCGCGTGCCAGCTGATCGCCGCGATGAACCCGTGCCCGTGCGGCTGGCACGGCGATCCGTCCGGACGCTGCCGCTGCTCGCCGGACGTCGCCGCGCGCTATCTGCGCAAGCTGTCGGGGCCGCTCGTCGACCGCATCGACATCCAGATCGACCTGCCCGCGCTGTCGCCTGCCGAGCTGACGGCGCGCACGTCGGCGCCCGGCGAGCCGAGCGCGGCGGTGGCGGCGCGGGTCGCGCAAGCGCGTGCGCTGCAACTCCATCGGCAGGGCAAGACGAATCACATGCTGAGTGGCCGCGAGACGGACGACCTGTGCCGCCCGACCGACGAAGGCGAACGGCTGCTGCGCGAGGCCGGCGAGCGCTTCGGCTGGTCGGCGCGCGCGTATTACCGCGTGCTGAAAGTCGCGCGGACGATCGCCGACCTGGCCGGCGACCCGCTGCCGACGGCCGCGCAGATCGCCGAAGCGATCCGCTACCGGCGCGCGCTGACGGCGCTCTGAACGCCCTCGGAGGACAAAATCCGGCTGTCAAGACTTGACTTATGCACAATTTAGCGAATCCGGCCCCGGATCCCGGCTCGGCGGGATCTTTGCAGCACGGAATCCGTATCTCGTTGTTTTAATTGATTTTTCTCAAAATGCGAGTGATCCACCAAACGGGCCGAAAGGCCGTCTGGCGTGGCTCAGCGGGAAATCCGGGCAACTTTTCAACAAAGTTATCCACATGCGCTGTGGATAGCCGAAAAAAACCCGCAAAATCCGACGACTAGCGCCGAAAGCTGCGAATGAACTTTCAGTTGTCACAGAATGTCTGAGCGCCCTCTCCGGCCGCCGTCAGTCGAGCTTGAACGACCCGAAAAACTGGTCGAGCTGCTCCTGCGTGAGCGGCCCGTCGGCAATCACGACGGCCTGGTACGCGTGCCGGCCGCGCGCAACGAGCCGCGCAACGATCGTCTTGGGCGCGCGATCGCCGCCGGCGGCCGCGCCGGCGATGCGCAGCTCGAGCCCGTTCACCGCGCCGCCGGCCGCGAGCGGCACCGGCACCGCAGCCGTCTGCGGCGCGCCTTCGAGGTTGCGGGACAGCCCGGCGCGCAGGAACTCGAGCGCCGCACGGCGCGTGTCGTCGCGGTCGTCCGGCAGCGTCAGCGTGCCGACCGCGAACACCGCACCGTCAACGTGCGCGGCCTGCATCCGCATCGGCATCGATACGCCGCCGATCGCCACCGGCTGATTCTCGACGGTCGGCTTCGCCGGCAGGTCGATCGTGTAGCCGGCATCGTTGTGCAGCGTGCGCCAGTCGTACGACGGCGAGCACGCGGCCAGCGCGACGCTCATGCACGCGAGCGCGGCGAAGTGTCGCAGCGGACGAAAATGGGGGCACAACGAAACGGTGACTTCCTTCGGCATGGCGTGGATCGGGCAGGCAAAACGGGCATTATCCGCCGAACGTGAATTCCGGGATGCGTGGCCGCCGTCGGTGCACTTGCCGCATTCGCGCTAAAATGAGCGCCGAATTTCGATGTCCTTTGCATTGATCCGCGTCATCGACCGACTCCGAGAGCACCAGATGAACACCACGCCTCCCGCCCGGCGCAGCGCCGGCCCCGTCCGCTACATCGTCGCCGCCGCCGTCGTCGCGGCGATCGCCGTCGCCGGCTTCTTCGCATTCAACGGCAAGTCCAGCGTGCCGGACGCCACGTTCACGCTGCTGTCGGGCCAGAAGGTCTCGACTGCAGGCGACCTGAAAGGCAAGGTCTATCTCGTGAACTTCTGGGCGACGAGCTGCGCGACCTGCATGCAGGAAATGCCGCAGATGGTCGATACCTATAATCGCTTCAAGGGTCAGGGGCTGGAATTCGTCGCGGTCGCGATGAACTACGATCCGCCGATGTACGTCGCGAACTACGCGCAGACGCGCCAGTTGCCGTTCAAGGTCGCGCTCGACGACGGCAGCGTCGCGAAGCAGTTCGGCAACGTGCAGCTCACGCCGACGACCTTCGTCGTCGACAAGGACGGCAAGATCCTGAAGCGCTACGTCGGCGCACCGCAGTTCGCGGAACTCGACGCGCTGCTCAAGAAGGCGCTCGACAGCAACGCGGCCTGAGCGCCGCCGCAAGATCCGGCTCGAAGGGCTGCGCGCAGCGCCCTTCCCCGCACGACGGACCGCACGACCGGGCAACCCGGTTCCGCGGTCCGTTTGCTTTTCAGCGCTCGTTTTCGCCTTTCGCCGACAACCCGTAGCGCTTCATCTTCTCGTAAAGCGTCGCCTTGCCGACATGCAGCCGGTCGGCTGTCGCGGCAACCGCGCCACCCGTCTGGTTCAGCGCCTCGGCGATCACCGCGCGCTCGAATTGCTCGATGCGCTCCTTCAGCGTCTGCTCGTTGTCGGCCTCGTCGCCGCTCGCGCCCGTCTCCTGCGGCATGTCGGCCACGCCGAGCACGAAGCGGTCGGCCGCGTTGTGCAGCTCGCGCACGTTGCCGGGCCAGTCACGCTGCATCAGGCTCGCGCGCTGCCGGTCGGTCAGCACCGGCGCGGGCCGCGCGTAACGCACGGCCGCATCGAGCATGAAGTGCTCGAACAGCGGCACGATGTCCTCGCGGCGCTCGGCGAGCGGCGGCAGCGCGATCGTCACGACGTTGAGGCGGTACAGCAGGTCGCGCCGGAACGTGCCGGCCGCGACGAGTTCGCTCATGTCGCCCTTCGCGGCCGCCACCACGCGGCAATTCACGCGGATCGGCTGGTTCGAGCCGAGCCGCTCCAGCACGCCGTCCTGCAGCACGCGCAGCAGCTTCACCTGCAGCGCGAGCGGCATGCTTTCGATTTCATCGAGGAACAGCGTGCCGCCCGACGCGTATTCGAGCTTGCCGACGCGGCGCTTCGCGGCACCGGTGAACGCACCGGGCTCGTAGCCGAACATCTCCGACTCGAACATCGGCTCGGGCAGCGCGCCGCAATTCACCGCGATGAACGGCTTGTCGCGGCGCGGCGACAGCTCGTGCAGGCTGCGCGCGATCAGCTCCTTGCCGGCGCCCGTGTCGCCGTTGATCAGCACCGACGCGTCGGTCGGCGCGACGTTCGCGATCAGCTTGCGCACCTGCTCGATCGCGGGGCTGCGGCCGATGATGCGCGGCGCGACGACGTTCTGCCCGGCCAGCTCGCGCCGCAGCGCGTGGTTCTCGAGCACCAGCTCGCGGCGCTCGAGCGCGCGGCGCACCGTCTCGATCAGGCGCTCGGCCGCGAACGGTTTTTCGATGAAGTCGTAGGCGCCGTCGCGCATCGCCTGCACGGCCATCGAAATGTCGCCGTGCCCCGTGACGAGGATCACGGGCACGTCGGGCACGCGCTCGCGGCACTGCGCGAGCACGTCGAGCCCGCTCGCGCCGGGCAGCCGGATGTCGCTGACGATCGCGCCGGCGGTATCCGCGACGATCGCCTTCTCGGCCGCTTCGGCCGACTCGAAGCCGGCGACGTCGAACCCCGCCAGCTGAAGGCTCTGCACGCTTGCCCGGCGAACGAGCGCATCGTCTTCGATATAGATCACTTGCAGCCGGTTGGCCATCGTACTCACTTGCTCCTGACGGGCCGCGCGGCGGCAGCGCGCGCGGCGTCGTTGATACCGATCGTGCGCCGATCGGGCGGGCGGCGTGGCGCGCCTAGCGCGGCGAGCCCGCCGGCTCGGACACGGAGTCCGGATGATGCGTGCGCGCGCGCCGCAGCGTCAAGACGAACAGCGCGCCGCCCGACGGCGCGTTGCGCGCGGTCAGCGCCCCGCCTGCGTCGCTCGCGATCGACGACGAGATCGCCAGGCCGAGCCCGAGCCCGCGCCCCATTTCCTTGGTCGTGAAGAACGGCTCGAACAGGCGCGGCAGCAGGTCCGGCGCAATGCCGCAGCCGTTGTCGCGCACCTCGACCGCGAGCGTGGCCGACGACACCGCGATCGTCACCTCGATCGCGGGCGCCGCCACGCCGGCAACTGCATCGAGCGCGTTGCCGAGCAGGTTGATCAGCACCTGTTCGAGACGCAGATCCTCGCAACGGGCGACGAGCTCGGGATAGTCGCGCGCCAGGTCGAGCGGCGCATCGTGCGCGGGCGACACGGTCGCGTCCTGCAGCGTCAACGTGAGCGTGACGCCGCGCAGCCGCTCGTCGAGCAGCGACAGCACGCTGCGCAGCGCGCGCACGACGAGCGCCCGCTCGTTGCGCGGCTTCGCGCGGCCGACGAACAGCTTCAGCTGGTTCGTGATCTTGCCCATCCGCTCGGTGAGCGCGGCGATCGCCTCGAGGTTCTCGCGCGCGGCGCCCTGCTCGCCGCGATCGAGCAGCACGCGCGTGTTGTCCGAGAAGCTGCGCAGCGCCGCGAGCGGCTGGTTCAGTTCGTGCGTGATGCCGGCCGCCATCTGGCCGAGCGCGGCGAGCTTGCTCGCCTGGATCAGTTCGTCGTGCGCGGCGCGCAGCTCCTGCTCCGCGCGGATCCGGTCGCCGACTTCCTTCTGCAATTGCTCGTTCGCTTCCGACAGATCGGCCGTGCGCTCCTCGACGCGCCGGTTCAGCTCCGCATACGCCTGCTGCAGCAGCGCGCGGCCGCGGATCATTTCGCGCACGCGCGCGCGGCGCATCCGCCAGTAGAACGCGAGCAGCGCGACCGACACGAAGCCGAAGCCCGTGACGATCGTCGCGTTGCGCGCATCGGCGTCGACGGGCGCGACCGGCGCCAGCGTGACGAGCAGCCAGTCGGGCTCGCCGATCCGCCGCTTGCTCGCGAGGAAGCGCGGCGCACGCAGGCCGGCCCCAAGGCGCACGATCTCCGCATCGGGGCCGAGCACCTGCTCGATGCGCAGCGGCAGCGGCGTGACGGGCTGCTGCGCGTACTGGCGCGTCTCGTAGATCGACGCGGCGACGGGGCCCGTGAGCGGCCGCAGCGTGTGGTACTTCCACGCGGGCACCGACGACAGGAACACGACGCCGTGATCGTCCGCGACGACGAGCGGCTCGGACGCATCGGCGCCCTGGAACCATTCGAGATTGAGCTTCACGACCACGACGCCCGCGATCCTGCCGTCGCGCCACACGGGCTGCGAGATGTAGTAGCCGGGATCGCGCGAGATCGTGCCGATCCCGAAGAAGCGGCCGACCTGGCCGTTCATCGCGTCGAGGAAATACGGGCGGAAGCGGTATTCGATCCCGACGAAGCTTTCGGGTGCGCGCCAGTTGCTGGCGGCGACGCACAAGCCGTCCGCGCCGATCACGTAGGTGACGGTCGCGTGCGCGTGTTCGTTCAGGTCTTCGAGATAGCGGTTGACGCGCGCGGTGTAGTCGGCGCGCTTCGGCTCGGCGAGCAGGTCCTGCACGTACGGATGGCTGCCGAGCAGATAGGGCAGCGTTTCGTAGCGGTCGAGCGTGCTCTTGAGCGCGTTGGTGGTGCGGTCGACGCGCACCGCGGCGTTGCGCTGCAGCTCGGCGACGCCGCGCCGCCAGGTGATCGTCCACGTCAGCGTGCATGCCGCGGCGAGCGCGGCGGCAAGCACGACGAGAATGAGCAGACGGCGCGTCACGGTCGAGGCTTCCTGGCGATGCGGATCGCCTATTGTGTCATAGGCCTCCGCCTCCCCGCCTCGGCCGCCGCGGGCCGTGCGGCCGGCGGGCGGTGCCGCCGCCTGCTCCTTCATGACGTCAGACGCCGGCCGTCTCGGTCGTCGTGACCTCGCCGCCGCCCGTCAACGCCTGGCGCAGCTTGTTGCGGTCGAGCTCCTTCTCCCAGGCCGACACGACGACCGTCGCGACGCCGTTGCCGACGATGTTGGTCAGCGCGCGGCATTCGCTCATGAAGCGGTCGATACCGAGGATCAGCACCATGCCCGACAGCGGGATCGTCGGCACGACGGCCAGCGTCGCGGCGAGCGTGATGAAGCCTGCGCCCGTGACGCCGCTCGCGCCCTTCGACGTCAGCATCGCGACGGCCAGCAGCGTGAGCTGCTGCATCCACGTCAGTTCGATGTTGGTCGCCTGCGCGATGAACAGCACGGCCATCGTCATGTAGATGTTGGTGCCGTCGAGGTTGAACGAATAGCCGGTCGGCACGACGAGGCCGACGACCGAACGCGAGCAGCCGGCCTTCTCGAGCTTTTCCATCAGCTGCGGCAGCGCGGCTTCCGACGAGCTCGTGCCGAGCACGATCAGCAGCTCTTCCTTGATGTACGACACGAAGCGGATGATCGAGAAGCCGGTGAAGCGCGCGATCGTGCCGAGCACGACGAGCACGAACACGACCGACGTCAGGTAGAACGTGCCGATCAGCTTGAGCAGCGGCACCAGCGAGCCGACGCCGTACTTGCCGATCGTGAACGCCATCGCGCCGAACGCGCCGATCGGTGCCAGCTTCGTGACGATGTGCACGATGCCGAACAGCACGCGCGTGAGCCCGTCGATGAAGTCCGTCACGACCTTGCCGCGCTCGCCGAGGTGCGCGAGCACGCTGCCGAACAGCAGCGCGATCAGCAGGATCTGCAGGATCTCGCCCTGCGCGAACGCATCGACCATCGTGTTCGGGATGATGTGCATCAGGAAGTCGACCGTCGACTGCCCGTGTGCCTTCGCCGCGTACGACGCGACGGCCTTGCCGTCGAGCGTCGCCGGATCGATGTTGAAGCCGACGCCCGGACGCAGGATGTGCGTCGCCGCGAGGCCGAGCAGCAGCGCGAAGGTCGACACGATCTCGAAGTACAGCAGCGCCTTGCCGCCGACGCGGCCCACCTTCTTCATGTCCTCCATGCCGGCGATGCCGGTGACGACCGTACAGAAGATGATCGGGCCGATCACCATCTTGATCAGCTTGATGAACCCGTCGCCGAGCGGCTTCATGTCGGTGGCGAGCGCCGGGTAGTAGTGGCCGAGGATCACGCCGACGATGATGGCGAAGATCACCTGCACATAGAGCACTTTGTAGAAGGGTTTCTTCTTCACGATGGTTCCTGCTGAAGTAGATGAGCCGATGGAAACGGCGTCACGCGCGCGGACGAATGTCAGGGGAAGAACCATTCGCCCGCGCGGCTGCCGTGCCGCAACAAGCGATGCCTCAGGACGTCCGGAGGGGAAGGAAGGCAGTGGTCATCGATTGTCTCCTTGCTTGCTGTAGTAGTTCGGCCGGGGGGATGGCCGTGCGCTTTACATTGCAAGGTCGATGCCAGGTTCCCGGAACCCGTCAAACCGTTGTTTTTATTGTATTTCTCATAATGCGGCAGGCAAGGAAATCCGGGATTCCGGATTTCCGGAAAATATCCGTCCGGCGATCCGGACGGATATCCTCATTCATCAGATAAATCAGTGCTGTACGGCGCGGCCGGCGAGCACGCCCGTCTGCGCGTAGAACTCCTGCTGTGCGAACGCGGCACGCTCGCGCCGCGCACGCTCGCCGCGATCCGCGAGCGAGCCGACGACGATCCCGATGAACGCGAGCGGCACCGACACGAGCGCCGGGTTGTCGAGGAACACCGGTGCGTGCGCGTGGTGCAGCACGTCGACCCACACCGACTTCGACAGCACCGTGAGCGCCACCGCCGACACGAGGCCGAGGCCGCCGCCGAGCACCGCGCCGCGCGTCGTCATCCCGCGCCAGAAGATCGACATCGCGAGCACCGGGAAATTCGCGCTCGCGGCCACCGCCGCAACGAGCCCGACCATGAACGCGACGTTCACGTGCTCGAACAGGATCGACAGCCCGATCGCGACCGCCGACAGCACGATCGTCGCCGCGCGCGAGATGCGCATCTCGACGCGCTCGTCGGGTTTGCCGCGCGCCCACATCTGCGCATACAGGTCGTGCGAGATCGTCGTCGCGCCGGCCAGCGTCAGGCCCGCGACCACCGCGAGGATCGTCGCGAACGTGACGGCCGCGATGAAGCCGTAGAACCAGTTCCCGCCGACCGCCTGCGCAAGCTTCACCGCGACCATGTTCGAGCCGCCGAGCAGGTCGTGTGTGAGATTGAACGTGCCGTTCGCGCCGAGCTTGAAGAACTCCGGATGCTGCGCGAGCAGCACGATCGCCGAGAAGCCGATCACGAAGGTCAGCAAATAAAAATAGCCGATGAAGCCGGTCGCATAGAGCACCGACTTGCGTGCCTCCTTCGCGTTCGGCACCGTGAAGAAGCGCATCAGGATGTGCGGAAAGCCGGCCGTGCCGAACATCAGCGCGATGCCGAGCGACAGCGCGTTGGCCGGATCGCGGATCAGCTTGCCGGGGCCCATGATCGACAACGCGCCCGGATGCACGGCCACCGCGCGGCGGAACATCTCGTCGACGCTGAAGCCGAACTCGCCGAGCGCGAGCACGACCAGCACTGTCGCGCCGCACAACAGCAGCACGGCCTTGATCACCTGCACCCAGGTGGTCGCGGTCATCCCGCCGAAGAACACGTACACGACCATCAGGACGCCGACGATCAGCTCGGCCGTGCCGTACGACAGCCCGAACAACAGCTGGATCAGCTTGCCCGCGCCGACCATCTGCACGACGAGGTACAGCACGACGATGGTCAGCGAATTCGCGGACGTCAGCAGCCGGATCGGCCGCTGCGCGAAGCGGTACGCGACGACGTCGACGAACGTGAACTTGCCGAGGTTGCGCAGCGGTTCGGCGATCAGGAACATCACGAACGGCCAGCCGACCAGAAAGCCGATCGAGTAGATCAGCCCGTCGAAGCCGAACATGAACACCATGCCGGACAGCCCGAGGAACGACGCGGCCGACATGTAGTCGCCGGCGATCGCGAGCCCGTTCTGCAGCCCGGTGATGCCGCCGCCGGCCGTGTAGAAGTCGCGCGTCGAGCGCGTGCGGCGCGCGGCCCAGCGCGTGAGCGCGAGCGTCGCGAACACGAACGCGAAGAACATCCCGATCGCGACCGGGTTCAGTTCGACCTTGTCGGGCATCGGGCCCGCGACCGATACCGCGTGTGCGGTGGAGGAAAAGAGAACAAAGGGAATGGCAAGCGCGCCGGGGACGATCGAGGTCAGTCGCATGTCGGCCTCCGTCACGAACGCTGCAGGATCGCGTCGACGCGGCGGTCGAACGCACGGTTCGCGCGCAGCACGTAGCACGCGGTCAGGCTGATCGCGACCAGAATGATCGCAACGCCCGCGGCGATGCCGACCGTCATCGTCGCACCGCGGTACAGCGGCGCGGCGAGCACATGCGGCGCGAGCGCGACGAGCAGGATGAAGCCGTAGTAGGTGGCGATCATCAGCGCCGTCAGCGTGAAGCTGAAGCGGCGCCGCGCACGCACGAGCTGCTGGTAGTCACGGCGCGCCGTGACCGATTCGATGACGGAAAGCTCCATGTTGTCTCCTGTCGACCAGAGTTAGCGCTTTAGCGCTTACTCTGGTCCCATGCTTCGCGGTCGAATGGAGCTAGCGCTTCAGCGCTTGCTCCAGTCCCCGCAGGGCGAACTCCTCGTCGTCGCGAGGTGTGTCTTATGGATGGCCGGCGCGTCGACTGCTCCGCCCGCGCCGCGGCGGCAAAACTCGCGTTACACGATTCGTTCCGCACGCAGCCGCGCGACCTCATCGGCAGACATCCCGAGCCAGCCGCCGAGCACCGCGTCCGTATCCGCGCCGAGCACCGGCGGCGCACCGCGCACCGGCAGCCGCGCGCCGTCGAACCGATACGGCGGCGCAAGCACGTCGACGCCGCCCGCGACCGGGTGCGGCTGCCGCGTGACGAGCCCCGCGCGCGTCGCGCGTTCCGACTTCAGCGCTTCGTGCAGCCCGAGCACTTCGCCGCACGGAATGCCTGCATCGGCGAGCGCCGTGAGCAACGTCGCGCGCGACCGGCTCGCGAGTTCGCGACGAATCTCCGGCAGCAGATCCGCACGGTTCTCCGAACGGCCGAGGTTGGTCTTGTATCTCGCGTCGGCCGCGAGATCGGGCCGCTCGATCGCATCGCAGAAACGCGCGAACTGCGTGTTGTTGCCGACCGTGATCACGAGCGGGCCGTCGGCCGCATCGAACACGCCATACGGCACGATCGACGGATGCGCGTTGCCGTAGCGCGGCGGGTCCTCGCCCATCAGCAGCGCGTCGAGCCCGTAGTACGCGGTGATCATCAGCCCGCAATCGAACAGCGCCATCTCGATGCGCCGCCCGCGCCCCGTCGCATGACGTTCATACAGCGCGGCGAGGATCGCCTGCGCCGAATACATGCCGGTGAACAGGTCGACCGCCGCGACGCCGAACTTCAGCGGCGGCTGGCCGGCTTCACCATTCAGCGCCATCAGCCCGGCCTCGCCCTGCACGACGAGGTCGTAGCCGGGCCGCGCGGCCTCGGCGCCCGAACGGTCGTAGCCGGAGATCGCGCAGTGCACGAGGCGCGGATTCAGCTCGGCCAGCGCGTCGTAGCCGAGCCCCAGCTTTTCCGCGCCCCCGAACTTGAAGTTGTGCAGCACGACGTCGGCCTGCGCGGCCAGCTCGCGCGCGAGCCGCTGCCCTTCGTCGGTCTGCAGGTCGAGACAGATCGAGCGCTTGCTGCGGTTCACGCTGTTGAAGTAGGTCGTCTCGGTGTCACCGATCCTCAGGCCCCAGTCGCGCGTGTCGTCGCCGCGCGCCGGATGTTCGACCTTGATCACTTCCGCGCCGAAATCGGCGAGCACCATCGCGCACCACGGGCCCGCGAGCACACGCGAGAAATCGAGCACCTTCACGCCGGCCAGCGGCAATGCGCGCGATTCGTTCGTCATCCTTGTCTCCTCCATTCGCGTCGTGCGTTTTTACTGTTTCGACAGCGCGATATAGCGCGCGAGATGGTGATCCTCGTCGCCGAGCTGGTGATCGATCATCACGAGGCGCTTCGCGTAGTGCGACAGCGGCAGCTCCCACGTCATCCCGATCCCGCCGTGCAACTGGATGCTCTCCTCGGCGACGAGCGTGCCGATCCGGCCGATCGTGTACTTCGCTGCCGCGAGCGCGCGTTCGCGCACCGCGCGCGGTGCATCGAGCTGCGCGGCTGCGTTGATCACCGCCGAGCGCGCCTGCTCGACTTCGAGCAGCAGGTCGGCCATCCGGTGCTGCAGCGCCTGGAAGCTGCCGATCGGCAAACCGAACTGCTTGCGCGTGCGCAGGTAGTCGAGCGTGTACTCCTTCGCGACGTCCATCGCGCCGAGCGCTTCCGCCGACAGCGCGAGCAGCCCGTAGCCGAGCACGCGTTCGAGCAGCTCGGCGCCCGCTTCACCGTCATGCGCGCCGAGCGCCGCATCGGCCGGCAGCGCGACGCGTTCGAAGCGCACTTCGGCCGCGCGGCCGCCGTCGATCTTCCTGTAGTCGCGCAGCGATACGCCCGGCGCGTCGGCCGGCACGACGAACAGGCCGATGCCGGCCGCATCGTCGTCGTGACCCGACACGCGCGCGCTGACGACGAAGAACGCCGCCTGCGCGGCCTGGTCGACGACACCCTTCGCACCCGTCAGCACCCAGCCATCGCCCGAGCGCTCGGCGCGCGTGCGCACGGTCGTCAGTTCGTAGTGCGAGCCCGGCTCGTCATGCGCGAACGCGGCGCTCGCGCTGCCGTCGATCAGCGCGGCCAGCCGGTCGCGATGCGCGGCGCCGCCAGCGAGCGACAGCGCACGGCCCGCGAGCAGCGCACCGAGGAACGGCTCGACGACGAGCCCGCGCCCGAGGCATTCGAACACCACGGCGATGTCGAAGCCCGCGCCGCCGAACCCGCCATCGGCTTCGGGAAACAGCGCGCCGACCGTACCGAGTTCGGCAAAGCGCTGCCACATCGCGCGATCGAAACCGTCGGCCGACTGCGCGATGCGATCGCGCACCGGGAACGCGTACTGTTCGGCGATGAAGCGGTTCAACGTATCCGCCAGCATCCGGCGGTCTTCTGTGTGCTGGAAATCCATCGTCGCGTCCCTCGTTACAGCCCGAGCATCATCTTCGCGATGATGTTCTTCTGGATCTCGTTCGAGCCGCCGAAGATCGACAGCTTGCGGTTGTTGAAATACTGCTGCGCGGCGCTCGCGGCTTCGTCCGGGCCGACCGGCTCGCCGTCGTAATCGGCATCGAGCGCTTCCTCGACGAACGGCTGCGCATACGGCCCCATCGCGCGGCGCATCAGCGCGGTGATCTCCTGCCGGATCTGCGTGCCGCGGATCTTCAGCATCGAGCTTTCTGCGCCCGGCGCGCCACCGCCCGCGACCGCGGCCAGCACGCGCAGGTTGGTCGTGCGCATGTTCTCGAGTTCGATCTCGACCCGCGCGACGCGCGCCGCGAAGAACGGATCGTCCGCGAGCGGCCGGCCGTTCTTCGTGACCTTCGCTGCAACCGCGCGCAGCCGGTCGAGCGCGGCCGTCGAGAAGCCGATCCCGGCGATGTTGGTGCGCTCGTACGTGAGCAGGTACTTTGCGTAGGTCCAGCCGCGGTTCTCTTCGCCGACGAGGTTTGCCGCCGGCACGCGCACGTCGGTGAAGAACACCTCGTTCACTTCGTGCTCGCCGTCGAGCGTGATGATCGGACGAACCTCGACGCCCGGCGTGTTCATGTCGATCAGCAGGAAGCTGATGCCTTCCTGCTTGCGCACGTCGGTCGCGGTGCGCACGAGGCAGAAGATCATGTTCGCGTAGTGGCCGAGCGTGGTCCACGTCTTCTGGCCGTTCACGAGGTAGTGCTCGCCCTGCGCGTCGATGCCGCGCACCGCGCTCGTCTTCACCGCCGCGAGATCGGATCCGGCGCCCGGCTCCGAGTAGCCCTGGCACCACCAGTCGGTGCCGTCGAGGATGCGCGGCAGCCAGTGGCGCTGCTGTGCCTCGTTGCCGTACTTGATCAGCACGGGCCCGAGCATGTTCACGCCGAACGGCACGATGCGCGGCGCACCCGCGAGCGCGCATTCGTTGTCGAACAGGAACTTCTGCGCAACGCTCCAGCCGGGGCCGCCGTATTCGCGCGGCCAGTGGCTCGCGAGCCAGCCGCGCGCGTTCAGGATCGCGTGCCATTCGCGCATGTCGTCGCGCGTGAGATGCAGGCCGCCCTTCACCTTGCGCGCGATGCGCTCGGGAAGTTCGGCTTGCAGGAAGCGCTGCACTTCCGTGCGGAAGGCTTCCTCTTCGGGAGTGAAATTGAGGTCCATCTTCGGTCCGTGGCGAATGCGGTGGGCGTTCAGTCGATGCGGTTCAGGCTCGCGAAATCCGCGCCGCGCGCGACGAGATCGACGAGCAGCGGCGACGGCTTCCAGAACAGCGGATCTTCCTTCGCGAACGCGCGGATATCGGCGAGCACGTTCGCGAGACCGACCGTGTCCGCGTAATGCATCGGGCCGCCGCGATAACGCGGGAAGCCGTAGCCGTACAGGAACACCGCATCGACATCGAGCGGGCGCAGCGCGATCTTCTCGTGCACGACGTTCGCGCCTTCGTTGATCATCGCGGCCAGGTAACGACGCATGATTTCGTCGTCGGTGAACGTGCGCGGCGTGATGCCCTTCTTCGCGCGCTCTTCCGCGACGATCGCGTCGACTTCCGGGTCCGGCGTGCCGACCCGCGCGCCGTCCGGATACAGGTAGTAGCCGCGCGCCGTCTTCTGGCCGAACCAGCCGCGCTCGCACAGCCGGTCGGAAATCTCGACGTAACGCGCCCGCGGGTCGCGCGTCGCCGCGCGGCGCTTGCGGGTTGCCCAGCCGATGTCGCCGCCCGCGAGGTCGACGACCTGGAACGGCCCCATCGGGAAGCCGAATTCGCGCACCGCGCGATCGATCTGGTACGGCGACGCGCCGTCTTCCATCAGGTAGTCGGCCGCCGTGCGATAGACCGCGAGAATCCGGTTGCCGATGAAGCCGTCGCACACACCGGCGCGCACCGGCGTCTTCTTCAGCTGCTTCGCGAGCGCGAACGCGGTCGCGACGACGTCCGCGCTCACGCGTGCCGGCACGACGATCTCGAGCAGCTTCATCACGTTGGCCGGCGAGAAGAAATGCAGGCCGATCACGTCGGCCGGCCGGTCGATGCTCGCGGCCAGTGCGTCGATGTCGAGATACGACGTGTTGGTCGCGAGCACCGCGCCCGGCTTGCACACGCGCGCGAGTTCTGCGAACACGGCCTGCTTCACGGCCATGTCCTCGAACACGGCCTCGATCACGACGTCGGCCTGCGCGAGCGCGTCGTACGTTGTGCTGCCCTTGAAGCGCGCGAGCCGCGCCGCGTGCGCGGCCGGCGTCATCCGCCCTTTCGCGACGAGGCCGTCGTACACCTTCTCGACGTGCGCACGGCCACGCGCGAGCGATGCTTCGTCGCGTTCGATCATCGTCACCGGCAGCCCGGCGTCGAGCGCCGCGACCGCGATGCCCGCACCCATCGTGCCGCCGCCGACCACGCCGATCCGCTCGACCGGCCGCGCGTTCGCGCGCCGTGCCTCGGGCGCCTTCGCCGCTTCGCGCTCCGCGAAGAACGCGTGCACGAGGCCCGCGCGCTGCGGGCTGTCGATGCACTGCAGGAACAGGCTGCGCTCGAGCTTCATCCCCGCATCGAACGACTGCGTGAGCGCAGCCTCGACCGCGTCGACGATCTTCGCGGGCGAGAACAGGCCGCGCGACTTCTTCGGCAGCTCCGCGCGCGCCGCATCGATCGCGGCCTGCGCGGCCGCGCGGTCGGTGAGCCCCTGCGCATCGCGCGTGCGGCGCACCGGCGCGCCGAGCGATACGAGTTCCTGCGCGTACGCGAGGCCTTCGGCGAGCGTGTCGTCGCTGTGCGCGACGCGGTCGACGAGGCCGAGCGCGAGCGCTTCGTCCGCGCTCACGTGACGGCCCGTCAGCATCAGGTCGAGCGCGGCCTTCGCACCGGTCAGGCGCGGCGCGCGCTGCGTGCCGCCCGCGCCGGGCAGCAGGCCGAGCGTGACTTCGGGCAGCCCGAGCTTCGTGCCGGGCACCGCGAGCCGGTAATGCGCGGCGAGCGCGACTTCGAGACCGCCGCCGAGCGTCGCGCCGTGCAGCGCGACCACGACCGGCTTCGTGCCCGATTCGATCCGCTCGCACACGTCGGGCAACGACGGCGGCACCGGCGGCTTGCCGAATTCGCGGATGTCGGCACCCGCGATGAAGTTGCGGCCGGCGCCGACGATCAGCACCGCGCGGATCGCGTCGTCGGCCTGCGCGGCGTCGAGCGCGTCGGCGAGGCCGCGCCGCACGTCGGCGGACAGCGCGTTGACGGGCGGATGGTCGATCGTGACGACGAGCACCTTGTCGCGCCGCTCGCGCGTGACGGTGCCGGCCGGGCTGGTGGGGGAAGCGGGTGAGTTCATCGTGTCTCCTTGACGCGGCGGCAGGTGCGTCGACGCCGGTTCATGGCTCGCGGCATCGCGAGCGGCGCCGGGGCACCTGCCCCGGTCCCGCACGAAGCGGGACAAGATCCGGCCGTACGCCGGGCATGACCCGATTCTCGATTGATCGAGATTCATTGACAATTCCCTCTCGCTTTTACAAGCTGTCAAGTCTGACTTGACACTGAATGCTTCCAACCGTTAAGCGGGATGGAACAGGAGACGCGACGCATGGACCTGAACGCGCTGACGCTGCTCGTCGAGATCCTCGACGCCGGCAATCTCAGCAAGGCCGCGCAGCGGCTCAAGATGAGCCGCGCGAACGTCAGCTACCGGCTGAACCAGCTCGAGCGCTCGATCGGCCAGCAGCTCGTGCGGCGCACGACACGGCGCATCGAGCCGACCGAAATCGGGCTGAAGCTGTACGAGCACGGCCGGCGCATCCGCAACGAACTGCTGGCCGCGCAGGAATCGGTGACGACGCTCGGCCAGGACCTGCAGGGCCGCGTGCGGCTGTCGGTGCCGAGCGGCTACGGGCAGATGGTGATGTCCGACTGGCTGCTCGCGTTCAAGCGGCTACATCCGGGCATCGTGCTCGACGTCGTGTTCGAGAACCGCGTGGAAGACCTGATGCGCGACGAGATCGACATCGCGGTGCGCGTGATGCCGGAGCCGCCGCAGAACCTCGTCGCACGCGACATGGGCGCGGTGCGCTACGTCGCGTGTGCATCGGCCGCATTCGCGGCCGAGCACGGAATGCCCGCGAGCCTCGGCGCGTTGTCGGCCTCCCCCGTCGTCACCGCGACGGTGATGGGCCGGCAGCTCAGGATCGCCGCATATCTCGGCGACGAGCGCCACGAGGTGCTGCTCGAGCCCACGCTGATTTCGGAGAACTTCCTGTTCCTGCGGCAGGCGATCCTCGGCGGGATCGGCGTCGGCATCGTGCCCGACTACGTGGTGCACGACGACATCCGGCGCGGCACGGTCGTCACGTCGCTCGACGCGTACCGGCTCAGCATCTTCGGCACGCACATGTACATGCTCTACATGCCGAACCGGCACCACACGCGCGCGACGTCGACGTTCATAGAGTTCATCCTCGAACAGGCCGGAAAGACCGGCCGGGGCGGGCCCGGCGCGATGGGTCAGGGTTTCCTGTCGGGTGACAAGCCGCCGGCCGCGCGGCGACAATAGCGCGCCCGGGGCGGGCAGCCACGCTGCGCCGGCACCGTCGCCTCCTTCGAATTCACTGCTGCCGAGGGTTCAATGTTCGACCGGATTCGTCCGCATTCGCGCTCCTGGACGCTGCTCGCCGCCGTCGCGCTCGTCGCGTTCAACGCCGGCTGCACGTCCCCGTCCACGCCGCCGTCGGGCGCGGTGGTGCCCGTCGCCGCCGCATCGGGCGCCGCCGTGCCGCTGCCCGGCCTCCACGCGCCCGAGCTGTCGTCCGGCTGGACCGACAAGCCGGGCTGGACCTCGCAGCACGTGATGATCGCGGCCGCGAACCCGCTCGCGACGCAGGCCGGCTACGACATGCTGAAGGCGGGCGGCACCGCGATCGACGCGGCGATCGCCACGCAGATGGTGCTCGCGCTCGTCGAGCCGCAATCGTCGGGGATCGGCGGCGGCGCGTTCATGCTGTATTTCGACGGCAAGGCAACTCAGGCGTACGACGGACGCGAAACCGCGCCGGCCGCCGCGACCGACCGCCTGTTCTACGGGCCGACCGGCCAGCCGATGAGCTTCTACGAAGGTGTCGTCGGCGGGCGCTCGGTCGGCACGCCGGGCGTGCTGCGCATGCTCGACGCCGCGCACCGCGCGCACGGCAAGCTGCCGTGGCGCCGGCTGTTCCAGCCGGCGATCCGGCTCGCCGAGCACGGCTTCACGATCAGCCCACGGCTCGCGATGCTGATCGCGAACGACAAGTACCTGAAGAACGACCCGGCCGCGCGCGCGTACTTCTACAACCAGGACGGCACGCCGAAGGCGGCCGGCACGGTGCTGAAGAACCCGGCGCTCGCGACCGTGCTGCGCCAGGTCGCCGACCGCGGCGCGAACGCGTTCTACAGCGGCGCGATCGCGCGCGACATCGTCACGAAGGTGCGCAAGCACCCGACCAACCCGGGCCTGCTGTCGCTGCAGGATCTCGCGCGCTACAAGGCGAAGGTGCGCGCGCCGCTGTGCGCCGATTACCGGCGCTCGGTCGTGTGCGGGATGCCGCCGCCGTCGTCGGGCGGCCTCGCGATCGCGCAGATGCTCGGTATCCTCGAAGCGATGCCCGACTGGCAGCAGATCGGCGCGCAGAAGCCGGTGCGCAACGACGTCGGCTACGAGCCGACACCGTTCGCCGCGCATCTGTTCAGCGAAGCCGGGCGCCTCGCGTATGCGGACCGCGCACGCTATGTCGCCGATCCCGATTTCGTGCCGCTGCCGGGCGGCAACTGGGCGAGCCTCACCGACAAGACCTATCTTGCGCAGCGCGCGCACCTGATCGGCGACAGCAGCATGGGCGTCGCGCAGGCCGGCACGCCGCAAGGCGCGACGCTCGCGATGGCCGACGACCGCAGCCCCGAGCTGCCGTCGACGTCCGACATCGCGATCGTCGACCGCTACGGCCAGGCGCTGTCGATGACGACCAGCATCGAGGACGCATTCGGCTCGCGGCTGATGGTGCGCGGCTTCATGCTGAACAACCAGCTCACCGATTTCTCGTTCGTGTCGAACGACAATGGCCGGCCGGTCGCGAACCGCGTGCAGCCGGGCAAGCGGCCGCGCTCGGCGATGTCGCCGGAACTCGTGTTCGACAAGAAGACGAAGCAGGTGACGATGATCGTCGGCTCGGCCGGCGGCCCCGCGATCATCAATCACGTCGCGAAGACGCTGGTCGGCGTGCTCGACTGGGGGATGACGATGCAGCAGGCGATCGCGCTGCCGAACTTCGGGTCGATGAACGGGCCGACGCAGCTCGAACGCGGCCGCGTGTCGGAAGCACTCGCCGACGGGCTGAAGGGCCGCGGGCACGACGTGCAGGTCGTCGAGATGAACTCGGGGCTGCAGGGGATCCAGCGGCTGAACGTGCAGGGGCAGACGGTGTGGTTCGGCGGCGCGGATCCGCGGCGGGAAGGGATCGCGATGGGGGATTGACGGCGATGAGCGGCGCCCCCCGCGCGCCGCTCGACTCGCGGGTGCGATCCGGCAGCGCGATCCGCCTGGCGAACGGGCGCGGAGTGAACCCATGCCGCGCATCCGGCCAGGTTTAAACTGACGGCTTCCGCTACCCGTTCAGAAGCCGCGACATGAACTCGACGACACTCCTGCTGTACGTCATCACGGTATCCGCCGTGACGGTCACGCCAGGCCCCACGATGCTGCTGGCACTGAACAACGGCGCCACGCGCGGCCTGCGCATCGCGGCTTACGGAATCGCCGGCGCCGCGCTGTCGGACCTGATCCTGATCGGTGCGGTCGGATGCGGCCTCGGCGCGATCATGCAAGCGTCGGAGCACCTGTTCGTGATGCTGAAGTGGGCGGGCGCCGTGTATCTGCTGTACCTCGCATGGGCACTCTGGCACGCCCCCGCGACGCTGCCGTCGGCCGATGTCGTGCCAGCCGACGGTGCTCGGAACGGCCGGTCGGCATTCAAGCGTTCGCTGCTGGTCGCGTTGTCCAATCCGAAAGGGCTGCTGTTTTTCTCGGCCTTCCTGCCTCAGTTCATCCAGCCCGAAGCGAACGTCGCAGCCCAGTACGCTACGCTGGCCATCCTCACTGCGACGATCGACGTCCTGTTGATGGCGATCTACGCAGCGAGCGGCTATCACGTGATGAAAGCGATGTCCGGACGCGCGCTGAAATGGCTCAATCGCGGCTGCGCCGGCATGCTGGCCGGACTGGCGGTGGCACTGAGCCTCTATCGTCGCGGCACGACGGCATGACGGCTTGACCCGGTCGCGCCCGTGACGGCCCCGCTGCGCGCCGCACCGCAATGACCGTGCGCAACGGGTCGAACCGGATTCCCTCCCCGGTCGCCCGTCCTGTCCATCGCCACGACGCCCGGGCAATACCCGCGCTTATCCCCGCCCCTTCCACGGCACGATCCGCCGCTCGACCCAGCGCATCGCGAGATCGAACAGCCACGCGATCGCGCCGATGATCAGGATGCCCATCACGACGATATCGGTGCGCAGGAAGCTCGATGCGTTGAGCACCATCTGCCCGAGCCCGGCCGTCGCGGCGACCATCTCGGCCGCGACGAGCGTCGTCCAGCCGAAGCCGATCGCGATCCGCAGCCCGGTGAGGATTTCCGGCAACGCGGCCGGCAGCACGACGTGGCGCACGATCTGCGCGAAACTGCCGCCGAGCGAATACGCGGCGTTGATCTGCTCGACCGTCGCGGCGCGCACGCCGGCGCGCGCGGCCATCGCGATCGGCGCGAAGCACGCGAGGAAGATCACGACGAGCTTCGCCGTTTCATCGATGCCGAACCAGATCACGACGAGCGGCAGGTACGCGAGCGGCGGCAGCGGCCGATAGAACTCCAGCAGCGGATCGAGCACGCCGCGCGCGACGCGGCTCACGCCCATCAGGATGCCAGCCGGCACGCCGATCGCGGTCGCGAGCAGGAATGCGCCGAATACGCGCGCCGCGCTCCACAGCAAGTGCTCGGACAACGGCAGGCCGCCCTGGATGCGGCCATGCCATGCGTCGACGAAGGCCGCCCACACGGCTTCCGGCGCGGGCAGGAACAGCGGCGGCAGCCACTGGCGATGCGTGGCGACCCACCACAGCACGGCCAGCGCGGCGACCGTCGCCGTGCTCAAGGTCGCCGTCTTCCCCTCCCCCGGCAACCGGTAGCGGCGCGACGACGGCGCACGACGCTCGGCCGCCCGAGTGCGCGTGCGATCGCCCTGCTCGACTCCTGCGGCCGTCCCGCCGGCCGTCCACGAATCCTGCGTGCTCATGCTGTCCTGCCTGTGCAAAGTGCTGATCCGACCGCGTCCGACCGACGCGCCCTGTCGCGCGAGTTCGTGCATCACGCGGCCACCTCGGCTGCCTCGGCTGCCTCGTCGCGATGCAGATACGCGATCAGCCGCTCGCGCCACGCGATGAAATCCGGTGACGACTTCACGGCACGCGCATCGCGCGATTCGACGTAGCGGCGCGCGAACGGCAGGTCGAAGGTTTCCGCGATCCGGCCGGGGCCGGGCGTCATCACGACGAGACGCGTCGCGAGGAACAATGCCTCCTCGACATCGTGCGTGATGAAGAACACCGTCTTGCCGGTGCGCGCCCACACGTCGAGCACGAGCGCCTGCATCGTGCCGCGCGTCATCGCATCGAGCGCGCCCATCGGCTCGTCCATCAGCAGCACGCGCGGGTCGCTCGCGAGCGCACGCGCAATGCCGACACGCTGCTGCATCCCGCCCGACAGCTCGTACACGCGTGCATGCGCATGACCGTCGAGCCCGACGAGTGCGAGCATCTCCCGCGCCCGCGCTTCGCGTTCGGCCTTCGACACGCGTGCGAAGCGCAGCCCGAGCGCGACGTTGTCGAGCACGTCGAGCCACGGCAGCAGCGCGTACTTCTGGAACACGACGCCCCGATCGGCGCCGGGGCCCGTGACCGGTACGCCATCGACGCGCACGTCGCCGGTCGTCGGCGCGACGAAGCCGGCCATGCAGTTCAAGAGCGTCGTCTTTCCGCACCCGGACGCGCCGAGCGCGACGACGAATTCACCGGCATCGATGCGCAGGTCGACGCGCGCGAGCGCCTGCGTCGTCGGCCTGCCGCGCTCGCCCGGATAGGCAACCGATACCTGACGGACTTCCAGCGTGCTCATGCTCAGGACTCCGCGATGATCGCCGCGCTCAGCGCGCGGCCTTCTGCACGAACTGCGGATCGACGCCGGCCGAATAATCGGCGAGCACCGTCTGGATCGTGCCTTGCGATTTGAGGAACGTGGCCGTCGCCGCGAGCGACTTCGCGGCACCCGATTGCGCACCGCCGCCGAGCCACGTCGGCGACGCCTGCTCGGCCGGCGTCGGGAATGCGTAGAGCTCGAGGCTGGCCGGCACATCCTGCGCGTTCGCGCCCGATACCTTCGCCACCGCCGCGACCTGCGGCGAGCCGACCTTCCACGCAGCGGCATGCGCGCGGTAGTCGGCGTCCGCAGCCGCGAGCACCTTCACGAAGCGCGTGACGAACTCGGGGTTCTCGCGCGCGAACTTGCGGCTCACGACGAAGCCGTCGAAAGTCGCCTTGCCACTTTCTTTCGCAACCTGGCCCGACGTCGTCAGCACGGTGCCCGACTGCTTGACCTTCGCGAGCACCGGATCCCAGATGTAGGTCGCGTCGATGTCGCCGCGCGCCCACGCGGCCGCGACTTCGGGCGGACGCAGGTTGACGATCTTCACGTCGTTCGGATTGACGCCCGCGGCCTGCAGCGCGACGAGCGTGTGGAAATGCGACGTCGACACGAACGGCACGCCGATCTTCTTGCCCTTCAGCGATGCGACGTTCGTGACGCCCGAGCCGTTGCGCGCGACGAGCGCCTCGGCGTCGTTGATGTTGTCGAGCACCCAGAACAGCGAGATGTCGAGCCCCTGCGACAGCCCGGCCGCGATCGGGCTGGAGCCGGCTTCGCCGAGCTGCACGGAGCCCGACGCGAGCGCGCGGATCACGTCGGCGCCGCTGTCGAGCTTGCGGAACGTGACCTTGTAGCCGGTCGCCTTTTCGACTTCACCGCTCGCCTGCGCATAGCGCCACGGCACCACCATGTCCTGGTACGCGATCACGACTTCGCGCGATTCGGCGTGCGCCGCGCCGAGCGCGGCAAAGGCGGTCAGCGCGACGACGGCGCGGCGGATGAAGCTGAAACGGGACATGCGGCTCTCCTTCGAAATGCGGGCATTGCTGCGGGAGAGCCGACTATAGGAGCTTTGCGCGCGGCGGGAGCGAACTTATCCTGCGAAGCTATCGATGCCGTTTCAGCTTTGCTTTCCACGCTCGACCGGATTGCGTGTCCGGTCCGGTGGCGATTGCCGTGCGAACGCAGGCATGGCGTCCGCGCCAACAAAAAAGCCCGCATCGCTGCGGGCTTTTTCGGGTTCGCCGGAGGACGGCGAAGCAACGGCGCTCAGACCACCCCGGCCCCGTGCGCCTGCAGATCGGCGTGATAGCTCGAACGCACCATCGCGCCGACGGCCGCGTGCGTGAAGCCCATCTTGTACGCCTCTTCCTCGTACATCTTGAACGTATCCGGATGCACGTATGCGCGCACCGGCAGGTGGTGCTCGGACGGCTGCAGGTACTGGCCGATCGTCAGCATGTCGACGTCGTGCGCGCGCAGGTCGCGCATCACCTGCAGGATTTCCTCTTCGGTTTCGCCGAGGCCGACCATCAGGCCCGACTTCGTCGCGACGTCCGGATGCAGCGCCTTGAAGTCCTTCAGGAGCTTCAGCGAGTGCGCATAGTCCGAACCCGGGCGCGCTTCCTTGTACAGGCGCGGCACCGTTTCGAGGTTGTGGTTCATCACGTCCGGCGGCGCGGCGTTCAGGATCGAGATCGCGCGGTCGAGACGGCCGCGGAAGTCCGGCGTCAGGATCTCGATGCGCGTTTCCGGCGACTGCTCGCGCACTTCGCGGATGCACTCGACGAAGTGGCCGGCACCGCCGTCGCGCAGGTCGTCGCGGTCGACGCTCGTGATCACCACGTACTTCAGCTTCAGCGCGCCGATCGTGCGCGCGAGGTTCTTCGGTTCGTCCGGATCCAGCGGATCGGGGCGGCCATGGCCGACGTCGCAGAACGGGCAGCGGCGCGTGCACTTGTCGCCCATGATCATGAACGTCGCGGTGCCCTTGCCGAAGCATTCGCCGATGTTCGGGCAGCTCGCTTCCTCGCACACCGTATGCAGGTTGTGCTCGCGCAGGATCGTCTTGATCTCGTTGAAGCGCGAGCTGCCGGTGGCCGCCTTCACGCGGATCCACTCGGGCTTCTTCAGCTTCTCGATCGGAATGACCTTGATCGGGATGCGCGCCGTCTTCGCCTGTGCCTTCTGCTTGGCGGTCGGATCGTAGGCAGGGGTCGCGGCCGAATCGGCCGGTGCGGGAGAAGCGGTAACGTCAGTCATTCGATTGTTCCAGTGCCTGCGGCTTGTCGGCGGCCGCGGATGCGCCGTCGAGGTTGGCGATCAGACGGCGCACCAGCGTGTGGGCGACGTCGTTCCAGTCGGCGGCAACCTCGAGGCTCGCCATGTCGACAGTTTCCAGTCCGGCATAGCCGCACGGGTTGATCGCAAGAAACGGGCGCAGATCCATTTTCACGTTCAGGCTCAGCCCGTGATAGCTGCAGCCGTTGCGGATCTTCAGGCCGAGGGCCGCGATTTTCGCGCCCTCGTGCACGCCGGATGCCACGTAGATCCCGGGCGCGCCCGCCTTGCGGACCGAAGCGAGATTATACGCCGCAAGGGTTTCGATCACGGCCTCCTCGATCTTCGTCACGAGCGTGCGCACCATCAGCTTGCGCCGGCGCAGGTCCAGCAGCAGGTACGCGACGATCTGGCCGGGGCCGTGGTAAGTGATTTGCCCGCCGCGGTCGACCTTCACGAGCGGCACGCCGCTGTCGGCCACCAGCAGGTGGGCCGGGTCGCCGGCCTGGCCGAGCGTGTAGACGGGCGGGTGCTCGACCAGCCAGATCTCGTCGCCGGTGTCGGTCGTGCGCGTGTCGGTGAACGCGCGCATCGCGTCGAAGCTCGTTTCGTAGGTCTCGACGCCCCGCCAGCGCACGGTGACCGGCGGAGCCGGCTGATCCGGGGACCCGGCGGACGATGCGGAAACGGCAACAGGCGTGGACACGATGGAAACCGGCGAAACGGACATGGGCGGTAGTTTACCGAAAACCCGTGGGTCTCGCCGGCCTTGGAGGGGGACGGATCGCCGGTATCCGTCGGAGGAAATGATGGTCAGACGGTGCGCCACCCGTCGTGGAGCAGCGCGGTCACGCGTTCGCGCAGCCGTGCCAGCCCGCCGAGCGCGACTTCCCGGGGCGGACGCGACACCGAGAACGCCACGCGCGTGCCCTCCCGGCCTTCCGCGCTGAGCCACAGCCGCTCACCGCGGCGCAGCTTCAGCGTTTCGCCGTCGACCAGGAAGTAGTCGTTGACGTCGTTGCTGCGCGTCGCCCACACCGGCCCGCACTGGACCACCAGCCGCGTGCTGCGTTGTACCTTCATCGGCACGGTTTCGCCCGCGGGGATTTCGAACGTGATGCTTGAAGAAATTTCTTGCATGATCGACTCCGCCAATAAGTGCTTCGATGGCTACAATCGTAGTCACTTCAAGGCGTCTGACAAAACGACCAATTTTCACGTCGATGTGAGGAAAATTAGCAAATGGACCTCCGCCAGCTACCTGCGCTGAACGCGATTCGTGCGTTCGAAGCCGCCGCCCGTCACGAGAATTTCTCGCGCGCCGCCGACGAGCTGTACGTCACGCACGGCGCGGTCAGTCACCAGGTACGCGCGCTCGAGGAGGAGCTCGGCGTGCAGCTGTTCACGCGCAACGGCAAGCGGCTGTGCCTGACCGACGTCGGCATGCGCTACGCGCAGCAGATCCGCACCGCGCTGATGGTGATCGCCAACGCGACCCGCGACGTGCGCGCGAACGACCGCGACCGGCGGCTCGTGGTGTCGATGCTGTCGTCGTTCGCCGCGCGCTTCATCACGCCGCGTATCGGCACGTTCATCGAGCGGCATCCGGAAATCGACGTCGAACTGCAGTCGACCAACTCGCTCACCGATTTCGCGCGCGACGACGTCGATCTCGCGATCCGCTTCGGCCACGGCAACTACCCGGGGCTGCATGTCGAGCCGCTGTTCGACGAGGTGTTCTTTCCGGCGTGCGCGCCGACGCTGAATGGCGGCAAGCTGCCGCAAACGCCGGCCGATCTCGTCCACTACAACCTGCTGCGCTCGGATGACGAACTGTGGCGGCCGTGGTTCGACGCGGCCGGGCTCAAGACGCTGACCGAGCCGAAACGGGGGATTCTGTACCAGGATTCGTCGAACCTGCTGCTGGCCGCGATCGACGGCCAGGGCATCGCGCTGGTGCGCCGCTCGCTCGCGGTGCACGACCTGCTCGACGGGCGCATCGTGCGCTTGTTCGACATCGACGGGCCGAGCCCGTGGCACTATTTTTTCGTGTGTCCGCCGCCGCTCCTGAACACGCCGCGCGTGCAGGCGTTCAGGACCTGGCTGCTTCAGGAAGTCGCCGAATACCAGCGGCTGTGCGACGAGCTGGACGCGCGGCGCGCGGCGGGGAAGACCCCCGCCGAGTGCGCGCAGGAAGGAGGATGGCGGGCGCTTAGAGCACAACCTTGACCATCGGATGGCCGGTCAGTGCACGGTAGATGTCGTCGAGCTGCGCCTGGCTGGTCGCCCGCACGGTGATCGTGAGACCCGTGTAGTTGCCGCCGCTCGACGCGCGCTCCTCGATCTTCTCGACGTCGATTTCATTGTCGTGGACGCTGACGACCTTGAAGATCGTGTCCTTGAACTCCGGGTGCGCCTTGCCCATGATCTTGATCGGGAAATCGCACGGGAACTCCAGCAGCGACTCCTTCCGGGTATCGATCGCGCCGGTCACCTCGATGGTTTTGGTCGGTTCGCTCATCACTTTCTCCGGGTTAGGTCAAACTGTTCAAACTCGCGCGCCTTCGCGCGCTGGTACGCGTCATACAACGCCGCGAACACGGGGCCCGGCTTGCCGCCCTGTACGGGCAGATCGTCGAGCGACGTGACGGGCAGCACTTCCTTCGTGGCCGACGTGATCATGATTTCGTCGGCTGCGCGCAACTCCACTTCGCTGATCTCGCGCGCGACGAACGGGATCTTGCATTCGTCCGCCAGCTCCTCGATCAGCGCGTAGCGGATCCCCTCGAGGATCTTGTTGCTGCGCGGCGGCGCGAGCAGTTCGCCGTTCTTCACGATCCACACGTTCGACGACGAGCCTTCCGTCAGGTTGCCGTCGCGCAGCTGCAACGTCTCGAACGCATCGCGTTCGGCCGCGTGCTGCGCCATCAGCACATTGCCGAGCAGCGAGATCGACTTGATGTCGCAATGCAGCCAGCGGCGATCCTCTGCCGTCACGCAGCGCACGCCCTGCTCGCGTTCTTCGGCGGACGGCAGGCGCAGCGGGCTCGTCATCACGAACACCGTCGGCACCGCATTCGCCGGGAACGCGTGGCCGCGCTTCGCGACGCCGCGCGTCACCTGCAGGTAGACGAGCGCGTTGCCGTCGCCGAGCCCTTCGGCATTCGCCGCGACGACGCGCTCGATCAGCGCACGCCAGCCCGCGTTGTCATGCGGGCTGACGATACCGATCTTCTTCAGGCTGCGCTCGAGCCGCGCCAGATGCTGTTCGATCCGGAACGGCACGTGCGCGCCGTCGTGCGCATAAACGGGGACGACTTCATACACGCCGTCGCCGAAGATGAACCCGCGGTCGAGCACCGGTACACGGGCTTCCGACAGCGGCACCATTTCCTCCTGCGACGACACGCTGAGGTAGACGATCGGTTCAAATTCGGCTTGGCTCATAGCTATGACAGATGGGGATGAAGTCGTGAAAACAAAGGCCCGTCGTGCTTACTTCTTCTTGCTGAACATCAGCAGGATCGAGTCCCAGATACGCCCGAAGATACCCGCTTCCGGCACGGCCTGCAGTGCGACGACCGGGAATTCGGACAGCGTCTTGCCGTCGGCGACGATCTTCACGGTACCGACCTGCTGGCCTTCCGCGAGCGGCGCGATCAGCGGCGCGTTCACGTCGACTTCCGTCTTGATCTTGTCGCCGAGGCCGCGCGGCACGGTCGCCCACTGGTCGCCCTTCACGCCGACCTGCACGGTGTTTTCCTTGCCCTTGTAGATGCGCGGCGTCGACATCGCCTGGCCGCCCTTGAACAGGCGCACCGAATCGAACGCGCTGTAGCCGTAGTTCAGCATCTTCATGCTGTCCTGCGTGCGCTCGCCTTCCTTCTGCTCGCCCATCATCACCGACACCAGGCGGCGCTGGCCGTCCACACCCGGGATCGCGCGCTTCGCCGACGCGATCAGGCAGTAGCCGGCCGCTTGCGTATGGCCCGTCTTCAGGCCGTCGACCGTCGGATCCAGCCACAGCAGACGGTTGCGGTTGCCCTGGCGGATGTTGTTGTACTTGAATTCCTTCTCCGAGAAGATGCTGTAGTACTGCGGAAAATCGCGGATCAGGTGGGCGGACAGCTTCGCGAGGTCGCCGGCCGTCGTGTAGTGGTTCGGGTCGGGCATGCCGTTCACGTCGGCGAAGTGCGTGCCCTTCATGCCGAGGCGCTGCGCCTCGTCGTTCATCAGCGTGACGAACTGCCCTTCGCTGCCGCCGACGAGTTCGGCCAGCGCGATCGCGGCGTCGTTGCCCGACTGGATGATCATCCCGTACACGAGGTCGTGCACGGACACCGGCTTGTTCGCTTCGATGAACATGCGCGACTCGTCACGGCCGACGCGGCGCACGGCTTCGCTCGGCGTGACGATCTGCTCCATCGAGATCTTCTTCTTGTCGAGCGCCTCGAACACGAGGTACGCCGTCATCAGCTTGGTGAGCGAGGCCGGCTCGACGCGTTCATCGGCATTGCCCGACGCGAGCACCGTGTTGCTGGTCGCATCGACGAGCACCCACGAGTGCGCATTCACGCCCGGCGGCGGCACCGCGCCCGGCATGTAGGTCGCGGGCGCGCCGGTGAACTGTTCGGTGGCGGCCGGTGCCGCATGCGCGGCCTTGGCCTTGGCGGCCGGCTTCGCCTCGGCGACGACGATCGTCGACGCGAGCGCGACGGGCAGCATCACGCCGAGCGCAACGTTGCGCGCGGCGGTGCCGAAGGCGATGGAGGAAGCGAGGGACTTGAGGCCTTGGGGAGACAGACGCATGATCGATTCAGGCTGATGGCAGAAAGTGCGGTGCGAAACGCGCAGGGTTGAACGGCAAGGCGGCGGGCGTTTCGGGCACTCGCCCGAAAATCGTCGGGCGACGCGAAACGCGCCGGTTGGACTCGTGCGGACGCGTTCGGTTCGCGGCCGTCGCGAGCGGGCGGACAGGCGGCGAAACGAGCGCCGCATGGGCCCAGCCGGGCCGCGGGCGACGCGGAATCCGGCCATTATACGTGGCCGCGCAGGGCGTTTTCGCGAACCTGGCGCCGGACAGTTGCACATCCGCATCGGGCGCAGGGGGCCGGCAAGCCGCACGTCATCGCACGCGAAGGTGTGCGAAAGGCATGCGCAGGCGGGATGGAAGTCGGGTTGCGCCGCACGCTGCGGCGCGATGTCACGCGGAGGGGGGCGCGCATCCGGCGCGTGCCGGATGTCGCGTGTGCGACGCGACGCGGGCCGCCGGCGTCATGCCGGCACCCGCGCAGTGGCTAGCGCCACGCGTCGACGATGATGCGCTTCAGCACGTGCAGCTTGCGGTGCAGGAAGTGCTCGGCGCCAGGGATCACGACGACCGGCAGTTCCTGCGGCCGCGCCCAGTCGTACACCGAAGCGATCGGCACCGTGTCGTCGGTTTCGCCGTGGATCACGAGCGTGTTCTCCGGCACGTCGGCCACCTGCCAGCGGCTCGCGGCCGTGCCGACGAACACCATCCGTTCGATCGTCTCGCCCGCGTCGCGCAGCCGCTTCGCGACGTGCGACAGCACGAAGGTGCCGAACGAGAAGCCCGCGAGCACGAGCGGCAGGTCCGCATACGCGGGCTGCGCCCGCATGTGCGCGAGCACCGCGAGCAGGTCGTCGGCCTCGCCGGTGCCATTGTCGTGCACGCCTTCGGTCGCGCCGACGCCGCGGAAATTCGACCGGAACACGACGTAGTTCAGCTGCACGAGCGTGCGCGCCAGCGTCTGCGCGACCTTGTTGTCCATCGTGCCGCCGAACAGCGGATGCGGATGTGCGACGAGCGCGATGCCGCGCGGCGCGGCGCCGCTTTCGCGCACGGCGTCGGGGAGGTCGACGGCGATTTCGATCTGCCCGACCGGGCCCGCGATCAGCGACTTCTGCGTATGAACGTTCATTCGGCCGGCCCGCTCAGATCTTCAGGCGGTCGACGACCTTGCCGTCGCGCAGGTGCGATTCGACGATCTCGTCGATGTCGGCCTGGTCGACATACGTGTACCACGTGCCTTCCGGATACACGACCATCACGGGCCCTTCCTCGCAGCGGTCGAGGCAGCCGGCCTTGTTGATGCGAACCTTGCCGGGCCCCGCGAGGCCGAGCTCCTTCACGCGCTTTTTCGCGTATTCCTGCATGGTCTGCGCGTCGCATTGCGCGCAGCTCGGGCGTTCGGCGCCCGGTTCGCGCTGGTTCAGGCAGAAGAAGACGTGGTGCTGGTAGTAGGAATCCATGATGGTGACGAGCAGCCCGGCGCGAGGCCGTGCGGAAAGAGGAGCGGTTGCCGCTGCGCGGGGCAGCAGAGGATGCGGACGATTATAGCGAGCGGCGCAGGCCGCTGCCCGCGATACCGCCACCGCGCCGCCAGAGCCCCCGCGTCAGCGGCGCAGCGCGGCCGGCAGCCACGCGTGCTCGACGCGCTGGCCGAGCCAGATCAGCGCCGCGTAGGGCCAGATCCACGCGAGCCAGCGCGCGAGGCTGTTGAAGTGCACGTAGCGGCCCTGCCGCCAGCCCGACAGCGTGAAGTCGAAGAACGGATTGACGGGCAGCAGGTTCACGAGCGCCACGCCGGCCAGCAGCGCGAGCGCCGCGAACGCCGCGCGCCAGGTCGCCGGCACGTACAGCGCGACGAGCGCGGCCGCGAACCCGAGCTCGATCCCGAGCCTTGCGCCGGGCGTCGCCCATACGACGACGAGGCCGGTGGCCGACTGCATGAAGGTCGCGGCCGCCTTCAGCACGAGCGTCGCGGCGACGAGCACGATCAGGAGCCGGATGCGCGGCGCGCGCGGCCGCATCGCAAGCGACGCGATCGTCAGCGCGGCAAACAGCATCAACCCGCCGAGCGCGGCCTCCCACCCGGAGTCGGACAGCCAGCCGTCGACGCGCTCCGGCCATTCGCCCACGCGCCACGCGGCCGGCAGCCACGCGAGCAGCGCGTCCTGCATCGACGCGTCGGCACGCTCCCACAGCGCGGCCGGCCAGTCGCCGATGCCGAACAGGAACGGCGACGGGAACAGGATCGCGAACGGCCACAGCCCGGCGAGCAGCAGCGGCGTCGCGCCGTCGTCCTCGAACCATGCGAAGCGCAGCCGGCGCAGCGCGCCGCGATCGAGCAACGCACCGGTGGCCGGCGCGACGAGCGCCGCGCCCAGCAGCGCGCCGAGGGCATTGGCCGCGAGATCGAGATTCGACGCGACACGCGTCGGCAGGTAGGTTTGCAGCGCTTCCATCGAGCCCGACAGCAGCACGCCGAGCCCGGCCGCGATCAGCGTCGCGGCCACGCCGCGCCAGCGCGGGTGCAGCGCGAGCACGGCAAGCGCACCGAACGGCAGATAGCCAAGCACGTTCGTGACCACGTCGAATGCGGTCACGTAGCGCTGCATCGGCGCGAACAGGTAGTCGAATGGCCCGATGCCGAGCGACACCCAGCCTTCGAACGGATACAGCGATGCGTAGACGATGAGTGCCGCGTAAGCGGCAAAGGCCTGCCGCGCGAGCGGCGATGCGCGAGGGATGCCGGTCGCGCTCATCGCGGCTGCGCGGCACGCGTCACGGCGTGCCCGCGTATGCCTGCATGCCGACCCACGCGGCGATCTGCGACACGAGCTGGTCGCTCGCCGTCGCGAGCGCGCGGGCACCGCCCGCCGCGTCCGGCGTGCTCGACGGCGCACGGGCGACGAACGTGCGCTGGCCGAGCACCTTGCCGTCCAGCGTCAGCGTCGCGCGCGCGGTGACGGCGCCATGGCTCTGCGACTGGCCGTCGAACACCTGCTCGAATTCGTTCAGGTCGACCTTGAGGGTCGGCGCGCGCACGCCATCGGATCCTTCGAGCACCGTGCCGCGCGACGACAGCGCGCCGCGCAGCCGCTGCGTGAGCAGTTGCGCGGGCGGCGCGGTCCAGCGGCTGTCGCGATAGACGGCCACATGCTGCGCGTCCAGATACGCAAGGCGGTATGCGAATTTGTCGGAGTCGAGCGCGTCGGGCGCGGCGACGTCGAGCACCTTCAGCGCGGGGCCGGGGCCCGCGGTCACGGCCGACGTGGCCGGCCCGAGGTCATAGCGGACATTCGACAGCACCGCGCTGTTGCCGGCGCAGCCGGCCGCGAGCGACAGTGTCAGCACGGCAAGCGCGGCCGCGGCGGGACGCAGCGCGCGGTCAAGGATTCGTGGCATGGCGTGTTCCTGCATGATGTTTCCGGTTTCGATGGGTGTCACTGCCCGGCCGTCGCACCCGGCCAGACGAAGCCCGGTTCGCCGGGCCCCGGCGCCGCGCCGGGCGAACCGAACAACAGACTGCGCGGGTTGCGACCAAGTTCACCGGCCACGTCCTTCAATTGCCGCGACGCGTCGCCGACACTGCCGGCCAGCGCGTTGAAACGCGGCAGCGTGTCGTACTGCACGCGCGCGTTGAGATCGTTCAGCGCGACACCGATCCGATCCGCGGCCGTACCGGCCTTGTTCAGGTTCGACACGAGCGGCCCGTTCGGCTGCAGCAGCGTGTTCGCCGACGCCATCGCGCGGTTCACCTCGTGCATCGTTTCCGGCAGTGCGGTGACCGCCGGGCCGAGCTGCTTCGTCAGCGTGGTGGCGCCGTCGGCCGCGTGCTGCAGGCTTTCGGCGGTCGCGCGCAACTGCTCGCGCATCTCGGGCGACATCAGCGCATTCGCGCTCTTCGCGGCCAGTTCGAGCTGTCGCAGCAGCACGTCGCCGCGCTCCTGGATCTGGTCGAACAGGCTCGGCCGCATCGGGATCTGCGCGATCGCCTTCGTCGACGACGGCAGCGGCGCCAGGTCGCGGCCCGTGTCCTCGAGCTGCACGAACGCGATGCCCGTCACGCCCTGGAAGCCGAGGCTGCCGTAGGTCGACTGCGTGATCGGCGCGTCGTGGTCGACGAGGATGCGGATCCGGATCTGGCCCGGGTGCGCGCGATCGAAGCCGATCGACTGCACCTTGCCGACGTCGAGGCCGCGAAAGCGCACGGCCGCGTCCGGGAACAGCCCCGTCACGTTGGTGCGCGCGAGCAGGTCGTACGGCACGCGCACGGTGCGGTCGACGTTGAACCAGAACACGGTGCCCGCGATCGCGAGCGTCAGCGCGATCGTGAACAGGCCGGCCCAGAACGCATGTGATTTGTTTTCCATTCGCGGATTCCTTCGTGCCTACAGCTCGACGCTCGACAGCGCCGGTTCGAGGGCCGCCTTCGGCAGCTTCGCGCGCCGCTCGGGCGGCAGCGCCTGCAATGCGCGGCGCCCGCGCAGCCCCAGGAAATATTCGTGGATGAACGGATGGTCGACGTTCGCGGCCTCCTCGACCGGCGCGGCCACCAGCACCTTGCGGTCGGCCAGCACCGCGACGCGCGTGGACAGCGCGACCATCGTGTCGAGATCGTGCGTCACCATCACGACGGTCAGCCCGAGCGTGCGGTGCAGCGTCGCGATCAGCTCGACGAATTCGTCCGACGCCTGCGGGTCGAGGCCGGCCGTCGGCTCGTCGAGAAACAGCAGCTCGGGCTCGAGCGCGATCGCGCGCGCGATGCCCACCCGCTTGACCATCCCGCCCGACAGCGCGGCCGGCATTTTCGACGCGTGCTTGCACGGCAGCCCGACCATCTCGAGCTTCAGCATCACGATATCGTGCAGCAGGTCCGGCGGCACGCGGCCGAGCTCGCGCAGCGGCTGCGCGACGTTGTCGAACACCGTCATCGACGAGAACAGCGCACCCTGCTGGAACAGCATCCCGGAGCGCGTGCGCATCATCCGCGCGCTCGCGTCGTCGATCGTCGCCGTATCCTCGCCGAACACCTTGATCGTGCCCGACGTCGGCCGTTCGAGGCCGAGGATCTGCCGCACGAGCGTGGTCTTGCCGGAGCCCGAGCCGCCGACGATCGACACGATCTCGCCACGCTTCACGTCGAAGTCGAGCTTCTGGTGAATGATGTTGCGCCCGTAGCGCTTGGTCAGGTTGCGCACCTCGATCACGAGATCGCCGGTATCGGCCGCCGCGGCTGGCCCGGTGCCGACCGACCCGGTACCGACTGCCGCAGCGTGCGCGGTCGTTTCGTTCGATGCGTTCATCCGAGCCCCACGTTCTGGAACAGGATCGCGAACACCGCGTCGGCGAGGATCACGACCGTGATCGACGACACGACCGACGTGGTCGTGCCTTCGCCGAGACTCTGCGAGTTCGCCTTGATCCGGAAGCCGAAATGGCAGGCGACCAGCGCGATCAGCATGCCGAACACGATGCCCTTGCCGACCCCGATGTACAGGTTCGCGATCGGCACGACGCCCGGCAGCGAGCGCACGAAATAGTTGACGTCGATCCCGAGCACGAGCTTCGCGGCAAGCGCGCCGCCCGTCAGCGCGATGATGTTGGTCCACATCACGAGCAGCGGCATCGCGATGCCGAGCGCGAGCACGCGCGGCAGGATCAGCCGCAGCCCGTGCGGGATGCCCATCACGCGCATCGCGTCGAGCTCCTCGGTCACGCGCATCACGCCGATCTGCGCGGTGATCGCCGAGCCCGAGCGGCCCGCGACGAGAATCGCCGACAGCACCGGGCCGAGCTCGCGGATCACCGACAGCCCGAGGATGTTCACGATGTAGCGGTTCGCGCCGAACATCTGCAGCTGCTGCGCGGACAGGTAGCTGAGCACGATGCCGATCAGGAACGCGACGAGCGCGGTGATCGGCAGCGCCTGCGCGCCGGCGCTGTAGATGTTCGCCGACGTCTCCTTCCACGGCATCGTCTTCGGACGGCGCAGCACCGACAGCGCATCGAGGATCACGAGGCCGAACATCGCGATGCCGCCCTGCAGGTGTTCGCCGAACCCGAAGATCGCCTGGCCGAGCCGCGTGACGGGATCGTAGCGCACGACGCGCTCGGGCGCCTCGCGCTCGCTGTCGAGCCGCTCGATGCGCTCGAAGATCGTGCGCTGCGTGGCGCTCAACGCGACACCGGCCGGCAGCTTGCGGCCCCACACGCGCCACAGCGCCTGGCCGCCGACGTGGTCGAGCCGCTCGATGCCGGACAGATCCCATTCGCTCACGCGCCCGGACGCGATGCTCGCGACACGGCGCGCCACCGCGCCGCGATTGCGTGCAAGCGCGAGCGCGGTCCACTGGCCGTACAGGCGCACCGTCTGGCCCTGGCCGCCGGCGTCGACCGACAGGCCGGGAGGAGTCTCGAAGTCCAAGGGCAGGTTGTTTGCAAAAAGGTGACAGCGGCCATTGTAGCGAACCGCCCGACGACGCGACGTGAGGATTTCCGTGGGGGGGCGCCTGGCTGGGGACGCCTGGCTGGGGCGTCTGGCCGGGGCGTCTGGCCGGGGCGTCTGGCTTGGGGTGTCTGGCTTGGGGTGTCTGGCTTGGAGCGTCCGGCTTGGGACGTCTGGCTTGGAGCGTCTGGCTTGGAGCGTCTGGCTTGGGACGTCTGGCTTGGAGCGTCTGGCTTGGGACGTCTGGCTTGGAGCGTCTGGCTTGGGGCGTCCGGCTTGGGGCGTCTGGCTTGGGGCGTCTGGCTTGGGGCGTCTGGCTTGGAGCGTTTGGCTTGGGGCGTTTGGCTTGGGGCGTCTGGCTTGGGGCGTCTGGCTTGGGGCGTCTGGCTTGGGGCGTCTGGCTTGGGGCGTCTGGCTTGGGGCGCCTGGCTTGGGACGTCTGGCTTAGAGCGTCTGGCCAAGTCCCCCGCACCGGGATGCGTGTGGAAGCCGCCGCCCCTGCCGTTGCCGGCGTCATCACCTTTCATCGGCTTCACCACCTTTCATTCTTCCGTCACGTTTCCTTTCGATACTCTCACGCGCCGCACATCAGGCCGTCGGCGCCCCGCGCCGCCATTCGTTGCGTACTCGCATTTCATAAAACAGAACACCGAACAGGACAACCGATGCGTCTCCCCCTGCTTTCCCGCCGTCGCGTGCCGGCCATCGCCGCGCTCGCCAGCCTTGCGTTCATCCTCGCCGCCTGCGGCGGCGACGACGTCACCTCGCCGCCGGTGACGCCGCCGGCGGCCCAGGCGCCCGTCGGCACGACGGCCACGCTCGCCCTGCTCGAGACGACCGACCTGCACACCAACGTGCTGTCGTATGACTATTTCAAGCTCGCCGCCGACAATTCGCTCGGCTTCGAACGCGTGTCGACGCTGATCGCGCAGGCGCGCGCGCAGTATCCGAACACGCTGCTGCTCGACAACGGCGACACGATCCAGGGCACCGCGCTGTCGGACTACCAGGCGCTCGTGAAGCCGATCGGCTGCGACCAGACGCTCGCGATCTACAAGGTGATGAACGCCGCGAAATTCGACGGTGGCGGGATCGGCAACCACGAATTCAACTACGGGCTGCCGTACCTGTCGCAGGTGACCGGCAACACGTTCGAGGTCGACGGCCTGCCGACGCCGGCCCAGCAGAAGAAGTGCGCGGGCCCGAACTTCCCGCAGGTGCTCGCGAACGTGATCAGCGCGAAGACCAACGCGCCGCTGTTCACGCCGTACACGATCCTGACCCGCACCGTGACCGCGACGACGCCGGACGGCAAGACGGTCAGCGCGCCCGTGAAGATCGGCATCATCGGCTTCACGCCGCCCGCGATCATGAACTGGGACAAGCGCTGGCTCGACGGCAAGGTCTACACGACCGGCCTGAAGGAAGCCGCGGAGAAGTACATCCCCGAGATGCGCGCGAAGGGCGCCGATCTCATCGTCGCGATCTCGCACGGCGGCCTCGACAATTCCGCGTATTCGCCGACGATGGAGAACGGCAGCTGGTGGCTGTCGAAGGTGCCGGGCATCGACGCGATGCTGATCGGCCACTCGCACCAGGTGTTCCCGGACGCGAACAGCACCGTGTCGCAGTTCAACCTGCCGGGTGTCGACAAGGTCAAGGGCACCGTCAACGGCGTGCCGACCGTGATGGCCAACTACTGGGGCAAGCACCTCGGCGTGATCAAGCTCGGCCTGAAGTTCGACGGCAAGGCGTGGGGCGTCGACAAGTCGCTGACGACCGTCGAGGCGCGGGCAATCCAGAACGCCGACAAGAGCTACGTCGCGGCCGATCCGTCCGTGTCCGCCGCGATCGCCGCCGAACACCAGGCGACGATCGACTACGTGAAAACGCCGATCGGCTCGACCGACTACCGGATGAACTCGTACTTCGCCGATGTCGGCGATCCGGGCGCGATCCAGATCGTCAACGAGGCGCAGGCCGACTACGTGAAGACCTACGTGCAGGCGAACCTGCCGCAATACGCGTCGCTGCCGGTGCTGTCGGTCAGCGCACCGTTCAAGAGCGGCTTCGGCGGCGGCACCGACTACACCGACGTCGCGCCGGGCGCGCTCGCGATCAACAACGCGGCCGACCTGTACCTGTACCCGAACACCGTGTACGCGGTGAAGGTGAGCGGCGCCGACGTGAAGAACTGGCTCGAAACCGCCGCGAAGCGCTTCAACCGCATCGACCCGACCAAGGCGACCGTGCAGCCGCTCGTCAGCACCTTCCCCGGCTACAACTTCGACATGTTCACGTCGGCCGATCTCGCGTATGAAATCGACGTCACGCAGGCGGTCGGCAGCCGGATCAAGAACCTGACGTACAAGGGCGCGCCGATCGACCCGAACGCGCAGTTCATCGTCGCGACCAACAACTACCGCGCGAGCGGCGGCGGCAACTTCCCGGGCCTCGACGGCAGCAAGACGATCTTCGCGTCGCCCGATGCGAACCGTGACGTGCTGATCGCGTTCGTGAAGCAGCGCGGCAAGATCACCCGCGCGGCCGACGGCGCGCAGCGCAGCTGGCGCTTCACGAAGCTCGCGAGCTCGGTCGCGCACGTGCAGTTCGCGTCCGCGCCGAACCGCCTCGGCGACGCGGCGGCGGCCGGCCTGACCGGCATCACGCAGGTCGTGGCCGACGACGGCTCGGGCAAGAACCTCGCCACCTACGAAATCGACCTCACCCAATGAGACCCGCGATGCAACCGATCCGGACGATACGGCCGGCCGAAACCGGCCTCGCCGCTGCCGCGCGGCGCGTGCTGCGCGCGAAGCTCCCGCCGGCCGCGCTGCTCGCGGCGGCGGCCGTGACCGTCGCGGCCGTCGTCGCAGCAGCGGGCCTGCGCGGTGCCGGCCCTGCGCCGAGCGCCGCGCAGCTCGACGAGTGGCAGGCGATGGTTACGCAGGCCACCGAGCCGCACGCGCTCGCGCAGTTGCGCACGCTGGCACGGCGCGGCTCGGGCGACGCGCAGGCGGCGCTCGGCATCGCGCTCGCCGACGCGCGCGAACCGGGGCTACGCGACGAGGGGCGCGGCTGGCTGGAAACGGCCGCGACGGCAGACAGCAAGGCCGACGCGCCGGCCGCCCGGCGTGCGCAGCTCGCGCTCGGCAAGGCGTTGCTGCTCGGCAGCAGCGACATGCCGAAGGACTACGCACGCGCACGCACGCTGCTCGGCGAAGCGGCCGCGCAGGGCGACCCGGCCGCCGCGTATTACCTCGGGCTGATCTATCGCAGCGGCTACGGCATCGCCGCCGATCCGGTGCAGGCCGCGCACTGGTTCGAGATCGCGTCGCGCGCGGACATCCCGGCTGCGGACTTCATGCTCGCGAACGCGTACCGCGAAGGCAGCGGCGTGCCGCGCGACGAGGCGCGCGCGCTGGCGCTGTATCGCCGCGCCGCCGAGCACGAGCTGCCGGAAGCCGTGCAGACGCTTGCGATGGCCTATCGCAACGGCGAACTCGGGCTCAAGCCCGACGCGGACGAATTCCACGCGCAGTGGATCGAAACCGCGCATGCGCTGAAGCACCCGGTGGTCGCGCCGTAACGGTTCGTCCGCACACACGCGCACGCACCGGCATCACACCGGCTGCATGACGTGCGTGCCCCGACGCCCCGCGCATCGATCACCCGGCAACGGAATCGATCGCGGGGCGCGGACGTGCGCGCCTGTTGCATTGCCACGATCCGGCCGCTCCGCGTCGATCGTTCGACACGCGGCAATGCATTACCATGCAGCCTCACAATAAAACCTGAGAGAACTGCATCCATGTCCCATCGCCTTTCCAGGCTTGGTGCCGCTGCCGTCGGCGCCGTCGCCCTTGTCATTGCCGGCGCGCCGCTCACCGCACTCGCCGCGCCGCCCGCCCAGCCCGACATCTTCAACGCCGCGCTGTGCAAGCCACCGTTCACGTCGGACCTGATGGACTCGATCTACAACACCGCCAAGGCGGCCGATCCGAAACCGGACGAGTCGATGCTGGGTGCCGCGGTCTATCGCCTGCCGGAGCCGATCCACCGCGACGGCTTCACGACGCAGCAGGTCGTGTTCGTCAGTACCGGGATCGGCGTGCTCGTGGACGGCGAAGTCGCCGACCAGCTCGCGAAACGCTACCAGCTCACCCTCGAGAAGGGCCACCTGCTGGGCGCGTCGTCAGTCGGCTATTCGCGCCGGCTGACGGTCCGCGGCCCGGGCGGTGCGCTGATCCTCGTGTCGGCCCGCCAGGGCCCGGCGCTGAAGGGCAAGACGCTGCTCGCCTGCGAAATGACGTCCGAGGAAGACATCAAGGCGCTGGAGCGGATGGAAAGGCATTGAGCGGTGCGGCGCTGCGGCGCCGTTCGCATGCGGGCGGCCGCGCGCCGCCCTGCCAGTCGCGCGTGTCGCCCGACGCGCGCCATCGCCCCCTGTCGCTACAATAGGCGCCATGAACGCCCCCACCTCCTCCGACACGCCCGATTCCGGCGACGCACACATCGCGCGCAACCGGCTCGAGGCGCACCTGGACGCCGCGCCGCGTGCGTGGCCGCTCGACATCGTCGCCGCCACCGGCTCGACCAACGCCGACGTCGCCACCCGGCTCAAGGCGCTGCCGCGCACCGCGAACGCGCTGCCCGCGCCGCTCGTGCGCGTCGCGTTCGAGCAGACGGCCGGCCGCGGCCGGCAGGGCCGCCCGTGGTTCGCGCAGCCCGGCAATGCGCTGCTGTGCTCGGTCGGCTGCATCGTGCCGCGCCCCGTCGACACACTCGGCGGCCTCAGCATCGCGATCGGCGTGGCGCTCGCCGAAGGGCTGGCCACGCTGCCGCTCGACGCCCATACGCGCGTCGCGCTCAAATGGCCGAACGACCTGCTGCTGACGGCCACCGACGACGGCATGCCGCGCATCGTCGGCAAGCTCGCCGGGATCCTGATCGAAACCGCGTGGACCAGCGCCGACGCCACCGCCGTCGTGATCGGCTTCGGCATCAACGTGCGCGGCGCGGAAGCCGTCGCCGCGCAGGTCGACGCGCTGCGCGCGCGCGAAGCGACGCTCGCGAGCGGGCTGCCGCCCGCTGCGCTGTCGATCGCGTGTGCATCGGCCAACCTCACCGATACGCTCGCCGCCTCGCTGAACGCGCTCACGCCCGCGCTCGCGCAGTTCGGCGCCGAAGGGCTCGCGCCGTTCCTGCCGCGCTGGCACGCGCTGCACGCGTACGCGGGGCGCGAAGTCGTGCTGCTCGAACAAGGCGTCGAACGCGTACGCGGCATCGCGACGGGCATCGACGCGACCGGCCAGCTGCTGCTCGACACGCCGGACGGTGTGCAAGCGATCGCCGCCGGCGACGTGTCGCTGCGCGAAGCGCAATGAACGAGCCGCACCTGCTGATCGACGCCGGCAACAGCCGGATCAAGTGGGCGCTCGCCGATGCGCAGCGCACGCTCGTCGAGACGGGCGCATTCGGCCACGCGCGCGAAGGCGGCGCCGATCCCGACTGGTCGACCCTGCCGCGTCCGCGCGGCGCGTGGATCTCGAACGTCGCGGGCGCCGACGTGGCCGCCCGGCTCGACGCGCTGCTCGACGCGCGCTGGCCGGGCCTGCCGCGCACGACGATACGCTCGCGCCAGACGCAATGCGGCGTGACGAACGGCTATACGACGCCCGACCAGCTCGGCAGCGACCGCTGGGCCGGCCTGATCGGCGCGCACGCGGCGTTTCCGGGCGAGCACCTGCTGATCGCGACGTTCGGCACCGCGACGACGCTCGAGGCGCTGCGCGCGGACGGCCGCTTCACGGGCGGGCTGATCGCGCCCGGCTGGGCACTGATGATGCGCGCGCTCGGCACGCATACCGCGCAGTTGCCGACGCTGACCACCGACATCGCGAGCGGATTGCTCGCGGGTGCGCAGGCCGAACCGTTCCAGGTCGATACGCCGCGTTCGCTGTCGGCCGGCTGCCTGTACGCGCAGGCCGGGCTGATCGAACGCGCGTGGCGCGATCTTGGCGATGCGTGGCAGGCGCCCGTGCGGCTCGTGCTGGCCGGCGGCGCGGCGGACGACGTCGCGCGTGCGCTGACGCTCCCGCATACGCGGCACGATGCACTGATCCTGTCCGGGCTCGCACTGATCGCCGCGGAAGCGGCAACCGCAACAGCAGCGCAGGAGTGACGGAAAGGCACCGGCATCGCGCCGGCGCACGGTGACACAAGCCCACGCGGGCCTGCGTCACGAAGACGGTGAAGAACGGGCGACGCCACGACGACAGCCCGCGCACACGGTCAACGGAACGAACGGGAAGGAACGAAAAAGCCGGCCATGCGGCCGGCCCGATTCAATGACGTGAACCACGTCAATGACGACGAGGAGTGTCGACGATGCTGCGCTGGCTGATCGCTGTTCTCTTTCTCGCCAACATGCTTGCGTTCGTGGTGGCACGCGGCGTGTTCGGGCCGCTGCCGGCGGCCGGCCCGCGCGAACCCGGCGTGCTGGCGCGGCAGGTACGGCCCGATGCGCTGCGCGTGACGCCGCTCGCACAGGCCACCGACCAGCCGGTCATCGGCGGGCCGATCGCGCCGCCGGCCGTCACGGCCGAGCCGCTCGCGGCGTCCGCGCCCTGACGGCGCCGGGCCGCGCTCAGGACTGCTGCGCGCGCACCTTCTTCAGCAATGCGGTGGTCGAGCGATCATGCTCGAACGGAATCGCCAGCGCACGGCCGCCCCAGCCGCGCACCAGCGCCGATTCCGGCAACGCATCCATGTCGTAGTCGCCGCCCTTCACGAGAATGTCCGGCCGGACGGCCTCGATCAGCGACACCGGCGTCTTTTCCTCGAACGTCACGACCCAGTCGACGCTTTCCAGCGCCGCGAGCAGCGCCGCGCGATCTTCCTCGCGATTGATCGGCCGGTCGTCGCCCTTGCCGAGCATGCGTACCGACGCGTCGCTGTTCACCCCGACGATCAGGCATGCGCCGAGCGCTTTCGCGTCGGCGAGATAGGTGACGTGGCCGCGATGCAGGATGTCGAACACGCCGTTGGTGAACACGACGGGCGACGGCAGCGTGGCGCGCAGGGCGACGAGGGCGTCGCGGGTGATCAGCTTGCGTTCGAAAGTGGCGGACATGATGAAGGTCGGATCGAATGAGCAGTGCGTAGAGCGACGTGGAGCGGTCGCGCCGGAAACGAAAAAGCCCGCCGGGCGCACCGAGCGGGCTTCATGGGGCAGCGGCGAAGCGGCGCGCGCGGCCGGCGTGAATCAGGCCGGCCCCGGCACGCCAGCCGGCCTCAGGCCGGTTGCGCGGCCGACGACGGGCCGCTTTCGGCCTGCAGGCGGCCGGTGACTTCCTTGCGGTAGCGGTTCAGTTCCTGCGCGGTCGCGAACGTGCGCTCGAACAGGATCGACAGGTTGTGCAGGATCCGCTCGACGACCTTCTTTTCCCATTCGCCGTCGAAACGGATCTGCTCGTCGAGCCAGCGCTCGAGCCATTCCGGATCGGGCAGGCGCGACTGCACGGTGTCGCGCGGGAACAGCGCCTGGTTCACGTGCAGGTTGGTCGGGTGCAGCGGCTTCTCGGTGCGGCGCGCCGACGCCATCAGCACGCCGATCTTCGCGAACGCGGCACGTGCGACGTCGCCGCAGTTGTTCAGCGCCTTCTTCATGTAGCGCAGGTACGCGCCGCCGTGGCGCGCTTCATCGCGCGAGATCGTTTCGTAGATCTGCTTGATGACCGGCTCGGTGTGCCAGTCGGCCGCGCAGCGGTACCAGTGGTTCAGGCGGATCTCGCCGCAGAAGTGCAGCATCAGCGTCTCGAGCGGCGGCGCCGGATCGAACTGGAAGCGCACCGCGTGCAGTTCCTCTTCGGTCGGCACCATTTCCGGCTTGAAGCGGCGCAGGTATTCCATCAGCACGAGCGAATGCTTCTGCTCTTCAAAGAACCACACGCTCATGAACGCGGAAAAGTCGCTGTCGTGCTGGTTGTCGCGCAGGAACATTTCCGTCGCGGGCAGCGCCGACCATTCGGTGATCGCGTTCATCTTGATCGTCTTCGCCTGCTCGTCGGTGAGCAGCGAAGCGTCGAACTTGTCCCACGGAATGTCCTTCTCCATGTCCCAGCGGACGGCTTCGAGCGATCGGTAAAGTTCCGGATAAAGCATCGTGTTCATGATGGTCCCACCCCTGTTCTGCGCAATGCGACTTCTCTAAACGTGACTGTTGCCGCGCAAGCACGCCCGAGCGCGCTTTTTGCAGCCAAGACTCTAATTTTACGCGGGAAACCGGCCCGCCGGACGGTGATTCCTCGTCCGGCAGCCGGGCGGCCGCGTCGCCGCCGTTGGCATGCCGCAGCCCGCTCCGTTCGGACGGAGCCGGCCGCGCTTGCCTGAGTGGGGGCCGGCGCTGGCCGGCTCGTTGGCGCGCCCGTCCCCTGCCCCAGGCGGGTTCCCCGAAAGGTCCCGTGCGGATGCCGGATCGGTGGGCTGCTCGATATGGTGTATACGGCGGCGGCCATGATATCACGCGTGCATGACGGTTCCGAGACGCCTGCCCGGTCGTGCGCCGCCAATCGCGGTGCGACGATCGGTCGCGGCCGACCGTCGCGAAAACGCAACCTTACATTGCCCTGTACGCATCAGACCCGTATTTTTCCGGTCGCGAGGCCGTCTTCCGGCGGCATGCCGGCGGCCGGCGCGCTGCCGCCATCCGCCACCGCAATCCAGCCGGCCAGCGTGTCGCGCTGCGCGCGCCCGTCGCGGTAGCCGAGCTCGATCAGTTCGCGCGTGAACGCCTCCTCGAACAGCAGGTAGCTCGCGAACGACGCGCCGGCCGGCTGGCTGCCGCCGATCGCGCCGAGCAGCCCGCGCATCGTCGCCGGCATCTGCTTCAGGTGCTTCGCGGCGATCAGCTCGATCCGCTCGGACGGCGCGATCGCGAGCACGTCGACGTGCCGCCAGCCGCTGTCCACCTCGACCTGGTGCGGCAGGTGCTCGATCATCCGGTTGATGTGCTCGATGCGCTCAATGTCCGAGCCGATCGAGTCGAGGAACACGCTCGCGAGCACCTGCTGGCCGATCTGCGCGAGCGTCGGGTAGCCGCGTACCCGCCCGTTGCCGTTCGCGGCCGGAATCTCGGGTCGCGGGTCAGCCGCGCCGACCACGACGATCCGGTCGGCGCCGAAGTGGATCGCCGGCGACAGCGGTGCGATCTGCCGGATCGAGCCGTCGCCGAAGTATTCGATCTGCCCGTCGAGCACGAGCGGCACGGCCGGGAACACGAACGGAATCGCCGACGACGCGAGCAGGTGTGACGCCGACAGGTCGACGAGCCGCGCGGTGCGCTGCGCGCGCCGCCACGCCTGGATCGGCTGCGCCGCCTGGTAGAACGTCAGGTGCCGGCCGCTCGAATAGCTCAGCGCGGTGATCGCAAGCGCGTGCAGCAGGCGCGCCTCGAGCATCTGCTCGATCCGGTGGAAACTCAGCTCGCGCTGCAGCAGGTGCGCGAGCGGCGTGTTGTCGAGCAACCCGCGCGGCGAGCGGCGCGCCGCCCAGCCGAAGGTCATCGTCGCGAGCCAGCGCGCGCCGGCGGCCGCGATGCCGAGCCAGTCGGTGCGATACACGTAGTCGGCGCGCAACGGCTCCCAGAATTCGAGCAGCCGCCGCACACCGTGGGAAAAGTCGTCTGCGTGGCTCGCGATCGACGTCGCGTTGATCGCGCCGGCCGACGAGCCGCACACGATCGCGAACGGCAGCGTGTGCCGCTGCGGATCGGCCTCGCGCGCGATCTCGGCCAGCGCGTTCAGCACGCCGACCTGATAGGCGGCACGTGCGCCGCCTCCCATCAGAACGAGCGCGAGCCGCATGATCGACCTGCTACCTGCGCCGCGTCACGTCGAACGCTTCGGCGGACGGGTTTCGGGCGACGAAGCGGCTGCCGCGCGCGCCGCGGCCGAACCGGCCGCGCCGGCCGGCTTCGCGCGCTTCGCGGCGGGCTTGCGCGGCGCGGCAGCGGCCGGCGCCGGCTTCGCGGCCTGCGTCGGCGGAGCAGCATGTTCCGGCGGCGCGGCCGTGTCCGGCGGCGCATCGCCCGGCGCGGCGGGCTGCATGCCGGGCTGCGCCATCGCAAGGCTCGCGAGCTGGTTGAACTGCGACTGCAGCAAGTTCCACCAGCCGGAGGGATCGAAAGCCTGCTGCGCGGCGTCGCCTGCCGATGCATCGGCGGCGGACGCCGCAGCGTCGGCATCCGGCGCCGGCGACGCGTGTTTGGCCGCATGCGCGGCCGCGACGGCCGCTTCCTCGGCCGCCGACATCGAGCTCTGCGCGAACGCGCCGAACGCACGCAGCGTCGCGAGCGTCGCGCGCTGCACCTCGAGCGCCTGGATCGCGGACTGCAGCATCCCGAGATTGAGCTTCAGCCACTGCTCGACGGCGCGCAGATCGGTGATCCGCTTGTCGAGCTCCTCGACGCTCGTGAGCGGCGCCATCATGTCGGACATGCTCGACAGCGACGGCGGCAGCCCTTGCGTGGCACCTGGAAACGACGTCATCCCGCCGAACGGCGACATCCGCATCATGTCCCACATGCGGTCCATCATGTCGGCGGGCTTGAAGCCGGCAAAGCCGGCGAAAGGGTTGGAGCCGGAGGCATCGGTTGTCATACGGGCATCCTGGTTGACTGGGTGAGAGCGAGGCGGCCGCCATGCGTCGCGCGAGCCGCGCCTGGATCGATCATAGCGCCAGCGCGTGTCAGAACGGCGCGTCGCCGGGGAACGCGGGCGGGCGCCGCTCGCGCAGCGAGCGGATCCCTTCCTGCACGTCGGGCCCGGAAAAACCCATGAATTCGAGCGCAAGCGACGTATCGAAGGTCGGCCCGGCCGTGCGCAGCCAGTTGTTCAATGCGTACTTGGTCCAGCGGATCGCCGACTGCGAACCGTGCGCGAGCCGCTCGGCCACTTCGTAGGCCTTCGGCAGCAGGTCGGCCGGCTCGACCGCGAGCGAGACCAGCCCGATCCGCTCGGCCTCCTCGCCACTCACGGGCTCGCACAGCAGCAGGTAGTACTTCGCCTTCGCCATCCCGCACAGCAGCGGCCACACGATCGCCGCGTGGTCGCCGGCCGCGACGCCGAGCCGCGTGTGGCCGTCGATTATTCGCGCATCCTTCGCGGCGATCGAGATGTCGGCGAGCAGCCCGGCGACGAGCCCCGCGCCGACGGCCGGGCCATGCATCGCCGACACGATCGGCTTGCTGCAGTTGATCACGTTGTAGACGAGGTCGCGCGCCTCGCGCCACACGCGGGCGCGCACGTCGAAGTCGTTCGCCATGTCCTCGACGAGCGCGAGATCGCCGCCCGCGGAGAAGCCCTTGCCTTCGCCGCGGATCACAGCGACGCGCGTGTCGGGATCGCGGTCGACGTCGCGCCAGATGTCGGCGAGCTCGCGATGCATGCGCGCATTCGCGGTCGCGAGGCCGCTGCGGTTCGCGCCCTCGCCGCTCATCACGATGTCGAGCACGCCGTGGTCGCGGCGCGTCACCTTCAGTGCTTCGTAACCGCCGTACGCGGCGAGATTGGCCATGCGCTGCTCCTTGCTCGAGGTTCTCGAACCCCTGAATCGAGTGTAGCCAAGCCCGCGCGGGCAAACATCAGGCGAAACCCGGCGCGCGGGCCGGGCCCGGGTTTCGCAAAAGCGGAGCGCCGCGTGGCTTACGCCGCGCCGTCGGGCGGGGCGACCGACTGCTCGATCGCGCCGAAGATCGACTTGCCGGCCGCGTCGAACATCTCGATACGCACGGTATCGCCGTAGCGCATGAATTCGGTCTGCGGCGCGCCGTGCTCGATCGTCTCGAGGCAGCGTTTCTCGGCGATGCAGCAGTAGCCGCGCTTCGCGTCCTTGTTCGACACCGTGCCGGAGCCGACGATCGAGCCGGCGCGCAGGTTGCGCGTCTTCGCCGCGTGCGCGACCAGTTGGCCGAAGTGGAACACCATGTCGGTGCCCGCATCGGGCTGGCCGACCTTCTTGCCGTTCCAGTGAACGATCATCGGCCGGTGCACGCGGCCTTCGCGCCATTCGTCGCCGAGCTCGTCGGGCGTCACGGCGACCGGCGCGAACGCGGTGGCCGGCTTGCTCTGGAAGAAGCCGAAGCCCTTCGCGAGTTCGGCCGGAATCAGGTTGCGCAGCGACACGTCGTTCACGAGCGTGACGAGCCGCACGGCCTTCAGCGCTTCGTCGGGCGACGCGCTCATCCGCACGTCGCCGGTGATCACCGCGACTTCCGCCTCGAAATCGATGCCCCACTCCTCGGACGGGCACACGACGTCGTCGCGGGCCCCAAGAAAATCGTCGCTGCCGCCCTGGTACATCAGCGGGTCGGTCCAGAATTCGGGCGGCATCTCCGCGCCGCGCGCGCGGCGCACGAGCTCGACGTGGTTCACGTACGCGGAGCCGTCGGCCCACTGGAACGCGCGCGGCAGCGGCGCCATGCAGTTGGCCGGATCGAACGCGAACGAATTGCGCGCGCGGCCGTGGTTCAGCGCGTCGTACAGGTCGCGCAGCTGCGGCGCGTAGAACGCCCAGTCGTCGAGGACGCGCTGCAGCGTCGGCGCGATCGCGTCGGCGATTGCCGCGGTATGCAGGTCGCGCGACACGACGATCAGCTGGCCGTCGCGCGTGCCGTCCTTCAGCGAAGCAAGTTTCATAGGGGGACTCTGGCGTTGTAGTGACGATGGAGGGAATCTATTTTACGATGGTGAATCCCTGCGGCGCGCCGCGATTGTGCGCGCCGTTTTCGGCCCGGTTTATCAGCCCGGTTTTCAACCCGCTTCCTGCCGCCTTTTCGCACACCTGCCGCCCATGCCTGCCAGCCCGCTTCCCGACGACGATCTCGCCGACTCCGACACCGATGACGCCGCTTCCGGCGAGCACGGCGAGAAGGTCCGTTCCGGCATCCAGTCGATCGAGGTCGGCTTCCGCCTGCTCGACGTGCTGACGAGCGAGCCGCGCGCGATGATGCTGCGCGACCTCGCGCAACGCGCGGGCATGAGTCCTGCGAAGGCGCACCGCTACCTGGTCAGCTTCTCGCGGCTCGGCGTAGTGTCGCAGGATCCCGTCTCGGGCCGCTACGAACTCGGCGGCTTCGCGCTGCAGATGGGGCTTGCGCGGCTCGCGCGCGTCGACGGCGTGAAGCTCGCGCGGATCGCGCTGACCGAATTCCGCGACCGCCTCGACCAGACGGTCGGCATCGCCGTATGGGGCAACCAGGGGCCGACGATCGTGCACTGGATGGAATCGAGCCACCCGGCGAAGGCGTCGCTGAAGCTCGGCGACGTGATGCCGCTGCTCGGCTCCGCGACGGGGCTGCTGTTCGCCGCGTACCTGCCGCGCAGCAAGACCGCCGCGATGCTCGAGCGCGAACTTGCCGATACGCGCCGCTCGCCGCACCACGGCGGCCCGCGCACGCTCGACGAGGTCGACACGGTGCTCGCCGACGTGCGCCAGCACGAGGCCGCACGCGTCGAGGGGATGCTGCTGCCGACGATCCACGCGTTCTGCATGCCCGTGTTCGATGCGGTCGGCGAACTCGCGCTCGCGATCGTCGCGCTCGGCCAGGAAGGCTCGTTCGACATTGCATGGGGCGGCGAAATCGACACGGCGCTGCGCGCCTGCGCGCAGAAACTGTCTTACGAACTCGGCTATAGTCCCGACGCGCGCGACGCCTGACGCACCGGCACCGGCCCCGACCCGTCACGCAGCGCGAACGCGCGGCGCATTCGACAGTCCGATTCCTGTGGCGCGCGCTGCGCGCCCGACGTCACGCGAGCGCCCCGATCCTGTTCCGATGCCCATGCAGCCTGCCGATCTCCGTCCGAGTCATGCCTTGCCCCGCCACTGGCTGCGCGTGGGCATAGCGCTCGTCGTCGTGCTGGTGCTGCACGTGCTCGCCGCGTTCTGGCTGATGCGCAACCGCGACGCGTTCACGCCGCCCGAGCCCGCCGACGTCCCTGTGCAGATCGAGCTGCTGAAACCGCGACCGATCGAGCGCCAGCCCGCACCGCCTGCGCCGAAGCCGGTCGAGCAGCCGGCCGCGCCCGCACCGGCCGCCCCGAAAGCCGCCGCACCGAAACCCGCACCGGCGCCTGAGCCGGTCCTCACGTCGACGCAAACGGCCGAGCACGGCGAGCCGCCGGCCGCGGCGTCCGCAGCGAGTGGCGTGCCGGGCGCATCGGGCGCGCAAGCCGCGTCGGCTGCCGGCGCCGCCAGCGCCGCGACGCCGGGCCCCGCGACGAACGGCGTGAAGTTCGCCGCGCCGCCGTCCGGCGACCTGCAGTACGACACGTTCTACAACGGCATGCAGAACATGATCGGCACGATCCGCTGGCGCACCGACGGGCGTACCTACGACCTGTCGGTATCGATGCCCGTGCCGTTCGTCGGCCCGTTCACCTATCGCAGCGAAGGCCGCATCGACGCGTTCGGCGTCGCGCCCGACCGCTATGTCGAGAAGCGCGGCAAGCGGCCGGAAGACATCGCGATCTTCAACCGCGAGATCCGGCAGGTCGTGTTCACGCGCACGCCGAACAACGCGCCGCTGCCCGATGGCGTGCAGGACCGCTTCAGCATGCTGATGCAGTTGTCGGGGCTCGTGCGCGGCAATCCCGCCGCATACAAGCCGGGCGTCACGCAGCAGTTCTTCGTGATCGACAACAACAGCGGCGAGACCTGGCCGATCACCGTGATCGGCGACGAGCAGGTGCAGACGCAGACCGGCATCATCGGCGCGCGGCACTTCATGCGCCTGCCGCGGCGCGACGGCGACACACGCCGCATCGACATGTGGCTCGCGCCGTCGCTCGGCTGGCTGCCCGCGCGGCTCGTGCAGTCCGAACCGAACGGCGCGCAGATCGAGCTGTTGTGGCATGGCCGGCTCGCGGCGCCGGACGCACCGTCCGACGCGGAACCGGCAGGCGGCGCCACGCCTGCGCCCGCCGGTGCACCGACGCCCGACGCATCGGCCGCGCCCGCCACGGAATCGGCACAACCCGAACCAGCGGCCACCGTGCAACCGCCGGCACAACCGGCTGCACCGCCCGCACCATCGCCTGTCACACCGCCTGTCACACAGTGAACTCACGCGCGAACGCGCGCGATTCGGCAATTTCGACCGATTACAGATTTCCTTGAAATCGCCGATGACACTCTTTAACAACTATTTCAGTCCACCGGCAGACAATAGGAAACGTTTCATAGACATCGGCTTCTAACCGATACACCCCACGCAAACGGGAACGGGGTGTGCAGCGCAAGCCCCTTGAAACCGGCAAGGCTTGCCCCACCTAGGGGACAACAAGGCCAGATGCCACTGCGAAGAGGAGTGCCGCCATGCAAATGATCTACAACAGCCCCAACTACTGCGTCGTCGAATTCGCGCCGCAGGCCGGCCACCACCTGATGAATGCCGGCGGATACGAAATCGTCGACAAGAACGCGCAGCGCGAAATCTTCATCGACGGCGAACTTGCCGAACGATTCCGCGCGCACGTGAAGCAGCTGATCGAGGATGAACCGTCGCTCGACGAAGTCGACGAATTCCTCGGACAATTCGACAGCCTGATGATGATGCCCGTCGTGCTGCACTGACGACCCGCGGCCCGGCGCCTCGCGCGGCCGGGCCATTCGCCGCGCACCGACGCGGCGCCGCGAGCACTCCGACCATGCCCCCGCCCGGTTCGCCGGCGGGGGTTTTCATTTGGCGGCCGGCCGGCGCGGCGCAAGGCCGGGCGGGCCCCATGCGCACCGGCTACAATGACGGTTTTCCCGTCTTCGCCGGTCCTTCGCCCATGTCTGCGACTCCTCTCGCCGCTTCCGTCCCGCTCGACGCGCCCTACACGCGCGGCGCCGCTCTGCCTGCGCTGCTGAAATCGCGCATCCTGATCCTCGACGGCGCGATGGGCACGATGATCCAGCGCTACAAGCTCGACGAAGCCGCGTATCGCGGCGAGCGCTTCAAGGATTTCGCGCGCGACATCAAGGGCAACAACGAGCTGCTGTCGATCACGCAGCCGCAGATCATCCGCGAGATCCACGACCAGTACTTCGCGGCCGGCGCCGACATCGTCGAGACCAACACGTTCGGCGCGACGACCGTCGCGCAGTCCGACTACGAGATGGAAGATCTCGTCGTCGAGATGAACATCGAATCGGCGAAGCTCGCACGCGAAGCGGCCGAAAAATACGCGACGCCCGACAAACCGCGCTTCGTCGCGGGCGCGATCGGGCCGACGCCGAAGACGGCCAGCATCTCGCCGGACGTCAACGATCCGGGCGCACGCAACGTCACGTTCGACGAGCTGCGCACGTCGTACTACCAGCAGGCGAAGGCGCTGCTCGACGGCGGCGTCGACCTGTTCCTCGTCGAGACTATCTTCGACACGCTGAACGCGAAGGCTGCGCTGTTCGCGCTCGACGAGCTGTTCGAGGACACCGGCGAGCGCCTGCCGATCATGATCTCGGGCACCGTCACCGATGCGTCCGGCCGGATCCTGTCGGGCCAGACGGTCGAGGCGTTCTGGAATTCGCTGCGCCACGCGAAGCCGCTTACGTTCGGCCTGAACTGCGCGCTCGGCGCGGCGCTGATGCGCCCGTACATCGCCGAGCTCGCGAAGCTGTGCGACACCTACGTGTCGTGCTACCCGAACGCGGGCCTGCCGAACCCGATGGCCGAGACGGGCTTCGACGAGACGCCGGACGTCACGTCGGGTCTCCTGAAGGAATTCGCGCAAGCCGGGCTCGTGAACCTCGCGGGCGGCTGCTGCGGCACGACGCCCGAACACATCGCCGAGATCGCGAAGGCGCTCGCCGACGTGAAGCCGCGCCGCTGGCCGAACCAGTACAGCGACAACGCCTGACCCGACCGCCCCCGCCCTTCATCACCAGAATTCGCACCGCCATGACCGATCACATGATGCGCCTCGCCGGCCTCGAGCCGTTCAACGTCACGCCCGGAACGCTCTTCATCAACGTCGGTGAGCGCACCAACGTCACCGGCTCGAAAGCGTTCGCGCGCATGATCCTCAACGGCCAGTTCGACGAGGCGCTCGCGGTCGCGCGCCAGCAGGTCGAGAACGGCGCGCAGGTGATCGACATCAACATGGACGAGGCGATGCTCGATTCGAAGGCGGCGATGGTGCGCTTCCTGAATCTCATCGCATCGGAGCCGGACATCGCGCGCGTGCCGATCATGATCGACTCGTCGAAGTGGGAAGTGATCGAGGCGGGCCTGAAGTGCGTGCAGGGCAAGGCGATCGTGAACTCGATCTCGCTGAAGGAAGGCGAGGATGCATTCCGCCACCACGCGAACCTGATCCGCCGCTACGGCGCGGCGGCCGTCGTGATGGCGTTCGACGAAACCGGCCAGGCAGACACCTACGCGCGCAAGACCGAGATCTGCAAGCGCTCGTACGACTTCCTCGTGAACGAAGTCGGCTTCCCGCCGGAAGACATCATCTTCGACCCGAACATCTTCGCGGTCGCGACCGGCATCGAGGAACACAACAACTACGCGGTCGACTTCATCGAGGCGACCCGCTGGATCAAGCAGAACCTGCCGTACGCGAAGGTGAGCGGCGGCGTGTCGAACGTGTCGTTCTCGTTCCGCGGCAACGACCCGGTGCGCGAGGCGATCCACACCGTGTTCCTGTACCACGCGATCCAGGCGGGGATGGACATGGGCATCGTCAACGCGGGCCAGCTCGGCGTGTACGCCGATCTCGACGCGGAGCTGCGCGAGCGTGTCGAGGACGTGATCCTGAACCGCCGCGACGATTCGACCGACCGCCTGCTCGAGATCGCCGACAAGTTCAAGGCTGGGGGCGCGAAGAAGGAAGAGAACCTCGAGTGGCGCAACCAGCCGGTCGAGAAGCGGCTCTCGCATGCGCTCGTGCACGGCATCACGAACTTCATCGTCGAGGATACCGAGGAAGTGCGCGCGAAGATCGCCGCGGCCGGTGGCCGCCCGATCAACGTGATCGAAGGGCCGCTGATGGACGGGATGAACATCGTCGGCGACCTGTTCGGCCAGGGCAAGATGTTCCTGCCGCAGGTGGTGAAATCGGCGCGCGTGATGAAGCAGGCGGTCGCGCACCTGATCCCGTTCATCGAGGAAGAAAAGCGCCTGCTCGCGGAAGCGGGCGGCGACGTGCGCGCGAAGGGCAAGATCGTCATCGCGACCGTGAAGGGCGACGTGCACGACATCGGCAAGAACATCGTGTCGGTCGTGCTCCAGTGCAACAACTTCGAAGTCGTCAACATGGGCGTGATGGTCCCGTGCAACGAGATCCTCGCGAAGGCGAAGGTCGAGGGCGCGGACATCATCGGGCTGTCGGGCCTCATCACGCCGAGCCTCGAGGAAATGGCCTACGTTGCATCCGAAATGCAGCGCGACGACTACTTCCGCGTGAAGAAGATCCCGCTGCTGATCGGCGGCGCAACGACGTCGCGCGTACACACGGCCGTGAAGATCGCGCCGCACTACGAAGGCCCGGTGGTCTACGTGCCGGACGCGTCGCGCTCGGTGTCGGTCGCCTCCAGCCTGCTGTCCGACGAAGGCGCGACGAAGTACCTCGACGAGCTGAAGTCCGACTACGAACGGATCCGCGACCAGCACGCGAACCGCAAGGCGCAGCCGATGGTCACGCTCGCCGAGGCGCGCGCGAACAAGACCAAGGTCGACTGGGCCGGCTACCAGCCGGTGAAGCCGAAGTTCATCGGCCGCCGCGTGTTCAAGAACTACGACCTGAACGAGCTCGCGCAGTACATCGACTGGGGCCCGTTCTTCCAGACCTGGGATCTCGCGGGCCCGTACCCGGCGATCCTGAACGACGAGATCGTCGGCGAATCGGCGCGGCGCGTGTTCTCCGACGCGAAATCGATGCTCGCGCGCCTGATCCAGGGCCGCTGGCTGACCGCGAGCGGCGTGCTCTCGCTGCTGCCGGCGAATACCGTCAACGACGACGACATCGAGATCTACAGCGACGAGTCGCGCTCGGAAGTGCTGCTCACGTGGCGCAACCTGCGCCAGCAGAGCGTACGCCCGGTGGTCGACGGCGTGATGCGGCCGAACCGCTCGCTCGCCGATTTCATCGCGCCGAAGGAATCGGGCGTCGCCGACTACATCGGGATGTTCGCGGTGACGGCCGGCCTCGGCGTCGACGTGAAGGAAAAGCAGTTCGAAGCCGACCACGACGACTACAGCGCGATCATGCTGAAGGCGCTCGCCGACCGCTGCGCGGAAGCCTTCGCGGAAGCGATGCACGCCCGCGTGCGGCGCGAGCTGTGGGGCTACGCAAGCGGTGAAACGCTCGACAACGAAGCGCTGATCGCGGAAAAGTACGCGGGCATCCGCCCGGCGCCCGGCTACCCGGCCTGCCCCGACCACCTCGTGAAGCGCGACATGTTCGACGTGCTGCGCGCGGACGAGATCGGCATGAGCGTGACCGACTCGCTGGCGATGCTGCCGGCCGCGAGCGTGTCGGGCTTCTATCTCGCGCATCCGGACAGCACGTATTTCTCGGTCGGCAAAATCGGGCAGGATCAGCTCGAGGACTACGCGCAGCGCATGGCGCTGTCGCTCGACGACGCGCGCCGCGCGCTCGCGCCGCAGCTCTGATAGCCCAGTTTTTATCAGACAAAATAAAAAGCCCGCTCGAAAGCGGGCTTTTTCTTGTCTTACTAACCTTTCATGCTGCCGGGCAAGGAAGCTCAGAAACCCCAGTGCACGTCGGCTTCGCCGGCTTTCGCTTCGCGCAGCATCGTGAGGAACGGCGCGACGCGCTGTGCCAGGCTCGGCGGCACTTCGTGGTGCGCGTGGTCGGCTTCGTCCTCGTGGAAATGGCCGGCGTGCTCGGCGCGTTCCTGCTTCGCCTGCGCGACCGCGCCTTCCAGCTTGGCGATCGCGTGGTCCAGCTCGTCGTGCGTAATCACACCGCGCTCGCCCAGCTGCTTGCCGACGAGACCCAGCACATACACGGCGAAATCCTTCAGCACGTCGAGATCCTGTGCCGCCTTGCTCTTGAACGTAATCATGACAATTCCCTTTTCATCTTGTTGTGCCTGCGCAGCGCGGTTGGGGAACGCCGGCAGACCGGCGTCCGGCCTCGCGGACACGGGCCGCCTGAGCGGCATATTAGCACCTGTTAAAATTCTGCGATCCCTGAAACGCGCGCTTAAAAAGCGCGCCGGCGGCCCGGCGTTTCCGGCCACCACCAACGAAGCCTTCTACCAGCATGCTGCCAGCACACAAACAGACCCTCGAAGCCCTGCTCGCGGATAGCGTCAAGCAGGTCGCACACGCGCTGAAAGGCGCCGACGCGGCGTTCGTCGCCCCCGCCATCACGCTGGAGCGCCCGAAGGTCGCCGCGCACGGCGACGTCGCGTGCAACGTCGCGATGCAGCTCGCAAAGCCGCTCGGCACGAACCCGCGCCAGCTCGCCGAGCAGATCGTCGCCGCTCTCACCGCCCAGCCGGGCGCGCAGGGCCTCGTCGAAGCCGCCGAGATCGCCGGCCCCGGCTTCATCAACCTGCGCCTGTCGGCCGCCGCGAAGCAGGCGGTGATCGCCGCCGTGTTCGACCAGGGCCGCGCGTTCGGCACGTCGGATCGCGAGAAAGGCAAGCAAGTGTTGCTCGAATTCGTGTCGGCCAACCCGACCGGCCCGCTGCACGTCGGCCACGGCCGCCAGGCCGCGCTCGGCGACGTGCTCGCGAACGTGATCGCGAGCCAGGGCTACGCGGTGCACCGCGAGTTTTACTACAACGACGCGGGCGTGCAGATCGGCAACCTCGCGATCTCGACGCAGGCGCGCGCACGCGGCCTGAAGCCGGGCGACGCGGGCTGGCCGGAAGCCGCGTACAACGGCGAATACATCGCCGACATCGCGCGCGACTTCCTGAACGGCGAAACGGTCGCCGCGTCGGACGGCGAGCCGGTCAAGGGCACGGGCGACGTCGAGGATCTCGACGCGATCCGCAAGTTCGCGGTCACGTACCTGCGTCGCGAGCAGGACATGGACCTGCAGGCGTTCGGCGTGAAGTTCGACCAGTACTACCTCGAGTCGTCGCTGTACAGCGAAGGCCGCGTCGAGAAGACGGTCGACGCGCTGATCAAGGCCGGCATGACCTACGAGCAGGACGGCGCGCTGTGGCTGCGCACGACCGACGAAGGCGACGACAAGGATCGCGTGATGCGCAAGTCGGACGGCACGTACACGTACTTCGTGCCGGACGTCGCGTACCACGTGACGAAGTGGGAGCGCGGCTTCACGAAGGTGATCAACATCCAGGGCTCGGACCACCACGGCACGATCGCGCGCGTGCGCGCCGGCCTGCAGGGGCTGCACATCGGAATCCCGAAGGGCTACCCCGACTACGTGCTGCACAAGATGGTCACCGTGATGCGCGACGGCCAGGAAGTGAAGATCTCGAAGCGCGCGGGCAGCTACGTGACGGTGCGCGACCTGATCGAATGGTCGGGTGGCGCGGCGGCGGGCCAGGAAGCGGCGCCCGACCTGATCGACGAAGCGACCATCACGCGCGGCCGTGACGCGGTGCGCTTCTTCCTGATCTCGCGCAAGGCCGATACCGAGTTCGTGTTCGACATCGACCTCGCGCTGAAACAGAACGACGAAAACCCGGTCTATTACGTCCAGTACGCGCATGCGCGGATCTGCTCGGTGCTCAACGAGCTGAAATCGCGCTACAACGTCGACGTCGCGCAGCTGCCGGGCGCGGACCTGTCGCAGCTGACGAGCGCGCAAGCGGCGTCGCTGATGCAGAAGCTGGCCGAGTACCCGGACATGCTCACGCACGCGGCCAACGAGCTGGCGCCGCACGCAGTCGCGTTCTACCTGCGCGACCTCGCTGGCGAATTCCACTCGTTCTACAATGCGGAGCGCGTGCTGGTCGACGATGAAGCACCGCGCAATGCGCGCGCCGCGCTCCTCGCCGCGACCCGGCAGGTGCTCGAGAATGGCCTGGCGGTGCTCGGCGTGTCCGCGCCCGCCAAGATGTAACGCAGCAAGCGGCCCGAACCGGGCAGCGAATGGCTGCGGCAGGCGCGCCCGTCGTCGGGTGCCCGCCGCGGCCTTTTCACGATTCTTTTTGCAGGTGACTCAAGCAATGGCACAACCACGCCGAACTTCGAAGCAATCGAAACAAGCCGGAGGGACATTTCTTGGAATCGTGCTGGGCCTGATCGTCGGCCTCGCGATCGCCGTGGTGGTGGCGCTCTACATCACGCGTTCGCCGTCGCCGTTCGTGTCGAAGGTCGCGCCGCCGCCGGCCGACAACGGCGCGAGCCAGCCGCAGCAGTTCGATCCGAACCGCGCGCTGCAGGGCAAGACGCCCGGCCAGCCGGTACCGCAGGCCGCGCAGCCCGCGCCGCCGAACACCGCGCCCGGCCAGGCCGCGAACCAGACCCAGGGCGGCCTGCTGCCCGAACCGCAGATCGTCGAAGTGCCACCGTCGGCCAACGGGTCGAGCGGCTCGAACAATACCGGCAGCTCGAACGGCACGACCGCGTCGAACAACCCGTCGTCGAACAACAACAATCCGTCGTCGGGCAACGGCGTCGCCGTCGCGCCGAAGCCGGCCGACACCACGCCGCCGCCGAAGAAGACGCAGCAAGCGCAGCAACAGCACCCGCCGCAGCAGCAGCAGCCCGGCGGCGAGGACGACCTCGCGCGCTTCGCCGCGCAGAAGCAAGCCCAGCAAGCCGCCGCGCAAAAGCAGCAACAGCAGCAACTGGCCGCGAACACGCCGAAGCCGACCTCGTCGGCCACGACCGCCGCGGCAGCGAAGCCGCCGACCGCGAACGACGCGAATACCGGCTACTTCCTGCAGGTGGGCGCGTACAAGACGGAAGGCGACGCCGAGCAGCAGCGCGCGCGCCTCGGCTTCCAGGGCTTCGAGTCGAAGGTGTCGAAGCGCGATGTCAGCGGCGTGACCTATTTCCGCGTACGCGTCGGCCCGTTCTCGAAATTCGAGGAGATGAACTCGGCCCGCCAGCGCCTGTCCGATGCAGGTGTCGACACGGCGGTGATTCGTTTCACGAAGCAGTAAGCAACCGGCCGAGCCCACTCAGAACCCGTTACGTTCCGTAACCCGAGCAACTGATTCGACGTTCACAACATGAAAAAACTGCTTAGCACGCTCCTTCTGTCCCTGGGCCTGGCCGCCGGTCTCGCGCAGGCTTCGCCCGCCGCGCCGGTCGCCGGCAAGGACTTCGAGGTGATGAAGTCGCCGCAGCCGGTGTCCGCGCCGGCCGGCAAGGTCGAGGTGATCGAGTTCTTCTGGTACGGCTGCCCGCACTGCTACGAATTCGAGCCGACGATCGAGGCCTGGGTGAAGAAGCAGGGCAACAACATCGACTTCAAGCGCGTCCCGGTCGCATTCCGTGACGATTTCGTCCCGCACTCGAAGCTGTTCTACGCGGTGTCCGCGCTCGGCATCTCCGAGAAGGTCACGCCGGCGATCTTCAACGCGATCCACAAGCAGAAGAACTACCTGCTGACGCCGCAGGCGCAGGCCGACTTCCTGGCCACGCAGGGCGTCGACAAGAAGCAGTTCATGGACGCGTACAACTCGTTCAGCGTGCAGGGCGAAGTGAACCAGTCGGCCAAGCTGCTGAAGGACTACGCGATCGACGGCGTGCCGACGGTCGTCGTCCAGGGCAAGTACAAGACGGGCCCCGCTTACGCGAACAGCATCCCGGGCACCGCCCAGGTGCTGGACTTCCTCGTGAAGCAGGTTCAGGACAAGAAGCTCTGATCCCCGCCCGCGCGCCGGCATGACTAATCCGCTGAAGGTCTTCATCACCGGCGCATCGAGCGGCCTCGGCCTCGCGATGGCCGAGGAATACGCCCGCCAGGGCGCCACGCTCGCACTCGTCGCGCGACGCACCGATGCCCTCGATGCGTTCGCGCGACGCTTCCCGAAGCTGTCCATCTCCGTCTATTCCGCCGACGTGCGCGACGCCGACGCGCTCGCGACGGCCGCCGCGTCGTTCATCGCGGCGCACGGCTGTCCCGACGTCGTGATCGCAAACGCGGGCATCAGCCAGGGCGCCGTCACGGGCCAGGGCGATCTCGCGACGTTCCGCAACGTGATGGACATCAACTACTACGGGATGGTCGCGACGTTCGAGCCGTTCGTCGGCCCGATGACGGCCACGCGCCATGGCACGCTGGTCGGTGTCGCGAGCGTCGCCGGCGTGCGCGGCCTACCCGGCTCCGGCGCGTACAGCGCGTCGAAATCGGCCGCGATCAAGTACCTCGAAGCGCTGCGCGTCGAGCTGCGGCCGGCCGGCGTCGGCGTCGTGACGATCGCGCCCGGCTACATCCGCACGCCGATGACCGCACACAACCCGTACCGGATGCCGTTCCTGATGGACGCCGACCGCTTCGCCGCGCGTGCGGCCCAGGCGATCGCGCGGCAGCACGCGTTCCGCGTGATTCCGTGGCAGATGGGCGTCGTCGCGAAGGTGCTGCACGTGCTGCCGCGCTGGCTGTACGACCGCCTGTTCGAGAAGGCGCCGCGCAAGCCGAAGGCCGGGGCGCACTGACGCTCCGGCGAGCCGCCGGCCCGCGCGAAGCTTCGCGGGCCGTCTCTCCGTCTCTCCGTCTCTCCGTCTCTCCGTCTCTCCGTCTCTCCGTCTCTCCGTCTCTCCGTCTCTCCGTCTCTCCGTCTCTCCGTCTCTCCGTCTCTCCGTCTCTCCGTCTCTCCGTCTCTCCGTCTC
>NZ_JAIZSA010000002.1:0-714191 GCF_020419825.1 Burkholderia sp. AU30198 | reverse complement strand
GCCTTCGTAATCGTTCTCGGCTTCCGCGGCGAGCGCACGGTAGGCCGGCATGCCGGAAATGGCCGCCGCCTGCTCGAGCGCCGCGGGCGGCGCAAACTGGCGGGTTTCGTGAAGAACCGATTCAATCTTGGACAAGCGTGTCTCCTTGCGTTCTTGTGATGCCTGACGATGCCCGGGAAAACGCAACATGCATGCCAGCATCGGCGATCGACGCACGTCTCTGGCGACGGCCGCGGCAGCCGGGAGCGTGCCGATCGATCCGCGCCAACGGGTGACGTCGCGCACGGTAGCGCGATGCGGCAGGCCGTTCAGAAATGCAGCATGGTGTGTTGCAGTCCTGAGCAGAGAGCGTGAAGCCAGAAAGCTGGCCGGTACGGCCGCGTCAGGCGAGCAGCGACCGCAGCGCCGGTGCGTGCCCGAATTGCCGGATGCGCTCGAGCGCCGACACCTCGATCTGGCGAACGCGTTCGGCCGACAGGTTCAGTTGCCGACCGATTTCGCGCAGCGAATACTCGCTTTCGACATCGATGCCGTACCTCAGGCGAAGAATCCACGCTTCGCGAGCGGGCAGGCCGTCGATCAGTGCCGCCACCGCGGTACGAAGCTGGCCGGTGCTCGCGGCGTCTTCCGGGGTCGGCGCGTCGGGGTCGATCGTGACGTCGCACAACGTGAGGTCGTGATCGGGCGAAACGGGCATATCCGCGGAGACGGGCTCGCGCACGATGCTCATCAGTTCGCGTACCTTGTCGACGGGCAATTGCATCTGCGTGGAGAGTGCCGGCGCGTCGGGGACATTGCCGGTCCGTTGCCGGTGCGTTCGCGCGAGCCGCGACAGCTTGTTGAGCGCGTCGACCGTATGCGCCGGCACACGTATCGTTCGGCCCTGATCGGCGAGCGCGTGCGTGATGGCCTGCCGGACCCACCAGGTCGCATACGTCGAGAATTTGAAGCCGCGCCGGTGGTCGTATCGATCGACGGCCTTCAACAGGCCGATATTGCCCTCCTGGACCAGGTCGAGGAACGGCAGGCCGCGATCGGGATACCGCTTGGCGACCGATACGACGAGGCGCAGATTGCTGCGGAACAGTCTCGTCCTGGCGGGTTGCATCGCGCGCTCGATACGAGACAGCCGAGCATCGAGCGCAATCGCGATGTCGAGCGGCAGGGGCGACTGGCCGGCGAGGCCGGCGAGCGCGATGCGTGCGTCGATCAGCGCCGGCGCGTGGCGGGCGAGGGCCGTGGTGCATTCCGGATGCGCGGCGATGCATGCGCGCAACCAGGCGCGCGCGTCGTTGCACGGCGCGAAGAGGTCGTGGCGCGTGGACCCGGAACGTATGCCCGACGCGGCCAGGGTATCGACGAGCCGTTTTTCGAACTGGCGCGCCTGGGTGGCGCATTCGCTGGTTGCATGACCGATGCGCTCGATCGCGCGCGAGGTGAAGCGGATCCTGCGGGTCAACGCGGCAGCCTCGCGAATCAGCGCGCGATAACGGGCCGATGCGAACCCGTCGGCGTGCAACGAGCGCCGCATCGCCGGTGCCAGCGCACCGGCGCGCCCGAGCGATTCGGCAACCGCATCGCGCCACGCCGGGCTGTCCAGGGAGCAGCTGGTGCCGCCCTCCGGCGCCGGCGATTCCATGGCGAGGTCGGGTGCCGTATCGTCCGCGGGCGAATCGTCGGGCAGCAGCGCGGGCGCTTGCAAGAGCGATTCGGCATCGCCGGCGAACCCTGTCACGTAGACCGACGCCGCGACCTTGCCGGCACGGATGTCGTCCGCGATCGCCGCAATGGCATCGAGTGCAGCCGGATCCCGGCTCAACGCGTCGATGCATGCGGCGCGGCCGCTTTCCAGGTGACGCGCGAGCGCGATCTCTTCGTGCCGTTCGAGGAGAGGCGTCGCGCCCATGTCCCGCAGATAGAGCCGGACCGGATCGTTGGTCCGGCCCGCGAGCAGATCGTCGGCCACGAGCGGCGTCGATGCGTCCGCGAGCCTTGGCGTGACTGCCTGCGCCTGCGCAAAATGACGGTCGAGTGTCCATGCGGTACGCGAGCCGGCATGCTCGCGTACCTCGATGCCGAGCTCGCGGAGCATCGGTGCGGCCGCGTCGACATCCGTGCGTTCGGCCGCATCGTCGGGCAACGCGTCGGCGATTTCGCCGTGCGTCACGTAACCGCGATCGATGCCCAGCGCGATCAGCGCATGCAGATGTGCCGCGTGTTCGGCATCCGTGCCGCGACGCGGCGCGCTGTCGCGTCCGTGCACGGCCCCGGGATCAAGCGAGCTTCGCATAGACGTTACACCAGCCTTCGGCGGCAACCGCCTTGCCCGCGAACATCGGGCACGTGCCGAAGGATTCGCCCGCAGCGGCCTTGTAGAAGCGGCAGTTCGAACAGGTCTGGCCGGTCTGGTACTTCGGGAACTTGCCCGCATCGACGGTCGTGGCCTTTGCGCGGTAGCCGAGCGTCTTCGCGGCAGCGTCGTTTTCGTCGACGGGCGGCGGGGCCGCGAATGCACGGGTGCCGGCTGCGAGCGCGGCGCACAGGCCGGCCGCCTGGACGAAGAAGGTTCTGCGATTGGAAGAGATCATGTCGTGATCGTGAATGAGATGAAAGGATGAAATCCGGCCCGCGCGCCAGGCCTGTTGCCCGGCGCGGCGGTCGGTCGAAACGAAAGCGGACGGGAAAGTTACTTGCGCGGTCCGGCGATGAGCGGCGCCTTCGACGCGGTGGCGACATCGGCGGTCAGCTTGTTTTTGGATGCGTCGTAGCCGTTCGAATAAAGCAGGAATGCCATCACATCCTCGTATTCCTGTGCCGTCATCTTGCCGGGGCGATCGGCCGGCATGTTGTTCGACAGGTACTGGAAGATGCCGCCGACCGTGATGTGCGACTTGCCCTCCGGGGCGAAGGCTTCTCCACTCAATGCGGGGGCGGTATTGCCTTCGAGCTGGTCGCCGTGACATTTCGCGCAGGCGTCGGCATAGAGCTTCTTGCCATGCTGTACCTGTGCCTCGTCGAACGACGGTATGTGGTCGCCTTCGCTGGCTGAGACCTTGACGAAGCCGTTCTTTGCCGGGCTCTGTTGTGCGGATGCGATCGCGCCGTCGAGAAACCGGCCGGTTGCACGCGCAGCGGCGGCTTGCGTGACAGTGTCCGGAAGCGCCCACGTGCGCGTGAGCGAGGCGAGGCGGCCATCGCCGTTCATTCGAGACAACGTTGCGTCGATGCGCTTTTGCAATGCATCCTTGCCCGGGCCGAATGCGAACGACAGTTGCCAGCTGGAGTACGGCGACGCAGTCGCCGCAACCTGGAACCGCTGGTGCGGGTGCGCATGCTCGTACGCGACGACGCTCGGATACCAGACGATTGCGCGCTGGGCACGGCCCGCGGCGACCGCGCCGATCGTCTTCTCGCTCGTGTTTTCGAGGTCGAAGCGGGCGTTCGGCTGCTGTGCGGCGATCAGCTGCGACGGGCTGCCGTACGTGGCCGCGATCGTTTCCTTTGCACCGGACGAGGCCGGCGCGTCGCGCAACGACACGCTGACGTAGCCGGAGCGCAGATAGCCCTGCGAGAACGTCATTCTGGATCCCGACGCATCGGCGATTTCCGAGCGCGGGAAGCCTGCGATCACGTCGCAGTCGCGTTCGAGCGATTTCTTCAGCTCGCCGGCGGAGATGCCGTCGTCGCCGCCATCGTCATCGACGCCGCGCCGGTTGAACGTCGCCGCGATGCCTGCGGTGCGGAACACTTCGCGCGCAACGGATCGGTCGAGCGCTGTGGTCGGACTGCCGGGCAGCGTGCAGATGCGCACGCCGGCCGACGCGGCTGCCGGTGTCAGCGCCACGCCCACGGCGAGCAGACTGGCAACGGTAACGGAAGTGAGACGAGTATTCATGGTCGTGTGTCCGGTTGAAGCGGGTAGGGCGTCGCGCCCGCATCGGGCGCATGCGGGCGCGACTCGGGCCTGGCGCCTGGTCAGTCGAGCGCGAACACGTAGAGCGTGCCGCCACGCGGAACGTCCTTCGCGATGTCGGCCATCGGGCCGCCCCAGATCGGGTTCGCGCCGCCGTAGCCGGCGAGCACGGCGACGTATTCCTTGCCGTCGACCTCATATACCGACGGCTGGGAAATGATGCCGCTCGCAAGTTGCGGGCTCTCCCAGAGCACCTTGCCGGTCGCCGTGTCGAACGCATACAGGTGGCCGTCGAGCGAGCCGCTGAACGCGAGGCCGCTCGCGGTGGTCGCGACGCCGCCGTTCCACGGCTTCTTCGACCAGTGGCTCCACAGCTTCTTGCCGGTGTTTACGTCGATTGCCGTCAGTTCGCCGTAGCCTTCGCTGCCCGGTTCGGGCTTGATTTCGAAGCCTTCGCCGAGATATGGCAGGCCTTCCATGTAGCTGACCGACTTGCCGGTGAGGCTCATGCACGCATGCAACGCGGGGACGACCGCGATGTTGCGTTCCTGGTCGTACGAGATCGACCACCAGTTCTTGCCGCCGAGGAAGCTCGGGCACGTTTCGATCGTCGTGCCGGCCTTCGGGAACTTCGATTCGTCCTGGATCGGCTTGCCGTCAGCCGTGTAGCCGGTGACCGACAACGCCTTCACGAACGGCGTTGCATAGATCAGCTTGCCGGTCGTGCGGTCGATCGCGTGGAAGAAGCCGTTGCGGTCCGCGTGGATGATCGCGTCGTAGTCCTTGCCTTTGTACTTGATGTCGGCAAGCACGGCCGCGTTCACGCCGTCGTAGTCCCACGTATCGTTGTTCGTGTACTGGTAGTGCCACTTCAGGTTGCCGTTCTTCGCGTCGAGCGCGAGCAGCGAGTCGGAATACAGGTTGTCGCCGGGGCGCAGCGCCGCGAGCCACGGGCCCGGGTTGCCGACACCCCAGTACAGCGTGCGGGACGCGGCGTCGTACGTGCCGGTGAGCCACGCCGCGCCACCGCCGTGGCTCTGCATGCCGTCGGGCCAGGTTTCCGCACCCTTTTCGCCGGATGCGGGGATCGTGTAGCGTTTCCAGACTTCGGCGCCGTTCTCCGGATTCAGCGCGACGATGTAGCCGCGAATGCCGTACTCGCCGCCGGACGTGCCGACGACGATCGCGCCGTCGAGCGCGAGCGGCGCCAGCGAGAACGCGTAGCCGAGGCCCGGTTCGAACATCTGCTTCTTCCACACGAGATTGCCGGTCTGCGCGTCGAGCGCAGCGACTTCGCCGCTCAGCATCGCGACATAGACGTTCTTGCCGTACAGCGCGACACCACGGTTCACGACGTCGCAGCACGCGGTCTTGAACGACGCGGCGCCGAGCTTCGGCTCGTATTTCCACAGCTGCTTGCCCGTCTTGGCATCGAATGCGTAGACGTTGTCCTTCGGCGTCGTCACGAACAGATAGTTGCCGTTGACGATCGGCGTGGCCTCGAAGCCCTGCTTCAGGTCGGCGGGGAACTTGTAGGCCCACGCCTGCTTGAGATCCTTCGCGTTCGACGTGTCGATCTGCTTGAGCGGCGAATGCGAGCGGCCGTCATAGGTGCGGTAGTAGGTCAGCCAGCCCGGATCGGTGTGTGCATCGGTCAGCCGCTGGTAGGTCACGGCCGGGTAGTCCGCGGCCGCTTCCACGAGGCCGGGGTTCAGCGCGACGGCGGCCGCCGCCGCGATTCCGATCGTCGCCAGCCGGCTCGCTGAAGCCGAGAGTTTCTTCATGGTTGTCTCCTGAGTCATTGTGATCGCACCGCCGCGAACGGTTGGTCGCGCCGGCACGGTGGGGATTCCGGGCCGAGTGCAGTGCCCGTTACGCAAGTCGCATGCCATCGCGGCGCGAAGCCGGCGCGGCGCGGCATACCGGCGCGGCGCGCGCGATGCGCTGTCGGACGCGTCGCGTCCCGGCACCCACGGAGGTGTTGCATTCAGGTACACCGCCGCGCATGAGGTGTTGCCAAACATGACAGGTGGCGCAGTACGCGGGACAGGCGGGCCGTCGCACGCTCCCCTGTCGCGCGGAATCGGTGCGCATCGCAGGCAGCGCTGGCACGGTTCTCGCACGCGGGCTTCTCGACACCACATCGCTGCGCGGTGCATTGCACGAGCCGGCGGAACAAAAAACGCGGAGACAACGGAAATGATCAGGAGGCCAAAGGCAGTTGGGCGGCGCTGCGCGATGGGGGGCGGCCGGCGTGTGCGACGCGTCGGCACGGCCATCGGTGCGCTTGCGCTGGTCGGGCTGTCGCCCGGCAGCGCCCGTGCACAGCAGCAGGCGGAGGGCGTGGCGCCACCGGCCGCCGCCATCGTGCCGCAAGCGTCGGCCGTCATGTTGCCGGCGGTGGTCGTCGTCGGCACGACGCCGCTGCTCGGGATCGGCACGCCGCTGTCGAAGGTGCCGGCGAACGTGCAGACGGTGCGCGGCGCGGAACTCGACGCACAGCACCGTGCGACGCTGACCGACTTCTTCGCCGCGAACCTGCAGAGCGTGACGATCGCGGATGCGCAGGGCAACCCGTACCAGACGGACGTCAACTATCGTGGCTTCACCGCGTCACCGCTGCTCGGCACGCCGCAGGGGTTGTCGGTGTTCGTCGACGGCGTGCGCGTGAACGAACCGTTCGGCGACGTCGTGAACTGGGACATCCTGCCTGTGCAGGCGATCGATCGGGTGCAGCTGATTCCAGGCTCCAATCCGGTATACGGACGCAATACGCTCGGCGGTGCACTCGCGATCACGACGAAGAACGGCAAGGCGAATCCGGGCGGCGAAGCGGAGGTGTCGGGCGGCTCGTGGGGGCGCAAGACCGCCAGCATCGAGCAGGGCGGGACGATCGGCTCGAACCTCGACTACTATGGCACCGCGAATGTCGCGAACGATGGCGGCTGGGCGGACCATAACGCGAGCCGCGTGCGGCAGGCGTTCGGCAAGCTCCGCTACACCGATGCGGACACGACGCTGTCGATCGCGGGCGGCGGCGCGGACAACACGCTCTACGGCACCCAGACGATTCCGCGCTCGTTTCTCGGCAACCCGAAGCAGGCGTATACGTATCCGGACCAGAACCGCAACAGCGCCGGGTACCTGACGTTGTCGGGCGACCGGTTCTTCGGCGAGCACGTCGAGCTGAGCGGCAACGCGTACTACCGGCATCTGCGGAACACCAATACGAGCAGCAACAACAATACGGATTACGGATCCGCCGGCGACGACGGCACGATCGACACGGTGCAGGGCAGCAATGCGCAGTCGACGATCGTCACCGACAGCTACGGCGGCAGCGTGCAGCTCACGCTGCTCGGCACGCTTGGCGGGATGGCCAACCGGCTGATCGCGGGCGTCGCGGCCGATGTCGCGAACTCGCGCTACGTCGCGTCGTCGCAGGACGCGTACTTCACCGATACGCGCGCGGCGATCGGCGTCGGCGATTTCGTCCAGCAGACCAGCGCGAAGACGCGTAATGCGAATCTCGGCGTGTACCTGAGCGACGCACTGTCGCTGACGCCGCACTGGACGCTGACGCTGTCGGGCCGCTACGACTGGTCGAAAGCGCAGATCGGCGACGAGAGCGGCACGCAGCCACTGCTCGACGGCAATCATACGTTTTCGCGCTTCAATCCGGCGGTCGGGCTCAACTGGAACCCGGTCGCCGGCTTCACCGCGTATGCGGCCTACAACGAAGGCATGCGCTCGCCGACCGCAATCGAGCTTGCGTGCGCGGACCCGTCCGCACCGTGTTCGCTGCCGAATGACTTCATCGCCGATCCGGCACTCAGGCCGGTGATCTCGAAGACGTTCGAAGCCGGCGTGCGCGGCCGCATCGGCGCGGCGACGACCTGGAGCGCCGCGGCCTACCGCACGACACTGACCGACGACATCCAGTTCATCAGCAGTCCGGCGAGCGCGCAGGGCTATTTCCGCAATGTCGGCGATACGCGGCGGCAGGGTATCGAGCTGGCAGGACGCACGCGGCTCGGCCCGCTCGGTGTCGGGCTGTCGTACAGCTATGTGGATGCGACCTACCGTTCGTCGTGGACCGAACACAGCCCGGCGAATTCGGCGGCCGATGCGAGCGGCAACGTGACGGTCAAGCCGGGCGACCGCATTCCCGGCATTCCCGCGCACACGGTGAAGCTGAGGCTCGACTACGCGGCGACGCCCGCATGGGATATCGGCGCGAACGTCACGTGGCGCAGCGGCGTGTACGCGCGCGGCGACGAGAACAACCAGGACGTGAACGGCAGGATCGCGGGTTACGTGCTCGTCGATCTCGACATGCGCTACCGGATCACGAAGCGGTTCGAGGTGTTCGCCAGCGTAACGAACCTGTTCGACAAGCGCTATGCGAGCTTCGGTGCGCTCGGCCAGAACTTCTTCAACGGGCCGAACCACACATTCGACGGCGCCAGTCCGGTGAACGAACAGTTCGTCGGGCCGGGTGCGCCGCGCGGTGCGTGGGTCGGTGTGCGCTATGCGTGGGATTGAACGTTGCGCCGCCGCGACGGTTGTTGTGTCATGCGTCGCGTCGTGACATGAACCGGCGCAGGGTTGCACGCGGCATGCGCGATCACATGAACGCTACCGCTGCGAACATCGCAGCCGCGGCGCGTGCGACGCTGTGCGCCAACGACGGGTCGCTTGCCAGATGCCCGGCATGCACGCGTTCGATCGCGACCTCGGGTGCGGCACGCGCGAGGCGGACGACGTTGCCGACCGGGCACACGGGGTCGTGCATCCCGTGCGCGGCGAACAGCGGCACACCCGCCCGTGCCGCCCGGCGCGCGAACGCGAGCACGCTGCGCTCGCCGAGCCAGCAGCCGTGCTGCAGGTAATGTGCCTGGATCCGGTATTTGTCGATCAGCCTGCGAACAGTCTTCTCCGAGCGGATCGCCCGCGCGGGCGAGCGGCGCGTCTGCGCCGATGCGAGAACGGCGTTTTCGTACGCGTGCCACGCGAGCGCCACCGCGCGCTGCCCGGCGGTGTTCGCGCCGCGACGCAGCCGCTGTGCGCAGCACGACAGCAGGCGCTCCGGTTGGCCGCCGCCGGCCGCCGCATGCAGGCGCTGCCATTCGCGAGGCGCACGCGTGCGCGACGTCGTGAATAGCCGGCGGACCTCGCGTGGCGACGTCAGGAACAGGCCACGCAGTGCGACGCCGGTCACCCGCGCGGGATACGTGCCTGCATAGGCGAGTGCGAGCGCGGCGCCCCACGATCCACCGACGACGCCCCAGCGCGCAATACCGAGCTGTTCGCGCACGGCCTCCAGATCGGCGATCAGCCGCGCAGTGCTGTTGTGACGCGTGCCGCCGCGCGGCGTCGATCCCCCTGCGCCGCGCTGGTCGACGAGCACGATGCGCACGCGGGTCAGGTCGAACAGCCGCAGGATGCCGGCCTGGCTGCCGCTGCCGGGCCCGCCGTGCAGCACGACGACCGGATGGCCGTGCGTGGCGCCGGCCACGACGAACGCGATCGATTGGGCGTCGCGCTGCAGGCGACGGGCGGCGGGTACGGCAGACGGCGTTGGCGTCGGCGTGTCGGGCAAGACCTGTCTCGCGGGCAACGGCGTGGAGCGAATCGGGCGGCGTGTCATGTCGATAGGGCTCGATGGAGTCGGGGCAACCATCACTCGGCCGCGCGGGTGTCCGGGCGGCGGCTGGTTTGATCTGTGACAAAGCCAGAAACGCGCCAGCCGCGAAGATCGGGATTCTTACGGGTAGTCACGCGTCAGGAAATCGCGGTATCACGAAGCCGGTCTGTCGCGCGATACGACACGCATGGTCGTGCCCGGATCATGTATTACGTTCTGCTTTCGTTTCGGGCGGCGATGCTGGCGTGGCCCGATGCTTGCTTGCATTGACGGCAAAGAGTCCGGCAAATGACCGGAAGATCCCCGGAGGAGACAATGCGCGATGACGTAGAGCAGGCGGCCGGAACACGAGCCGCGCATCCCGCCGGCTGGCCTGCGCCGTCGATCCAGAAGGCCCACGAGCGGTCCGAGACCTTTGGTCTGCAGGTATCGGCACGGCCCGACTACGATGTGCTGCCGAGCTCGGCGCTGGTGCTCAAACGCGAGCAGAGCCGGGTGCTGTGCGTGCACGCGATGCCGGTGATGGAAACGCTGCACGAGCAGATCGTCAATACGCAGAGCATGATCGTGCTGACCGACGCGGAAGGGCTGATCCTGCATTCGATCGGCGACGACGATTTCCTGCGCCGCGCGGAGAAGGTGGCGCTGCGCCCGGGCGCGAACTGGGCGGAGAGCCGGCAGGGTACCAATGCGATCGGTACGGCGCTTGCCGAACTGTGCCCGATGGTCGTTCACGGCGACCAGCACTTCCTGGCGGCGAACCGCTTCCTGACCTGTTCGAGCGTGCCGATCCTCGATCCGTATGGCGACGCGATCGGCGTGCTCGACGTGACGGGCGACCACCGCAGCTATCACCAGCACACGATGGCGCTCGCGAAGATGTCGGTGCAGATGATCGAGAATCACCTGTTTACGACGACCTTTCAGGAGACGCTGCAGGTGTCGTTCCATGGCCGCCCGGAGTTCCTCGGCACGCTGATGGAGGGGATCGTTGCGTTTACCGCCGACGGCCGCTTCCTGTCGGCCAATCGCAGCGCGCAGTTCCAGCTCGGCATGCCGCTCGCCGCGCTGCGCGCGCACACGCTGTCATCGCTGTTCGACATCACGAGCGCGCAACTGATTGACCGCATGCGCGCGAGCACCGACCGGCACCTGACGCTGAATCTCGGCAACGGCGCGGTGGTGTGCGCGCGCGTGCACTTCCGGCGAGCGACGCTCGCCGAAGGCAGCCGGCCGACGGACGTCCACGATGCGCTCGCGCCGGCCGCGCGCGCGAATGCGGTGCCGGCGCCGGCCGCGGGCACGTCGGCCGGCCTGTCGCGGCTCAACTATCTCGACACCGGCGATGCGCAGGTCGCATGCGTGATCGCGAAGGTGCGCAAGGTGATCGGCAAGGACATCCCGATCCTGATCACCGGCGAAACCGGCACCGGCAAGGAACTGCTCGCGCAGGCGATCCACAACGACTCGCCGCGGCGCGACGCGCCGTTCGTCGCGGTCAACTGCGCGTCGATTCCGGAGACGCTGATCGAGTCCGAGCTGTTCGGCTACGAGGAGGGCGCATTCACCGGCGCGCGCCGCAAGGGCGCGATCGGCAAGCTGCTGCAGGCGAACGGCGGCACGCTGTTCCTCGACGAGATCGGCGACATGCCGTATCCGCTGCAGGTGCGGCTGTTGCGCGTGCTGCAGGAGCGCCTTGTCAACCCGCTCGGCTCGACGAAGACGATCGCCGTGGACATCGCGATCATCTGCGCGACGCACCGCGATCTGCGCGACATGATTGCGCAAAGCCGTTTTCGCGAGGATCTCTACTACCGGCTGAACGGCCTCGTGGTGCGCTTGCCGCCGTTGCGCGACCGCACGGATCTCGCGGTGGTCGTGCAGAAGATGCTGCAACGGGAGGCGTTCGCGGGGCCGGGCCGGCCGCCGCTGTCCGTCGCGCCCGACGTGATGGCGCTGTTCGTGCGCGGCACTTGGCCCGGCAACTTCCGCCAGCTCGGCAACTTGCTGCGCACGGCGGCGGCGATGGTCGACGACGATGGCGAAATCCGGCGCGAACACCTGCCGGACGACTTCTTCGACGACCTGCGGCGCGGCGATCCGCCGGCGGCCCAGGTTGCGCACGACCCGTCCGCCGGATCGTGCGTCGCGGACGCGCTCCCGCCGGCCGATGCGCGCCTGCAGGACGTCGCGGCATCCGCGATCGCCGCCGCGCTCGCGCGCCACGGCGGCAACGTGTCTGCCGCGGCGCGCGCGCTCGGCGTCTCGCGCAACACGATCTACCGGAAGATGCCGGCAGCCGACGCGGAGCGCCGCCCGTCGGACGAAAGCTGACGCGCAGGCAACGGGATCCCGGTCGGCGCGCCGTGCGCGTGCTGTTACAGCCGGTGTGTCAAGTTGCAACACCGGTGTTCAACGATTCAACACCTGTCACCCCCCCTGCGCACCATGCGGCCGGGGCGGCGGACCGCACCCGCTTGAATTGCGTCGGCTATTCGTAAGAATTCCATCCCGATGCCCGAACGACAGCCGCATGCCGCTGCCGGGCGGCCTACGCGAGGTTTCGGCACGCTCCTTGCTGAAGAGGAACAGACCGCCCGATTTCCGCGGTTGTTCGACTCACCACGCAACTCATCAACTCAATCAGGAGACACATCATGCAGTGGACGACCCCGTCTTACACCGACCTGCGCTTCGGCTTCGAAATCACGATGTACATCGCCAACCGCTGATCGCCGTGCGTGCCGCCCGTTTCGCCGTGATCGGCGCGGGCGGCCTCGGGAGCTGACGCCCATGAAGATCAAGATACTCGGCTCGGGAGCCGGCGGCGGCCTGCCGCAATGGAACTGCAATTGCGCGAACTGCCGCCGTGCGCGCAGCGGAAGCGGACACGTGCTGCCGCGCACGCAGTCGTCGATCGCGGTCAGCGACGACGGCATCGACTGGGTCCTCGTCAACGCATCGCCCGACATTCTTTCCCAGTTGCGCGCGGATCCGGACCTGCAACCGGCGCGCGCGATCCGCGACAGCGGCATCGTCGCCGTCGTGCTGTGCGACGCACAGATCGATCACGTGACGGGCCTGCTGATGCTGCGCGAGCGATCGACGCCGCTGCCGCTCTACGCGAGCGCACCCGTGCTCGACGATTTGTCGACCGGCTTGCCGCTCGTGCCGCTGCTGGGCCATTACTGCGGCGTCGCCGCTCACACGATCGCGCTTGGCGAGCCGTTCGCGGTGCCGGCGGCGAGCGGGATCCGTTTCACCGCGATTTCCGTCGACAGCAAGGCGCCGCCTTATTCGCCACGGCGCGCGTCGGCCGCGCCCGGGGACAACATCGCGCTGTCGATCGAAGACGTGGCGAGCGGCCGCCGTGCGTTCTACGCGCCGGGGCTCGCGACAGTCACCGACGACGTGCGTGCGGCCATGGAAGGCGCCGATCTCGTGCTGGTGGACGGCACGTTCTGGACCGGGACCGAGATGATCGATCTCGGCCTGTCGGGCAAGCACGCAGCCGACATGGGACATCTCGCGCAGTGCGCGGAACACGGGCGGCCCGGCATGATCGACTGGCTCGACACGCTGCCCGCGCGTACGCGCAAGGTGCTCACGCACATCAACAACACGAACCCGATTCTCGATCTGCATTCCGTCGAACACGCGCACCTGCGCGCGCATGGCATCGACGTTGCACACGACGGCATGCAATTCCAGGTCTGACGATGAACGCACCTATTCCCGCTACGGCGTTGCACGCGACGCCCTGGACCGCGACCGAATTCGAGGCGCGCCTGCGCGCGCTCGAATCGCGCTACCACATCCATCATCCGTTCAACCGGCGGCTCAACGGCGGCGCCTGTTCGCCCACGCAGATCCGCGGCTGGGTGGCAAACCGCTTCTACTACCAGATCAACATCCCGCTCAAGGATGCGGCGATCCTGTCGAACTGCCCCGACCGCGACACGCGGCGCCGCTGGATCCAGCGGCTGGTCGATCACGACGGGCAGGGCGACAACGAAGGCGGCATCGAGGCGTGGGTGCGGCTCGGCGAGGCATGCGGTCTCACGCGTGCCGAACTGTGGTCGCTCGAATACGTGTTGCCCGGCGTGCGTTTCGCGGTGGACGCATACGTGAACTTCGCGCGGCGTGCGCCGTGGCAGGAAGCCGTGTGCTCGTCGCTGACCGAGATGTTCGCGCCGCAGATCCATCTCGACCGCCTCGCGGGCTGGCCGTCGCATTACCCGTGGATCGAGCCGGCCGGGCTGCATTACTTCCGCAGCCGCGTGCCGCTCGCGCAGCGCGACGTCGAGCATGGCCTCGCGGTCACGCTGCAGCACTTCACGACACCGGATGCGCAGCAGCGCGCGCTCGGCATTCTGCAATTCAAGCTCGATATTCTGTGGTCGATGCTCGACGCCGTCGAAAAGGCCTACCCCCTATGAACGCGATCGAAGCCGCCAGCGGCGTACCGCTGCGCCCCTGTCTCAGTGGCATGTACCGCCTGCAATGGGAGGCGGCCCAGGATGCATACGTGCTCCTCTATCCGGAGGGCATGGTGAAGCTCAACCCGAGTGCGGGCGAGATTCTCGCGCGCTGCGACGGCACGCGCGAACTGGACGACATCATCGGCGAACTCGAGCGCCTGTTCAGCCAATCGGACCTCGCGACCGACGTCTATCGTTTCCTCGATCATGCGCGGCTGCGCGGCTGGCTCGACTGACATGGCACCCGACACTTCCCGTCCATCCGCGCCGCTGTGGCTGCTCGCGGAACTCACGTACCGTTGCCCGCTGCACTGCGCGTTCTGCTACAACCCCGTCGACTTCGCGGCGCACGACGCGGAACTCGATACCGACGCGTGGCGCACGGTCATCAGCGATGCGCGCGCGCTAGGCGCCGCACAGATCGGCTTCTCGGGCGGCGAACCGCTGCAGCGCGGCGACCTCGAGACGCTCGTCGCGCATGCACGCGGGCTCGGTTTCTATACGAACCTGATCACGTCGGGCGTCGGGCTGAACGTTGCGCGCATCGAACGGCTCAAGGCGGCCGGGCTCGATCACATCCAGTTGTCGCTGCAGGATTCGACGCGCGAGCTGAACGATTTCCTGAGCAGCACCCGCACGTTCGAACTGAAGCGCGGCGTTGCGCGGCTGATCAAGGCACACGGCTACCCGATGGTGCTCAACTGTGTGCTGCATCGCTACAACCTGCCGCACGTGGGACAGATCATCGAGATGGCGCTGGACCTCGGCGCCGATTACCTGGAGCTCGCGAACACGCAGTACTACGGCTGGGCGATGCTGAACCGCGACCAGCTGATGCCGACCGTCGAGCAGGTGCGCGAGGCCGAGGAAACGGTCAACCGCTATCGCAAGCTGGTCGGCGAGCGTTGCAAGATCCTGTTCGTCGTGCCCGACTATTTCGAGCGGCGCCCGAAGGCCTGCATGAATGGCTGGGGCTCGGTGTTCCTGGGCGTCGCGCCGGACGGCACCGCATTGCCGTGCCATGCCGCGCGATCACTGCCCGGACTCGTGCTGCCGAACGTGCGCGACCGGCCGCTGCAGGAGATCTGGTATGACAGCGACGCGTTCAACGCGTTTCGCGGCGACGGCTGGATGCGCGAGCCGTGTCGCACATGCGACGAACGACATGTGGATCACGGCGGGTGTCGGTGCCAGGCCTACCTGCTGGCCGGCGACCCGAAGGAGGCCGATCCGGTGTGCGAGAAGTCTGCGCACCACGGCCATGTCGAGCAGGCCGTGCAGTTTGCGCGACGTTGCGCGCCGCGCGACGAACAGCCGATGGTGTTTCGCAGCCGGGAGAATTCGCTTGCGCAATGCGGGACGGCGTGCGACTGCTGAAGGCGCACGGCGAAGACGACGGGAGTGGATGAGGCAGGGCGAAGCGATGGAGATCATGTCAATCGATACGCAGTCCTCTTCAAGTAGGCGGAGTGGTACGTGCGGACGAGGATCGTTGAACGCCGGACGGAGGGCGTGATGAGCACGGCTGCCTTCGCTGCGCGAGAAACGGGCGGCACATGCAGTTTCATCCGCGATCGTTCCAGTCGTCGCGGAATACGCGTCGCGTCGGCCGTGGCCGCCGTGAGCGTGCTGCATGCGGGCGTATTCGTCCTGCTCGCGCGTGAGCCGGTCGTGCGAAACGTGCCCGTGCAACGGCAGGTGATGGTGGCGACGCTGATTGCACCCGAGCCGGCACCGGAGGTATCGACGATGACGACTGCCGCGCCTCGACCGAAGGAGGCGTCGCGCATGACGCATCGAGTGAACGCCGCGGCCCGGTCGTCCGCGGGCCGCGAGCCGCTAACGGCCAGGCCGGTCGCACCTGTTCCGGTACGGCAGCAGGCGCATGATGCGCTTGCGCCGCCGCGGCCGGCGCCGTTCGCGACGGCGATCGAGCGGCGCGAGGCGCGACACGACGATGCGACGTCCGGCGCCACGCCGACGCAAGCCGCATCGCAGGCATCGCCGGCATCTCCGGCTCCTGCGGCGCCGCGCTTCGTCGCGCATCCCGAATGTGCGCTGGTTACCCCCGACTACCCGCCGCAGTCGCTGCACATGGGCGAGCATGGCACCGCGCTCGTCGAACTGGAGACCGACGCGGCAGGCCGGGTCGTCGCCGCGCGGGTCGTGGCCGGCAGCGGCTATCCGCGTCTCGACGCGGCGGCGCGCGACGCGGTGCTGGCGAGCCGTTGCGCGCCGCATGTGGAGAACGGCGCGGCGTTGCCGATGCGGGCGCGCGCGCCGATCACGTTCAATCTCGACGAATGACAGGACACTTCATCATGACAGTCTATGGAATCGGTCACATATGGGCGCAGGGCGACCCGATGACGTGTGCGGTCGCGCTGTCGCTCGCCGCGATGTCGATCGCGTCGTGGACGGTGATCGTGATCAAGGCGATCGAACTCATCGGCATCCGGCGCCGCGCGGCGCACGTGGAAGCGCGACTGCGGGATGCCGACGGGATGCGTGCGCCTGACCTGCAGGGCAGGCCGTTCATCGATCTCGTGCGCGCGGGTGAGGCGGCGGTCGCGCATCACGAAGCGAGCCGGCACCGGCTGCGCGACCGGATCGACGCGAGCGACTGGCTGTCGCGTAGCCTGAAGACGTCGGTCGACGAATCGGCGGCGCGCATGCAGCGCGGGCTCGGCGTGCTCGCGTCGATCGGCAGCACCGCGCCGTTCGTCGGCCTGCTGGGCACCGTCTGGGGGATCTATCACGCGCTGCTGTTACTCGGTGCGGCCGGCGATGCGAGCCTCGACCGGGTGGCCGGGCCGGTCGGCGAGGCGCTCGTGATGACGGCATTCGGGCTGTGCGTCGCGATCCCCGCCGTGCTTGGCTACAACACGCTGGTGCGATTGTCGCGCGATATCGTCGCGCGCCTGAATCGTTTCGCGCACGGGCTGCACCTGTTGCTGCTCACGGGCAGCGGGCCCGCGACGGCCGCATGCGCCGGGCGCACGGCCGGAATGCCGGCCGACCTGCAGCCGGCTGCCGACGGAGCATGAGCATGAATGACGATGCGAACGGTGGCAACGACGGGATGGCCCTGGCGACGGACATCAACATGACGCCGCTGATCGACGTGATGCTCGTGCTGCTGGTGGTGTTCATGGTGACGTTGCCGGTGCTGCATCACGCTGCGCACGTTACATTGCCGCAGGCGGCGAGCTCGCGCGAGGCGCGGCCAGGGCCGCACGTGGATGTCGCGATCGACGCCAGCGGCGGCGTGAGCTGGGACGCGCATCCGGTGTCGAGTGCCGAACTGCGGGCGCGTCTTGCCGAGGCGGCTCGCGCCGCGCCCCAACCGGAAGTGCGCCTGTCGGCCGATCGTGCGGCCCGCTACGACAGCGTCGCGAAGTTGCTGGCGGCGGCACAGGCAGCCGGCCTTGCGAAGATCGGTTTCGTCACCGATCCCGCCGCAGGCCGCTAACGCGCAGTGCTCCGCTGCCGAGCCAGTGATGCGACCCGGTCGCACCGCCTGGCCGCGACGTTACCCATCATCCGCCTTCGCCTGCAGCCCCTTCAACCCCTGGATCACGACCAGCAGCGCGCGCCCGTGCTCGTCCGACCCATCCCACGCGTCGACGATCGCGTCGCGCAGCAGGTCGTTGTACCGGCGGTGCGACGGCCCGGTATCGACACCATAGAAACTGCATAGCTTATTGAATGGCGCGCTGCGGCGCAGCCGAGCCCCGTTCGACAGCCTCAGGCGCGATACGGTCGGCTGGCTGACCCCGGAGAGTCGCGCTATTTCGCTAGACGAGCGTGTATCTGCCATCAGGCGGCGCAACAGGTCTTGAACGGGAAAATCTTGGTCCGGGGCTTCCATGCGATGCATTATACCTATACAGTTACGGCTGTTGAATGGGCTTGCTGTCACCAGCGAGGCTGTATCCCGAGAAAGTTGATGACACTGAAACACCTCCCACCCACGTTCTGCTGGACCAAGATCGGTACCGAGTCCGGCGAGGAACTGCCGACCGTCGTGCTCCGCAAGGAATGGGAGCGCCGGCTCGGAGGCGGGCGTTTTCTGTGGGGCATCAACCAGCCGCTCGGCAGCAGCGCGCAAGTCGCCGCGCATCGCACGGGCTCGCTGCTCGCGCTGTTTTCGCCGGTCGCGTCGCGCCCGCGCGCAGGCGAGCGGAAAGACATGCTGTTGTGGAATGCATGGGTCGATGCAAGCGGGCAGGTGCGGCCGTTGCCGCCGCACACGTTCATCGCCAGCCGCGCGACCTTGCCGTCGGGCCGGCGCCGCGAGCAGCACTACGCGCTCGTGTGCGCGTCATCCACCGCGCTGACGGTCGGCACGCAATTGCGCGTGTTTCCCGATCACCTGCGCAGCGTGAGCACCGGCCAGCCGCTCGGCGCCGCACAGGGTGCGGCCGTGGTCGATTGCGTCGGGCGCGCGAAGGAGCAGACGGGCAAGAGCTATCCGCTCGCGCTGTCCGTCGAGCTCGAAGCACCGTATTTCGTGCGGCTCGCGCAGCCGTGCGTGCTGAAAGCGCGCGATCTGGCGGAAGTGAACAAGGCCACGCGCGCGGGCGATTTCGATCGCTTCGTCGAGCTCGTCGCGCGCTTGCGCGGCCGTTCGCCGACGGATGCTGTGCGTGGCGTCACGCGCGATCTGTTCGACGTGCCGCCGATCGAAACGGCGGCTGCGTATGTTGCGCCCACGCACGTCGCGCGATTGCGCAATCGGCCGGCAGCCGAGCATCCGCGCGATCTCACCGGCGACCTGTTCGACCTGTCGCCAGGCGAGGCGGCCGCGTTCGCGGGCCTGTCGCATCCGCGTATCGGGCGCGCGTGACGCATCGCGCGCAGCAGATCGCGCAAGAATTTGTTGCAATCTCGCCATAGCGGAGCGGCGAGCGCAGAGGGACAATCGGCACGAAGCGCGCTGCGCGGCGGCCGATGCGTCGATACTCGATGGGTCGTGGTTCACGCCGCCGACATGCGCACCACGCACACTGAGCGTCGGCGTGCTTCACACTGCCACCCTGAGGGAGAAGTGTCGATGTCGACCCACATCTGTTCGCGGGAAGCCCGGGCCGCGCAACGCTTCGTCGAAGCCACGCGCAACGTCGATCAAGCCTTTCGCGCCGTGCGCGGCGAAAGCGACGACGACGTTTCATCGGCCGAATACGCACGCGCGATGTCGCGCCTCGATCGCGCGCTCGACGAATTGGCGCGTGCACAGGAGTTCTTCGATCGCGTCGTCAGCGCCGACACAACGCACGACAACTGATCGAGCTGCGTCAACGTGAACGCGCGTCGGGCGACGCGCGTTTGTCATCTTGCCGGGCTCGCGCCCGGCATGTCATTCAATCATTCCGTTCCGACTTCAGACCTTGCGGCCTTCGACCGGATAACCGGGATCGGTATAGCCGTGCGTCGACGCATGCCCGGGCGGCACGAGCGAATCGACGAACCGTTCGTCGTCCGGGCCGAGTTCGAGCGTCAGTGCATCGATGTAGCTGTCCCAGTGCGCTTCGGTGCGCGGCCCCGCGATCGTCGAGCTGACGAGGCGGTTCTTCATGACCCACGCGAGCGCGAACGCAACCGATGTCGTGCCGCGCGCGGCCGCATGCGCGGCCACCTGCTGCGCAATGTGCAACGATTCGGGCCGCCATTCCGTTTGCTGGATACGCCGGTCGCCGCGGCCCGCGCGCGAATCGGTGGGCGGCTGCGCATCCACCGCGTATTTGCCGGTCAGCACGCCGCGCGCGAGCGGGCTGTACGGCACGACGCCGATCCCGTAGTGCGCGGCGGCCGGAAGCTGTTCGACCTCGGCCGTGCGATCGACGAGGTTGTACAGCGGTTCGCTCGCGACCGGACGATCGATGCCGAGCTGGTCCGCGAGTCGCACGATCTCGGCGATGCGCCAGCCCTTGAAGTTCGACAGCCCGAAGTAGCGCACCTTGCCTTGCCGGATCAGGTCGGCGATCGCGCGCATGCCTTCGTCGAGCGGCGCATCGGTCAATGCCCGATGGAAATACAGGATGTCGATGTAGTCGGTGCCGAGCCGCTTCAGGCTCGCGTCGACCGATTCGACGATCCATTTGCGCGACTGGCCCTGCCGGTTCGGCCCGGCGTCCGGCCCGGCCGGAAAGCCGAACTTCGTCGCGACGACCCAGCTGTCGCGACGCGGCGCGATCGCGCGGCCGACGACTGCTTCCGAGCGGCCGGCGTGATAGACGTCGGCCGTGTCGATGAAGTTGACGCCCTGGTCGAATGCCTTGTCGATGATGCGCGTCGATGTCGCTTCGTCGGTCTCGCCGCCGAACATCATTGCGCCCAGACACAGCGGCGATACCTTGAGCGCACTGCGCCCGAGATAGCGGTAATCCATGGAGGCTCCATGCGGGCGCATGCCCGCCGGTTGAATGAAGGGATGCCGCGCTCGCTTACACGCCGGCTTCGTCGAACACGCACTGCGCGATCGTGAGCGCCGAGCTTGCGGTCGGCCAGCCCGAGTAGAACGCGAGGTGCGTGATCGCTTCGATCAGCTCGTCGCGCGTGAGGCCGTTGTCGAGCGCTTTCTTCAGGTGGAACGGCAGTTCGTTGACGCGATACAGCGACACGAGGCTCGCGACCGTGACGAGGCTGCGATCGCGCGGCGACAGGCCGGGGCGCTGCCAGACGTCGCCGAACAGCACGTTGTCGGTGTAGTCGGCGAGGGCGGGGGCGATGGCGCCGAACGCTTTGCGTGCGGCGGAAGTCGGTTCGGACATCGAGGGCTCCGGGGAGGGTGAGGAACACCGTCGATGGTAGCCACCGATGCGCTTATCGATAATCCCCGGCAATGCGCATGCACTTATCGACCCGATTCATGAATCGAGGCCCATGTGCGACGCACTGCCGGTTCATGCGCGATAGCGCAGCGCCTCGACGATCACCGCGAGCGCGCGCGACGATTGCCGCCGGCTCGCGTAGTACAGGTGATGACCGGGGAACGTCGGGCACCAGTCGTCGAGCACGCTGTCGAGGCGGCCGGCGGCGACATGCGGCGCCGCAAGTTCGGCGGGCACGTAGGCGAGCCCGTAGCCCGCGAGCGCCGCGTCGAGCGTTTCGTAGGTGCCGTTGAAGGTAACTTGCCCGTCGACGCGCACCTGCAGCGTGTCGTCGCCGCGCGCGAGCTCCCACGCGTACAGCGCGCCGTGCGTCGGCAGGCGCAGGTTGATGCAGTCGTGCGCAACCAGATCCTGCGGCGACACCGGGCGCGCGCGTTCCGCGAAATACGCGGGCGCGCCGACGATCGCCATTTTCATGTCGGCCGAGATGCGCACGGCGATCATGTCCTTCGCCACCTGGTCGCCGAGCCTCACGCCGACGTCGAAGCGTTCGGCGACGATGTCGGACAGCCCGTAGTCGTTCACGAACTCGACCTTCAGGTCGCGATAGTCGCGCAGGACCGCCGCGAGCTTCGGCCACAGCAGCGTGCGGATCACGAAGTCGGTCGCGTTGATGCGCACGGTGCCCGCGGGCTGGTCGCGCAATTCCGCGAGCGCCGTCAGTTCGGCCTCGATTTCGTCGAAGCGGGGTGCGAGGTTGCGCAGCAGGCGCTCGCCGGCTTCCGTCGGCGCGACGCTGCGGGTCGTGCGCGTGAGCAGCCGCACGCCGAGGCGCGTTTCGAGCGAGCGGATCGTATGGCTGAGCGCGGATTGCGACACGCCGAGCTGGGCGGCCGCACGCGTGAAACTGCGCTCACGCGCGACGGCGATGAAGGCGAGGAGGTCCGCAAAGTTGTCGCGCGGCATGGAAGGGGTCGGGTGGTCGATGCCAGCGCATCGTACCACCGGGTTCACCGCGCCGCGTTGCGCGCGTCAGCCTGCGCGCGTCATGCCCGGCGCATGGGGCGCGGGATGGTACGCATAGCCGCCATGCTGGAACGACGTTGCGAAGAACCGCATCTGGTAGCGGATCGCGTTCGCCCAGTAATCCCAGGTATGGCCGCCTGGACGCTCCGCATAGTCGTGCGGTACGCCGAGCGCGACGAGCCGCTCGTGCAGCGTGCGGTTCGAGCCGACGAACGCGTCGTCGCGGCCGCAATCGATCGTCAGGTCGAGATGCGCGCGCACGAACGCGCTGGCGCTGGCGACGATCACGTTGCGGTTCCAGAACGACGGATGGCGGCCGGGGTCGCCGAACACGTGGTCGATGCCCGGCTCGTCCTCGCAGCAGCGCGGATCGACCGCACCGCTGATGCTGCCGACCGCGCCGAACGTGTCGGGCCGGTCGAGCGCGATGCGCAGCGCGCCGAAGCCGCCCATGCTGAGCCCGGTGATCGCGCGGGCGCGTTGTGTCGCGATCGTGCGGAAGTGCGAATCGACGTAGGACACGACTTCGTTGCCGATGAAGGTCTCGTAGCGGCTGCCCGAGTCGAACGGGCTGTCGATGTACCAGCTCTCGTGCCCGCCATCGGGCATCACGAGGATCACGTGGTAACGGTCGGCCAGTGCGGCGATGTGCGTGTTCGACGTCCAGTCGGTGTGGTCGCCGCCGGAACCGTGCAGCAGATAGACGACCGGATAGCGGTCGCCGTCGCGGGTGCCGCGCGCATAAGCGTCGGGCAGCACGACGGTGGCCTTGAGCGTTTCGTTCATCGCGGCGCTGGGAATCGCGACGACCCGCGCATGAAATGCGAGAGCAGGGCCTGAAATGGCGAGCAGCAGAAGCAGCCAGAAGGCGCGTGCCAGGTACTTCGATCCTCGCATGTGTCGACCCCGTCCGGCGCCGGGCGCCGGGAAAACCGTGTTCGGACGACTCTAGCAACCGCGCCTTTCAACCATATTTCGGCGAATCCTACGGGTTGTCAGGCAGGCGGCGCGGACACGATGCGCTCGAGCGCCGCGCGAAACGCGTCGGGCTGCTCGGCCGGGATCAGGTGCCCGCAGCGCTCGATCGTGTCGAAGCCGGCGCAGCGCGCGAGCGCCCAGTCGGGCACGTGCCAGCCTGCGCGCGAGCGTTCGCCGGCGACCAGCCAGACCGGGTGTCGCTCGAACACCTGCGCGAGCGCCTGCAGATAGCCGGGTTCACCCGTCGTCGCGACGACCGAGCGGCCCATCGCGCGTAGCGTCGAGGCCGGCTGATGCGCGAGCCAGCGGCGGGCGTCGTCGAGCAGGCCCGGCGACGGCATGTCGATCGCGCCACGCAGCCAGCCGGGCGGATCGGCGCGCAGCCCGTCGAGCATCGCATCGGCTTCGGCGGGCGTCATGCGGCCGACCGACGCCGACCAGAACGCATCGTCGAGCGTGAAGTTGCCTTCGACGTTGACGATCCGCCGCACGCGTTCGGGATGCGCATGCGCGAACAGCATCGCGATTGCGCCACCGACCGAGTGGCCGACGACATCGACCGGCTGCGTGCCGAAGTGCGTATCGACGGTATGGCGGACATGCTCGACCTGCGCGGCGAGCGTGATCGCGTCGAACGGACCCGCGCGATGCGCGCCGTAGCCGAGCAGGTCGGGGGCGAGGTGCGGGCCGTTCCACCCGCGCACGTCGAGCGTGCCGATGAAACCGTGAATGAAGACGACGGGCGTGGGCTGGGTCATGGGGCGGGCGCGGAAGGAAGGGGCGGCAATTCGAGTTCGGCGAGCAGTTCGTCGAGTTCGAGCACGTGCGTGCGGTCGTGGTCGAGCAGTTCGCGCACGAGTTCGTCGAGCGACATGCGGCGGATGCCGTCGCGCAACCCGCAGCGTGCGAGTTGCGCGGGATCGAGCGTGGCCGCGGTTGCACACAGTGCGACGCGTCCCGTGCGGAATGCCGGGACGGCGGCGTCGAGCGGCTGGGCGAGATAGTCGCGTTGCGCGGCGAGCACGGTGCCGTCGACGGACGCGATCACCGGCAGGTCGAGCGTGCGCACGGCGTCGATGCGTTCGGCGAACACCGCGTCGAGATCGCGCAGGTGGCACGCGTGCTCGACCAGCGAGAAGCCCGTGCCGTCGGGGCGCCGTGTCCACAGCGCGGCGGGCACGTGCGCCGCATACGCGGCGAGCCGATCGGGCAGGCGGGCGAGCGCGGCGACGACGTCGGCGAACGGCAGCAACTGCGGATACGCGCTGAACACCGCGCCATAGCTGAACAGCGTGCCGCCGAGCCGACCGCGCGCCTGCACGACGTCGTGGCCGTGACGACGCATGACTTCCGCGACCATCGCGCCGCAGAACTGACGGGCGGTCGTGTCGGTTTCGATTTCGGGGAATTTCAGTGCGATCTCGTGCTGGATCGCGCCGATTGCGGCGACGCCCACGCGCGACAGCGCGGCGAATTCGGCGTAGTGCCCGGGTTGCGCGATCAGTGCTTCGAGCTGGGCGCCGAGCGCGGTGGTGCGAAAGCGGTCGAAACGGGAATGCATGACAGGAAAACCCCACCGAGTAACGTATCAAAACGATACGTTACTCGGTGGGGTTACGTCAACGAGCAGATCGGGGTGAGGCGCTGCGTCACTCCTTGCCGGCGCCCTTGGCGGCCTGCTCGATCAGCTTCGCGACTTCGGCCGGATGCGAGATGTAGGCGACGTGGCTCGACTTGAGCTCGATCGTCTTGCTGCCGGCGCGCTGCGTCATGAAGCGTTCGAGTTCCGGGTTGATCGCGCGGTCGGCCGTGGCGACCACCGCCCAGCTCGGCTTGGTGCGCCATGCGGCGTGCGTGATCGGCACGCCGAACGACTGGGCGGCCGGCGTGACTTGCGAGATCGCCATGAACTTCGCTGCAGCCGCCGGCACGTCGGCCGCGAAATCCGCGTGGAACGACGCCGGGTCGAAATACAGGTAGCCGTCCTGCGTGGCCTTGATCGCCTGGGTGGCGGGCGGCGTCTTCTTGGTCAGGTCGAGCGGGCTCTCGCCGGTGTCGGGCTGGAACGCGGCCACGTAGACGAGGCCCGCGACCTTGTCGTCGTTGCCGGCTTCGGTGATCACCGCGCCGCCGTAGCTGTGGCCGACGAGGATGCTCGGGCCGTCCTGCGCGTCGACGACGCGGCGGGTTGCCTTCACGTCGTCGTCGAACGACGTTTCCGGCTGCTGCACGACGGCAACCTTGTAGCCGTCGCGTGCCAGGATGTTCGATACGGCTTGCCACCCCGAGCCGTCGGCGAAGTAACCGTGCACCAGCACGACGTTCTTGACGGGCGCGGCGACGGCGGCGTGCGAGCCGAATGCGGCGGCGGAAACGGCGAGTGCGGCAGCGATGCGGCGGAGTTGGGACGAGCGCTTCATGATCATTCTCCAGAAGAAAGGCAGGTTGGGAACCGTCGGGTATCGACAGTCGTTTTGTTTCGTCGATGTAGCCATCCTACTAGTAGGTAGTTTCAACTTCAAGGAGAAAGCACTGCTAGAAAACAGTATCTCGCGGCGGTAAACTATTCAAGTTTTCATCCGACTAGAAGGTAGGTAAATATGACGGTCACTGGGGACAGTACCGCGGGCCGCATCCTCGAAGCGGGGCGGCAACTGATCATGCGGCGCGGCTACAGTGGGTTCAGCTATGCCGACATCGCCGATGCGATCGACATCCGCAAGGCGAGCATTCATCACCATTTCCCGACCAAGGCGGATCTGGCGGTCGCCGTGCTGCAGCAGTCGCAGGCGAAGTTCGATGCCGACATGGCGCTGCTCGACGCGAGCGGCGCCGACGCGCTGGTGCAGATGCGCGCGTACATCGGCTACTGGGAGCGTTGCATCGCGGACGACAGCGCGCCGTTCTGCGTGGCCGGCATGCTCGGCGCGGAGCTGCCGGCGCTGCCTGACGACGTCGCGCGGGCGGTGAAGGCGCATTTCGACGACCTCGCCGCGTGGCTTGCGCGTGTGCTCGAGGCCGGGGTGAAGGACGGCGTCGTGCAGCCGGGCGTGTCGGTGCCGACCGAGGCCGCGACGTTCGTCTCGCTGGTCTATGGCGCGATGCTCGCCGCACGGGCGTACGGCAATGCCGGGATGTTCAGGGACGTGACCGGCGGCGCGGTCGAGCGGCTCGCGGTGCCGCGCAAACGCGCGTGAGCCGCGCACGCGTCGGCGGGTAGGGGCGGCGCCCGGCGGTCATGCGAAACCGTCGGACGCCGCCCGGCTTACGAGCGCTTCCCCGCCTCGGCTTGCGCGCTCATCCGCGCCTTTTGTTCCTGCAACGCGGCCGTGAAGGCCGGGCTGAAGTCTTCCGCTTCGAGCAGCGGGCGGATCTCGATGTCGGAGTCGCCGGGCATCGGGTTCGGGCAGCGCTTCACCCATTCGACCGCTTCTTCCATCGATTTCACCTGCCACAGCCAGAAGCCGGCGACGAGTTCCTTCGTTTCGGCGAACGGGCCGTCGATGACGGTGCGGTCCTTGCCGGCGAAGTGCACGCGCTTGCCGCGCATGCTCGGGTGCAGCCCGTCGGCGGCGAGCAGGATGCCGGCCTGCGCCAGTTCTTCGTTGAACCGGCCCATCGCGCCGATCATTCCAGGGTCGGGCATCCGGCCGGATTCGGAATCGGCGGTGGCCTTGACGATTACCAGGACGCGCATGGTCGTTTCTCCTTCGGTGAATGGATGAGGGGCATGCCGGCCGTGCAACGCGGCCTTCCCGGGCTTGCAACGATACGACGGGCGGGCGGCGACGAAATCGACATCACGAAAAAAAATGTCCGTGCCGTTGAATCGCGGCGGATCGCCCGACGGCGGCGGCGACACCGCGACGTCGCGAACCATCAAGTGCGGGCCGGCGGGGCCCCCTAAAGTTCGCTTCAAGGCGGACGGCCAGCAGACCGGGCCGCCGCTCCTTCGACGAACGACAGAAACAGGAACCCCGCCCATGCAACCGATCTCCGTTGTGAAGAAGCAAGACATCGTCGCCGCCGACCGCTGGATGCAGCAACGGCCGGAACGCGCGCTTACGCTGCCGTCGCGCTATTTCTATGACGACGCGGTATTCGCGGCCGAGCGCGATCGCATTTTCATGTCGGCCTGGCATGTGATCGGACACACCTCGGAGCTGAGCACCCCGGGGCAATTCGTGATGACCGACGTGTTCGACCAGAGCGTGATCGCCGCGTGCGGCCGCGACGGCCAGGTCCATGCGTTCCACAACGTGTGCCAGCATCGCGGCAATCGCCTCGTGGAAGCGCGGCGCGGCGAGCAGAAGGGCCTGTTCCGCTGCGCGTACCACTCGTGGTGCTACGGCGCGGACGGCAGCCTGCGCGGCGCGCCGCGCACCGATCGCGTCGAAGATTTCGACCTCGCGGCTCACAACATCCCGAAGGTGCGCATCGAGGAACTCGGCGGCTTCTACTACTTCAATCTCGATCCCGATGCGCCGTCGATGCGCGACCTGTTCCCCGGCGCCGACGCGGAGATGAAGCGCGTGTTCCCGAAGCTGGACGCATACCGGCTGATCGAGGAGAAGGACGTGATCGTGCCGGCGAACTGGAAGGTCATCATGGACAACTCGATCGAGGGCTATCACTTCTCGCTGTCGGGCCCGCATCACGTCGAACTGGCCGGCCTGATCGATTTCGCCGGCTACCGGCTCACGCAGCACGACAAGTGGTGGACCTACATCGCGCCGGCCAACCGCGACGCGACCGCCGCCTACGGCGTACCGCTCGGCGACAAGAATCCCGACGAGTGCTTCTTCAACATCGGCATCTGGCCGCACAACACGTTCTACACGTTCCCGTACTCGGAGTTCCTCGCGACGTTCCTGATCATCCCGCTGGAACCGGAGAAGACGCTGCTGCGCTTCGGCTACTACTCGACGCACGACGCGGTGCCCGCGGTGACCAAGGCGTGCATGGACTGGATGAACACCGATCTCGGCCCGGAAGACATCCGCCTGAACATCTCGGTGCAGAAGGGGCTGCATTCGGTGGGCTACAACCAGGGCCGCTACGTGATCGATGCGCAGCGCAGCAACGAAAGCGAGCACCTGGTGCACCACTTCCATACGCTCGTGCACGACGGCATCCACGGCGCGTAGCCGGCGGGGGAGCGCCGCTCCCCGTGCCGCTTCCCGCGCTCGGGCGGCGATGCCGCTCCGCGCACTCGTCTTCCATGATCTCGATCAACTGCATGCATGCGATGAAGAAACCACTGGGAATCGACGCCGTGCGTCGCGACTACGACTACGTGATCGTCGGCGCGGGATCGGCCGGCTGCGTGCTGGCCAACCGGCTCGGGCAGGACCCGGGCGTGCGGGTATTGCTGCTCGAGGCCGGGCCGACGAATCGGCACTGGTCGATCGACATGCCTTCCGCGATGGGCATCGTGGTGGGCGGCAACCGCTTCAACTGGCAGTATCAATCGGAGCCCGAACCGTTCCTGAACCGGCGGCGCATCGCGACGCCGCGCGGGCGCGTGCTGGGCGGATCGTCGTCGATCAACGGGATGGTCTATATCCGCGGTCACGCCCGCGACTACGACGGCTGGTCCGAGCAGGGCTGCACCGGCTGGAGCTATCGCGAAGTGTTGCCGTATTTCATCCGCGCCGAGCGGCACGAGCTCGGCGCGGACCCCTATCACGGCGACAGCGGCCATCTGCACGTCACGGCGGGCCGGACCGACACGCCGCTCGCCAGTGCGTTCATCGCGTCCGGTGTCGATGCGGGCTATGCGCACACCGACGACGTGAACGGCTATCGCCAGGAAGGCTTCGGCCGCGTCGATCGCACGACGTGGGGCGGGTCGCGCTGGAGTACCGCGCGCGGCTATCTCGCGGAGGCGCTCGGGCGCGGCAACGTCACGGTCGTGACCGGCGCGCTCGTGCTGCGCGTGCTGTTCGACGGCCAGCGCGCGACCGGCATCGAGTACGCGTGCGACGGCGAGACGCGGCAGGTTCGCGCGAGCGCCGAAGTGCTGCTGTGCGGTGGCGCGATCAATACGCCGCAGTTGCTGCTGCTGTCCGGCATCGGGCCGGCGAACGAGCTGGAAGGCCTCGGCGTGCGTGCGCGACACGACCTGCCGGGCGTCGGGCGCCGGCTGTCCGATCATCCGGATACGGTGGTGCAGTATCTGTGCCGCAAACCCGTCTCGATCTACCCGTGGACGGTCGCCCCGCGCAAATGGTGGACCGGCGCGAAATGGTTCGCGAACCGCGCCGGAATTGCCGCGAGCAACCATTTCGAGGCGGGGGCGTTCATCCGCTCGCGCGCGGGCGTCGAGCATCCGGACCTGCAACTGACCTTCATGCCGCTCGCCGTGCAGCCGGGCAGCGTCGAGAGCGTGCGCGCGCACGCGTTCCAGGTGCACATCGACCTGATGCGTCCGACGAGCCTCGGCGCGGTGACGCTGGCGTCCGGCGACGCGCGCATCCCGCCGCGGATCCTGTTCAACTACCTGAAGACGGAGCGCGATCGGGCCGACATGCGCGCGGGCGTGCGGCTCGTCAGGGAGATCCTCGCGCAGCCGTCGTTCCGCGAGCTGTGCGGCGACGAACTGTCGCCCGGCGCGGGCAAGACCGACGATGCCGCGCTCGACGCGTGGGCGCGCGACATCACCGAAACGGGCTATCACGCGGCGGGCACCTGCAAGATGGGCCCGGCGGACGATCCGGAGGCGGTGGTCGGCCCCGACCTGCGCGTGCATGGCATCGAACGGCTGCGCGTGATCGACGCATCGGTGATGCCGACGATCGTCAGCGGCAATACCAACGCGCCGACCGTGATGATCGGCGAGAAAGGCAGCGATCTCGTGCTGGGGCGCACGCCGCTGCCGCCGTCGGCGGCGCCGGTCTGGGCGCAGCCCGACTGGCGCACCTGCCAGCGGTGAGCGCGATGGCACCGATCATCCCGTTCCCGCCCGGCGATCGCATCGCCGCAGTCGTGGTCGAGGCGGCCATGCTGACGCCCGAGATCCGCGGCATCGTGCTGGCGGCAGCCGACGGTGCGGCGCTGCCCCCCGCCGACCCCGGCGCACATGTCGAAGTCCGCCTGCCGGACGGCATCGTGCGTCATTACTCGATCGTCGAACGTGCGGCCGACGGTTCGACTTACCGGATCGCGGTGCTGCGCGAGCCACGCTCGCGCGGCGGCTCCGCGTATCTCGTCGAACGGCTCGCGCCGGGCGATGCGCTCGACGTGAGCCCGCCCAGGAATCACTTCGCGCTCGACGAGCACGCGAGCGAGTACGTGCTGATCGCGGGCGGGATCGGCATCACGCCGATTCTGCCGATGGCGCGGCGGCTCGATGCGCTCGGCAAGTCGTTCACGCTGCTGTACCTGGCGCGCTCGCGCGAGCGCATGGCGCTGCGCGACGCGATCGAACGCGGCCCGCTGCGGGAGAACACCCGCCTGCATTGCAGCGAACAGCACGGCGAAGCGGACCTGCGCACGCTGTTGGGCGTGCCGCGCGCCGGCGCACAGGTGTATGTGTGCGGGCCGGGCCGCCTGATCGACGGCGTGCTCGAAGCGGCGCGTGACTGGCCGGCCGGCGCGGTGCGCTTCGAGCGGTTCGGCGGCGCCGCGCCGCCGCGCGAGCAGGACGCGGACGCGCAGGCATTCGAAGTGGAACTGGCCCGCACCGGCCGCCGCGTCGCGGTGCCGGCGGGCCGGTCGATCCTCGACGTGCTGCGCGACGAGCGGATCGCCGTCGATTCGGTGTGCGGCGAAGGCGTGTGCGGCACCTGCGCGGTCACGCTGCTCGATGGCGAAGCAGAGCACCGCGACTGCCTGCAGACGGACGCCGAACGGCGTGCGAACAACCTGATCTACATCTGCGTGTCGCGCGCGAAATCGTCCCGTCTCGTTCTGGATATTTAGTCATCCTCTAATTTGTCAGGAGAAACCACGATGAACGTCAGAAACACGCTCGGATGCATCGCACTGGCTGCCACCTGCACGGGACACGCCGCCGCACAGGAAGCGGCGACCTGCCGCGCGGTGCGGTTTGCCGATATCGGCTGGACCGATATTGCCGCGACGACCGCGCTCGCGTCGACCGTGCTGTCGAGCCTCGGCTACCAGCCGACCAAGACGATGGCCTCGATTCCGATCGCGCTGGCCGGGCTCAAGGCGCGTCAGATCGACGTCTACCTCGGGGACTGGCGGCCGTCGATGGACGCCACGAGCGCGCCGTTCGTGAAGAGCGGGGCCGTGAAGGTGCTGGACCGGCCGAATCTCGTCGGCGCGAAGTACACGCTCGCGGTGCCGGCCTACGCGTACGACGCCGGGCTGCGTTCGTTCGACGACATCGCGAAGTTCGCCGACCGGCTGCAATACCGGATCTACGGGATCGAGCCGGGGAACGACGGCAACGAACTGATCCACAAGGCGATCGCGGGCAACCAGTTCGGCCTCGGCAAGTTCAAGCTGGTCGAATCGAGCGAGGCAGGCATGCTGGTCGAGGTACGGCGCGCGATCCGCGATCATGCGTGGGTCGTTTTTCTCGGCTGGGAGCCGCATCCGATGAACCTCGACTTCAACCTGCGCTACCTCGCCGGGGGCGACAACCTGTTCGGCCCGAACTACGGGGAGGCGAAGGTCTATACGATGACGTCCCCCGATTATGCGGCGCGCTGCCCGAACGTCGCGCGGCTGGTTGCCAACCTGCAGTTCACGACCGACATGGAGAATCAGGTGATGAAGGCGATCGCCGGCGGCAAGCAGCCGGAGGTTGCAGCGAAGGCGTGGCTGCAGCAGCATCCCGACGTACTGAAGGGCTGGCTGGCCGGGGTCAGGACGGTCGACGGCCGCGATCCGCAGGCGGCCGTCCAGGCCGCGCTGAATCTGCACTGAACTGGCTGGGCGCAGCGGCCGCCGCCATACCGGCGGCGGCGTGAGCGCTGTGCTCCCGCGGGCCGGGGCGCGGTATCCTTGCCTCGGTCCTTTCCAGGAGAAACGACGATGAGCCACAACCGCACCGGCCGGCTGGCCGGGAAAGTCGCCGTGGTGACGGGTGCCGCGAGCGGAATCGGCAGGAGCATCGCGCTGCGATTCGCGAACGAAGGCGCCAGCGTGGTCGCGACGACGAGCCGCAACACCGCGCAACTCGACGAGACCTGCCGCCTGGCACGCGACGGGGTCATCGTCGCCAGGCAGGCCGATGCCGGATCGGCGGAGCAGGTCGAGGCGCTGATCGACTTCGTGGAGCACCGGTTCGGCCGGCTCGACGTCATGTGCAACAACGCGGGCGTGATTCGCGAGGCCCTGCTCGTCGACACCACCGAAGCGGACTGGGATGCCGTCTTGGACGTCAACCTCAAGGGCGTGTTCCTCGGCTGCAAGTACGCGATTCCGGCGATGATCCGCGCCGGCGGCGGGTCGATCGTCAATATCGGCTCCACGAGCAGCTTCGTCGGCGAACCGCTTCATGCGGCCTATTGCGCATCGAAGGGCGGGGTGCTGATGCTGACCCGCTGCGCGGCGATCGAGCACGCGAAGGATCGCATCCGCGCCAATGCCGTCTGTCCGGGCTGGATCGATACCCCGATGAATACGCCGTTCATCGACGCGCTCGGCGGGCGCGGCGCGATGGACGCGCTGCTCGGCGAGGTTCAGCCGCTGGGGATGGGGACACCCGAGCAGGTCGCGGACGTCGCGCTGTTCCTGGCCTCGGACGAAAGCAGTTTCGTCACCGGGACGTCGATCCTCGTGGATGGCGGCTTGACTGCGCGGTAGCGCGCGTGGCGGCGAGCGCGGTGTCGTGTTGAAGCAAGTTGCGCTGCGCGGCTGCCCGGCACGTCGGCAATGCACGCGTTCGCACGGACGGCGCAGCCCTGCCGGGCCGCGCTGTCCGGCGGCTACCACGCGTACGACGGTGCTTCCTCGTCGAGAATGGCCCGGAGTTCCGCCAGATGCTGCTCCGCGAACCCCGCATAGTCGTCGCGCCACTGCAGCATGGTTTTACGCGCGACGGCGTCGGTCGCGAACCGCAGCGGCTGGCCGGTTTGCAGCGCGGTCACATACGTCTGGCACGCTCGCTCGAAGTAGTACAGGTCGTCGAACGCCTGCGCGACCGACGAGGCGGCGACGATTACGCCGTGCTGGCCCATCAGCAGCACGGGTTTGTCGCCGAGCGCGTCGGCGACGCGGCACGCCTCGTCGCCGAGCCCCATGCCGTCGAAGCCGGTGTCGATCGCGACCCGCTCGAAGAAGCGCATGCAGTTCTGGTCGAGCGGCGGGAGCGAGGGCTGCGCGAGGCACGACAGCACGGTCGCGTACGTCGAATGCACGTGCAGCACGCAGCGCGCGCGCCGGTGGCGCTTGTGGATTTCCGAGTGAAGCGCCCACGCGGTGAGGTCGGGCGCGTTGTCGCGCCGGATCGTCTCCGGGTCGTCGGCGTTCACGAGCAGCAGTTCGCTCGCACGGATCCGCGAGAAATGGCGCCCACGCGGATTGATCAGAAATTGCCGGTTGTCGTCGGAGACGGCGGCGCTGAAATGGTTGGCGATCGATTCGTGCATGCCGAGGCGCGCGGTCCAGCGGAGCGCGCAGGCGAGGTCCGCGCGGGTCGCGCGATGCGTCTGGTCGGGTTGCGTGGCGGTAAGCATGTCGGACTCCCGTTGCGAGGAGGATCAGAACCAGCGTTGCGGGCTGGCTTCGAAGTTGAGGTACGCGTGCTTGAGTTCCGTGTATTCGTCGAGGCCGCTGCGCGACAGTTCGCGGCCGATGCCACTGGCCTTGTAGCCGCCCCACGGCGCGCCCGGCAGCGTGACGTTGTAGTCGTTGATCCAGACCGTCGCCGCCCGCAGCCGGCGCATGACCCGGTTCGCCCGCGCGAAGTCGCGGGTCCAGACGGCGCCCGCGAGCCCGAACGGCGTGTCGTTGGCCAGGGCCACGGCTTCGTCTTCGCTGTCGAACGCCTCGACGGTCAGCACCGGGCCGAAGACTTCCTCGCGCGCGATCGCCATCGTCGTCCGGACGTCCGCGATCAGCGTCGGTTCGACCCAGAAGCCGGTCGCGAACGCGTCGCCGGCCGGGACGCGGCCGCCGCACACGACGCGCGCGCCGTCGCGGGCGGCCTCGCCGATCAGCGCGAGCACGCGGTCGCGCTGCTGCGCGGAAATCACCGGGCCCATCCGGGTGGCATCGTCGTCACCGCGACCGACGCGGATGGCCGCGATGCGCGCGGCGAGTGCATCGACGAACGCATCGTGCAGCGTGCGTTCGACCAGCAGGCGCGAGCCTGCCGAGCACATCTGGCCGGCATTGAAGAAGGCCGCGTTCAGCGCGTAATCGAGCGCGGTGTCGAAATCGGCGTCGGCGAACACGAGGTTCGGATTCTTGCCGCCGAGCTCCAGCGACACGCGCTTGAAATTGCCCGCGGCCGCGCGCATCACGCTGGCGCCGGCCGCGTTGCTGCCGGTCAGGGAAATCAGGTCGACTTGCGGGCTCGCCGCGAGCGCGTCGCCCACGTCGGCGCCGCCCGTCACGAGATTGACGACCCCACGGGGCAGGCCCGCGTCATGCGCGAGTTCCACGAGCCGATGCGTCGACAGCGGCGTCAGCGACGCGGGCTTGACGACGACCGTATTGCCGGCCACCAGCGCCGGGGCGAGCTTCCATGCCGCCTGCAGCAGCGGGTAGTTCCACGGCGTGACGAGACCGCAGACGCCGACCGGTTCGCGCAGCGTGACGCTGAGCACGTGCGGCTTCGCCGCATTCATGCTGCCCGTCTCGGTGGCCGCGAGGCTCGCGAAGTAGTCGAATGCCGCCGCGGCGTCGTGCACGTCGGACGACGATTCGGCGAGTGTCTTGCCGGTGTTCGCGGTTTCGATGCGGGCGAGTGCGGACGCTTCGTCACGCAGCGCGTTCGCGAGGCGGCGCAGACAGGCCGCCCGTGCTTCGGCGGGCAGGTGCGGCCACTCGCCCGCGTCGAAGGAAGCGCGCGCCGCGCGAATCGCGTGCCCGGCGTCGACGGCCGAGCCGTAGGCGACCCGTGCGATCGTTTCGCCGGTGGCAGGATCGACGATGGTGCGCTGTCCGCCTGCGGCGGCGGGTTGCCAGGCGCCGTCGATGTAGAGCTGTTTGATGTGCATGTGCTGGTTCCACGGAGTCGGAAGATCGGCGTGCCCCGCCCGTGCGGGGCGGAACGCGAGCTGAATATAAGATTGCCCCGAGCCGCTCGCTTGATCGAATGCGACGGCGCGCGACGCACTTGCACGGCCATGACGGGCCGGTCCGGCCGATTCGGACGGTATGAAACGGGGCGACGGAAAGCCGGCACAAAGCGACATGGCGATGTCGCTTTTCATCAAGTTCCGGCCCGTCGCGCGCGGCAGAGTAGTGGTTCGCGAGGGTCGCGGGAGTGTGCCCGCGAACCTCGCTCAATCGGCCGGCCTGCCCGGCCCGGATCGGTATCGCGATGACTTCACGGAACATGCAAGCGGCGGCGGCAACCGCGCCGCATCGGGTGGGGCTGCTGGTGATGCCCCAGTTCTCGCATCTCGGGCTCGCACTCGTGATCGAGGCCATGTCGCTCGCCAACTGGCTGGCCCAGCGCGTGTGTTACGAGTGGACCGTCCTGTCGGTCGACGGCGAACCCGTGGATGCCACGAACGGCATGTGGACGCCGACACGGCCGATCGGTGATGCCCGCGGCGGGTTCACGACGATCTTCGTGATCGCGAGTTTCGACGCGCAGCGGCACGCGAAGCATCGCGGCGTGAAGACCTGGCTGCAGAACCAGATGGCCTTCGGCACGCAGATCGGCGGCATCGAGACGGGCACCGAACTGCTGGCGGCGGCCGGCTTGCTGCAGGGTCATCCGTCGGCCGTGCACTGGGACAATGTCGAAGGCTTCCAGGAGGCTTATCCGAAGGTCGGCGCCACCACGCGGCTCTACACGATCGAGCCGCGCGTCATCACCTGCGCGGGCGGCACGGCGATCATCGACATGATGCTCGAATGGATCGGCCGGGCGGAGGGCGTCGAGCTCGCCCGGGAGATCGCCCGTCACTTGCTGCATGTGAAGCTGCGCGGCGCGGACGCGCTGCAGCTCGCGGAGGGCGAGGCCGCGCCGGCCTCGACGAGCACGACGGTGGCGAAGGCGGTCAGGCTGATGCGCGAGTCGATGGCGGAGCCGATGTCGTGCGAATCGCTTGCACAGGCGGTCGGGCTGTCGAAGCGGCAGCTCGAGCGTCACTTCAAGCGGCATATGGCGACCGCGCCATTGCAGTACTACCTGAGCCTGAGGGTGGCGACGGCGCATCAGTTGCTGCAGCAGACGGAGCTGAGCGTATCGCAGGTGGCCGCGGCGACGGGCTTTGAATCGATCGAGCATTTTTCGCGCGTGTACAAGTCGCGGTTCGGATGCCCGCCGAGCCGCGACCGGTCGCAATCGTGGGCGGCGCCGGTGATGCGTCACCGGGCGCCGGCGGCCTGACGCGTGTGCTGCCGGGCGGCGGCCGTTCCGGCGGCGCGCGGGATTGGGGCGCAAACGCCGTTCCGGGGCCACGGCCAAAGCTGGTATGCTGATCGCACCACGTTCACGCGGGAGGGTGCCATGGCAGCCAAGGAAGTCTCGAAGAAAAAGTACTTGAAGATCCTGAACAAACGCCTGCGCGCCGAGCCGGATGCCCCGGCCGGCGCGTCGTTCGCTTTCTACCCGCTGGGTGCGAAGGCGAAGCAGGCGACGGGCGTCGCGTCCAGCGAGCCGCGCAGCAAGCGCGAACTCGCGAAGATGGCCGCGATCCAGCGCAAGGCGGCGGAAGAGTTCGTCGTCACCGGCGCCTAGGCCGCGCCATCGTCGTTTGCGCGGCCGCCTGGCGGGCGCGCAAGCGGCTTTTCCTGTCGATCCCGATTCGATGCCGCGCGGGCGAACCGGCCCGCGCGCGGTGGTTTTTGCCGCCTCTTTTCCCGCTACGCGGCCGCCGCGTCGCAATGCGCGATCGCGCCGGCGAGCACGCGCGGGATATCGTGCGTGATGGCCGGGCCGTGCATCGGCAGGATGACGTCGAGATCGAGCGCCTCGATCCGGCGCAGCGCACTCGCCAGGTGGGCGAGCGACGGCAGGTAGTCCGAGCGCCGAATCGAATCGAGGATCGCCGGCAGCGGGTCGTCCGTCGCTTCGTCGCCGAAGCGCATCAGGATGTCCGACGACAGCAGCGCCTTGTACGCCGGCAGATACACGACCAGCGCATCCCACTGATGGACATGCTTCGTGAAGATCGGCACGACGTCGATGCCGGAAATCGTCGTCGGCTCGCCGTCCTTCAGCGGCTTCGCGCGCACCCCGAAGATATCGGCCAGCCCGTGCGTGCAGATCGGATGCGCATACGCGACGAGCGCCGGATTGGCCGCGAGGAAATCGGGCAGGGCGCCCATCTCGTCGACTTCGAAATGCGGGACGATCACGCTGCTCACCATCGACGGCGTGATGCCGACGGTCGCGAGGCTCGCGGTCAGTTGCGGAAAGTTGGAACGCGTGCCCGTTTCGATGCAGACGACGTCGCCGTTCGGCGAGCGGACGAAGAACTGGCTGAAGCCGAGCTTCAGCTTGTCGATATAGGTCGTTGCGCGAAACAGGCCGCTGCGGATTTCTTCGATACGGGCGTGGTCCATCGATGCGATCCTTGCGCGGGCAGTGGGGGCGGCTCACCGCGCGTCGCGCGATCGCCGCGATGCACCAGGGGCGCGCGACACGGAGCCTCGACGCAGTCTAGCAGCGTCGGTCCACGCGCGAATCCTGTCAGTTCACGCAGCAGCCGGGCACGGCGCTGAGCGCCGTCCCGGCCGTCAGGAACCCCCGGGCTGACCCGGCGCTCAGGACAGCTTGTCCGCCGCCGCCGTGTACCGGCCGCCGCCACCTGCTTCGTCGCCTGCCGCCAGTTGCTCCAGCGCGAGCCCTTTCGTTTCGATCCCGAGCGTCCACACGGCGATCGCCGCCGCGACGAACGACAGCGCGCCGAGCGTGAACACGCCGCCCTGGCCGAACACCGGCAGCACGACGCCGACCACGTAAGGCCCGATCAGCGAGCCGACGCGCCCGATCGCCGACGCGAAGCCCGAGCCCGTCGCGCGCGCGCCGGTGCCGTACAGCTCGGGCGTGTACGTGTACAGCGCGGCCCACATCCCGAACAGGAAGAACTGCATCGCGAGGCCCGTGACGATCAGCAGCGTCGTGCTGCCGCCGTACAGCGCGCTCTGGCCGTACGCATAGGCCATCACGCCGCCGCCGAGCAGCGACGCGATGCAGGTCGGCTTGCGCCCCCAGCGTTCGACGAGCCACGCGGCGCACAGGAAGCCCGGCACGCCGCCGAGCGAGATCAGCACCGTATAGAACACCGATTTCGTGACCTCGAAGCCGGCCTGCTGCAGCAGTGCGCCGAGCCACGACGTGAGGCCGTAGAAGCCGAGCAGCGCGAAGAACCACAGCAGCCACACCATCACCGTGCGGCGGCGGTACACGCCGCTCCAGATTTCGCGCAGCGCGCCGTGGCCGCGCGCGACGACCGGCTCGGCGAGCCGCGACGGCGGCGGCAGCGTCGTCACGCCGGCCGAGCGCATCACCTTCGCCTCGATCGTGTGCATCACCGTGTCGGCTTCCGCGTGCCGGCCCGCATGCTCGAGCCAGCGCGGCGATTCCGGCACGATGCGGCGCACGACGAGCACGAACACGGCGGGAATCGCGAGCAGCGCGAACACCGTGCGCCAGCCGAACTGCGGCAGCACGAAGTACGCGACGATACCGGCCGTGATGAAGCCGAGCGGCCAGAAACCGTCCATCAGCGCGATCAGGCGGCCGCGCTTCTCGGTCGGCACGAATTCGGACAGCAGCGTCTGCGCGACCGGGAACTCCATCCCCATCCCGATCCCGAGCAGCACGCGGTAGACGATCAGCGCGTCGACGCTCTGCGCGGTCGAGCACAGGTAGGAGGCCGCGCCCCACAGCACCATGCTCCACTGGAACACGGGCCGGCGGCCGAAGCGGTCGGCGAGCAGGCCGGCGACGGCCGCGCCGAGCACCATCCCGAAGAAGCTCGCGCTCGCGACGAGGCCGGCGGCCGCGGTCGACAGCCCGAACTCCTTGCGGATCGAGCCGAGCACGAACGTCATCGTGCCGAGGTCGACCGAGTCGAAGAAGAACGCGATCGCGATGATGAAGAAGATCCGCTTGTGATAGCCGGAGAACGGCAGGCGTTCGAGCCGGGCGGCGGCGGAGGCGGGAGCGGTGGCGGCGGGCATGGCGTCCTCTGAAATGAAAAGGGGCCTCGCAGCGCATGCTCCAGGGCCCCGATGCTTCGGTATTCAGTAGACGCGACCACAAACTGCCGCATCAGAGGAAAAGCGCCGCCTGCTTGCTCAAATGCGTCATCGGCGGCGGCGCGGGGTGAGGCCGTCGTGCGTCAATTCTTCAGCTTGTAGCCGGTGCGGAACATCCACGCGACGATCGCCAGCAGGATCACGAGGAACAGCGACGTCGCGCCGAGGCTGACGCCCACGTGCACGTCGGCGATCCCGTAGAACGACCAGCGGAAGCCACTGACCAGGTAGACGATCGGGTTGAACAGCGTGACGATGCGCCACGCGGGCGGCAGCATGTCGACCGAATAGAAGCTGCCGCCGAGGAACGTGAGCGGCGTGATGATCAGCAGCGGCACGAGCTGCAGCTTCTCGAAGCTGTCGGCCCAGATGCCGATCACGAAGCCGAACAGGCTGAACGTGACCGCCGTCAGCACGAGGAACAGCACCATCCAGAACGGATGCAGGATGTGCAGCGGCACGAACAGGCCGGCCGTCGCGAGGATGATCACGCCGAGCAGGATCGACTTCGACGCGGCCGCGCCCACGTACGCGATCACGATCTCCCAGTACGACACGGGTGCGGAGAGGATCTCGTAGATCGTGCCCGTGAAGCGCGGGAAGTAGATGCCGAACGACGCGTTCGAGATGCTCTGCGACAGCAGCGACAGCATCACGAGGCCCGGCACGATGAACGAGCCGTAGCCGATGCCGTTCACGTCGCTGATGCGCGAGCCGATCGCCGAGCCGAACACGACGAAATACAGCGACGTCGAGATCACCGGCGCGATGATGCTCTGCATCAGCGTGCGGCGCGTGCGGGCCATTTCTGCGCGGTAGATCGCGCGGATTCCATGCAGGTTCATGCGTCAGGCTCCTTGCTGCACGCCGTTGCGGCGGTTGTCGATCAGGCTGACGAAGATGTCTTCGAGCGAGCTCTGCGTCGTGTGCAGGTCGCGGAAGCCGATGCCGGCCGAGCCGAGCGCGTTGATCAGTTTCGCGATGCTCGCGTCGTCGCGCTGCGAGTCGTACGTGTAGACGAGCGCGGCGCCATCGTCCGCGCGTTCGAGCCCGAACGGCGCGAGCGCGGTCGGCACGTCGGCGAGCGGGTGTTCGAGCTGCACGGTGAGCTGCTTCTTGCCGAGCTTGCGCATCAGCTCGTGCTTTTCCTCGACGAGCACGAGCTCGCCGCCGAGGATGATGCCGATCCGGTCGGCCATTTCTTCGGCTTCCTCGATGTAGTGCGTGGTCAGCAGGATCGTCACGCCGCTCTCGCGCAGCGAATCGACGAGCTTCCACATGTCGCGGCGCAGCTCGACGTCGACGCCGGCGGTCGGTTCGTCGAGGAACAGGATGCGCGGCTCGTGCGACAGCGCCTTCGCGATCATCACGCGGCGCTTCATGCCGCCCGACAGCGTCATCAGCTTGTTGTCGCGCTTGTCCCACAGCGACAGCGCCTTCAGCGTCTTCTCGATATGGGCGGGATCGGGCGCCTTGCCGAACAGGCCGCGGCTGAACGACACGGTCGCCCAGACGGTCTCGAACGCGTCGGTCGTCAGTTCCTGCGGCACGAGGCCGATCATTTCGCGGGCCGCACGGTATTGATCGCGGATGTCGTGGCCGCCGACCGTCACGCGGCCTTCGGTCGGCGTGACGATGCCGCAGATCGAGCCGATCAGCGTCGTCTTGCCGGCGCCGTTCGGCCCGAGCAGCGCGAAGATCTCGCCGGGGCGGATGTCGAGGGTCACGTGCTTCAGCGCCTGGAAGCCGGACGCGTAAGTCTTGGAGAGGTCGGAGACGGAAAGGATCGGTTGCATGCTCACGGATGGCATGGCCGGCCGGCGCGACGGGGTGCGCCGCGCGTGCCCGGCGCCGCCGCCGCTGCGAAGCGGCCGGGACCGGGGACGGCATGGCGAACGGGCGTCATGTCGAACGGCGTTGTGGTGCGGGATCGCGGGATCGCCATATTAGCAATCGGTAGATGGAAATGCATTCTCGTGGAAAGGGCGTGCGTTGCCGGTGTCGGATTTGCGCGAATTGACCGCGCATCGATTAATAACGCAGTGCTTTATTTGCGATGCATGAACAATTTGCCCCGTTTTTGGCGAACCGGGCAGCGATTGCATTCCCGCGCGCCGGCGGCGCGGCCGGCCGGCCGACTGTGCCGCCCGAACGCCGTCACGCCGTACCGGGACGGCATGCGTGGCGCTCGCGATAATGCGTTCCTTTCATCGTTCATGGAGCGGGGCGCATGTCTTTGATCGACTTCAAATCCGTGGCGGCTGCGCAGGCCATCGCATGGAAATCCACGATCGTCGGCGAGGTCGGGCCGGCCAGGATCAAGGTGCTGCGCATGGATGCGCAGGCTTACGAAGCGGAAGTGCACGACTACAACGAGGGGCTGCTGGTGCTCGACGGCCGGATGATGCTCGAGGTCGCGGGCGAGACGGTCGTGGTCGAGGCCGGGCAGATGTACCTAGCGCTTGCCGGCACCCTTCACGCGGTGCTGCCGGGCAGCCACGGCACGCTCGCGATTATCGACGTGTAAGGTTGCGCCGCAGCATCGATACGGCCCGTCGCGGGCCGGCCGGCAAGGCCGGGCGCGGGTTGGCCGTCGTTGTTCAAACGCGCGTTGGATGGGCCGTGTATTTGTCTGAGCAAATAAATCGAAGGCTGTTTGAAAAACTGTCAAATCCCCTGCACGCGCTAGGATTGCGCGGTTTCGGTCGTTTGGAACTCTGCATCCATTTACTTGTGGGTATCGTCCGATCATAGTTTCCACAAACGACGCATCACGATAACGAATCAAGCGTACGTACGGAGACCAATACATGAGACGCGTATCCGCGGGGCCAGTCGGACTGCCGTTTCCCGTTTTTTCGCTGAATGCAGGCGCGATGCAGATCGCGTCCCTGCGTTGTCATTTCGCCGTGTAGCGGCGAACCACTTCCCGTTTCGATCGTTCCGACGGCGCCGTGCCGCATGACGGCGCCGCGGGAGCGCGCTTGTCTGCCGCGGCGTGTGCCGCATGTGCCATGCATGGCATCGCGGCCGCCTTGCGCACACCGTCATGCGCCGCGCGTTCGTGCGGCGGCGCGATACCAACCGGCGGGCCATGCAGCCTGTCCGGACGAGACTTGTCGTACCTGAAAAGGAGGGGTTGATGATTTGCATTCCTAAGTGGCGGAAAGCGATCCTGTCATGCGCGGTCGTCGTTGTGCCGTTCGTCGCCGGTTGCGGCGGCGGCGACGATCCGGGGCCGATCACCGTGCCGCAGTGCTCGGGGAGCGCATGCGGGCCGAGCGGTGCTGAAACGACGCCGCCTGTCGTGACGAAGCTGTGTCCGGACGCGCTCGATTACACGACGACCTACACGGGCGGCGCGGGCAGCGGCGAGTACGTGAAGGTGAAATTCGATACGACGAAGCTCACCTATCAGATGCAGTTCCTCGAATCGTCGGTGCCGACGTCGGCAGGGCAGGTCAACAATACCCGCGCGGGCCTGACGATCAGCGGGTCGTTCCATCATCCGACCACGCTCCCGACCGCCGAGCAGAACCGCTGCGCGTTCGTGCTCGACAACGGCGCGACGAGCAACGGTGCGTATGCGGTGACGATCAACCGTGCCGATCCGCCGATGCTGTTCGTCGGCAATGGCGTGGTGGGTGGCGGGATTCCGGGGGCGACGATTGCGTACAAGGGTATCGACCTCGGGGCCCCCACGCCCATCGGCTACGTGCCGTCGCGGACGTTCGATTTCTATCCGTTCATCGGCTTCATCGAAACGGAAACCGACTTTTCGAAGGTCGCGGGCAATTACAACGAGGTCGGCATCCATCTGTCACCGCTCGGCGGGGGCGGGCAGAGCACGCCGGGGCCAATCGGCTGGGAGCCGGACGTCGTCAACTGGAACCAGACGCTCAATGCGGACGGTTCATGCACGATCACGCAAGGCAGCGACTACTCGTGCCAGACGACCGGGACCCCCTGGGCGCTGCGCAAGAATGCGGACGGGTCGGCCGACAACGTGTTCGTGAGCAACGGGCTGCCGAATGCGTTTGGCGTGGTCTCGTATCCGATCGCGGGGCAGGGGTCGTCGCTCATCCTCCTTGCGTCGAGCCAGGCCAAAGGCATCATGATCGTCGGCAAGCTGAACGGGGTGCGGATACCGGTCGTGATTCGTGTCGGCTACACGTATGTCGATCCGGCCAATCCGCTCGCGTCGGTCGCCGATGCCGAAGTCGGGATCTCGATGCTGTCGTCGGCCACCGCGATTGCCGCCAATTCGCTGAAGGGCGGTTACATCGGCGCGACCAGTGCATCCGCATGCGGCCTCGTGACGTCTCCCGGCACGGCGAGCTTCATCCCGTCGCCAGGCCCGAGCTTCAATCCGAACGTGCCGCACCCGGATCTGCCTGGCCAGTTCGTCAATGGCACGTTCCTGACGGAAGCAGGAACCTGTAACGACGGCACTGCCGTGTCGACGATGGCCGCGAACTATACGTCCACGCTGTTCCAGGGCAATACCGCGGCGTTCATCGACCCGCAGACGTCGTCGGTGACCTCGCAGTTCGCGCTCGACTATACGCAGGCCACGCCCGGCAGGATCAAGGTCACGGCCACGCAGGACTTCAACGCGAAGGGCGCGAACGGCAACGTGGCGATCTTCAGCAAGGGCGACACGGGCTGGCTCGTGACGGCCGGCAATGTCTACGCGATGGTCGTCAACAACAACAAGGTCAACCCGTTCTTTACGGTCGGCGCGTTCGTCCAGTAACGCTGCATTGAACAGGTAACACCGGCGGCGCATGCGTCGCCGCCGGCGAATCGAATTTCAAGAGGATTCCTATGAATTTGAAACAATGGATGGCCGCGGCGTCGCTCGCGCCCGTGCTGGCCGCGTGCGGCGGCGACGGCGACCCGCCGCCCGCGCCGGTGGTCCGGCTGTGCCCGCAGACGATCGACTACAACACGGTGTTCATCGGTGGGTCGGGGTCGGGTGAGCTCGTGAAGGTGCAGCTCGACACGACGAAGATGACGTACCGGATGACCTACCTCGCATCGCCGGTGCCCACCGCCGCGGGCACCGTGCAGCCGACGCGCGACACGGCGCCCGCCAATGTGGTCGACGGCACGCTGGCCGACGAAACGGGGCTGCCGACGGTGAAGCTGAACCAGTGCACGTTCCGGATGCAGAACGCGAGCCTCGACCCGAGCCGGCCGGCGCGGCTGTTCCTCGGCGAAGGCGTGCTGGGCGGCGCGATCCCCGGTGCGACGATCCAGTTCGACGGCGTGATCGGCGTCGGCAAGATCCCGAAGACGACGTTCCCGTACTACCCGTTCATCAGCTTTTCGTCGCTGGAAACCGACCTGACGAAGATTGCCGGCAAGTACAACCAGCTCGGCTATCACCAGGTGCCGTCGCAGAACTTCCAGCCGGTGGCGCTCGACCAGCAGGTGACGATCAACGCGGACGGCAGCTACGTCGAGACCGACAACTTCGGCAAGAAGAACGGCGGGCAGCCGCTTGCGTCGAGCGCGACCGTGAACCAGCCGTTCACGTTGCGGCCCGATGCGCCGGCGTTCCAGTCGCTCAACTACCTGCCGCAGATTCCGCCGACGCTCGCGGCGGTCGATCCGGCGAAGGCCGGCAAGGGGATCCTGATCGTCGGCAAGCTGCGCAACCAGCTCGTGCCGATCTTCATCCGCACGGGTGCGGCCAACGCGGACCTCACGCAAGGCCCGCCGAGCGCGGACGACGAATCGGGCATCTCGTTCCTGAGCCCGCAGACAGCGATCGCGCAAGGCTCGCAGGACGGCGAGTACACGGGCGTCGACAGCGCGTTCAACTACCGCGCGACCGCGCTCATCGGCGCGCAGGCCACGCTGCTCGACCCGTTCAACGCGTCGCAGGCCGCGCTGACGCGCGCGCTGAACCTCGACTACACGCAGAAGGTGCCGGGCGTCGTGACGACCGTGCATGCGGACGCGGCGTCGGGGCCGGCAACCGGCAAGTTCGTGTTCACGGGCGGCGTGTTCGGGTTCCTCGACATGGTCGATACGAGCAACCCGTACTTCACGGTCGGCGCGTTCGTGCAGTGACCGCGTGTGGATGGAGACACGGCGGCGCCGCGCGCGGATGCGCGGCGCCCCGACAGAATGAGGGGGAGACTTCATGAAGAAGCTGATTGTCGCGGGTGTCGTCGCAGGCGTGTCGACGCTCGCATCGGCCCAGCAGGCGGGCGACAACGTCGCGACGCTGGGCTGGCTGCACATCATGCCGCAGGATTCGACCAACGGGCTGACGACGAATCTCGCGAGCATGCCGATCAACGGGCCGCTGCGCCTGCCCGGTTCGTTCACGTCGCCGGGCACGAGCCTGACGGTCAACAACGCCGATACCGTCGGCCTCACGCTCACGCACTTCTTCACCGACCACATCGCGGTCACGTCGGTGCTCGGCGTGCCGCCCGAGTTCACGCTGACCGGCCACGGCGTGATCAAGCCGCCGGGCCCGGCCGGCGCGCTCGGCAACGTCGACATGGACAAGACGGCGAACCAGCCGGCCGTGAAGAACGCGCGGCAGTGGAGCCCGACGGTCATCCTGCAGTACTACTTCAACTCGCCGACGGCGCGGTTCCGCCCGTTCGTCGGGATCGGCGTGGCCTACAGCTGGTTCAGCAACATCGAACTGAACGGCAACTTCGCGAAGGACATCAACGAGAACCTCGGCAGCGTGCTCGCGGCCGGCGCCGGCAAGCCCGGAGCGACGTCGGTGGAGGGCAAGGCGTCGTCGTCGTTCACGCCGGTCTACAACGTCGGCGCGAGCTATGCGATCGACAAGCACTGGGGCGTAACGGCGACGCTGACCTACATGCCGCTGAAGACCTACTCGTCGCTGGTGATCAAGGCGGCCGACGGCTCGACACTCGCTACCACGCGCACGCGGTTGAAGGCCGATCCGCTGATCACGTTCGTCGGGATTTCCTACAAGTTTTGAGCCGTCCGGCGCGCACGAGGCGCGCTGGCGGTTTCCTGCGACCGGCTGGCCGGACCCTTCCGGCCGGGCGATCGCGTTCCTGGCGGCGTGCCGCCATTTGTGAAGAGAGGGGGCAGTTCAAATGAGCATTCGCAAAATCGTGTCGCTTGTTGCTGCAGTGGCTTTCACCGCGGTTTCCGCCGCGCCTGCTTTCGCAGTCACCGTGACGCGGGCCGATGGCCAGGCGATGAACCCGAACGGCGAGCCGTTCTCGGCGACCGGGCTCACGAACCTCAGCAAGGGATCGATCAGTGCAGCCTGTAACGCGACCTTCAACGGCACGATCACGTCGACCGGCATCGTCAACATCACGTCGACGACGTTCTCGGGCGGCGCGACGTGCGGGCTGATCAACGGCAGCGCGAGCAGCGCGTCGCCGTGGACGGGGCAGGCCGACAGCACGACGCAGTTGACGATCAATAACGTCAAGGTGAACGTCACGCTGCTCGGCGCCTGTGGGCCGAGCAAGGTAGTAACGGCGTGGAGCGATACGAACTCGTCGCTGACGTTCAACAGCGCCGTGCTGACGCCGGATTGCACGGTCGGCGGTACGGTGCTGACGTCGCCGAAGTTCCACGTGCAGTAAGCGTCGCGGATCGAAGCGGGTGCCCGCCGCGCACGAGGGCCGTGCGGTATGTGCGGCGGGTTTCCGTGGTTTCGATGGGTTCGTGCCGTCGCGTGTATCGGCGCGGCGGCCGGTTCATTCGGCAGAGCGGTCTCGTTTCTCGCGTAAGGCCGCCACATATCAAGAGAGAGGGCCGTACAGATGAAAATTCGTCAAATCGCATCGCTTGTTGCTGCAGTGGTGTTCACTGCGATTTCGGCTGCGCCTGCTTTTGCGGTGACGGTGTCGCGCGCGGATGGGCAGCCGATGAATCCGAACGGTGAGCCGTTTTCGGCGACGGGGCTCACGAACCTCAGCAAAAAGGCGATCGTCGCGAATTGCTCGGTGACGTTCAACGGAACGATTACGCCGGCGGGTATCGTCAATATCGCGTCGGTGCAGTTCAACGGGGGCAGCTTGTGTCGGCTGGTCAGCGCTAGCGCGAGCAGCGCTTCGCCATGGACAGGGCAGTTGGATAGCGCGACACAGCTTTCGATCAACAACGCGCAGGTGGACTTCATGGTGCTCGGAGTTTGCGAGTCGAGCAAGCTCGTGGCGGCATGGAACGATTCGAATTCGTCGCTCGCGTTCAACAATGCCGACTGGACACCCGACTGCAGGCTGACCGGCACGCTCATGGCGACGCCGAAGCTCCACGTGCAGTAAGAGCCTCGCGAATCGACACAGGTTCCCGTTGCGCACGAGGGCCGTGCGATATGTATGGCGGACTCCCCATTTCTCGTTGCATTCGTGTCGTCGCGCGTATCGGCGCGACGGCCGGCTGACCGCCCGTGTCGCGATCCGATCCGGGTGGACATGCAGGGATGGCGCGGCGTGCCGCGCTGTCCGATTCGATTGAAACAACACAATTCCAATTGGCCAGAACACTCCCGGAAGACCCATGCTTACCGATCCAGCAAAGTATGGAGATGCCCGCGGCGCGACGCCTGACCGGCTGCGCACGGCCGCGTGGTTGCAGTACCTGATCGAACGACTCGACGCTGCCGCTTGCGCAGCGATAACGGCTGACGCTGGCGACACGACCGTCGCCGAGTCACAGGCGATACGTATGCGGACAGGCGCGAATCTGTCTCGCGACGCAGCGGCCGTTCTTTACCGGCTCGCGCCGTGGATCGCATCGGACGGCGGTGCCTGCGCATGCGACCTGACCGACCCGTTCGGTGCGTGCTCGCATGTGCCTTCGATGCAGCAACTCGACGAAGCCGAACGCAGCTGCCCCGGTTCGCGCGCCGTGTTCGACACCGCGCACGGCGTGATCGACGCATGCGCATTCGATGACCCCGATGTCGGCTGGGCCGCACTCGAGCGGATTGCCGGCGGGGTCGAACGTAGCGGGGACGATGGCTGCGAACGCACCGCACCTGAAATAGGCGCGCAGGGCGACACGCCGCCTGCGAAGAACCTGAGAGACAGGCTGGCCGTCGTCGCGGCGGCGAGTGGGGAAACGTCGGCCATGCCTGGCGCCGTCATCGATGCGATCGTGCTGCGCGCGTGCGGGCCGCGCGACGATGCATCGCGCATCGACGAAATGGCTGCGCTCGCGACGTTCTCGGCCGTGCTCGCCGCCGGCAACGGGACCTCCGTTGCCGCGTATGGTGGTCAGCACAACCTCGTTGCACGGGCGATCCGCACGCATCGCGCCGATCTCGCGTCGGTGGACGGGCTGCTTGCGGCGCTCGCGGTGTGCAGGCTCGATCAACTCGTCGGTGGCGGCAGTTTCTGGGCTTGCTACCTGCTGGCGGGCATCGTGATCGCCGCCCCGGAGGCCGTGCGGGAAATCGGTGGCCGCTTTCATGGCGACGAGTGGCAGGCGTGGCTCGATCACGTGCTCGCCTGGCCGGCAGTCAGCCGCTTCGGGCCGAAGGAGGACGCCGCGTTCGAGCGCCTGCGCGGCGCAATGAGCCTGACGTCGCGATGGAATCCGATCGTCCGCGGGAAACGGATGGGGAAGCGGGCCGTTGTGACGCCCTGATTCGGCGAACACGGGGACAAGGCGGGCGGATGCACCGCCTTTACCGAAGCGATACGCAAGGATTCCAAACGACCTGCGCGCGAACCCCCTGGTTCGCGCCGAAATGCCGGGCCCCGTTCGCACGCGCGAACGGGCGTCAGGCGGCGGCACGCCACGACGTCATGCTGTCGGCGTCTACACGGGCCGCACGCCACGCCACGCCACGCCATCCTGACTGCCTGACCGACTGCGCATCACCCCGATCCGGGCGCCATCGACCGAACGCAGTATGATTCCGCAGACGATGCCGGCGATCGCGCCGCTGTACCCGCCCGCCCGCACCGCCGAAGATCTGCCAAGCTTGTTGTAAGCCGGACACGAACCGCCGCCGCGTGAGAGCGCCGCCGCGAACCCGTATCCGGGCCACCTTCATCGAAACGGTCAGTCAGATGTCAAAGCAAAACAAGAAGATTCTCCTCCTGAGCGTGAGCGCCGGCGCCGGCCATACCCGCGCGGCCGAAGCGATCCGCGCGTTCGCCGACCACCATCCCGCCGGCGTCGAAGCCACCCACCTGGACGTGATGGATTTCGTGTCCACCGGCTTCCGCAAGCTGTACACCGATCTCTACATCAAGCTCGTCAGCAGCCAGCCGGCGCTGTGGGGCTACCTGTACCAGAAGACCGACGAAGTCGATCCCGCCGCGCCATCGCAGAAGATCCGGCGCGCGATCGAGCGGCTCAATTGCCGGCCGCTGCTCGCGGAGATCGAACGTCAGCGTCCGGACGCGATCATCTGCACGCACTTCCTGCCGGCTGAACTGCTGTCGCGCGAGATTCGCAAGGGACGCGTCGATACGCCGGTGTGGGTGCAGGTCACCGATTTCGACCTGCACAGCATGTGGGTCGTGCCGAACATGCGCGGCTATTTCGCGGCCAACGACGAGATCGCATGGCGCATGCATGCGCGCGGCATGGCGCCTGACACGGTGCATGTCAGCGGCATCCCGATCATGCCGGCGTTCGGCCAGCCGCTCGATCGCGCGGCCTGCGCAGCCGAATTCGGCCTCGATCCCGCGCGCCCGACCTTCCTGATGATGTCCGGCGGCGCGGGCCTCGGCGGGCTCGACGTGCTGGCCGCGCGCCTGCTGGAGATGGATGCCGACTTCCAGCTGATCGCGCTGGCCGGCAAGAACCAGGCGATGCTGGCGTCGTTGCAGGCACTGGCCGCGCAGCATCCCGGCCGGCTGTTTCCGCAGGGCTTCACGCAGCAGGTGGAACGCCTGATGGCCTGCGCCGATCTCGTCATCACGAAACCGGGCGGCCTGACGACGTCCGAATGTCTCGCGATGCAGCTGCCGATGATCGTCAATTCGCCGATTCCGGGCCAGGAAGAGCGCAATGCGGATTTCCTGCTCGAACAGGGTGTCGCGCTGAAGGCGATCGACGACGATGCGCTCGTCTACCGGATCCGCGCGTTGCTGCAGACGCCGGAGCGTCTCGCCGACATGCGTCGCCGTCTCGCGCCGCTCGGGCGGCCGCTTGCCGGCCGCTTCGTGCTCGATCGCGTGCTGGGCCTGGAGCCCGCCGCATGAGCGTGGCCCGTTTCGTGCCCACGCGTCATACGCTGTTCGTCGTCGCGTGGGTCGTGCTGCTCGCGTTCTTCTTCGCGAACGTCGAGATCCAGATCGAAGGCAGCGCGGGCTGGGCCGCCAACCTGCCGACCTGGCGCATCGAGCATCACTGGCTGCTCGACATCTTCTGGGGCGGGCGGCCGATGACCGGCTACCACGCGTGGGTGTTCCCGTTCGTCGCGCTGTTCTTTCACTTGCCGCCCGTGTTCAACGGGCGGTGGTCGTGGCGCATCGAGGCGCGCATCGTCGCGTGCATCATGGTGTTCTGGCTGACCGAGGATTTCCTGTGGTTCGTGCTGAACCCGGCATACGGCCTGGCCCGTTTCAATCCGGCCAATGTGCGTTGGCATATCCACTGGCTCGGCGTGGCGCCGACCGACTACTGGACGATGAGCGCCGCCGCGATCGTGCTGTTCATTCTTTCACGCGAGCGCAAGCGCGCATTTTATTGAGCCGACATGAAACTCGCCATCATTGCCGCGATCGCCGTCACGCTTGCCGGGCTCGTTCAGCCGGCCTGCGCGGACCCGGCCTCCGAGGTGTCCGCCCGGCCGATCAAATGGGCGCAGAGCGTGACCGATGCGCATGTGAACAACCTGCATCGCATCACGCCGTCGCTGTATCGCAGCGCGCAGCTGTCGCGCAGCGACGTGCCGGAGTTGCAGAAGCTCGGGATCCGCAAGGTCATCAGCTTCCGTTCGTTTCACGCGGACGACAGCATCCTGGCCGGCACGCAGATCAAGATGCAACGCATCCGGATCAACACGTGGGACATCCGCGACGAAGACATGGTCACCGCGCTGAGGGCGCTGCGGACGGCCGACCAGGACGGCCCGGTGCTGATCCACTGCCAGCACGGCGCCGATCGTACCGGCCTGGTGTCGGCGTTGTACCGGGTGGTGTACCAGGGCTGGACACGCGAGCAGGCGCTCGATGAACTGCAGCATGGTGGGTATGGGTTCCATCCGATCTGGCAGAACATCACGAACTACCTGAAAAACGTCGACGTCGAGCGTTTGAAGCGCGAAGTGAACAGCGGCTGACGATCGCATGCAAAACGCCGCCGACAATGACTGTCGGCGGCGTTTCGTCGGCGCATCGATGGGCGGGCAGCAGGCCCGCCGTTATCAAACCGTCTCCGGCTGCCGCACGGCCTTCGCGACATTCCTCGCCATCGCCCCATTCGCGACAAAATAAGGCACATCCACCCGCGCAAGCGCCTTGCGCCCGCGAATCTTGTCCGCGATCTTCTCGGCGATCATGATCGTCGGCGCATTGAGGTTGCCGGTCGTGATGATCGGCATGATCGACGCATCGACGACCCGCAGGCCCTCGAGCCCGTGCACGCGGCCTTCTTCATCGACCACGGCCATGTCGTCATAACCCATCTTGCACGAGCACGACGGATGGAACGCGGTCTCCGCGCGGGCCCGCACGAACGCGTCGAGTTCCTTGTCGGACTTGCAGTCCGCGCCCGGGTTCAGCTCGCGGCCGCGATAGCGGTCGAGCGCGGGTTGCCGCATGATCTCGCGCGTCGCGCGGATCGCATCGCGGAACTCGCGCCAGTCGAGCGCTTCGGCCATGTAGTTGAACAGGATGCTCGGATGCTGGTTCGGATCGCGCGAGCGCAGCTTCACGCGGCCGCGGCTCGGCGAGCGCATCGAGCCGACGTGCGCCTGGAAGCCGTGCATCTCGATCGCGTTCGAGCCGTTGTAATTGATCGCAACGGGCAGGAAGTGATACTGGATGTTCGGCCACAGATCGTCGTCGCGCGTGCGGATGAAGCCGCCCGCCTCGAAGTGGTTGCTCGCGCCGAGGCCGGTGCCGTTCAGCATCCATTCGAGGCCGATCTTCGGCTGGTTCCACCACTTGAGCGCCGGGTACAGCGACACCGGCTCCTTGCATTCGTACTGGATGTACATCTCCAGGTGATCCTGCAGGTTCTGGCCGACACCGGGCAGATCGAGCACGACCGGAATGTCGAGTTCCTTCAGCCATGCGCCGGGGCCGACGCCCGAGCGCTGCAGCAGTTGCGGCGACGCGATCGCGCCGCTGCACACGAGCACTTCGCGGCGCGCATGCGCGGTCGCGCGTTCGCTGCCGCGCAGGTACGTGACACCCGATGCGCGCTTGCCGTCGAACAGGATACGGTCGGCGAGCGCGTGCGTGACGATCTCGAGGTTCGGCCGCGCGCGCGCCTGGTCGAGATAGCCGCGCGCGGTGCTGGCGCGACGGCCCTTCGGCGTGACGGTACGGTCCATCGGGCCGAAGCCTTCCTGCTGATAGCCGTTCAGGTCGTCGGTGCGCGGATAGCCGGCCTCTACGCCCGCGTCGACCATCGCCTCGAACAGCGGGTTCACGCCCGGCTTGCTGGTCGTGACCGACACGGGGCCGTTGCCGCCGTGATAATCGTTCGGGCCGACGTCGCGCGTCTCGGCTTTCTTGAAGTACGGCAGGCAGTCGAGATACGTCCAGTTCTCGAGGCCCTTGTGGGTCGACCAGTTGTCGTAGTCGAGCGCGTTGCCGCGGATGTAGCACATCCCGTTGATCAGCGACGAGCCGCCGAGCCCCTTGCCGCGCCCGCATTCCATCCGGCGGTTGTCCATGTGCGGCTCGGGGTCGGTTTCGTATGCCCAGTTGTAGCGGCGCCCTTGCAGCGGATAGGCGAGGGCGGCCGGCATCTGCGTGCGGAAGTCGAAGCGGTAGTCGGGGCCACCGGCTTCGAGCAGCAGCACCGTCACATCCGGATCTTCCGTCAGGCGCGTTGCGAGCACGTTGCCCGCGGAACCTGCGCCGCAGATGATGTAGTCGTATTCGCGTGTCGTCATGACGGTCAATCTCCTTTCTTAAAACACCGGGTTGTAGCGGCCGAGTTCGACCTGCACCGACTTGATTCGAGTGTAGTGCTCGAGCGTCGTGATGCCGTTCTCGCGTCCGACACCGGATTGCTTGTATCCGCCAACCGGCATCTCGGCCGGCGATTCGCCCCACGTGTTGATCCAGCAGATGCCGGCTTCGAGGCGATGGATCGTGCGGTGCGCGCGCGACAGGTTCTCGGTCACGACGCCGGCCGCCAGGCCGTAGTGCGTGTCGTTCGCGCGGGCAATCACTTCGTCCTCCGATTCGAAATCGAGGATGCTCATCACCGGCCCGAAGATTTCCTCGCGGACGATCTTCATGTCGTCGCGGCAATCGCCGAACACGGTCGGCGCGACGTACTGGCCGCTGCCGAAGTGGCCGTCGGTCAGGCGCGTGCCGCCGGCGAGCAGCTTCGCGCCTTCCGCCTTGCCGCTCTCGATGAAGCCGAGCACCTTGTCGAGCTGCGCGGCCGACACGAGCGGGCCGAAGTTGGTATCGGCATCGGTCGGCTTGCCGACGCGGATGCGCTTCACGCGTTCGAGCACGCGCTGCGTGAATGCATCCTTGACCGAGCGGTGCACGAACACGCGCGTGCCGTTCGTGCAGACCTGGCCCGAGCTGAAGAAGTTGGCGGTCACCGCGATGTCGGCCGCGCGGTCGAGGTCCGCATCGTCGAACACGATCAGCGGCGACTTGCCGCCGAGCTCCATCGTCACTTCCTTCAGCGACGACGCGCCGGCCAGCGACATCACCTTCTTGCCGGTCTCGACGCCGCCGGTGAACGACACCTTTGCGATGTCCAGGTGGCCCGTCAGCAGCGCGCCGACCGAGCCGTCGCCCTGCACGACGTTGAACACGCCGGCCGGCACGCCGGCTTCCGTATAGATTTCCGCGAGCTTCAGCGCGGTGAGCGGCGTGACTTCGCTCGGCTTGAATACCATCGCGTTGCCTGCGGCGAGCGCGGGGGCGGTCTTCCAGCATGCGATCTGAATCGGGTAATTCCAGGCGCCGATGCCCGCGCACACGCCGAGCGGCTCGCGGCGCGTATAGACGAACGACTCGGCGCGCAGCGGTACCTGCAGCCCTTCGATCGCGGTCGCGAGGCCCGCGTAGTACTCGATCACGTCCGCGCCGGTGACGATGTCGACCGCGAGCGTTTCGCCGATCGGCTTGCCCGTGTCGCGCGTTTCCAGTGCGGCGAGTTCGTCGTTGCGCTCGCGCAGCAGGTCGACCGCGCGGCGCAGGATGCGCGAGCGCTGCATTGCGGTCATTGCGGCCCATTCACGCTGGCCTTCCTGCGCGGACGCGACCGCGCGGTCGACGTCGGCGGCGCTCGCCTGCTGCACTTGCGCAAGCAGCTCGCCGGTGGCGGGATCGAAGGTGTCGAAAGTCTTGCCGCTCGTGGCGTCGACGTAACCGCCGCCGATGTAGAGGCGCTGCAAACCGAATACGGACATGAGGATCTCCTAGGGGGCGACTGCGCGCCGCGTCAGGCGGACGCGAGCAGCAGGTCGATGTAGTCGTGGGTGAGCTTCAATGCAGCCCGGGTGTCGATCGGGCCGCCGGCGAGCGCGCCGCGCAGCCACAGGCCGTCGATCAGTGCGGCGAGGCCGCTGGCGGCTTCACGTGCTTGCAGGCGCGGCAGCGCCTTGGCGAATTCGGCCGACAGGTTCGAATGGAGGCGCCGCGTGTTGACGTGCTGCAGGCGCTTGAGCATCGGGTCGTGCATGCTCTGCGACCAGAACGCGAGCCAGGTCTTCATCACGGGCGCGCTGACCTGCGTGTCGTCGAAGTTCGCGGCGGCGATTGCGCGCAGCCGCGAGCGCGGATCCTTGCGTGCGGCCACGCGGCGGCGCGTGGTGGCCGACCACAGGTCGCGCAGCACGTGCCGCATGGTCGCTTCTAGCAGGCCGTCCTTGTCGCCGAAGTAGTGGCTGACGATGCCCGTCGAGATGTTCGCGCGTTGCGCGACCGAGGCGAGCGTCGTGCCGGGCAGGCCCGCCTCGTCGATCGAGCGCAGCGTGGCGTCGATCAACTGTGCGCGGCGAATCTCCCGCATTCCGACTTTCGGCATCGCGACTCCCTTCGCCCGGACGGGCCGTCCATGGAAGTCGAGAGCTTAGCGGTTTTTTATTGATCGTTCAATCAATAAAAAATCGGGGTCTGACGGCGAGGGCGTGTGTCCGGCAGGCGAGCGCGGCCCCCAGGGCGCGCGTTGTGCGGGTGCAGAAAAATAATTGAAAGATGATTAAAAAAACTGGAGTTTGTTTAAAACGCATTCTGAAGCGGGCGATCAATCTGGTTAATCGTTGCGGGTGCCGAAGCGATTACGGAATGAAAGAGTATTGAGCTATGTGATATTCGATGAAATAGGAATGTCGGCCTGCGAAACGGCGTCACGATTCATTCATGAAAATCCGTTTCAAATAAGCGAATTAAACGGGGTAGATCATTGATATTAAATGAGTATTGGATAATTAAGTGGGTGTCTGTCGCCGTTTCGCAAACGATTGCCGTCGCGCTCAAAAGCACTCCGCTTACCATAAAAAATGCGGAAATAATTTGAATCTGCCGAATTTCCTAACAGAGTAGAGGGTATCGTTGGAATGACTTGAGTCAGTAATATTGTCCGTATTAGTATGGCGCCGCACTACGAGGAATGAATCGATGCCGCCGGTATTGCCGCGGTGCATTGGCCAATCGCGCGATTCGGATTGCGCGCAAACAACCGGCGCAGTCATTGCGCACCTGCAGCATGCCGCGACGTCGAGACGCCGCATCCACCGGAGAACGACGATGCTGACCGAAAAACACGTGGTCCCGCTGCCGAATGGTCTGAAGGTCTACGTCGAACGGAACGTGTTCGACCCGGCGTTCGACACGGCGATGCTCGTCAACGGCGCGCTCGCGACGACCGCGTCGTTCGGGCAGACCGTCCAGTATCTCGGCGAGCGGATGAACACGATCTGCTTCGACCTGCCGTATGCGGGGCAGTCGCGCCAGCACAACCCGGGCTGCTTCATCCTGACGAAGGACGACGAAGCCGCGATCCTGCAGCATCTGGTCGAACGCTTCGCGCCGGCCTACCTCGTGTCGGTGTCGTGGGGCGGCGTCGCGTCGCTGTTCGCGCTCGCACGTGGCTGCCCGAGCGTACGGCGCGCGGCGATCTGCTCGTTCTCGCCGTTCCTGAACGACGCAATGGTCGACTACGTGACGCGCGCCCGCGACCACATCGCGGCCGGCGAGAACCTGAAGGCCGCGCAGCTGCTGAACGATACCGTCGGCCGCTATCTGCCGCGCATCATGAAGCTGTACAACTACCGCTATCTCACGCGCCTGCCGCGCGACGAGCAGGACCAGGTCGCGTTTCACGTCGACCAGATCCTGTCGCTGCAGCCCGCGCGCTACTTCAGCGAGTTCTCGAACATCGGCTGCGAGCTGCTGTTCCTGAACGGCGAGCGCGACGAATACACGACGCCCGCCGACGTGCGCCAGCTCGGCGCGCACGTGCCGCGCGCGCGGTTCGGGACGGTACCGGACGCCGGCCATTTCCTCGACATCGAAGGCCGCGCGCAGCGCGAATACACGCGCTCGGCACTGCTCGACTTTTTCTGCGGCGGGTCGTCGCTTGCCGCCGGCATCGCGCTCGCCGCCGCGCAGGCGCGCGTGCCCGCACCGATGCACGCGCTGTCGTCGTGACACAGCACGCCGGGCGGCCGGTACGCGCGGCGCATCCGAATTCCCATCCCAACGAGGCAGGCCAGCCGTGAATATCGTTCAGACCATCGCCATCGTCGTTCCGTGGGCCGTGTGGCTCGCCTACTGGATCGCCACCTCGCAAGGCGTGAAGACGACCGTGCGCAAGGAAGCGTCGCGCTCGCGCACGCTGCAGTCGATTCCGCTGATCGTCGGCGGCGCGCTGATCATCCTGCCCGATCCGTCGTGGCAGGCGTTCGTGCCGGACTGGCAGCACTTCGGCCTGCAGGCGCAGGGCGGGCTCGCGGTGCTGGTGGCCGGGCTGCTGTTCTCGGTGTGGGCGCGGCTGCATCTCGGCACGAACTGGAGCGTATCGGTCACGCTGAAGGAAGACCATGAGCTCGTCCGCACGGGGCCGTATGGGCTCGTGCGTCACCCGATCTATACGGGCTGCCTGATCGCGCTCGTCGGCGCCGCACTGATCGGCGGCGAATGGCGCGGCGCGATCGGCGTGCTGCTCGTGTTCGCGTCGCTCGCGTACAAGGTGCGCGTCGAGGAGAGCTGGCTGACCGGGTATTTCGGGCCGGCGTATACGCAGTACCGCCGCGAGGTCGCGGCGCTGATTCCCGGCTTCTACTGAACCCCGCGAGGCGCGCGATGGCGAAGATGATCGTGACCGCGATCGGCTCGGCAGGCGACGTGCATCCGCTGCTCGGCGTCGCGCGCACGCTCGCGGCGCGCGGTCACGACGTCGTGTTCTGCACGCACGCACCGTTCGAGGCGGTCGTGCGCCGTTGCGGGTTCGCGTTCGTGCCGATCGGCACCGCGGCCGAATACGAGGCCGCGATGGCGAATCCCGCGCTGTGGGATGCGCGCACGTCGTTTCGCACGCTGTGGCAGGTGATCGCGCCGACGCTGCGCCCGCATTACGACGCGCTGCGTGCGCTGACCGACGGCGATACGGTGCTCGTCGGCACGCTGTGGGCGTTTTCCGCGCGCTTCATGCAGGAGTTGCACGGCACGCCGTACGTGTCGGTGCAGGTGTCGCCGTCGACGCTGCTGTCCGCGCATGCGCCGCCGACCCACCCGCGCCTGACGATTCCCGCGCGCTGGCCGCTGCCGGTGAAGGCGGCGCTGATGACGCTGATCGAGCGGCAGGTGCTCGATCGCACCTGCGGCCCCGCGCTCAACGCGGTGCGCCGCGCGCTCGGGCTCGCGCCCGCGCGGCGCGTGCTGGGCCGCTGGCTGCATTCGACCGACGGCGTGCTGTGCCTGTTTCCCGGCTGGTTCGCCGCGCCGCAGCCGGACTGGCCGTCGAATCATCTGCAAAGCGGCTTCCCGCTGTTCAACGATATTGCGACCCCCGAAGACGATGTGGCACTCGATGCGTATCTCGCGGCCGGTGAGCCCCCGGTCGTGTTCACGGCCGGTTCGACACGCGTCGATCACGCGGCCTATGCGCGCGCGGTGGCGGACGCGCTGCGCGCGACCGGCGCGCGCGGGATCCTGCTGACACCGCACGATGCGGCGCCGGACAGTGACCGGCTGCTCGTGCGCCGCTTCGTGCCGATGCGCACGCTGCTGCCGCGCTGCCGCGCGCTCGTGCATCACGGCGGGATCGGCACGGCGGCGCTCGCGTTCGAAGCGGGAATCGCGCAAGTCGTCACGCCGTTCGCGCACGACCAGTTCGACAACGCGCAACGGGTCGCCGTGAGCGGCTGCGGCGTACGCATCGACGGCCCGATCGACGGTGCGCGTCTCGGCACGGCGCTCGCGCGCGTGCTCGGCGACCCCGCGTTCGCCACGCATGCGGCGCGCACGCGCGCACTGCTGGCGGCCGAGCGGGACGGTTGTGAAGCCGCGGCCGATTTCATCGAACGGTTCGTGCCGGCGCGCAGGCAGACCGCCGCGCGGGCCGAAGCCGCGGTGGCCGGCGCATGAGCACCGCGTCGCCGCTTCGCGACGGGCCCGTCGCGCCGTCCGCGTTCGACGTGCCGGCGCCCGCGCCGGCCGCGCAGCCGGTGCGGGGCATCCGGCTCGCGCTGCTGACGTTTGCGCTGTCGCTCGCGACGTTCATCGAGGTGCTCGATTCGACCGTGACGAACGTCGCGGTGCCGGCGATCTCCGGCAGTCTCGGCGTTTCGAACAGCCAGGGCACGTGGGTGATCAGCTCGTATTCGGTCGCGGCCGCGATCGCGGTGCCGCTGACGGGCTGGCTCGCGCGCCGCGTCGGCGAGTTGCGGCTGTTCGTCGGCGCGGTGCTGTTGTTCACGCTGACGTCGCTGCTGTGCGGGCTCGCGCGCGACCTGCATGTGCTCGTGATCTGCCGCGCGCTGCAGGGGCTGTTTTCGGGGCCGATGGTGCCGCTGTCGCAGACGATCCTGCTGCGCACGTTTCCGCCGGACAAGCGCACGATCGCGCTCGCGCTGTGGGCGATGACGGTGCTGCTCGCGCCGATCTTCGGGCCGGTGGTCGGCGGCTGGATCGTCGACAACTTCTCGTGGCCGTGGATCTTCCTGATCAATTTGCCGATCGGGCTGTTCTCGTTCGCGGTCTGCACCGCGATGCTGCGCCCGGATGCGCAACGCGGCGCGGCCGGCCCGATCGACGTGCCGGGCATCGTGCTGCTCGTGATCGGCGTCGGCTCGCTGCAGGCGATGCTCGATCTCGGCCACGATCGCGGCTGGTTCGGTTCGCCGCTGATCGTCACGCTCGCGGTGGTCGCGGGGCTGTCGATCGTGTCGCTGCTGATCTGGGAGTCGGGCGAAGCGCATCCCGTCGTCGATCTGAGCCTGTTCCGCGATCGCACGTTCTCGTTCTGCGTGCTGATCATCTCGCTCGGGATGATGAGCTTCTCGGTGGTCGGCGTCGTGTTCCCGCTGTGGATGCAGGCCGTGATGGGCTACAACGCGTTTCACGCGGGGCTCGCCACCGCGTCGCTCGGCGTGCTCGCACTGGTGTTTTCGATCGTCGTCGGGCTCCATGCGCACCGCTTCGACGCGCGCGTGCTCGCGACCTTCGGCTTCCTCGTGTTCGCGGCCGTGCTCGCGTGGGACGCGCATTTCACGCTGAAGATGACGTTCGCGCAGATCGCCGCGCCGGGGCTGATCCAGGGGATCGGGCTGCCGTGCTTCTTCATTCCGCTGACCGCCGCGACGCTGTCGCGCATTCCGGACGACCAGCTCGCGGCCGCGTCGAGCCTGTCGAACTTCCTGCGCACGCTGTCGGCCGCGTTCGGCACGGCGATGAGCGTGACGCTATGGGACAACCGCGCGACCTATCACTACGACGTCGTGTCGCAATCCGTCACGCACGCATCGGCGAATACGCAGCGCTTCGTGCATACGCTGAACGGGATGGGCGTGGACGGCGTGCGCGAGCTGTCCACGCTGCACCAGGTCGTGATGCAGCAGGCGTACATGATGGCGACCAACGACATGTTCTGGATGGCGAGCATGACGTGTCTCGCGCTCGCGGCAATGATGTGGCTGACGCGGCCGAAGCGCGGCGCGGCGGCGTCGTTCGGGCATTGAGGAGAAGAACATGACGACACTCGGCGCACTCGTGATCCTGTATCACCCGAGCGACGCGCAGCTCGACGCGCTCCGCGCATGGCGGCATGCGTGCGATGCACTGCTCGTCGTCGACAACACGCCGCAGCCCGACGCGCGGGCCAGCGAGCTGTGCGCGCGCGAAGGCATCGCGCTGCTGCATCACGGCAATCGCTGCGGGATCGCGGGCGCGTACAACGCGGGGCTCGCGGCGCTGTTTCGCGACCGCATCGATGCCGTCGCGCTGTTCGACCAGGATTCGTCGGTGCCGGCCGCGTATTTCCCCGCGATGCGCGATGTCTGCGCGGGGCTTGGCGGGCGCGCGTTCCTGGCCGGCCCGCGCATCTTCGACGAGAACGCGCGCAGCTTCCTGCCCGAACTCTCGACCAACGGGATCGGCCTGCGCCGCCTGCGCATCGAACCGGGCGCGCCGCTGCAGCGCTGCGCATTCCTGATTTCGTCGGGCTGCGTCGTGTCGCGCGATGCGTTCGACGTGCTCGGCCGCTTCGACGAGACGCTGTTCATCGATCACGTCGATACCGAATACAGCTTTCGCGCGCTGGCGCGCAACGTGCCGCTCTATGTCGTGCCGTCGCTGGTGCTGCCGCACCGGATCGGCGCGAAGCAGCGTCACGCGATCGGCCCTTTTGAAATGACGTCGATGAATCACTCGTGGCAACGGCGCTACTACAGCGCACGCAATGCGGTACAGCTCGGGATGCAGTACGGGCTGCGCTTCCCGGTGGCGATCGTGCCGAACCTGCTGACCGTGTGGCAGGTCGTGCAGATCGCGCTTGTCGAACGCGACAAGCGCGCGAAGCTCGCCGGCATCCTGTTCGGCATCGCGGATGGCCTGTTCGGCCGGCTCGGCCCGCTCGAACGCACGCGGCCGCGTCTGGCCGCGCGTGCGCAGCGCGTTCAGCAGGGATGAGGGGCGCGATGCGGCGTGTGGATAAAGCGGCGAGTCTGCCGCATGGCTTGAAGAGCGGCGCAATGACGATCGTCGCCGCAGCGGTGTCACTGGCGTTGAGCGGATGCGTGCCGTCGGGCTTCCTGCCGTCGCTGTCGTTGCGTGCGCCGGCCGACGATGCGCTCGCGCACACGGCCGGCCCCGGCGTGAACGGCGCGTGGCCCGCGCCCGACTGGGTGAAGCAGCTGCGGGATCCGCAACTCGACGCACTCGTCGCCGAGGCATCGCAGCACAACCCCGACCTGCAGGTCGCGCAGGCGCGGCTGCGGATCGCGCACGCGCAGCTTCAGCAGTTCGATTCGCTGACGGGGCTGACGGGCACGGCTGGCGCGACGGTCAGCCGCGCGCGGATGCCGAAGCCGGGCAACGACGTCGCCGACGTATCGGCCGGCGGCTATCGTGTACCCGTCGAGATCTTCGGCGATCCGAACACCTCGCCATCGTCGGTGTTCGTCGGGCTGACCTACCAGCTCGACCTGTGGGGGAAGAACCGGGCCGCGACGAAGAGCCTGATGTCGCTGCGCGAAGCGGCACGGGTCGAGGCCGAGCAGGTGCGGCTCACGCTGGCGGTGGCGATCGTCACCGTGTACTGCCAGCTCGACCAGGCGTATGCGACGCAGGAACTGCTGCAGCAGAAACTGAAGGTCAGTCAGCGCGTGACGACCGTGCTGCGCGAGCGCACCGCGCGCGGGCTCGACAACGCGTACGACGCGAGCGATGCATCGATCAAGCGTAGCAAGCTGCTCGCGCAGATCGCGCTGAACGACGAGCAGATCAAGCTCGCACAACTGCAGCTCGGCGTGCTGTCGGGTCGCGGCCCCGAGCGCGGGCTCGCGCTGCAACGGCCGCGCGTGGGCGCGTTCGCGGGCGGCGCGCTGCCCGCGCGGCTGCCGGCCGATCTCCTGGGCCGCCGGCCCGACATCGTCGCCGCGCGGTTGCGTGTCGAAGCCGCGTTCGCGAATGCCGATTCGACGCGCGCGCAGTTCTATCCGGACGTGAACCTCGTCGCGCTCGGCGGCGTGTTCGCCTTGACGCCCGCGTCGCTGTTCTCGCGCGATGCGCTCGCCGGTTCCATCGGCCCGGCGATCTCGCTGCCGATCTTCGATCGCGGCCGGCTGAAGGCCAAGCTCGGTTCGGATGTCGCGCAAGCCGACGTCGCGATCGGGCTGTACAACAAGACCGTCGACGACGCGCTCGGGCAGGTCGCGCAGTTCGTCACGTCGTTGCAGACGTCGCAGACGCTCGTCGCGCAGCAGCAGGACGCGGTCCTGGCCGCGCAGAAGATCGTGGAGATCGCGACCGACCGGCACCGGCGCGGCGTGCTGATGCAGAAGGACGTGGATGTCGCGGATCTCACGCTGATCGACGAGCGCGCGCAGATGATCGCGTTGCTTGGCCGGCAGCGGACGCTGCGCGTCGGGCTGATCGGCGCGCTGGGCGGCGGGTTCGATGCGGGCGCAACGGTCGCGCAGGCGCCGGCCGTGCATCGGGCGCGTGGCGGGGCGGCGAAGCGAGGCGCTTCGACGGTCGCGCCCGCAGCGCCCGCCGTGGCTGCGGCGACCGTTGCGCCCACACCACCCGCACCACCCGCACCGACCGCTGCCGCTGCCGCGAGCCGATCGGTGGCGGGGCCGTCGGCCGATGCGCGGGCGGCGAGCGTGGCCGTGCCGCAGGTCGTCGCAGCATCGAATGCGGGGGCCGCACGACGCGACGACGTGGCACGCACGCCGGCTGTCGGCGCTACCACTCGCGGCACCCCCGTTCTCGCGCGCACGGCAGCGGCGAATCCGGCGCCGAGCCCGTCGGTCATGCCGCCGATCCCCCTGTTCCAGCACGATCGTCTGATCGTTACGCAAAGCGACTGATGCACCACGACAACCTCCATACCGCCGCGCCGCCGGCCGCCCTGAACGACCCGGCACTCGACGCGCGCCGCGCGACGCGCCGCAAGCGCTTCATCGTGTTCTTCGCGGTCGTGCTGGTGGCCGCGCTTGCATGGATCGCGTACTGGCTGCTGAGCGATCGCTACTACGAAGACACCGACGACGCGTACGTGGCCGGCAGCATCGTCCAGGTCGCCGCGCAGATCCCCGGATCGGTGACCGACGTCGTGGTCGCCGATACGCAGGCCGTGCGCGCCGGCCAGACGCTCGTGAAGCTCGACGACACCGAGGCGTCGGTCGCGTTCGCGCAGGCGAAGGCGCAGCTTGCACAGGCCGTGCGCCAGGTCGCGAACGCGAAGATCTCGAACACGATGTACGTCGAGGCCGTGAACGCGCGGCGCGCCGACCTGTCGCTCGCGCAGCGCGCATTCGCCGCGCGCTCGGGCGCGTCGGTCGAGATCGTCGCGCCCGAGGAGCTCGCGCGTGCGCGCGCGGCGGTCGCCGGCGCGCAGGCGAATCTCGCGGCCGCACAGGCGCAGCTCGATGCGGCACGCGCGCTCGGGTCCAAACTGCCCGTCGACGAAAGCCCGGCTGTCGTGCAGGCGGCCGCGCAGTTCAAGCTCGCGTACCGGAACCTGAAGCGCACGACGATCGTCGCCCCGGTCGACGGCACGATCGGGCAGCGTTCGGTGCAGGTCGGCCAGCAGGTCGGGCCCGGCGTGCCGCTGATGTCGATCGTGCAGCTCAATCAGTTGTGGATCGAGGCGAATTTCAAGGAAGGGCAGATTCGCCACATGCGCATCGGGCAGCCGGTCGAGATCGTGTCGGATCTGTACGGCTCGCGCGTGAGCTATCGCGGCCGCGTGCAGGGGTTCTCGGCGGGCACCGGCAGCGCATTTTCGATGCTGCCGTCGCAGAACGCGGCCGGCAACTGGATCAAGGTCGTGCAGCGCGTGCCGGTCGTGATCGCGATCGATCCGCGCGATCTCGCCGCGCATCCGCTGCGCGTCGGGCTGTCGATGCGCGCGACGGTCGACACGCACGACCGCAACGGCCACGCGCTCGACAGCGAGCCGCCGACGCCGGCCGTCAGCACGCGCGTGCACGACGGTGTCGCGAGCGACGCGGAACGCGCCGCCGCCGCGAACATTCGCGAAAATCAGGGCGGGTAACGCCTGCCCGGGAGAGGGAAGGTCGGTCGCCGGGATCGGCCCGCCCTCCAGCGCGTCACGGCGCCCTCCAGCGCACCATGCCGCGGGTCACACCGCGCGCCAAACCTTCCCGTCGTTTCCCGCCCGACTTTCGGTTTTCCGCCATCGATGTCGGCGCCGTTCAAACGCATGTCGCGTTTGAGACATCGGCGCCCCTGCCTCCGGGACTACTCTCGAACAGCACGTTGCGCGTGCGCCGCATGGGCCGGCGCGCCGCGGCGCCATCCAACGAGACATGGAGACAATACGATGAGCAGCAATCGAGGTGTCGTCTATCTTGGGCCGGGCCAGGTCGAAGTGCAGAAAATCGATTATCCGAAGATGGTCGATCCGACCGGCCGCGCGATCGGCCACGGCGTGATCCTGAAAGTGGTCAGCACGAACATCTGCGGGTCCGACCAGCACATGGTGCGCGGCCGCACGACCGCGCCGGTCGGCCTCGTGCTCGGTCACGAGATCACGGGCGAGGTGGTCGAGATCGGCCGTGACGTCGAGACGCTGAAACTCGGCGATCTCGTGTCGGTACCGTTCAACGTGGCGTGCGGCCGCTGCGCGATGTGCAAGGACACGCATACGGGCGTGTGCCTGAACGTGAACCCGTCGCGTGCAGGCGGCGCCTACGGTTACGTCGACATGGGCGGCTGGATCGGCGGCCAGGCCGAGTACGTGCTGGTGCCGTACGCCGATTTCAACCTGCTGAAATTCCCCGATCGCGACCAGGCGATGTCGAAGATCCGCGATCTGACTTGCCTGTCCGACATTCTGCCGACCGGTTATCACGGTGCGGTGAGCGCGGGCGTGAAGCCGGGCTCGACGGTGTATATCGCGGGCGCGGGCCCGGTCGGGATGGCGGCGGCCGCATCGGCGCGCCTGCTCGGCGCGGCCGTGACGATCGTCGGCGACATGAACGCGGAACGCCTCGCGCATGCGCGGGCGATGGGCTTCGAGACGGTCGACCTGTCGAAGGATGCGTCGCTCGGCGAGCAGATCGAGCAGATCCTCGGCGTGCCCGAGATCGACTGCGCGGTCGACTGCGTCGGCTTCGAGGCGCATGGCCACGGCTCGTCGGGCCACTCGGAAGAAGCGCCCGCGACGGTGCTGAACTCGCTGATGGAAATCACGCGGCCGGCCGGCGCGATCGGCATCCCGGGCCTGTACGTGACGGACGATCCGGGCGCGAAGGACAAGGCCGCGCAGCACGGCAGCCTGAGCATCCGCTTCGGCCTCGGCTGGGCGAAGTCGCACTCGTTCTTCACGGGCCAGACGCCGGTGCTGAAGTACAACCGCAACCTGATGCAGGCGATCCTGTTCGACCGGCTGCCGATCGCGAAGATCGTCAACGTCGAAGTGATCTCGCTCGACCAGGCGCCGGAAGGCTACAAGAAGTTCGACGGCGGTGCGCCGCGCAAATTCGTCATCGACCCGCACGGGTTGCTGGCGGCGTAACGCGACCGACTACCACGCGGTAATCGAAGGGGCCGGGGCGTTCAAGCGCCTCGGCCCTTTGTGCGTTCGGGAAGCGCGTGCTCAGTGCCCGCGATAGCGCCGGATGAGAAGCTCACGCGTGAACGATCGACCGGGCGACATTCGCCCGGCTCCGTTCACGCGGTGCGCTCCATGGAGGCGTCGTACTGACCACGGCAGGCCGCACCGTTCAGGCGTGCGCGCAGCAGCAGCGCATCCTGCGCGGCGCGCACGTTGGCCGCCTTTCCCTTCCACACGGCCAGCGGCGGCTCCTGCAGCGCCCGTCCATATGAAAAGCTCAGCAGCCACGGCCGCCCGGCAACGCGATTCATCGCGTCGAGATGCGCTGTCGCTTCCTCGGGCGTCTGTCCGCCGGACAGGAAGAAGACGCCGGGCACTTCGGCCGGCACGGTGCTGCGCAACAGGCGCACCGTCGCCTCCGCGACTTCGGCGGGGGCCGGCTGTGCGGTGTGCGTGCTGCCCGCGACGACCATGCTCGGTTTGAGCAACATGTGCGCCAGCACGACCCGGTGCCGGTGCAGCGCGTCGAACACGGCGTGCAGCACGGCGTCGGTCACTTGCGCGCAGCGGCCGATCGAATGATCGCCGTCCATCAGCACTTCCGGCTCGACGATCGGCACGACGCCGGCCTCCTGGCAGATCGCCGCATAGCGCGCCAGCGCTTCGGCGTTTGCCTTGATCGCCGCATGGCCCGGCAGCGTGGCGGACACGTTGTACACCGCGCGCCATTTCGCGAACCGCGCGCCTTGCCGCTGGTAGCCGTCGAGGCGCGCCGCAAGCCCGTCGAGCCCTTGCGTGATTTCGTCGCCGGGCGCGAGCGCGAGCGGAATCTTGCCCGCGTCGACCTTGATGCCGGGCACGATCTGCTGGCGAGCGGCGAGTTCGGGCAACGGCGTGCCGTCGTCCGCACATTGCCCGAGCGTCTCTTCATACAGGATCACGCCGCTGACGAATTCACCGAGGCCCGGCGTCGACAGCAACAGGGTGCGCCATGCGCGGCGGTTCTCTTCGGTCGATTCGACCGCGATCGTCTTGAAGCGCTTCGCGATGGTCGGCCCGCTTTCGTCGGCCGCCAGCAAGCCTTTGCCATCCTGGACGAGTGCCTGGATCGTCGCCTGGAGTGTGCTCTCGGTGCTCATGGAATTCCTCCTCTGAAACCGCCACGCGGCCGTGCCGGCCGCTCGCTGTTCACTTCGTCACATCGTCACGCCGCCTTCCGATTTCATTCTTTGTCGCGCACCGGCCAGAACGCAAGGCGCGTGCCGCGCCTGATTGCGCACGCGCTCGGGTGGCATCGTCCGTGCCAGGGCGGGTGCGTGTGCCGTTGCCGCGAGGCCAGCGCACCGTTGGTCTGCATCGCGTGTTGGACCGCGGGCGCCCACGGTCGGCCGTAGTTGACGCGCAAGGATGGAAATCACGTGGCCGGCCGGCGCGACGCGTGATGCGCTAGTTCGACGCGCGTTCGACACACGCAACGCATTATGCAAAGCGAGCTGTGCCGGAAACGGGCTGCCCGTTTTTGCAGTGGAGGTGCGGGGAAGGGCAGGTCACGCACACGCCCTGCGCGGCCCGGAACGCCGGTGCCCCGCGATCCCGACCGCACGAAATTGCTGCGATAATCATCGCCCGTTCCCGACCCCTCCGCCGCCGTCCGGTGGCGCATCCACGGATGGCCAAGTCACTTCCCCTCGCAGCGTTGCACACGTTCGTCGAAGTGGCGCGTTGCGGCAGCATGAAACAGGCGGCCGACCAGCTCTGCATTTCGCCGGGCGCCGTCAGCCAGCATGTCCGCAATCTCGAGGATCGCCTCGCCGTGCGCCTGTTCGAGCGCACCGGCCGCGAACTCGAGCTGACCGGCACGGGCCGCGTGCTGTTCGACCAGCTCGCCGGCGGCTTCAACGCGATCGAGGCCGCGTGGGCGAACGTGCACGGCGCTAACCGGCGCGTCGTCCGCCTCGCGGTGACGACCACCGCCTCGTTCGCGAACACGTGGCTCGTGCAGCGCCTCGGCGCGTTCAATGCCGCGTATCCCGACATCGAAATCACCGTCGAGACGCGCGGGCAACTGGTCGACTTGCGGCGCGACTATGTCGACGTTGCGATCCGGCACGGGTTGGGCCGCTATCCCGGGCACGCGTCATTCCGCATCTGGACACCCGAGCTGTGGCCCGTCTGCAGCCCGCGACTGCTCGATCCTGCCCGCCCGATCGCCACACCGGCCGACTGCCTGTCGTACCCGCTGCTGCAGGACGCGGACCGCGCCGACTGGGCGCTGTGGCTGCGCGCGCAGGGGATCGAGGACGCCCGTGCGCCGCGCGGCGCGAGCTTCAGCGAGGATGCGTTGCTGATCAAGGCGGCGGTCGCCGGGCAGGGCATGGCGCTGGTGCGCGACATCTATGCGCGTGACGAAGTCGCGGCCGGCCGGCTGGTTCGCGTGCTCGCACGGCCCTGGCCGACCGAACTGTCCTATTACGTCGTGTGCAGTGAAGCGCGCCAGCACGAGTGGAAGATCGCCGCGTTCCGCGACTGGCTCGCGAGCGAGATCGGCAGCGGCGACGACGGCCCGCGCGATCTACTGGCGTGACCCGCGCACCGCGGCGGCCGCGAAACCCTTGAGCTTGCCGGTCGCGAGCGCGGTGCCGAGCAGGATGATCGCGCACCCGGCGACCGTCTGCACCGAGATCGTCTCGTGCAGGAAGATCGCGCCCCATACGACACCGAAGATCGGGATCAGGAACGTGACCGACGCGGCATATTGCGCGCCCGCATGGCGGATCAGCCCGAAATACAGCAGGTAGGCAACGGCCGTGCAGATCGCGCCGAGCAGCACCACCGCGATCCACGCGGACGGGTGAACGGGGCCGTGCGGCCACATCGGCAGCGCGAGCGGCACGAGCGCGACCGCCGCGAACAACTGGCTGCCGAAGGCCGACACGAACGGCCTGACGTTCGCCAGCTTGCGCTTCGAGTAGTGCGCGGCGAACCCGTACGACAGCGTCGCGAGCATCGCGGCGGCGATCGCGCGCGGTGCGCCGGGCGTCCCCGCACCGACCGCCGAACCGGCGAGCACGACGACGCCGGCAAAGCCCAGCGCGAGACCGGCCGCCTGCGGTTTCGTCAGCGGCGCGCGCAGCCACGCGTACGCGACGATCGCGGTCCAAAGCGGCGTCGTCGCATTCAGGATCGAATCGGTGCCGGCCGACACGAACAGCGCCGCGTAGGTCAGCAGGCAGAACGGCAGCGCCGAGTTCGCGATGCCGACGACGAACAGCGGCACCGCGTGCGAGCGGAATTCCTGTCGCGCCTGCGCGTTGCGCAGTACCGGCGATAACAACACGGCCGCGATCGTGACGCGCAGCGCGATCAGCGGGACGACACCGAATTCCGGCGCGCCCATGCGCATGAACAGGAAGGACGCGCCCCAGATGGCAGCCAGGGTCACGAGCTGTAGTGCATTCATCGACGACTCCGTTCGGTGGATCGGGCGACCGGCCGGAACGCGTTACGCGCCGGCGCGGGCGAATGACCCATTGAACGTCATGCGTCGCTTGCGGCGCAAACGAGGTTTTGTGAAGGGCGGTTTAGAAAAATGAATCGACGGACCCGCAGGCCCGGATGGCGCATGCGCGTTCAGTGGCCGCGATAGAGCTGCGCGATTTGCGTATTGCTGGCGGCGGCGCGTCGCGCATGCGCGGTGTGCACGCTCACGCGGTGGAATGCGTGGGCACGATGCGCGGCACCGCGACTGGTTTTCCAGTCCGCCAGGCGCGCTGTGGCGGTGGGGTGTGACCGGTCGCGCGCACGCATGGCCGGCACCGCCCGCGCGAGCGCCGTCGGTCCGGCGGATTCGCCGGCATCCGGGCTGCGTTGTCGGGCGGCCGCCACCTGCGTTCCGTCAGTCGAATGAAACGGATAGACGGGCGCCGGCAAGACCGGCAGCACGGGATCGGTCGACGCGTACGGGCCGGCATCGCCGGCCGTCGCGCCCGAACCATTCGAACCGCGACAGACCGGATCGGCCTTGCACGTCCGGTCGACCGTCACGTAGCCGCCGACCAGCAGCACGAGCGTCAGGATGCTCAGGATCGGTGCGCTCGATGCGCGCGGCCGCCGGAATGCCGCGTTGCGAAGCGCCCGTGCGACGCGCGACGACCACGTGTGAAAGGAGGGCGCCGCGTGTGTGGCATGCGTGTCGTCCGATGCCTGGCGAACCGGATCGAACGGCCAGTTCCGCCGACCGCAGACGGGGCAGTGCTCGAGTGCGCGGAAGGCCACGAATCCGCACGCCCTGCAGCGGCAGCCGGCGGTGCGTCGTGTTTCGGCTCGCGCGTTCAGGATCGCACGCCAGTCGTCGCGCGCGCGGCTTGTCCGGTTGGTCAGGACTCGCATCGCTGGAAGCGGGCGGGCACCGTCAACGCGGCGAACGTTCGCCGGTCGTCATGATCCTGTCCTGCAAGGCAGCCGATCGGCCCACGCCGGAATCCGGCGGAGCGTGCGTCGTCGACCGTCGTTCGCATACGGTGCTCATGAAGTTCTCCATGACGTCGGGTGCGCGGAACAGGTTCGTCCGCGATGGCCTTCCGCTTCATTCTTGGTCGGCGCCACGTGAAACGCAAGGCGCAAGCAGGCCGCCGCGATTCGTCGGATCCACGCTAGCCGTCCTGCCGCTGCCGGGCCGCGAGCGTTCCAATGGTCTGCATCGCGTGCTCGACGGCCGGCGTCCACGGCCGGCCGTAATTGAGCCGAAGATAGCGGCGGAATCCGCCGGTCGCGGAAAAGATCGGCCCCGGCGCGATGCTGACGCCGCTTTCCATCGCATCGCCGAACAGGTGCATCGCATCCACGCGCGGCGGCAGCTCGATCCACAGAAAATACCCGCCGTGCGGCGCGAACACTTCGGTACCGGCCGGAAAATACGCGCGCACGGCGGCGAGCATCTGCGCCTGGTGCGCGGCGAGGTTGAGCCGCAGCTTGCGCAGGAAGCGGTCGTATCCGCCGTCGCGCAGGTAGTTCGAGATCGCGAGTTGCGCGGGTATGTCGGCGGCCGGAGCGCCGACGCATTTCGCCTGCCGGATCTGCTGCACGTAGCGTCCCGCCGCGACCCAGCCGATCCGGAAGCCGGGCGCGAGACATTTCGAAAACGACCCGCAATGGAGCACGAGCCCGCTGTCGTCGTACAGCTTCGCGGGGCGCGCGGGTGTCGTGCCGAACTGCAGTTCGTTGTACACGTCGTCCTCGATCAGCGGCACGCGGTGCGCGGCGAGCAGGTCGATCAGCGCGCGCTTGCGCTCGTCGGACAGCGTCGCGCCGGTCGGGTTGTGGAGCGAGGTCATGAACCAGCACGCGCGCACCGGGTGCGTGTCGAGCGCTTCGGCGAGCGCGTCGAGATCGAGCCCCGTGCGCGGGTCGACCGGAATCTCGACGGCTTTCAGATGCAGGCGCTGCACAGCCTGCAGCACGGCGTGGAACGCGGGGCGCTCGATCGCGATGACTTCGCCGGGGCGCGTCAGCGCCTGCAGGCTCAGCGTCAACGCTTCCAGCGCACCGGTCGTGATGACGATTTCATCCATCGGCAATGCCGCGCCCGCGTTCAGGTAGCGCAACGCGATCTGGCGGCGCAGCGTGTCGTCGCCGGGCGGGAATCCGGACAGCAGGGTCGCGCGGTCCATGTTGCGGGTGGCCGCGGTCGCGTAGCGCCACAGGCTGCTCATCGGAAACAGTGCGTAGCTGGCGAACGCGGAGCCGAGCGGCACGACGTCCTGGCAGCGGATCGAGTCCAGCAGCCGGAACAGCGCATCGTCGACGCTCGTGTGCGATACGGCGGGCTTGCGCGGCGGATCGTGCGTGAAGCGCAGGCGCTGGTCGTCGAAGTTCGCGACGAAATAGCCGGAGCGCGGGCGCGCGACGATCAGTCCCTCGCTTTCGAGCGCGTAGTACGCCCGAAACACGGTCGACGGACTCACTTGGTACGCGCGGCACGCGGCACGCACGGTCGGGATGCGCGCGCCGGGGGCCAGATCTCCACGCCGGATCGACTCGGAAATCGTCCGGGCGAGCATCGCATAACGCTTCATGCGTGCCTCAAGTCGAGCAGCTTTGTGCCGAAAAAAGAGTAGCACGGCGCGCGCTGCGCGACAGGCCTCGTTATCCCGTGATCCGCTTGTTTTTCACGGGCTCTGATCCTGTTTTTCTGCGCGACTCGCTGGCATGCTGTCGCCCCTCGAGCAATCTCTGTTCCCGACATTGACCGATACGGAATTCACGCTGTCCGCCGGCTGATCCGTGGCCCGTGCGCCGGTGCGTGCGAGGTCTAGTCAGCGGTGTCATGACCCTAACCGGAAACCTTCAGCGTGAAATCGAACACTCTCGTCGCGGGCCTCGTGGCCGGCCTTGCCCTCAACCTGCTCGGCGGCGCCGCGCAGGCCGCCTGCATCAGCAATCCGCCGGCGCAATCCAGCACGACGTTTCCCGCCGCACTGACCGGCAAGCTCGTCTATCACAGCTACGTCAAGTACGGCGACGGCACGAGCCAGCTGTTCCTCTACGACTTCTCGGCCCATACGCTGACGCAACTGAGCAAGAGCGCATGGGGCATCACCGATCCGATGAACGGCGTGTTCAGCCCCGACGGCAAGTGGCTCGCGTTCATGGGCATCAAGAACAACGCATGGAACGTGTTCATGGTTCAGCTCGGCACCAGCAATGCGCCGATCAACATGACGAACAGCACGGGCGCCACCCGCAACGAAGACCCGAAATTCAGCGCGGACGGCAAGACCCTCGTGTTCAAGCAGAACGGCGACGTCAAGCAGGCCACGCTGTCGTACACGAGCGCGGGCCCGGTGTTCACGTCGGTCGTGAGCCTGACCAACGCGCCGGCCGGCGCCGAATACTCGATGCCGTTCCTCGCGCCGGACGCGAGCGCCGTCTACTACGCGAGCGGCACCGGCGCGAACATGGGCCTGATGAAGCGCACGCTCGCGACCGGCGCCACGGCCGTATTCGATAATCCGGCGGGACTGCAGACCTACTATCCGATCGTGCGTGCGGACGGCACGGTGTTCTACGCGCGCTGGAAGGACACGAGCCAGCTCGACCAGATCTACTCGAAGACCGCGGATCCGGCATCGACGCCGAATCAGTTGGCGCTCAACGACTGCATCAGCAACAACTCCGACCCCGCGCCGGTGAGCGGCACGAACTACCTGTTCTTCTCGTCGACGACGGCGGGCGGCTACCAGCTCTACGTGGGCGACGTGACGACCGGCCAGCGCTGGAGCCTGTCGCAATTCGGCGTGAACGCCGACACGACGAAGGCCAAGCTCGGGTCGAGCTACTACGGCGGCCCGGCGGCGAACCAGATCACGCTGCTGTCGCAAGGCCACCCGGCTGCCGCATCGGCGAGCTACAACGCGTCGCTCACGCCCGACAAGGCGTTCGACGGCAACACCACGAGCACGCGCTGGGATTCGCCGGAAGGTGCGGGCGTCGATCCGCAATGGATCTCGGTGGATCTCGGTGCGACGAAGACGATCAGCAGCATCGATCTCTACTGGGATGCGGGCGCGCTCGTGTACCAGATCCAGACGTCGAACGACAACGTGAACTGGACGACGATCTACTCGACGAACAACGGGGTGTCATATGGCCACGTGACGCTGCCGAACCTGAACGGGCATGGCCGCTACGTGCGGATGTATGGCACGAAGCGCGCGACGCAGTGGGGCTATTCGCTCGACGAAATGCAGGTGTGGGGATCGTAAGCGCAAAGAAAAAAGCGACCTTCGAGGTCGCTTTTTTCATGGGTCAGTCGCGGTGCGCGTCACGCATGCAGCACATGCGCCGGAAACGCGGGGCCGGCGCTCGCCGTGCCCTGCGCAAGCGGCGCGACCTGCTTGCGGCGCTCGCGGGTCGGCGCGACGCCGAACGCGTCGCGATAGCTCTTGCTGAAATGGCACGCCGACTGGAAGCCGCATGCCATCGTGATGTGCATGATCGACATGTCGGTCTGCAGCAATAGTTCGCGCGCGCGGCGCAGCCGCAGCGTCAGGTAATAGTGCGTCGGCGTCATCCCGAGGTGTTCGCGGAACAGGCGCTGCAGTTGCCGCTGCGACATGTTCGCGAGCCGCGCGAGCTCCTCGCGCGACAGCGGCTCCTCGATGTTGTTCTCCATCAGCGAGATCACTTCGAACAGCGACTTGTTCGCGGAGCCGAGGCGCGCGACGAGCGGCATGCGTTGCTGCGCGCTCGTGTCGCGCACGTGTTCGACGATGAACTGCTCGGCGATCTGCGTGACGCGCGCGGTGCCCACGCGCGCGGCGATCAGGTTCAGCATCATGTCGAGCGGCGCGACGCCGCCCGTGCACGTGATGCGGTCGCGGTCGATCACGAACAGTTCCTTCAGGAAGCGCGTGTCCGGAAACTCTTCCTTCAGCGCCGACATGTTCTCCCAGTGGATCGCGCACGCGTAGCCCGCGAGCAGCCCCGACTTCGCGAGCGCATAGGTGCCCGTGCACAGGCTGCCGAGCGGGATACCCGCGCGCGCGAAGCGGCGCAGCGTCGACAGATGGGCGGGCGTGGTCGCGCGCTGCACGTCGACGCCGCCGCACACGAACACGATGTCCGGTTGCCCCACGCATTCGGCCGGGCCCGTGTCGACCGTCAGGCCGTTGCTCGCGGTGACCGGGCCGCCGTCCGGGCTGATGACCGACCAGCGGTAGAGCGGCTGGCCGCTCAGGTAGTTCGCCATCCGAAGCACCTCGATCGCATTGGTGAACGCGATCATCGTGAAATTCGGCAAGGGCATGAACGCGAAGTGGGACAGCGACGCTGTGCGGTCGGGCGACATGGGGGGTGTTCCTTGAATCTCTAATAGCTTTACGCCCGGGGGGCACGGACGGGCTGCGATATTGTGTGAGCCAGCGCAACAAGCGTGCCATACGGCTAAACCCTAGATCCATACGTTGTCTGGCCGAAAGCGGCATGCTGCACTGCACCGTATCCGGGACGCGTTGCACCCCGACCGGGCGGCAATCGCACCGCTGGCGTGCCTGTTCATAGGTGAACTGCCGACGGCGGTTTGCTTGGTCATCCGAAAAAGCACGACCGGTCACTTGTATAAAACGGACGCGGATGGCGGAAAAGGCAAAGAACGCGTCTAAATTCATCAATCCGCCGAAAATCCGAACGACAAGAATAGAGCCGTCGGCAGCCTTGCACTGGGCAAGCGGGAAACCCAGGCAGGGCGGGCCTTGAGCTTCGGTTTCAGCCCCTTATTCTTCGTCACGGACGCACTATGTCGAACACCCAGCCTTTCTTCTCGCAGCCCCTGGCCGAGCGCGACGCGCCGGTGCGCAGCGCCATCCTGAAGGAACTCGAGCGTCAGCAGTCGCAGGTCGAACTGATCGCGTCGGAAAACATCGTGTCGCGTGCCGTGCTCGAGGCGCAGGGCTCGGTGCTGACCAACAAGTACGCGGAAGGCTATCCCGGCAAGCGCTACTACGGTGGCTGCGAGTTCGCGGATGAAGTCGAGGCGCTGGCAATCGAGCGCGTCAAGCAGATCTTCAACGCCGGCTATGCGAACGTGCAGCCGCACTCGGGCGCGCAGGCGAACGGCTCGGTGATGCTCGCGCTGGCCAAGCCGGGCGACACGGTGCTCGGCATGTCGCTCGACGCGGGCGGCCACCTGACGCACGGCGCGAAGCCGGCGCTGTCGGGCAAGTGGTTCAACGCGGTCCAGTACGGCGTGAACCGCGACACGATGCTGATCGACTACGACCAGGTCGAGGCACTCGCGCACGAGCACAAGCCGAACCTGATCATTGCCGGCTTCTCGGCATACCCGCGCGCGCTCGACTTCGCGCGCTTCCGCGCGATCGCCGACAGCGTCGGCGCGAAGCTGATGGTCGACATGGCGCACATCGCCGGCGTGATCGCCGCGGGCCGCCACGCGAACCCGGTCGAGCACGCGCACGTCGTCACGTCGACCACCCACAAGACGCTGCGCGGCCCGCGCGGCGGCTTCGTGCTGACCAACGACGAGGACATCGCGAAGAAGATCAACTCGGCCGTGTTCCCCGGCCTGCAGGGCGGCCCGCTGATGCACGTGATCGCCGGCAAGGCCGTCGCGTTCGGCGAAGTGCTGCATGCGGACTTCAAGACCTACATCGACAACGTGCTCGCGAACGCGCAGGCGCTCGGCGAAGTGCTGAAGGCGGGCGGCGTCGATCTCGTCACGGGCGGCACCGACAACCACCTGCTGCTGGTCGACCTGCGCCCGAAGGGCCTGAAGGGTGCGCCGGTCGAGCAGGCGCTCGAACGCGCTGGCATTACCTGCAACAAGAACGGCATTCCGTTCGACACCGAGAAGCCGACCGTCACGTCGGGCATCCGCCTCGGTACGCCGGCCGGCACGACGCGCGGCTTCGGCGTCGCGGAATTCCGCGAAGTGGGCCGCCTGATCCTGGAAGTGTTCGACGCGCTGCGCGCGAACCCGGAAGGCGACCACGCGACCGAACAGCGCGTGCGCCGCGAGATCTTCGCGTTGTGCGAACGCTTCCCGATCTATTGATCCCACCGTCCCGACAATACTGGAGCAACACATGAGCACGCTGCATCAAGACAGCATCATCATCGACGGGCTGAACATCTCGAAGTTCGAGAAGCCGGTGTTCGAAGACATGCGCAAGGGCGGCATCACCGCCGCGAACTGCACGGTGTCGGTGTGGGAGAACTTCACGAAGACCGTCGACAACATCGGCGTGATGAAGAAGAAGATCCGCGACAACGGCGAGCTGCTGACGCTGGTGCGCACGACGGAAGACATCTTCCGCGCGAAGAAGGAAAACAAGACGGGCGTGATCCTCGGCTTCCAGAACGCGCATGCGTTCGAGGACAACCTCGGCTACATCGAAGCGTTCGCCGACATGGGCGTGCGCGTCGTGCAGCTCTGCTACAACACGCAGAACCTGGTCGGCACCGGTTGCTACGAGCGTGACGGCGGGCTGTCGGACTTCGGCCGCGAAGTGATCACCGAGATGAACCGTGTCGGGATCATGGTCGACCTGTCGCACGTGGGCGGCAACACGTCGTCGGAAGCGATCGCGTTCTCGAAGAAGCCGGTGTGCTACTCGCACTGCCTGCCGTCGGGCCTGAAGGAGCATCCGCGCAACAAGAGCGACGAGCAACTGAAGGAGATCGCCGATGCGGGCGGCTTCGTCGGCGTGACGATGTTTGCGCCGTTCCTGAAGCGCGGGATCGAAGCGAACATCGACGACTACATCGAGGCGATCGAATACGTCGTGAACCTGATCGGCGAAGACGCGGTCGGCATCGGCACGGACTTCACGCAGGATTTCGCGAAGGAATTCTTCGACATGCTGACGCACGACAAGGGCCGCTATCGCCAGCTGACGAACTTCGGCAAGGTGATCAACCCGGACGGCATCCGCACGATCGGCGAGTTCCCGAACCTGACCGCCGCGATGGAACGCCACGGCTGGAAGGAGTCGCGTATCCGCAAGATCATGGGCGAGAACTGGGTGCGCGTGTTCAAGGACGTGTGGGGCGCATAAGCGCCGCGACCGCCGAACCACCGCCAGCGATTCAACATTAAAAGAAATCGGGACGTGCCCGCGCAAGCCGCGCGGGCACGCGGACGATGTCGCGCCTGCGCACTGAGCCGCGCGGCCACTTTCCTCACGGAGTCACACGATGCAACCGCAACTGCCGATCAACGTCGATCCCGATACCGGCGTCTGGACCACCGACGCGCTGCCGATGCTGTACGTGCCGCGCCACTTCTTCACGAACAACCACGTCGCCGTCGAGGAAGCGCTCGGCGTCGAAGCGTATGCCGAGATTCTCTACAAGGCCGGTTACAAGTCCGCATACCACTGGTGCGACAAGGAAGCGAAGTTGCACGGCCTGACCGGCATGGCGGTATTCGAGCACTACCTGAAGCGCCTGTCGCAGCGCGGCTGGGGCCTGTTCTCGATCATCGAGGCCGATCCGGTCAGCGCGCGCGCAAAGATCGAGCTGCGCCACTCGTCGTTCGTGCTCCAGCAGCCGGGCAAGGAAGGCAAGCTTTGCTACATGTTCGCGGGCTGGTTCGCCGGCGCGATGGACTGGGTCAACGACACGACGCCGGAAGGCAAGGGCGCGCCGCGTGCGCAATCGAAGGAAGTGCAATGTGCGGCCGAGCATCACGATCACTGCGTGTTCGAAGTGTCGCCGATCGCGCACTGATGCCCTGATGCACTGAATCACCGACACAAAACAACACCCGCAACACGAGACATTCGAACGCCAGAGGTCGCCAGCGATGCGTTATCCCCACCTGTTCAAACCCATGCAGCTGAACCAGCTGACGCTGCGCAACCGGATCGTCAGCACCGCGCATGCGGAGGTGTATGCCGAGCCGGGCGGCCTGCCGGGCGACCGCTATATCCGCTACTACGAAGAAAAGGCGAAGGGCGGCGTGGGCCTCGCGATCTGTGGCGGGTCGAGCCCGGTATCGATCGACAGCCCGCAGGGCTGGTGGAAATCGGTGAACCTGTCGAACGACAAGATCATCGATCCGCTCACGCGCCTCGCCGATGCAATGCACAAGCACGGCGCGAAGATCATGATCCAGGCGACGCACATGGGCCGCCGTTCGTCGTTCCACGGCGAGCACTGGCCGCACCTGATGTCGCCGTCGGGCGTGCGCGAACCCGTGCACCGCGGTAACGCGAAGATCATCGAGATCGAGGAAATCCGCCGCATCATCGGTGATTTCGCGGCAGCCGCGAAACGCGTGAAGGCGGCCGGCATGGACGGCATCGAAATCTCGGCTGCGCACCAGCACCTGATCGACCAGTTCTGGAGCAAGCGTTCGAACCACCGCACCGACGAATGGGGCGGCAGCCTCGAAAACCGCCTGCGCTTCGGTATCGAGGTGCTGACGGCCGTGCGTGAGGCGGTCGGCAAGGATTTCTGCGTCGGCCTGCGCATGTGCGGCGACGAATTCCACGAAGACGGCCTCGATCACGAAGCGCTGAAGGAAATCGCGCAGGCGATGTCGGAGACGGGCCTGATCGACTACCTGAGCGTGGTCGGCTCGGGCGGCGATACGCACAACACGATCGCCAACTGCATGCCGCCGATGGCGTTGCCGCCGGAGCCGTTCGTGCACCTCGCGGCCGGCATCAAGTCGGTCGTGAAGATTCCGGTGATGCACGCGCAGAGCATCCGCGATGCGGGCCAGGCCGAGCGCCTGCTCGCGACCGGCATGATCGACCTGGTCGGCATGACGCGCGCGCAGATCGCCGATCCGCACATGGTGATCAAGATCCGCGACGGCCGCGAAGACGAAATCAAGCAGTGCGTCGGCGCGAACTACTGCATCGACCGCCAGTACAACGGCCTCGACGTGCTGTGCATCCAGAACGCGGCGACGTCGCGCGAAGCGACGATGCCGCACATCATCGAGAAATCGCGCGGCCCGAAGCGCAAGGTCGTGGTGGTCGGCGCGGGCCCCGCGGGCCTGGAAGCGGCGCGGGTCGCGAAGCTGCGCGGCCACGACGTGGTGCTGTTCGAGAAGAATGCCGAAGTGGGCGGCCAGGTGATGATCGCCGCGAAGGCGCCGCAACGCGAACAGATGTCGGGGATCATCCGCTGGTTCGACATGGAAACGAAGCGCCTGGGCGTCGATCGCCGTCTCGGCGTGGCCGCCGACGAGAAGATGATCATGGCCGAGAAGCCGGACATCGTCGTGCTCGCGACGGGCGGGTCGAGCTTCACGTGGCAGGTGCCGGGCTGGGGCGTGGCCGAGGGCCTCGCTGTCAGCTCGTGGGACATCCTGACCGGCAAGGTCGAGCCGAAGCAGAACGTGCTGCTGTTCGACGGCGTGAGCACGCATGCGGGCGCCGGCGTGGCCGACTTCATGGCGAGCCGCGGCTCGAAGGTCGAGGTCGTCACGCCCGACGTGAAGGTGGCCGACGACTGCGGCGGCACGACGTTCCCGATCTTCTATCGCCGCCTGTATGCGTTCGGCGTGATCCCGACGCCGAACACGATGCTCGATCGCGTCTATGAAGAGGACGGCAAGCTGATCGCCGTGCTGCGCAACGAGTACACGGAAGAACTGGAGGAGCGCGCGGTCGACCAGGTGGTGATCGAGAACGGTTCGTCGCCGAACGACGAGCTGTACTGGAAGCTCAAGCCGGAATCGGTGAACCGCGGCCAGATCGATCCGCACACGCTGTTCGCGGCCGAGCCGCAGCCGTGCCTGTCGGAAGAACTCGGCAACGGCCGTTTCCTGCTGTTCCGTGTCGGCGACTGCATTTCGATGCACAACGTCCACGGTGCGATCTACGACTCGCTGCGTCTCGTGAAGGATTTCTAAACGATGAACCCGTCCTTCCTCATTACCGCCCTGTTGTGGCTGTCGGTGGCGGGGCTCGCGTTCGCGGTCGCGAAGCGCTCGTCCTACTGGCGTCTCGGCCGGGCCACCGCGCCCGGCACGTTCGGGATCGCCAACCTGTTCGCGATTCCGAAGCGTTACTTCGTCGACCTGCACCACGTGGTCGCCCGCGATCCGTACATCGCGAAGACGCACGTCGCGACGGCCGGCGGCGCGATCGGCGCGCTCGCGCTGGTGTTCATCAACTATGGCCTCGCGATCTACTCGCCGTGGCTCGACAAGCTGATCTTCCTCGCGGCGCTCGCGATGCTGGTCGGTGCGGTGTTCGTGTGGCGCCGGCGCGCGGCGAAAGACGTGCCGGCCCGCCTGTCGCGCGGCCCGTGGAATACGCTGCCCTGGCTGCTCGGCTCGTTCGCGCTCGGCCTCGTGCTGTTCATGCTGGTGCCGACCGGCGCGATGTCGGGCGCGTTCGCGGTGCTCTGCGCCGTGCTGATCGGTGTCGGTGCCTTCACGATGACGGTCGGTGCCGCGAAGGGCGGCCCGATGAAGCATGCGATCGCAGGTCTCCTGCACCTGGCCTTCCACCCGCGCCAGGAGCGCTTCGCGGCCACCCGCGAATCGTTCACGGGCAACGGTACGGCCACGCCGCCGACCGCGCTGAAACTGCCGGACATCGAGCATCAGGAGTACGGCGTCGAGAAGCCGGTCGAATTCCGCTGGAACCAGCTGCTGAGCTTCGATGCGTGCGTGCAGTGCGGCAAGTGCGAAGCCGCGTGCCCCGCGTTCGCGTCGGGCCAGCCGCTGAACCCGAAGAAGCTGATCCAGGATCTCGTCGTCGGGATGGCGGGCGGCACCGATGCGGCGTACGCGGGCAGCCCGTCGCCGGGCCTCGCGGTCGGCCAGCATCGCGGCGAGCCGAACGGCCCGATCGTGTCGGGCCTGATCGAAGAACAGACGCTGTGGTCGTGCACCACCTGCCGCGCGTGCGTGCAGGAATGCCCGATGCTGATCGAGCACGTCGACGCGATCGTCGACATGCGCCGCAACCGCACGCTCGTGCACGGCACGGTGCCGGGAAAGGGCCAGGAAGTGCTCGCGAACCTGCGTGAAACCGGCACGATGGGCGGCTACGACACGGCCGCGCGCTACGACTGGTCGGTCGACCTGAGCGCGCCCGTCGCGCAGCCCGGCAAGCCGGTCGACGTGCTGTTCGTCGCGGGTGAAGGCGCGTTCGACATGCGTTACCAGCGCACGCTGCGCGCGTTCGTCAAGGTGCTGAACAAGGCGGGCGTCGACTATGCGGTGCTCGGCTCGACCGAAACCGACACGGGCGACGTCGCACGCCGGCTCGGCGACGAAGCGACGTTCCAGCAGATGGCGAAGCGCCTGATCGGCACGCTGGGCACGCTGTCGTACAAGCAGATCGTGACGGCCGACCCGCACGTGATGCACAGCCTGCGCAACGAATACCGTGCGCTCGGGCTGCGCGTGACGGTCAAGCATCACACGACCTACCTCGCCGAACTGGCCGAGAGCGGCAAGATCGCACCGAAGGCCGTCGAAGCGCTGCGCGAGAAGCGCACCACGTATCACGACCCGTGCTACCTCGGCCGCTACAACGGCGAGACGGAAGCGCCGCGCAAGCTGTTGAAGACGATCGGCATCCAGGTCGTCGAGATGGAGCGCAACGGCATGCGCGGCCGCTGCTGCGGCGGTGGCGGCGGTGCGCCGCTGACCGACATCCCCGGCAAGCAGCGCATTCCCGACATCCGCATCGCCGACGCGCGCACGATCGGCGCGGACGTGGTCGCGGTTGCCTGCCCGAACTGCACGGCGATGCTCGAAGGCGTCGTGGGCCCGCGCCCCGACGTGCTCGACGTGGCCGAACTCGTTGCCGCCTCGCTGGAGTGAATCGATGAATACGATCAAACGAATCGATCCGCGCCGGCCGTTCATCATCACGCCGGCTGGCCTGAAGCGCATCACGCTCGGCGAGGCAGGCAGTGCTGACGCGAACGCCGCGAACTGGTCCGCGCACGGCCATGGCGCCGCGGCCGCGAAGCCACGCCGCGCGGTGCAGGAACCGAAGCACGTGATGCTGGTGGTCGCGCACAGCGAACGTGGCGCGCTCGACGATCATTCGCGGCAGGCGATCGCCGCCGCCGCGCTGCTCGCCGATGGGCAGACCGAAGTCGCGCTGCTCGCGTTCGGCGAACTGAAGGACGACGTGGCGGAACTGGGCGTCGACAAGCTGCTTGAACTCGCCGGTTTCGATCGCCGTGCGTTCGACCCTGAAAGTGAGTTGCAAGCATTGCAGGCCTGCGTGGCGGCACTCGCGCCGAAACACGTGTTCGTGCCCGACAACGCGACGGGCGACGGGGACCTCGGCCGGCGTTACGCGGCCGCCGCCGGCGCGAGCGTCGCGACGAACGTCGTCGAGATCGACGCCAAGCATGTCGGCGCGTATGCGCAGGCCGGGCGCGCGTTTGCCACCCGCGCGCTGCCCGACGTGATCCTGCTCGCGCAGAACGCGGTCGACGCGAAGCTGCCGTTCGTCGGCGCGGGTGAGCGTCTCGCCGCCGACTTCATCCGCCCGACGCCCGACGCCGCGCAGCCGTACCGCGATCTCGGCCTCGACGAGATCGATGCGGCGCAGGTGGCGCTCGAGGAAGCCGATTTCATCGTGTCGGCCGGTAACGGCGTGTCCGACATCGGCGCGTTCGAGCGGCTGGCCGGCGCGTTCGGCGCGGCGATCGGCGCGAGCCGCGTCGCGGTCGACAACGGTCACTTCACGCGCGACAAGCAGGTCGGTGCCACCGGCAAGACGGTCGAGGCGAGCGTGTACATCGCGTTCGGCATCTCGGGCGCGGTGCAGCACCTGCAGGGGATCAAGGACTGCCGCCACGTGATCGCGGTGAACCTCGACGGCAGTGCGCCGATCGCGAAGCGCGCGAACCTGACGGTGGTCGGCGACGCGCAGGGCACGATCGCCGCGCTGATCGAACAGGTGCAGGCCGCGCGCGCCGCGCGTGGCGAATCGCCGGCCGCGGTCGGCACCCGTGAACCGGAAGGAGTTGCCGCATGAACGCCCCCCGACAGTTGCAACGCATCGCGGTGCTCGTGTCCGTCGGACGCCACCCGGTCAGCGGCGTCGCGCGCTATAGCCGCAACGACGCGGCCGCGCTCGAAACCGGCCGCCAGCTCGCGGAGCGGCATCGCGCGAAGCTCGACGTGATCCATGCGGGCGACCCCGCGAATGCGGCGCTTGCCGAATATCTCGCGCTCGGCGCACGGGAGGTCGAGGTGCTGGCCTGCCGCGACGGCGACGATGCCGTGCATGCGCTCGCCGCGCGTGTCGAAGACTACGACCTCGTGCTGACCGGCACGCGCGCCGAGGGCGCGTACGACACCGGGATGCTGCCGTATCGCATCGCCGCGGCGCTCGGCTATCCGCTCGTCGGCTCGGCCGTCGACGTGACGGTCGAAGGCGGCCGCGCAGCGGTCCGGCAATTTTTGCCGAAAGGGCTGCGGCGGCGCGTCGACGCGGCGCTGCCGGCTGTCGTCGCCGTCCATCCGCTCGCCAATGCCGAGCCGCGCTACGCGTATGCGCGGCTGCGTGCCGGCGCGATCCGGCCCGCGCTCGCGGCGCCCGGCGCGGACGCCGACGCGGCCGCGTGGAAGGTCGGCCCGATCGAGCGTAAACCCGTAAAGCTGGTCGCCGCCGAGAAGCGCTCCGGGCATGCCCGGATGCTGTCCGCGACGACGACCGAAAGCCGTGGCGGCAACGTCGTAAATGAAGGGAGTTCGGTCGAAAAAGCACAAGTGATCCTCGCGTATTTGCGCGAGCATCAGCTCATCGACTACTGATTTTGATGCCTGTCGGCAAGAACCCAGGGATGCAAGGAATCCGGAGCAAACGATGAAAGTATCGGCAGACATTCGTGCATTGATCGAGCGGCGCAAGGAAGGGCACAGCCTCGAAGCGCCGTTCTACACGAGCGAGGACATCTTCGCGCTCGACATGGAGGCGATTTTCCGCCAGCACTGGATCCAGGTGGCGGTCGAACCGGACATTCCGGAGCCGGGCGACTACGTGACCGTGGAGCTGGGGAGCGATTCGATCCTGATCGTGCGCGACGACGACATGGCGATCCGCGCGTTCCACAACGTGTGCCGTCACCGCGGCGCGCGCCTGTGCAACGAAGACAAGGGCTCGGTCGGCAACATCGTGTGCCCGTACCACAGCTGGACCTACAACCTGACGGGCCAGCTGATGTTCGCCGAGCACATGGGCGAGAAGTTCGACCGCTGCAAGCACAGCCTGAAGTCGGTGCACGTCGAGAATCTCGCGGGCCTGATCTTCGTCTGCCTCGCCGACGAGCCGCCCGCCGACTTCGCGCAGTTGCGCGCCGAGATGGAGCCGTACCTGCTGCCGCACGATCTGCCGAGCACGAAGATCGCCGCGCAGGTCGACATCATCGAGGAAGGCAACTGGAAGCTCACGATGGAGAACAACCGCGAGTGCTATCACTGCGTCGCGAACCATCCGGAGCTCACCATCTCGCTGTACGAATACGGCTTCGGCTACCAGCGCTCCGACGCGAACGCCGAAGGCATGGACGCGTTCGCTGAAACATGCGTGCGCCGCGGCAAGGAGTGGGCCGAGATGGGCCTGCCGTCCGAAGAGATCGAGAAGCTGCTCGACGTGACGGGTTTCCGCACGCAGCGCCTGCCGCTCGATCGCCACGGCGAATCGCAGACGCTCGATGCGAAGGTCGCGTCGAAGAAGCTGCTTGGCGGCTTCGACAAGGCGGACCTCGGCGGGCTGTCGTTCTGGACGCAGCCGAACTCGTGGCACCACTTCATGAGCGATCACATCGTGACGTTCTCGGTGATCCCGCTGTCGGCCGGCAAGACGCTCGTGCGCACGAAGTGGCTCGTGCACAAGGATGCGAAGGAAGGCATCGACTACGACGTGAAGAACCTCACGGCCGTGTGGAATGCGACCAACGACCAGGATCGCGCGCTCGTCGAATTCTCGCAGCGCGGCGCGACCAGCAGCGCGTACGAGCCGGGCCCGTATTCGCCGTTCACGGAAGGTCTCGTCGAAAAATTCTCGGCCTGGTACATCGGCCGGCTCGCCGAAAAAACCGGCGAATAAGCGTACAGCAGCGTACAAGCGGAGTTAGACATGATGCGAGATGCGGCCAACTTCGAGCCGACGGACAGCCGGGTGACGCACCCGGCGTTCTGGAACGCCCTTCCCGAGCGCTGGACGAGCGACGTCGAGGAAACGCTGGTGTGCTGCCACGTGCGGCAGGAAACGCACGACGTGAAGAGTTTCTTCTTCCGTTCGCCGCAAGGCCGTTCGTTCTCGTTCGAGCCCGGGCAGTTCCTCACGCTCGAGCTCGACATCGACGGCGAGACGATCAACCGCTGCTACACGATCTCGTCGTCGCCGGCGCGGCCGCACACGGTGTCGATCACCGTGAAGCGCGTGCCGGGCGGCAAGGTGTCGAACTGGCTGCACGACAACCTGCAGCCGGGCGCACCGGTGCGCGTGCTCGGCCCGGCCGGCGAGTTCACGTGCGCACGGCATCCGGCGCGCAAGTACCTGTTCCTGTCGGCCGGCTCGGGCGTCACGCCACTGATGTCGATGAGCCGCGCACACCATGATCTCGCGGAGGATCGCGACATCCTGTTCGTGCACAGCGCACGCACGCCGGACGACATCATCTTCGCGCGCGAGCTCGACCTGATCGCGTCGAACCACACGAACTTCCGCACGTCGTTCGTCGTCGAGCGGCTGGGTGCGCGGACGAACTGGCCAGGCGTCACGGGCTTCCTGACGCTGCCGTTGCTGAAGCTGATCGCACCGGATTTCATGGAGCGCGAGATCTTCACGTGCGGCCCCGCGCCGTACATGAAGGCCGTGCGCGACCTGCTCGACGAAGCCGGCTTCGATCGCAAGCAGTATCACGAGGAGAGCTTCTCGTTCGAAACGCTCGCGCAAACTGCAAGCGACGAACTGCTCGCCGATCTCGCCCCGCCGGCCGAAGGCGCCGACACCGACACGAAGCAGTACACGGTCAGCTTCGCAAAGAGCAATCGCGAGATTTCGTGCGGCTCGGAGCAGCACGTGCTCGACGCGGCACGCCAGTCGGGCGTGCGGCTGCCGGCCTCGTGCACGCAGGGCATGTGCGGCACCTGCAAGGTGAAGCTCGTGTCGGGGCAGGTTGAAATGAAGCACAACGGCGGCATCCGCCAGCGCGAGATCGACCAGGGCATGGTGCTGTTGTGCTGCAGCAAGCCGCTGTCGGATCTCGTGATCGACAAGTAGTCGCATCACGCCATCGGTTGTCCGGGTGCGTCGCGCCCGGACAAGCATCCGTCGGAAAACAACGATACCGCGGATTTGTGGTTGAAGAACCTAGAGAGACAACGCGCACGGTGCGCACATCAAGGAGATCGACCATGAAGCTGTTCGGAAAACTGTTGTGGACCGGCGCACTGTCGGCAATGGTGGCACTGAGCGCATCGGCGCTCGCCGATACGAAGCCCACGCTGAAGATCGGTTACGTCGAAGGCTGGGACGACAGCGTGGCGACGTCGAACGTCGCGGCACGCATCATCGAGAAGAAGTTCGGCTATCCGGTCCAGCTCGTGCCGGTCGCAGCCGGCGTGATGTGGCAGGGCGTCGCGCGCGGCGACCTCGACGGCACGCTGTCTGCCTGGCTGCCGGTCACGCAGGGCGCGTACTGGGAGCAGTTCAAGTCCAAGGTCGTCAATCTCGGCACCAACTTTCCCGACGCGAAGATCGGCCTGATCGTGCCGGCCTACGTGAAGGCGAAGAGCATCGACGACCTGAACGCGGAGAAGAGCGATTTCGGCGGCCGCATCGTCGGCATCGACGCCGGTGCCGGCGTGATGCGCAAGACCGACGACGCGATCAAGAACTACGGGCTGAACTACACGCTGATGCCGAGTTCGGGCAGCGCGATGACGGCCGAACTCGCGCGTTCGATCCATGCGAACAAGCCGGTCATCATCACCGGCTGGGCGCCGCACTGGATGTTCGCGAAGTGGAAGCTGCGCTTCCTCGAGGATCCGAAGAAGGTGTACGGCGACGCCGAGCACGTCGACAGCGTCGTGAATCCGGCGCTCGAAACGAAGGCGAAGCCGGTGGTCGCGTTCCTGAAGAAATTCCAGTGGAAGCCGGGTGAAATCGACAGCGTGATGCTCGCGATCCAGAACGGCTCGAAGCCCGATGCGGCCGCCGATGCGTGGATCTCCGCACACGCGGATCGCGTGAATGCGTGGACGGAAGGCGCGCAGTAAAGCGCGACGATTCGCCGCAATAAAAACATGAAGAGACAGTCCGGGATTGATCAGCAGGATACCGAAACAATCGCACTGCGATGCGGTCATATCCCGGAATTATTTTTTTGATTCTGCAAGAAAGCCCGTAAATTGTTACACTACGGCCCTTGTGCGGAGTCATCACAGGAGGAATTGGATGAGTCAGGCAGGACTGCGTGCGAACAGCACCAGTGATGTTGAGGCAACCATCTCACATGATTCGACGGGCCACACGCTGCATCGTGGCCTGACTTGGAAAGACGCTTTTTGGGTGACGAGCGGCGTGCCGGCAGGCGTGCTGTTCACGATCGGCGGCGTATGCGCGACGATCGGTCAGCCCGCGTGGGCGATCTGGATCGCCGCGATCACGATGGGGCTGGTTCAAAGCGCGACTTATGCGGAAATATCGGGACTATTTCCCCATAAATCGGGCGGCGCGTCCGTGTATGGCGCGATCGGCTGGGTCCGTTACAGCAAGCTGATTGCCCCGGTTTCCGTGTGGTGCAACTGGCTCGCGTGGTCGCCGATGCTCGCGCTCGGCTGCGGCCTCGCGGCAAGCTATGCGCTCACGAGTCTCTTTCCCGCCGACGCGGCGGTGCTGCACTGGCAGCTCAAGGTTGCGGATCTCGGGTTCATCAAGCCGGGTCTGTCCCTGCGGATCAATGCGACGTTCATCATCGCGACGATCCTGCTTCTCATTACGTTCAAGCTTCAGCACAGCGGTGCATCGAAGGCTGCGCGCACGCAGCGCATTCTCGGTATCGCGTCGCTCACGCCGCTTCTGATCGTCGGCATCGTGCCGTTCATCACGGGCGACGTGCCGATGTCGAACCTGCTCCCGCTGCTGCCGCTCGGTCACGACGCGCACGGCAATCTCACGGCCGCGACGTTCGGCTCGTGGAACGGGCAGGGCGTCACGATGGCGCTCGGCGCGATGTTCATGGCCGGCTGGGCGTCGTACGGCTTCGAGACGGCCGTCTGCTACACGCGTGAATTCCGCGATCCGCGGCGCGATACCGCCAAGGCGATCTTCTGGTCGGGCGCACTGTGTCTCGTCGTGATGACGCTCGTGCCGTTGGCGTTCCAGGGTGCGCTCGGCACGCAGGCGATGCTCGATCCGTCGATCGGCGACGGCACCGGCGTCGCGGCCGCGATGGCGAAGATCGTCGGCGGCGGGGCATGGGTCGCGAATGCGGTCGTCGTGATGCTGATGCTGTCGATCCTGCTGATCGTGATGACGTCGATGATGGGCTCGTCGCGCACGCTGTACCAGGCATCGGTCGACGGCTGGCTGCCGAAGTACCTGTCGCACGTGAACGAGCACGGCTCGCCCACGCGCGCGATGTGGACCGATCTCGGCTTCAACCTCGTGTTGCTGATGATGTCGGACTACATGACGGTGCTGTCGATCTCGAACGTCTGCTACATGCTGTTCGTATTCCTGAATCTTCAGTCGGGCTGGATCCACCGGATGGATCGCGGCAACTGGGATCGGCCGTTCCGCTGTCCGACGTGGCTGCTCGTCGGTGGCTCGATCTGCGGCTACGCGAACCTCGTGTATGTCGGCGCGGGTGCGAACCTGCAGGGCGACGGTACGCTGCGCAACGGCCTGATCGCGATGCTGCTGATCGTGCCGGTGTTCCTGTTCCGCCACTACTGGCAGGATCGTGGCCGCTTCCCCGCGCAGATGCAGCGCGACATGGAACTCGAAGTGCCGAAGCGTGCGATGTGGCTGAACCTGATGCCTTACGCGGCGCTGGTTGGCGCGGGGCTGACGATCTGGCTGTCGTATTACTTTGCGTGGGTGAAGTGACGCGGTAATGCGTGCGTGCCGCAGCACGCGATGGCTCCGGAAACCGCACACGGGGCCGTCGCGCGACCGCGGCACGTCATGCGCGACAATGCCGGCGTGACAGGATGCCCGCCGGGAAATCGTGATGCCGTGTTCCACATGCCTGAAATTCCCGTTACCTACATCGAACTACGATGAGGTGGCGGTGAATGAACCCATGCAGTCCGAGCTTTATCGCTGCCGCGCGTGCGGTCAGTTGATCCGGACTGGCGCGCTGGAGCGCGCGATTTCCTACCTCTCGTCCGGCGACGCCGGGCAGCAGTTTCCCGGCTTCGATCCGTCGGCCCCGTGACCGGGCCGGCGTGTCCCATTCCGGAAGTCAGGTCATGCAACCGGGCGCGGCAGCTTGATTTTGAGAATGATCGGTTCTAATATCAGCTTCCATGAGCCCGACCTCGACATCTTCCGGCACCCGTGACAGGGGGCGCCCACGCGAATTCGACACCGACGAGGTGATCGACGCGGCAGCGCGCGTGTTCTGGGAGCAGGGGTATCACGCGACGTCGATCGACGCGTTGTGCGAGGCGACCGGCGTCTTTCGCGGCAGCCTGTACCGCACGTTCGGCGACAAGCACGGATTGCTGGTCGCCGCGTTCGACCGCTATGCGGAAGGCGCGATCGCCCGGCTCAAGGAGCGTCTCGCGGCGGATCTGCCGCCGCGGCAGGCCCTCCGGGATGCACTGCTGTACTACACGGAAATCGGTGTGCGGCTGTCGGAGCGACGCGGCTGCTTCATCACGAATTCGGCCGTCGAACTCCTGCCCGGCGACGACGCATTGCGCCCGTACATCGAATCGACCTTGCTGCGCATCGGCACGCAATTCAGCCTGGCCATCGCACGCGGCCAGCAGTCGGGCGATTTCGACCGGAATCTCGATCCGGAAGAGGTGGGCCGGTTCCTGCTGTGCCTGATCCAGGGGATGCGCGTGCTGGGCAAGTCGAGCGCATCGGAGGCGGAACTGGCATCGATCGTCGATATCGCGATGCGGGCGCTGACCTGATTTTTTTTGATTATTTTGGGAATGATCGGTTTCAAATGTGAGGCATTCCGGGTGCCCGCGTCGAGACCGTGAAGGGCAGGCAAGGACGGCAAGGAAGTTGATGTGACACGGCCGCTGCGCGCAGCCGCACCGGCATCATTGTTCAATTAATTTGGGAATGATCAGTCATGAATAACGCAACACTCGCAACGCCCGCCGCGAACGCGTACGGGAAAGGCGTCGTGGCATGTGTGACCGCGACGATCCTGATTGGCGTGATGTTTCCGGTGATGACCGATGCGTTGCGGTACATCGATCCCTTTACGTTCACGTCGCTGCGCTATCTGATCGCCGGCATCGGCTTCATCGGGTTGCTGCGGCTCGTCGAAGGGCCCGGTGCGTTCCGTTCGGCCGGCGAGCCCGTGGCACTCGCGTGGCTGCTCGGGTCGATCGGCTTCTGCGGATTCGGGTCGTTCGTGTTCCTGGGCCAGCAACTGGCCGGCGACGAAGGGGCGCTGACCGCGTCGATCATGATGGCCACGCAGCCGATGATGGGGCTGCTGCTCAACGCACTGGTGCGGCGTATCGCGCCCGCGCCGGTGTCGGTGCTGTTCGTCGTGCTGTCCTTTGCCGGCGTGGCGCTCGTCATCACGCGCGGGGACGTGAGCGCCGCGCTGCACGCGCCGCAGCACTACGCGGCCAACGCGCTGATCATCGTCGGCGCGTTGTGCTGGGTCGTCTATACGTTCGGCGCGGCGCGCTTCACCCGCTGGTCGGCATTGAAATACACGACCTTCACGACCTGGCTCGGACTGACCACGATCGTCGCGGTCAATCTGCTGCTGATCGTCACGCACCGGATCGCGGCACCGTCACTCGCCGCGGTGCACGCGGTCCTGCCGCATCTCGCGTACATGGGGCCGGTAGCCGGCTTCGGCGCGATCCTGCTGTGGATGACGGGCAACCGGATTCTCGGGCCGATGAACGGCACGCTGTTCATGGACATCGTGCCGATCACGGCATTCGTCGTTTCCGCATTCACGGGCGTCGTGCCCAATCACGCGCAGATCGCTGGCGCCGCGCTGACGGGCGCGGCGCTGATCCTGAACAACCTGTACCTGCGGCGCAGGGCGCGTCGAATCGGCACGACGCCCGCGCGCGTGCCGTCGGCGTCCACATGAGCGTCGCGCCCTTCGCGCCTTACGAAAACACCACCGTCCGATCCCCGTTCAGAAACACGCGCCGCTCGATGAACGCCTTCACCGCGCGCGCCAGCGTGAGCGATTCGACATCGCGCCCCACCGCGAGCAGTTGCTCCGGGCGCAACGCGTGATCGACGCGCTCGACGACCTGCTCGATGATCGGGCCTTCGTCGAGATCGTCGGTGACGAAGTGCGCGGTCGCGCCGATCAGCTTCACGCCGCGCGCATGCGCCTGGTGATACGGCTTCGCGCCCTTGAAGCCGGGCAGGAACGAATGATGGATGTTGATCGCGCGGTTCGCGAGCTTCGCGCTCGTCTCCTGCGACAGCACCTGCATGTAGCGCGCGAGGATCACGAGCTCGGCCCCGCTCGACTCGAAGAAGTCGAGCCACTGCGCTTCCTGCTGCGCCTTCGTATCGGCCGTGATCGGGAAGTGGCGGAATGGCAGCCCGTGCTGCGCGGCGAGCGGTTCGAAATCGGGATGGTTCGACACGATGCCGACGATGTCCATCTTCAGCTCGCCCATCCGCCAGCGGAACAGCAGGTCCGCGAGGCAGTGCTCGAGCTTCGACACCATGATCAGCACCTTCGGCCGTGCGTTCACGTCGTGGATGGCCCACTGCATGTCGCCCTGCTGGCCGCCGAGGCTGGCCGCGATCGGCGCGAATTCCTGGCGCAGCGCGTCGATCTGCAGCGTTTCATCCGTCGGATGAAAGACGCAGCGCACGAAGAAGCGGGTGCTGAGATCGTCGTCGAACACGTTCAGCGCATCGACATAGCAGCGATGGCGATCGAGAAAGCCGACGACGGCGGCGACCTGGCCGGCCGCGCTCGGGCACGACAGTGTCAGGACGAATTGATCGGGGCGGTGCTCGGCGGTCATGAGACTCCTCGGGTGGCATGGGCGCACGGCCGTGCGGCGGCGCACGAAAGCGCTGCGCCGCGCGGGTAGCGGGAGGCTCAAGTAAATCAGGACGATTTTGGGGCGGATAGAACTAACGCGCCGTGTGGCTGGTATCGGCGCGCCAGCGCGCGGGGGCGGGCAGGGCGCGTCAGGCGCTCGCGCACGCGTCGAGCAGCCAGCGCCGGAACACGTGGGTAGCGTCCGGCTCGGGCCGCTGCGGCGGCCGCACCAGGAAGTAGCCGCGCGACGTGACGACCGGCGCGTCGACGAGCTTCACGAGCTGCCCGGACGCGACGAGTTCGTCGACGAGCGGCGACCAGCCGAGCGCAACGCCTTCGCCGAGCAGCGCCGCATGGATCACGAGCGCGTAGCTGTTGAAGGTCACGCCGCGCGCGGCGGCGGCCGTATCGAGGCCGTGCGCGTCGAACCAGCCGGACCACGACAGCCAGCGCTCGGGGCGCGTCGGCTGCACGTGCAGCAGCGGCATCGCGAGCAGGTGCTCGGCCCGTGCGACGTGCGGGTGCGCGTCGCGGAACGCGGGCGAGCAGACGGGCGTGACCGATTCCGGAAAGAGGCGGGCGGCCGTGCACGACGGCCAGTGGCCGTCGCCGAACAGGATCGCGATGTCGCCGTGGTCGCGCTGCGCGTCGTAATCCTGTGACGTGACGACACGCACGTCGACATCCGGCATCACGCGCTTCAGCCCGGCCAGGCGCGGCATCAGCCAGTAGGTCGCGAAGCCGAAGTCGGTGACGATCGTGAGCGCGCCGTGCTCGCGGCGCGCACGCAGGGTCGCGGTCGCGCCGCGCAGCGTGTCGAGGCTCAGCCGCACGGCTTCGTACAGGCACTGGCCATCGGCCGTCAGCGTGACGCCGCGCGGGCTGCGCTCGAACAGCGGCACGCCCAGTTCGGCCTCGAGCTGGAACACCTGCTGGCTCACAGCCGGCTGGGTGGAGCCGAGCTCGCGCGCGGCGGCCGTGAAGCTCGCGAGCCGCGCGGCCGATTCGAACGCGCGCAGCGCCTGCATCGACGGTAACGGTTCGGATTTCGACATAAGTCTCTCTAATGGCCCCATAAGCGCCGGACGCCTACCCGCGCGAATTCGGGCGGGCGATAGTGCATCGGACGGTACGGCACGCGCGCTTCGCATCCCGCGTCACACCCCGCTTCACGGCCGCCGCACAAGGCATTCCGCGATTCTAGCCAGTCGCGGGCCGCACGTGCGGCACTTTCTTCGTGCTGCTTCCGTCATGCCGGACGTCTCGCTGCGCGAGCGGCGCGCCGTTCCATTCGAACACCGTTTTCCCCACGAAAGCCGATGACGAACCCGACACCCAACATCCTGATCCTGATGGCCGACCAGCTCACGCCGTTCGCGCTGCCGGCCTACGGCAATGGCGTCGCGCGCACGCCGACGCTGGACCGTCTCGCCGCGCAAGGCGTGGTGTTCGACGCCGCGTATTGCGCGAGCCCGCTGTGCGCGCCGTCGCGCTTCTCGCTGCTGACGGGCAAGTTGCCGTCGGGGATCGGCGCCTACGATAACGCCGCCGAATTGCCGGCGCAAACGCTGACGTTCGCGCACTACCTGCGCGCGGGCGGCTATCGGACGATGCTGTCCGGCAAGATGCATTTCTGCGGGCCCGACCAGCTGCACGGCTTCGAGGAGCGACTCACGACCGACATCTATCCGGCCGATTTCGGCTGGGTGCCCGACTGGGACAGCCCGGCCGAGCGGCCGAGCTGGTATCACAACATGAGTTCGGTGCTGGAGGCCGGCCCGTGCGTGCGCACGAACCAGCTCGATTTCGACGACGAAGTCACGTTCGCCGCGAAGCAGAAGCTGTACGACGTCGCGCGCGAGCGTGCGGCCGGGCACGATGCGCGTCCGTTCTGCATGGTCGTGTCGCTGACCCATCCGCACGACCCGTATGCGATCACGCGCGACTACTGGGATCTCTATCGCGATGACGAGATCGACCTGCCGGCCGTGCGCCTCGACGCGGCGGAAAGCGACCCGCATTCGCAACGGCTGCGCTTCGTCTGCGAGAACGACCGCACGCCGCCTACCGACGCGCAGATCCGCGCCGCGCGCCGCGCCTACTACGGCGCGACGTCCTACGTCGACACGCAGTTCGGCAGCGTGCTGGCCGCGCTCGAACAGTGCGGATTCACCGACGACACGATCGTGATCGTCACGTCCGACCACGGCGACATGCTCGGCGAACGCGGGCTCTGGTACAAGATGACGTTCTTCGAAGGCGGCTGCCGCGTGCCGCTGATCGTCCATGCGCCGGGCCGCTTCGATGCCGCGCGCGTGCGCGGGCCCGTGTCGCACGTCGACCTGCTGCCGACACTCGTCGACCTGGCCGGCGCCGCGCCGGCCGGCGGCTGGCCCGACCCGGTCGACGGCGCGAGTCTCGTGCCGCACCTGCACGGCACGCCCGCGCACGACGTCGCGCTCGGCGAATACCTCGCGGAAGGCGCGGTCGCACCGGTCGTGATGATCCGCAGCGGCGACTGGAAGTACGTGCATTGCCCGGCCGATCCCGACCAGCTCTACAACCTCTCCGACGACCCGCGCGAGCTGACGAACCTCGCCGGCACGCCGGAGGCTGCCGACGTGCTCGCCGCGTTCCGCGCGCAAGCCGCACAGCGCTGGAACCTGCCCGAACTGGACCGGCAGGTGCGCGCGAGCCAGCGGCGCCGGCGCTTCCATTACGCGGCGACGACGCAGGGCCGTATCCACGCGTGGGACTGGCAGCCGTTCACCGACGCGAGCCAGCGCTACATGCGCAATCACATCGAACTCGACACGCTCGAGGCGATGGCACGTTTTCCGCGCGTCGGGCGCTGAGCGTCCCGCATCGCGATCACTGACGAACGACGGAGGAAGCGGACGATGGAACGGCAATGCAATGCAGCAATCCGGATCGGTGCGGCGCTCGCCGCGGCCGCGTGCCTGATGACGACGCAGGCCGCGCATGCGGCCGACCCGCAGACATGCGGCGACGTGAAGATGGCGGCGCCCGGCTGGACCGACATCGATGCGACGAACGCGATGGCGGGCGTCGTGTTGAAGGCACTCGGCTATCGACAGGACGTGGCGAACCTGTCGGTGCCGATCACGTACCAGGGGCTGAAGAAAGGGCAGGTCGACGTGTTCCTCGGTAACTGGATGCCCGCGCAGGCGCCGCTCGTGAAGCCGTTCGTCGACGAGAAATCGATCGACGTGCTGCACGCGAACCTGAGCGGCGCGAAGTTCACGCTCGCGGTGCCCGACTACGTGGCGGCCGCCGGCGTGCACACGTTCGCCGATCTCGCACGCTACGCGGACCGCTTCGGCGGCAAGATCTACGGGATCGAGCCCGGGGCGCCCGCGAACCAGAACATCAAGCGGCTGCTGTCCGACCATGCGCTCGGCCCGGCGAACTGGTCGCTCGTCGAATCGAGCGAGACGGGCATGCTCACGCAGGTCGAGCGCGCGGTGCGCGACAAGCGCTGGATCGTATTTCTGGCGTGGGAACCGCATCTGATGAACACGAAGTTCCACCTGACCTACCTGTCGGGCGGCGACGCGTATTTCGGCCCGAACTACGGCGGTGCGACGGTCAATACGGTCACGCGCGCCGGGTTCGCCGGCCAGTGCGCGAACCTCGCGCGGCTGTTCCGGCAGATGACGTTTTCCGTCGACGTCGAGAACCGGATGATCGCCGACATGCTCGATCACAAGACGTCGCCCGCGCTCGCGGCGCAGCATGCGCTGAAGGCCGACCCGGCGCTGGTCGCCGGCTGGCTGGACGGCGTGACGACGGCGGCCGGCGCACCGGGCCTGCCGGCCGTGCGCGCAGCCCTCGACAGTCACTGATTTCCGCCCTCGTGGCGGCCGGTTTTTACCGTGCCGCCCGTCTACGTGTTTTCCCGACCGGGTCGCATCGTGACCATTTGGTGTCGCCTTCAGACGGGTGACGTGAAATATGGGTTTGTATTTTTCGCCAATGGCTGCGTTATTGCGGAAAACGAAATACCAAAGCCAGCGGGCGTACTGAATTCGAATCCACCGGCGCATCGCGGTGCGCGCCGGGACGAGGTTCTTTCCATCGAACGGTTCAGGGAGGGTGGTCGATAATGAAGCATACGAAAGTTGCCGTAGCCGCCGCGCTTGCATGCGCGGCCTGTGTACCCGCCATCGGGCATGCGCAGAGCAGTGTGACGCTGTACGGGATTCTCGACGCGGGCATCACGTACGTGAACAACACGGGCGGCTCGCACGTGGTCAAGTTCGACGACGGCGTCGCGTACGGGAACCGTTTCGGCCTCAAGGGCACGGAAGATCTCGGTGGCGGCCTGAAGGCCGTGTTCACCCTCGAGAGCGGCTTCCGCCTCGGCAACGGGCAACTCGGCTTCGGTGGCGCCGAATTCGGCCGGCAGGCTTATGTCGGTCTGCAGAACGACTGGGGCACGCTGTCGTTCGGTAACCAGCTCGACATCACGAACGAACTCGTATCGATCTACAACATCTCCGCCTGGGGCAGCGGCTACGCGATCCACCAGGGCGACTTCGACCGCTTCAACGGCGACCGCCTGCCGAACTCGGTGAAGTTCCTGTCGAACGACCTCAGCGGCTTCAAGTTCGGCGCGATGTACTCGTTCGGCAACGTCGCGGGCAACTTCCACCGCAACAGCGCATGGAGCGCGGGCGCGAGCTTCACGAAGGGCGATTTCTCGATCGGTGCCGCGTACACGCGCCTGAACAACCCGAACGGCATCTATGCGTTCGACCCGTACGCGATGATCGGCACGCATACGTTCCTCGGCCAGCAGACCGTCACCGTCGATCCGGCGACCGGCGCACGCACCGACCTGTTTGCGAACACGCCGATGGATGTCGACAGCCAGGGCACCTTCGGTATCGGCACGAGCTACACGATCGGCAAGCTGACGCTCGACGGCAACTTCTCGTACACGACGATCAAGGGCTTCGGCCAGTCGTCGCACATGCAGGTCTATGAAGGCGGCGGCTCGTACCAGTTCACGCCGGCATTGAGCCTGATCGCCGGCTACCAGCACACGCGCTTCGAAGGTCATCACTGGAACCAGGGCACGGCGGGCCTGCACTACATGCTGTCGAAGCGCACGGACGTGTACCTCTCCGGCGATTACCTGCGCGCGTCGCAAGGCGTGGATGCGGTGGTCGGCTACAGCTTCACGCCGTCGACGACGCAGACGCAGGCCGACGTGCGGATCGGGATGCGGCATTCGTTCTGAGCAAGGTGGTGTGGGGCAGCGACGTCTTCAGCGAGAGGTCTCTCTTTGGCGCGAACCGAGGTTCGCGCTTTTTTTTTGACGGGGGTGAGCGGGCATGAAATGCGTCCGGCCAGTGCCGGCCGCCCGGCTACCATCCCGGGATCGTCACCGGGAATGGCCGCCCGACGGTATTGACCATTGCCGTCTATAGGCGCTAGCATCGTCCACATGCTGAATCGCGCCATTTCCCCCTCCTCGTTCATCCGCGCATGTTGTCAGAACATGCCAGGGGGAAGTTGCGTCTAGCGAACTCGCTAAACATTCAAGCAATCGCCTTCCGGCCGCCTGTGATGCAAAACAGGCGGCCTTTTTGTTTTTGGGCCTACACCTTCGGGATGGAGAAACTCGATGTCGCTTGCGCTGTATGACACCTGGTCGCGTACCGTGCGCCCGTTCACGCCAATCCGGGCCGGACAGGTCGGCATGTATTGCTGCGGCCCCACGGTCTACGACGATGCCCACATCGGGAACCTGAGAACCTACGTGTTCGAGGATCTTCTCCGCCGCGTGCTGGAGCGCAACGGCTACGAGGTCCGGCACGTCGTCAATATCACCGACGTCGGCCACCTGACCTCGGATGCGGACGAAGGCGAAGACAAGATGGAGAAGGGCAGCCGTCGAACCGGTGAATCGGCGTGGGCCATCGCGCGGCGCTACACCGAGGCGTTCGTCCGGGACTGGCGCGCGCTCAACCTGCTCGAACCGACGGTCTGGTGCCGCGCCACCGATCACATCGCCGAACAGATCGCGTTCATCGAAACGCTTGACCGGGCCGGCTACGTCTATCGGACGGACGATGGCCTCTACTTCGACACCAGCCGGCAGGATGACTACGGTTATCTTGCGCGGCTGGACCGCGCGGGGTTGCAGGCGGGCAAGCGGGTGGCGCTGGGCGAGAAGCGGAGCATCACGGATTTTGCGTTGTGGAAGTTCAGCCCGGCCGACGTCAAGCGGCAAATGGAATGGGACAGCCCGTGGGGGCGCGGCTTTCCGGGCTGGCATATCGAATGCTCGGCGATGTCGGCGAAGTATCTCGGGACGTTGTTCGATATCCATTGCGGCGGCGAGGATCACATCGCCGTGCATCACAGCAACGAGATCGCGCAGACGCGGGCGGCCCACGGCACGCAGCTCGCGAATTACTGGATGCACGGGCACTTTCTGACGCTCAATGCCGATGCCGATGCCGATGCCGATGCCGATGCGAAGATGTCGAAGTCGAGTGGCGATTTCGTCCGTCTGCAGACCTTGCAGAGCCGGGGTGTCGATCCGCTCGCGTACCGTTACCTGTGCCTGACGGCCCATTATCGAAGCAAGCTGCGTTTCTCGTGGGCGTCGCTCGATGCGGCACACACCGCGCTGAACCGACTTCGGCATGCCTATGCCGGCTGGCCGGACGGCGGGCGTGTCGATGCGGATTTCGCTGCGCGATTCGACGCCGAAGTGAACGAGGACCTGAATCTGCCCAGGGCGCTCGCGGTGCTGTGGGATCTGGTCAGGAGCAATCTGCCGCCTGCGACCCTGAAAGCGACCGTGGACAGCTTCGACGCCGTGCTTGGCCTCGGTTTGCGCGAATGGAGGCCGGTTGCGTTCGATATTCCGGAACACGTCCGCGTGTTGCTCGATGATCGTGAGCGCGCGAGGGCGGACAAGGACTGGGCGCAAGCCGACCGGATCCGCGCCGCGTTGAGCGCCGAGGGCTGGAGAGTCGAGGACACGCCGGAAGGCCAGCGTCTGTTCTGCATCGCCGCGGGCTCGAACGATACGGGTGACTCGTCGCGGTGAAGCGCGCGGGCCGCCTGTATCGGACGATCCTTTAACCCAGCCACCACCCGGCGGCCGCGACCAGCGCGGCCGCCGGAGTCGTCGGCACCCACGTCCACGGTCCGTTTTCCGCGCTTGGCATATCATCGCGATTTGGCCGCGCCCGCACCGTTGTCGCGCGCATGCACCGGCGTGTGCAGTCGCTCCCCGAACGGTACCGGTGCGCAGCGCCGACCGCCGAGACCTCGATGACCGACTCCGTGCCTGACCCCAGTCCTTTATCCCCGTTACCCGCCAACCTGTTCCGCCATGCCCCGTTCCAGCGCTTCTGGGGCACGCGCGTCATGTCTTCCCTGGCTTTCCAGATCCTGTCGGTTGCCATCGGCTGGTACGTCTATGCACTCACGCACAGCGCGTTCGCGCTCGGTCTCGTCGGCCTCGCGCAGTTCGTGCCGATGTTCGCGCTGACGCTCGTGGTCGGGCAGGTGGCCGACCGCTACGATCGCCGGCGCATCGCGACGATCTGCCAGGGCGTCGAGGCGCTGGCCGCTGGCGTGTTCCTGCTCGGTGCGATGCAAGGGTGGCTGGCCGCGCCGGCGGTGTATGCGCTCGCGGCGATCGTCGGCACGGCCCGAGCGTTCGAGTCGCCGTCGGTGTCGTCGCTGCTGCCGGCCGTCGTGCCGCGCACCGACCTGCCGCGCGCGACCGCACTGTCGACGTCCGCGAACCAGGCCGCGCAGATTCTCGGGCCCGCGTTCGGCGGGCTGCTGTACGGTGTCGGCGCGCCCGCCGCGTTCGGCACGAGCGTCGTCGCATTCGCGATCGCGGCGGTGCTGAGCGGCACGATTCCGCTGCGCAGTGCGCCGCCGGCCCGCGAGCCGGTCACGCTGCGCTCGGTGTTTTCGGGGATCGCGTTCATCCGGCGCGAGCCGGCGATTCTCGGCGCGCTGTCGCTCGACCTGTTCGCGGTGCTGTTCGGCGGCGCGACCGCGCTGCTGCCGATCTACGCGCGCGACATCCTGCAGGTTGGCCCGTGGGGGCTCGGTGCGCTGCGTGCGGCGCCCGCGGTCGGCGCGCTCGCGGGCACGCTGTGGCTCACGCGCTTTCCGTTGAGGGGACGACCGGGCCGCGCGATGTTCGGCGGCGTGATCGCGTTCGGCATCGCGACGATCGTGTTCGGGTTGTCGCGGCACTTCGCGCTGTCGCTCGTCGCGCTGGCCGCGCTCGGCGCGTCGGACGTAGTCAGCGTCGTCGTGCGGCTGTCGCTCGTGCAACTACGCACGCCCGACGACATGCTTGGGCGCGTGAGCGCGGTCAATTCGCTGTTCATCGGTACGTCGAACCAGCTTGGTGAGTTCGAATCGGGCGTGACGGCCGCATGGTGGGGGGCGCCGGCCGCGATCGTCGTCGGCGGTACGGCGACGATTCTGGTCGCGCTCACGTGGATGCGGTTGTTTCCTCAGCTCACGAACATGAAGTCGCTCGAGCGCGACGCGTGACGTGTGACGCGCCGAGCGCTGAGCGCCACGCGTACGGTCGCGCCGCAGCAGTCAGAAGATACGGTGGCCGAGCCACCAACCGCCGGCCGCGAACAGCGCGGCCGCCGGCAGCGTCAGCACCCATGCCCACACGATATTGCCGGCCACGCCCCAGCGCACGGCCGACAGCTTTTGCGTCGCGCCGACGCCGACGATCGCGCCGGTGATCGTGTGCGTGGTCGACACCGGAATGCCGAGGAACGATGCGAGGAACAGCGTCATCGCACCGCCGGTTTCCGCACAGAAACCGCCGACCGGCTTGAGCTTCGTGATCTTCTGGCCCATCGTGCGCACGATGCGCCAGCCGCCGAACAGCGTGCCGAGGCCCATCGACAGGTAGCACGCGCCGATCACCCACGCGGGCGGCGCATCGGCCGTCGCCGACGCATAGCCCGACGCGATCAGCAGCATCCAGATGATGCCGATGGTCTTCTGCGCGTCGTTGCCGCCGTGGCCGAGGCTGTACAGCCCGGCCGACAGCAGTTGCAGCCGGCGGAAGCGCCGGTCGACCTTGCTGGGCGCGGTGCGGAAATACAGCCACGACACGCCGAGCATGAACAGCGAGCCTAGGATGAAGCCGAGCAGCGGCGAAATGAAGATGAACGCGATGGTCTTCAGCAGCCCGTCGATGTTCAGCGAACCCCAGCCGGACTTCGCGAGCGCCGCGCCGACGAGGCCGCCGATCAGCGCGTGCGACGAGCTCGACGGAATCCCGTAGTACCAGGTGATCACGTTCCAGCCGATCGCACCGACCAGTGCGCCGAATACGACGTAGTGGTCGACGATCTCGGGATCGATCGTGCCTTTACCGACGGTCTGCGCGACTTTCAGGTGGAAGATGAAATACGCGATGACGTTGAACGCCGCCGCGAACACGACGGCCTGCTGGGGCTTCAGCACCCCGGTGGACACGACGGTGGCGATCGAGTTCGCCGCGTCGTGAAAGCCGTTCATGAAGTCGAATACGAGTGCGACGAGCACCAGCGTCGCGACCATCCATAGGGCGAGTTGTATCGAATGCATCTTGTTGATTCGCTCAGGCGTTTTCCAGCACGATGCCTTCGACGATGTTCGCGACATCCTCGAATTTGTCGGTAATGCGTTCGAGCAGGTCGTAGACGCCCTTCAGCTTGATGAGCGTCTTCACGTCGATGTCGTCGCGAAAGAGTTTCGATATCGCGGATCGCAGCACGCGGTCGGCGCGGGTTTCGAGCGCGTCGATCTCTTCGCAAGCCTTGAGGATCTGTGCCGACTCCGTCATGTCGGACAGCCGGTTCACCGCGATTTGCGCCTGCAGCGCCGACTGCACGACGATATCCGCGAGTTCGCTGGCCTCCTCGGTGACGGACTTCAGGTCGTAGACCACGACAGTGGTCGCGACGTCCTCCATCAGGTCGAGGATGTCGTCCATCGTCGTGACCAGCTTGTGGATTTCGTCACGATCGAGCGGCGTGATGAAGGTCTTGTGCAGCAGGTCGATCGCGTCGTGCGCGAGCTTGTCGCCGGTTCGTTCGGTGGTCTGGACGTTGGCCATGGCCAGCTCGGCATCGTCGAGATTGTCGAGCAGCATCTGAACCTCACACGCAGCCAGCACGATGTGCTGCGCATGCGTGTCGAAGAGGTCGAAAAACCGGTTTTCGACGGGAAGGAAGCGTCCAAGCATGGATTCTCCGGGGAAAAGGTGGAAGGGCTGAGCCGGGTCAGGCTGCGCACGGGCGGCACAGCGTGCTGTTGCCGAATGCGACGTGTCGACGCTCCGCGAGCGAGCGCAAGTCCAGCGGCCGCTGGTTGACGATCGAGCTGGCGTGCCCGGCCGACAGGTCGGGATTGACGAAGTACATCAGCGACTTGCGCGGTGCGCGCGTGCGCGGGCGTTCGACGGCATGCTGCATTGCCGGTACTTCGCCGTCGGTGAGCGCCTCGAGGAGCGAGCCGGCCAGTACGATCATTTCGTCGGGCCGCGGCAGCGCCGAAATCGGCGACGAGTCGGGTAGCAGGATCAGGCCGGGGGCGGTCGGCCGGATGAACGACAGCAGGTGGCCGTCTTCGTGCGGATCCTGCAGATACGCGCGGTCGTGGCTGCCGTGATGCGGGTCGTATGCGCAGAACTGCAGGTATGAGCTGTGCCGGACCGGCGCCTGCGGTGTACCGCCGAGGTTCTCGCATACCGCATCGAGCAGGTCCTGCGCGATTGCGTGGATACAGGCTTCGTAGGCGGCCATCTCGCGATAGAACGCGGATTTGGCCAGTGCAAAGCCGTGATGTGCGTCGCGCCGTGCGACCCAGTAGCAGAACCGGTCGCACAGATCAGGCCGGTCGGGCGTATGCGAGTATTCGAGCCCGAACGGCAGGAAGCCGTCGGTCTGGTCGGGAAACGAGAACGCGAGCTTTTGCTTGCGATCCAGCTGGTCATAGGCTGCTGCGAGCCGCTCGAAATGCATGAGCAGCGCGTACGGCATCTTGAAGTAGACGTAGCTGTCGCGGATCAGGCGGCTGGCATGGAGTTTCATACGGTTTTGCATGGTGTTCTCCCGGTACATCGGACATGGCGTGGTGCCGAAAGGCGGGCATTGCCGCGTTGCGGGCACATGAGAAGGCGGGTCGTGGTGTGCGCGATCCGGTCGGCGTCATCGCGGAGCGCGTGACGGAGTGGCATCGGAGCGACGCAAATGACGTATGAGGAGGGGGCGACGCGGGAGAGCGTCCTTGCGGCTGTCGTGGGTGAACCGGTGTTGCCGGTTCGACTGAGCGGAGATATCGAGTCGTGTCATGGGTGCTCCAGGCGCCAGAGGCACACGGCGGGAGCGCCATGACGTCAACGACGGACGAGCGCTTCCCGCCGCGCCGCGTCGGGCGCGATCGGCTGATAAGAGGCTGGGAATCGGGTGTTCGCCGGCATGGCGTGCGAACGCGCGCCGGCGCAGCTTAATCGGCTACTGTCGTCGTCCATTTCGAACTCCTGTCTATTTGCGAAACACGTACGTGAACCTGGGCTGCACACGCGCGGGCATGCGGCCGGACACACGCACGCGACGCGGGTCACGTACGGACGCCGCCCGGGTGTCGAGCGGCCACTGAATGGTCGAGTACGGGAACTTCGGATCGACGGCATGCCGATCCTGAAAGACACCGCATCCTGCTATCCCGGGATGCGGCAGAAGACAAGGCTCTGCGAAGCTTCCTCAGGCGGCAGTCAGGTTGGTACAGGACCAACTACAACTCGCATCGGTAGGCACAGAAGCCTCCATGAATGAAAACGAGTGCGATGGTAAGAGGGAACCGCGCGGCGCGTCAATCGAAAACTTCGCACGCGTTTTACGCGGCTTCGCCGGCGGGTTGCCCGGGTGCGATCGGGCGCTGCCGGCGATGCGCCGAAACAATTTCGGGACAGCGGGCGGCACCCGGCCGGCGGGTCCGGCTGAACGGGTCAACGCGGTTCGCCGGCGTCGGGCATCATGTCGCTTCGACGACGACGGCCGTGCCGTAGCAAATGACTTCGGTCACCCCCGACCCGATCTCGGTCGAGTCGTAGCGCATTGCGACGATCGCATTCGCGCCGAGCTTGCGCGCATCGGCGAGCATCTTGTCGAAGGCGTGCTGGCGTGCCTTCTCGCACAGCGACGTATAGAGCGTGATGTTGCCGCCGAAGATCGTCTGCAGCGAGGCGCCGAACGAGCCGACGATCGAGCGCGAGCGCACGATGATGCCTTGCGCGACGCCGAGCGAGCGGACGGTCGTGTGGCCGGGCAGGTCGAAAGCCGTCGTGACGCGAGCGGGCGACAGATCGTCGAAGGAGCGGCTGGTATCGGTCATGGCGGAACCTGGGTAGCAGAGTGGTCGAACGATGATTCTATCCGGACGCGCGCACGAAGCCGGCGATGAGCGTTTCGCGGTATCGCGAGGCCGCTGGTCACACAATCGAGAGGCGGGCAGTGTTTAACGAATGTATCAACGCGTTCTGGCAGCAGAAATTTTCAGGCGACCGGTGCGTTTATGACAGCGACGATCTGCGGATCGCCGTCAGTTCTGCGCTCGACGACGAGCAGGGCATGATCCTCGTGCCGAGCGACGGGAAAAACCGGATCGTCGTGCAGGAGAAGGTTGCACGCACACTGCGCGTTGACGAAACGGCTGCGTGGACAATGGCCGCGTTCGTCGATCGCCTGTCGGCATCGGGCGGGGGCCTGTGTGGCGCGGACAATCTTTTCTACTATTGCGCGCCGGCCCTGGCCGATCTGCCGAATCACGCGATTCCCGCGACGATCAGGGCGCTGACGCCGGCAGATCGACCGGCATTCGATGCGTTCACCGCCGCGATGCCGGCAGAGGACCTCGATACGGCCAGCGTCGAGCTCGACCATTGGCGCGTCTTCGGGGCATTCGAGCGGGATCGGCTGGTATGCGCGGGCAGCGTGTATGCGTGGTGGAATTCCTGCGTGGCCGACATGGGCGTGCTGACGCTGCCCGAATTCAGGGGCAACGGCCACGCGCGCGGCGTCGTGCGCGCGATGAGTGTCGCGGCCTGTCGCGAAGGGCTGGAGCCGCAGTACCGGTGCCAGCTCGACAATCCGGCTTCCGCGGCAGTTGCGCAGGCGGTGGGCATGCGTCTCTACGGGACGCTGGACGAGATCGTCTGAATCTGGCCGAGGTCGCCGGGAAGGAAGCGCATACAGCCGCCTCCTTCCCGGCCGCGTGCCGTCAGGGCTTCGCAGTCGTGCCGCCATCGCCACCGAGATCGACTGCGTAGGCCAGCGCCAGCTTGCCGAACTTCAACGCATGATTCGCCTGGCGGTCCGAATTCTCCAGCGTGTCGTTCACGGTATGGATATACGGACTGTCGTTCTGGTCGGCCTCGAACGGGAACGACGCCGGGTACCCTTGCGCATTCCACGACGCGTGATCCGAGCATGCATACCCGCACTGCGACGTGCCGATCGCGAGTTCCGGCAGGTAGGTCTTCGCCAGATTCGTCAGGTAGGTGTTCTGCGACGCGTTCGTGTAGTCGGTGATCAGGTAGATATCCTTCGGATCGCCTTTGTAGTTCGTCATGTCGAGTTGCAGCACGCCGACCACGTTCGCATTCTGCGTGCGGAACTGCTTCGCGATCGCTTTCGAGCCGAGCAGGCCGGCTTCCTCGGCCGCGTACCCGACGAACTTGATCGTCCGCTTCGGTTTGTAGTTGTTCGCCAGCAGTACGCGCAGCGCTTCGGTGAGGCTGGCGATACCGGACGCGTCGTCATCCGCGCCAGGCGAGCGCGTGTTCTCCGTCGTGCGGCCGACCGTCGAATCGAGGTGGCCGCCCAGCACGATCGTGCCCGCAGCCGGATCGCTGCCACGGATCGTCAGGATCACGGATTTCTGCGGAAAGCCCGTGTGCGCGAACTGCTCGACGGTGATGTCGGTGCGCGAACCCGCCAGCTGCTTCCACTGCAACGCGAGCCAGTCCGACGCGGCGACGCCGTGCGACGTCGTGTAGTAGCGATTGGTGAAGCCGGACAGCGACGTGATCGTGCCGACGATGTTGCTGGCCTGAAGTTGCTGGATCCACGTGCCGATCTGCGGCGCGTTCGAGACCTTGTACACGGAGGCAGCGGCCTGCTTCGCGAGCGTCGGCGGCAGCGGCTGCAATGCCTGGCGTGCTTCGTCGAACGAATCGTGCACGACATAGCCGGGCCCGTGGCCGCGCGTATGGTGGACGGCGTGGGCCAGTTCGCCGAGCCGTGAATCGTCGATTTCGACGACGTGGACGGTTTCGCGGCGCGCGGCGCCGTCGGCCGTCTTGCCGGCTTCGAGCGTCGTACTGTATTGCGCGGTGGCGCTCGCGTCGATGCGTTGCAACTGGCGGAACGCCGCGTCGCCGAGCGTGATCCACACCGGCGTCGCGTGCGCGGCGGCGGTCAGCAGCATGCCGCCAAGCACGATGCTCAGGCGGGTCAGTTTCAGAGTAGGCATGTTCGATCTCGTGAGGATGGCGATGTCGAGGAAGCGGGCGCGCCGCAGGTCGTGCGATGCGCCCCCGCCTGCTGCGGAGTTACGACTTCTTCGGTACGGTCACGCCGTACGTGCAGCTCTGGTTGTACGCATTGCCGATCGCGGTGAGCTGCGCACTGCTGTAGCCCAGCGCGGAGGCGGCCGTCAGCACGGCCTGCGCGGCGGCCTTCTGGTTGGTCGAGCCGTTGGTCATCGACAGCCCCTTCAGGAACGCCTTGTCCATCGCCTGCGCACCGATCGCGTCACGCGCGACGAGGTTGCACGAGGCCCAGTACTGGCCGGCCGTATGGATCTCCGCGCCGCGTGCCTGCGCATAGGTGCGCCCGACGTTCCAGTTGGTCACGCGGCCGCCCCAGAACTCGTTATGGCCGTCCCAGTTGTAGACCCAGTGGTACTGCGCGTCCGACGGGCTCCACTGGTTGAAATCGCGGCTGTACGCGGCGGCGAGATAGTCGCCGGTGCCTTCCGACAACCCTTCCTGCTGCGACAGGCCGCCGTTCGTCACCCAGTCGTGGATGCCGTGCCCGAGCTCGTGGATCACGACGTCCGCATCCTCCGCATCGTCGACGCCGCCTTGCCCGAAAGTCAGCCGGCCGCTGCTCGACGAATACGACGAGTTGTCGTCGCCCGATTCGCCGTGCGGGTCGTACTGCACGCCACCCGTGTACTGGTACGGCATCGCCTTGATACCCAGTGTCTGATTCACGTAACGCAGGAACGTGTCGATGTGGTAGTACGCGTTCACGGCCTCGAAATACAGGTTGCCGCGCGTGAACTCGAACGCGGGTGTCGACTGCACGGGGCACGCGTTGTCGAGCGGTGCATCGAAATCGACGCATACCGCATACGGGCCCGAAAGCAAGTAGCGCCCGCCCGACTGCGCGAGATCCTTCAGCGTCACGCGCACGCGCGCAGCGGTGAGCTGCGACGAATCGGCGTCGTTGTTGTCCTTGTAGCCCGTGCTGCCATAGCTGCTCCTGGTCGGCGACAGCGGGTCGGGCCGGAACACGAAGCCCGTGCCGTCGGTCGCGTAGAACGCCTTGTCCTCGGCGCGCAGCACTTCGCCGCTGCCCGAATCGATCAGCAGTTCCCAGTCGCCTTTCGGGCCGTCGTTGGGGCGGCCGCGCACTTTCCACGCGGTATGCGTGCCGGCCTTGTCGACGAAGGCGACGAGTTGCGCATCCAGGTTCGTGAAGCCGCTCACGCCGAGATACGCGCGGGCGCGGTCGAACGCCTGTTGCTGGTCGACGGCCTGCGACTTGCGCGACGTCGCGACCACGCCGTTGATCGTGTTGCTCGCAACGTACAGGATGCGGCCGTCCTTCGCGACCGTCACCGCGATATCGCTGCCGTACACGGGCAGTCCGGCTGCCTGCTGCTGCAGGCGCACGACGGTGAAATCGGCATCGCTGCGCTCCGACGTGACGACGAGGCTCGCGAGCGCGGTCGCATCGAGCCCGAGCTGCGTGGCCTGCGACGCGACGAAGTCGCGTGCGGTGGCGGCGGGCGTCGTGGCGGTTTTCTTCGCGCGATACGCGGGGGTGTACAGCGTGACGGCGACGCCGTCCGCGCGGAACTGCCCGGCGGCCGTATCGGCCTTGGCGGCCGGCGGCGCGACGCCGCGTGTCAGGCTTTCGCGCAGGCTCGTTGCTTGCGGATTCGAGACTTTCGTATCGGCTGCGGTGCCGCCGACGATGCCGAAACCGAGCGCGAGACCCAGGGCGAGCGGCAGTGCTTTGCGTGATGTCTGCATACGTGATCCTCATCTCAACGGTTGGACACGCCCGCGCGTTCGTGGCGCGCAGGCACGACACGGCCCGCGCGCCGGCTCGATGGAGCCGGTGCGGCGAAGCGGTGTTGGGAGTGTCGACTGACTAAGGAACCCTAAATGTCAGGTCGAAAAGAAACAGGCGGGCGAACAGGGGGAGAGGCGCGGGAAGAAGCGAACGGCAGGCAGGTGCGGCGACGGCGAATCGAGCATCGTCATGTCATACCCCTCGGATCGGATCGATATTGGTTGGCAGCCTGCGGCGCTCGACATGCGTCGAGATGCAGCACGCATGTCGTTAGGCTGCCTATCTAACTTTTTTTGGTATGTTACAGAACATTTTCAGTGACATTCCAATTTATTTTCGATGATCGCTTCGGTCCGTCGATCAATCGCCGGCATTGTTCAGCGAGCGGCGGGAATCGCTGCCGGAACGCGCAATACCGCGCCGGATTGTGCTTGAAACCCGCGACGATCAGCGCGTCGCGCGACGGTCGTTGCGCGGGCTCAACCCGAATCGCGTGCGATAGGTGCGCGAGAAATGCGACGGCGATTCGAATCCGCACGCGACGCATACCGAGGTGATGCTCATGTCGGTCTGCTGCAGCAGTTCACGTGCGCGATCGAGGCGCAGGTTCAGGTAGAAATGCGTCGGCGTGTCGTTCAGCGTCGCGCTGAACAGCCGTTCGAGCTGACGCCGCGTGATCGACACCTCCTGCGCGAGCGCGTCGGAGCCGAGCGGGTTTTCCATGTGACGCTGCATCGTGCCGATCACCTGGATCAGCTTGCGGTTGTGCACGCCGTAGCGCGCGGCGATCTCGAGCCGCTGGCTGTCGGAGCGCTGCCGGATCCGGCTGACGACGAACTGCTCGGAGATCGCCGCCGCGAGATCGGCACCGTGCCGCCGCCCGATCAGGTCGAGCATCATGTCGATCGACGCGGTGCCGCCCGCGCACGTGATGCGCCGCTCGTCGATCTCGAACAGCTCCTGCGTCGCGTTCAGGCCGGGGTAGCGCTCACGGAACGCGGCCAGCGCTTCCCAGTGCAGCGTGAGCGGCTGCGATGCGTCGAACAGCCCGGCTTCCGCGAGCACGAAGCTGCCGGTGTCGATGCCGCCGAGCGTTGCACCATGACGGTGCTGGCGGCGCAGCCAGTCGCCGATCGCGCGCGTGTAGCACGTCAGTGGATCGAAGCCTGCGACGACGAACACCGTATCGACCTGCGCGACATCCGCGCAGGCGGCTTCGGCGGCGACCGGAATGCCGTTGCTCGCAGCGACGGGCGCGCCGTCGGCGCTGATCACGTGCCAGCGATAAAGCTCGGTGCGAAAGCGGTTCGCGACGCGCAGCGGTTCGACCGCGGACATGAAGCCGAGCGCGGAGAAGCCGGGCAGCAGCAGGAAGTGGAAATCCTCGGGCATCGGGGCAGGGGATGGAATCCGGTGGTCGTCACGCATCGCACGGGGTGGCGAGCAGGCGGGCAGGTGTTGCGGCCGGCTCGCGCGCGCCGAACGGTCAGCGGGAGATTATCGCGGGTTTTGCGCGGCGTCAGCGCGTTTTTGCGCCGCGCACGGAACGGCGCGCGGTGGTCGAAGGCAACTCGCCGAACTGCGCCTTGTACGCGTTCGCGAAATGGCCGAGATGGATGAAGCCCCAGCGCGCGGCCGCGTCGCTGATCGGCAAGTCGGCCTGCCGTGTATCGAGCAGCATCCGCCGCACTTGCGACAGGCGCAGCGAACGCACGTAATGCAGCGGGCTGGTCTGCACGACCGACTGGAAACTGTTCTGCATCGTGCGCCGGCTCACGCGCAATTGCGCGCACAGGCTCAGCACGTCGACCGGTGCTTCGGGATGGCCGATCACGAAGTCGTGCACGCGGCGCACGATGTCGGCGCGGCAGGCGTGCGTGAGACGATTCGACGGTTCGGGAATCCGGTACGTGAGGAGATCGACGAGCACGTTGCCGATCTCGCCGCGCAGTTCACGCTGCGCGCGTGCGTCGCGGTAGGTATCGGGTGCCGACAGCACGCGCTCGAGCTGCGTGGCGATCTGCACACTCGCGCGCATCAGCACGGCGGTGGGCATGTCGACGACACCGCGTCGCAACGTGGCTTCGTCGAGGTGGACATCGGCCGCGTCCTCGACCTGCTGCATCAGTTCGCCATCGGCGACGACGCCGATCAGCGACATGTCGTCGGGCGAGTGCAGCTCGAACGGTGCACCGCCGCGCGCCATCACCATCGTGCCGTGTTCGATGCGCACGCCGCCGAATGCGAACGCACCCGAGCCGGTGAGCGGCATGCCGAACACCGTATGGTCGTGCGGCAAGCGTCCGCGCTGGATGATGCGAACGTTGGCGGCTTCCTGGAACAGCTGCATGCCGTCCAGCACCGCATGCTTGATCGCGCTGCGATACGCGCCGGAGCCGATCTGGTCGTAACGCTGGTTCCAGCCCTGCAGCGCCTCGGCATGCCGGTCCGCGTTGTCGAACCTCTCGTGAAACACGAACACAGCGCCTCCAGGTGCATCGATCAGGACCGCGCAAGATTAAACCGACCGCGCGGTCGGCGCAATAAGGGGGAGCGCTATTCCGGACACATTCGTCAGAGGGTCGGAAGCCTCCGGCCGGCGCGGCTTTCAGGCGGTTTTCCAATATCCCGAATCGGCACGCACGCGGTGCCGGTCCGGGTGCTGACCGGATTTATTGTCGAACTACAGTCGCCCCACATCACGTGATTCCCCAACTGGAGGCGACATGAGGACAAGGCGACGAACCGCGGCGCTCGCGGCGACGCTGGCGTTCGCGACGACATGGATCGGCAGCGCGAACGCGACGGAACAGCCGGAGGAACTGGTCGTGCAGAAGATGCCGCCGTGGCATCCGCACGAGGTCTATATCGTCGACATCTCGATGCCGTCGATGACCGACGGGCGCATCTACGCGTACGACGCCGATGCGAAAAAGCTGCTCGGCCAGATCGACGGCGGCTTCGGCCCCGGCTTCGCGATTTCGCCCGATCACCGGACGAGCTTCGTCGCGACGACCTACTTTTCGCGCGGCTCGCACGGCACGCGTACCGACGTCGTCGAGATGACCGACAACACGACGCTCGATCACGCAGGCGAGATCGTGATTCCGGCGAAGCATGCGCAGCATGTGCCGTCGCCGTACAACACGGCGTTCAGCGCGGACGGCAAGCGGCTGTACGTCGCGAACATCACGCCGGCCGCATCGGTGACGGTGATCGATGCCGTGTCGAAGAAGGTGCTGTCGGAGATCGACACGGCGGCCTGCGTGCTCGCGTATCCATCGGGCAACGATCGCTTCACCGCGCTGTGCGAAAGCGGCAAGGCATTGACCGTCACGCTCGATGCGAACGGCAAGGAAACGAAGCGTGCGATGTCGGATGCGTTCATCGACGTCGACAAGGATCCGGCGTTCGTGAATGCATCGCGCTACAAGGGCGACTATCTGTTCGCGACCTACGGCGGCAACGTACTCAGCGCGGATTTCAGCGGCGACAAGCCGGTATTCGGCAAGCCGTGGCCGCTGCTGACGGAGGCCGAGCGCGCCGAAGGCTGGCGCCCGGGCGGCATGCAGCAGACCGCCGTGCAGGCCCGGCAGAACCGCTACTACGTGCTGATGCACAAGGGCGGCGACGGCTCGCACAAGGATCCCGGCACGCAGGTGTGGGTGGTCGACCTGAAGTCGAAGCAGCGCGTCGCGCGCTGGGATCTCGCGCAGCAGAAGATCGATCCGCTCGTGTCGATCCAGGTCAGCGAGGATGACAAGCCGCTGTTCTACGGGCTGACGGCGACGTCCGACCTCGTCGTGATGGATGCGCGCACGGGCAAGCTGCAGCACGTCGAGAAGCAGATCGGCAATACGTCGTCGCTGCTCGTCAACCCGTGAGGCCGCGATGACACTCGATCCCGTCCTTGCCACCAGCGCGCAGGCCGGCGCTGCCGTCGTCGTGCTGCTCGGCGCCGTCGCGAAGATGCGCCGGCCCGCCGCGTTCAGCCAGGCGCTGGCCGGCTACCGGCTGCTGCCCGACGCGTTGACCGCACCCGTCGCGTTCGCGATTCCGCTCGCGGAAGTCGTCGCTGCCGCGGCGCTGCTGTTTCCCGATACGCGCACGGCCGGCGCGCTCGGCCTGATCGCGTTGCTCCTGGCGTTCGCCGCCGCGATTGCGATCAATCTGCTGCGCGGCCACACCGACATCGACTGCGGCTGTTCCGGTTTCGCGGCCGCGCGCACAGATGCGCCGCGCGGCATCGGCTGGCTGCATGTCGGACGCGCGCTGCTGCTCACCGCGCTGGCCGCGACCGCGCTCGTCGAGCCGGGCGCACGCGCGGTCGTGTGGTTCGACTACCTGACGCTGTTCTTCTCCGTGCTGCTGATCGTCTGCGCGCTGCTCACCGTCGACGTGCTGCTCGCCAACGTACCGCGCCTTTCCCACCTGAGGAATTCATGATGCAAACCGCTCTCACCGTTTCCACCGCCCTGCTGTGGGTGGCTGTCCTCGCGCTCGGCGCGATCTGCCTCGCGCTCGTGCGCCAGATCGGCATCCTGTACGAACGCATCATGCCGGCCGGTGCCTTGATGATCGACAAGGGGCCGGCGGTCGGCGCGATCGCGCCGACGTTCGAACTGACCGACATTCGCGGCTCGCAGGTGAAGGTCGGCGGCTTCGATGCGTCGGGCAAGGCGACGCTGCTGTTCTTCCTGTCGCCGACGTGCCCCGTCTGCAAGAAGCTGCTGCCGCTGCTGCCGTCGCTGCAGGCGAGCGAGGCGACGCCGGTGAACATCGTGCTCGCGAGCGATGGCGAGGTCGACGAACACACGCGCTTCGCGCGCAAGCACGACCTCGGGCGCTTCCCGTACGTGCTGTCGCAGGAGCTCGGCCTCGCATACCAGATCGGCAAGCTGCCGTATGCGGTGCTGCTCGATGAAACCGGCACGGTGCGCGCGAAGGGGCTCGTCAACACGCGTGAGCATCTCGAGAGCCTGTTCGAGGCGAAGGAGCGCGGCGTCGCATCGCTGCAGCAGTTCGTGCATGGCGATCACAGCCACGACCACGACGCGCACGCGCAGCACGCATGACCGGCCGACCCTCTTTCAACGTCAAGGGAGAACAACGACATGGGCCTGTTTGATTCATGGTTCGAGCGGTCGGCGCGCGGCGTCGCGCAGCACAGTTCGCGGCGCAGCGCGATGGCGAAGCTCGGCAAGGTGCTGGTGGGATCGGCGATGCTGCCGCTGCTGCCGGTCGATCGCACCGCATATGCGGCCGATGCGGCGTCGGCGGCGCCAGGCGCCGCCGCATCGGGTGCAAGCGACGATCCGATGAGCTGCGACTACTGGAAATACTGCGCGATCGACGGCTGGCTGTGCAGTTGCTGCGGCGGCACGTCGAGCAGTTGCCCGCCGGGCACGACGCCTTCGCCGATCACGTGGATCGGCACGTGCCGAAACCCGCACGACGGTTCGGACTACATCGTGTCGTACAACGACTGCTGCGGCAAGACGTCGTGCGGCAAGTGCTTCTGCAACCGCAACGAGCGCGAGAAGCCGCTGTACAAGCTGTCGTTGAACAACGACATCAACTGGTGCATGGCCAACGGTAATTCGAACTATCACTGTTCGGTTTCGGTTCTGCTGGGAGCGGCAAAGCAATGAAAGGGAAGCAAGCGGGAAAGATCGCCGTCGCATGCATGACGGCCGTGGCCGCCTTCGCGTTGGCGGGCGCGGCCGGCGCGCAGGAAGTCGTGCATTACCCGGCCGGCAAGAGCGTGTTCGACGCGCAGTGCGCGGTGTGCCACCAGGCGGGCGGCAAGGGGCAGGACGGCCTCGCGCCGCCGCTGACCGAGTATCCGGGCAAGTACGCGACGGCCGAGGCGGGGCGCGCGCAACTGGTCGCAACGCTGCTGCACGGGATGTTCGGCGAGATCAAGGTGCACGACAAGCACTACAACTTCAAGATGCCGTCGTTTGCGAGCGCGAGCGACGACGATATCGCGCACGTGCTCAACTACGTCGTGTTCGATCTCAACGCGCAGCACGGCGACGCGAAGCCGTTCACGGCGGCCGATATCCGTGCGGCGCGCGCGAAGGCGATGGATGGCACGGCCGTTCATGCGCAACGAGACGTCGTCATCAAGGGGCTCGGCCTGTGAAGCTCGCCCGCGCGTCCCGTGTTGGCGACGCCGCATCGCTCACGCGGTGCGCGGGGTCGCCGTGGCTCGGCGGCGTGTCGCGTCGCCTGTCGTCGTTGCTGATGCTTGCCGGGGCGGTCGTCGGTTTGACCGCGGCACCTGCGCATGCCGACGGCGCCGCCGCTGCAGCGCTCGCACGGCAGCACTGGGTACTCAACTGCATGGGCTGCCACACGGCGACGGGCGGCGGTATCCCCGGCAAGGTGCCGCCGCTCGCGAACTCGCTCGGCTATTTCACGCATCTGCCGGCCGGGCGCGAGTACGTGATGCGTGTGCCCGGCGCGTCGAACTCGGCGCTGTCGGACCAGGACCTCGCCGACGTGCTCAACTGGGTACTCACGACCATGAACCACGACGCGCTGCCGCGCGACTTCAAGCCTTATACGGCCGCCGAAGTCGCCGCGCACCGCCGTCCTGCCTTTTCCGACGTCGCGACCGTGCGCGCCGGCCTCGTTCGCGCGTTGCAGGCACGCGGGATCGACGGCGTTACGGATCGCTACTGACCGACCCATTCAGGAATTCGAGGAAGATCGAAGATGGAGACGAACGAAACTTTCCCGCTGCTCGACGCCACGCGCGCGTTTCTCGCGAAGCCGAAGAAGATGCTGATCGGTGCCGAGTGGCGCGACGCGGCGTCGGGCCGCCAGCTCGACGTCGTGAACCCGGCCGACGGCACCGTGCTCGCGCGTGTGCCCGAAGCGGACGAGCACGACGTGCAGCAGGCCGTCGCCGCCGCGCGGCGCGCATTCGACGCGGGGCCGTGGCGCACCGCGAAGACCACCGACCGCGAGCGTCTGCTGCTGGCGCTTGCCGACCTGATCGACGCGAATGCGCGCGAGCTGGCCGAGATCGAGTCGCTCGACAACGGCAAGCCGGTGATGGTGGCGCAGGGGCTCGATGTCGCGATGGCCGCGCAGTGCTTCCGCTACATGGCCGGCTGGGCGACGAAGATCGAAGGCAGCGTGATCGACGCAGGCATGCCGTATATGCCGGACAGCGAGATCTTCACCTATACGCGCAAGGAGCCCGTCGGCGTGGTCGGCGCGATCATTCCGTGGAATTTTCCGTTGCTGATGGCCGCGTGGAAGCTTGCGCCCGCGTTGGCCACGGGCTGCACCGTGGTGTTGAAACCCGCGGAAGATACGCCGCTCAGCGCGTTGCGGCTCGGCGAGCTGATTCAGGCGGCCGGCTTTCCGGACGGCGTCGTCAATATCGTCACCGGCTACGGTCACACGGCCGGCGCCGCGCTGTCGCGCGATCCGCGCATCGACAAGATCGCGTTCACGGGCTCGACGCAGACGGGCAAGACGATCGGCCACTCGGCACTCGACAACATGACGCGGATGTCGCTCGAACTCGGCGGCAAGTCGCCGGTGATCGTGCTGCCCGACGTCGATCCCGACAAGGCCGCCCTGGGTGTGGCGAACGCGATCTTCTTCAACCAGGGGCAGGTGTGCACGGCCGGCTCGCGCGCGTATATCCATACGAAGGTGTTCGACGACGTGATCGAGCGCGTCGCGAAGATCGCCGCGAGCCTGAAGATCGGCCCCGGGATGGATCCGTCGACACAGATCGGCCCGCTCGTCTCGGCGAAGCAGCGCCAGCGCGTGTGCGGCTATATCGACTCGGGATTCGGCGAGGGCGCCCGCGCCGCCGCGGGCGGCCGCGCGATCGACGGCCCTGGTTTCTTCGTCGAACCGACCGTGCTGGTCGATACGACGCAAGCGATGCGCGTCGTGCGCGAGGAGATCTTCGGGCCGGTGCTCGTCGCGATGCCGTTCGACGACGTCGACACGGCCGTGCAGCTCGCCAACGACACGCCTTACGGCCTCGGCGCGAGCATCTGGTCGAACGACCTGTCCGCGATTCACAAGCTGATTCCACGTATCACGGCCGGCACGGTGTGGGTCAACTGCCACTCGCTGCTCGACAACGCGATGCCGTTCGGCGGGATGAAGCAGTCGGGTTTCGGTCGCGAGCTGGGGCGGGCGGTGATCGACCAGTACACGGAAAGCAAGTCGGTGATGATGAACTACGCATGAGCGTAGCGGCGGGTGCGTGCGTGGCCGGTATCTCGGCAACGCACGCATGCGGACAGGCCGGCGCACGCCGATTCCGGCACGCGCCGCGACGCGGACACGACGTATCAGGGGGAGACGACCGATGAAGGATCTGACGACGCCGCGCAGGATCGCGGCGGCGGTGGCGGCGCTCGCCGTCACGCAGGGGGCGCATGCGTTGAGCAGCGTCACGCTGTATGGCGATGTGGACGCCGGCATCACGTACACGAACAACCAGCAGACGACGGGCGCGGATGGTGCGGTGCGCGGCGGCCGCAACGTTCAGGTGACGGGCGGCAACCTCGCGCCGCCGCGCATCGGCCTGACCGGCAACGAGGAGCTCGGCGGCGGTACGGCGATCGCATTCAAGCTCGAGAACAGCTTCTGGATGAACAACGGCAGTCTCCTGCAGGCCGGCACGCTGTTCAACCAGAATGCATGGATTGCGTTGGCCAACGATCGCTACGGCACGCTGACGATCGGCCGCCAGTTCGATTCCTACACGACGACGCTCGCGCCTTATGCGTCGAGCATTCCGTGGGCGACGCTGTATGGCGCGCATATCGGCGACGTCGACAACCTCAATGCGGCGCTGAACCTGAACAGCGCGGTGCAGTACGCGAGCCCCACCGTGGCGGGGTTTGCGTTCAGCGGCACGTTTTCGTTCGGTGGCGTCGCCGGGGATTTTTCGCGGCAACGCGGCTGGGCGCTGGCGGCGAGCTACAACCACGCGCCGTTCTCGTTCGGCGTCGGCGTGCTCGACCTGAATCATCCGCTCGATGCGGCGCTGGGCGGCGCGCAAGGCTATATCGGCGATTTCACGTGTTCGAATCCGGCGGCCATGTATTGCCAGCTGCAGAACGCGCGCGCGTTGCGGGCGATCGGCGCAGGCGGCTCGTATGCGATCGGGCCCGCGACGGTCGGCGTCGTCTATACGCATACGACGCTCGACGGCAGCCTGTACTTCGCCGATACCACGCATCCGCATGGCGCCGACGCGCGATTCGACATCGTCGAGGTCAACGCGACTTTCTCGGTCACGCCGGCGCTCATGCTGGGCGCCGCGTATATCTACAACGCGATGAAGACCGACGCGAACGGCTCGCCGAAGTTTCATCAGGCGAACCTGGGCATGACCTACAACCTGTCGAAGCAGACGACGCTCTATACCGTCGGCATCTTTCAGCAGGCGGCGGGGCACGGCATCGGCACCGATCCTGTGACGGGCGGCTCGGCGAACTACGCGCAGATTCCGAACCTGCCGAACTCGACCAGCCGCCGGCAGCTGGCGGTGACGGCCGGGTTGAAGCACAACTTCTGATCGCGCGGACGCGGCGGGTGCCGCGAACGTGACGATCGCGTCACGCGCGGACCAGCACGACCCCGAGAATGAGGCACGCGGCGCCGGCCATGCGGATCGGGCTGGTCGAATGCTGCTGGATGCCGAGCACGCCGAAGTGGTCGAACGCGAGCGCGCCGGTCATCTGCCCGACGACGATCAGCGCGAGCGTCGTCGCGGCGCCCAGTCGCGGCACCATCAGGATCGCAATGCCGACGAACAGCGCGCCGAAGACTCCGCCGGTCCAGCTGAACCACGACCCGGCACCGGTGACGGTGCCGCTCACGCGCGGATGCGGGGACAGGAGCGCGACGGCGAGCATCGCGGCCAGGCCGACGAGGTAGCTGACCGACCCGGCCCACCACGGCGAGCCGAGCTGCGCACGGAGGTTGGCGTTCAGCACCTGTTGCAACGCCACGCTGACGCCGGCGGCAACGACCAGCAGATAGGACAGGAGAGTCGTCACGACGAGGGAGGCTCCGGCGAGGTGGCCGTGACGGTGGTTCCAGCACGGCAGGCTTCCATTCTGGGAAGCGCGACGGTATAACGCAAATATCAAATCGGACACTTATCCATCTCTTTTCGGCATGCCATCCCTGAGGCAAATCCAGTATTTCCTGACCGTGGCCGATCTCGGCGGCTTCACGCCGGCCGCGGGCGCGCTTCACGTCGCGCAGTCGGCGCTCAGCCGGCAGATCGGTCAACTGGAAGACGAGCTGGGCTTCCTGCTGTTCGACCGGGAACCGAGGGGTGTGCGGCTCACCCCGGCCGGCGCGATCTATCGCGATCGCGTGGCGTCGATTCCGGCGACCCTGACCGCCGCGGCCGAGGAGGGCGCGCAGTTGTCGCGCGGCGAAGCGGGCGTATTGCGGCTCCTGCATTCCAGTACCGTTCCCGTCGGCAGCCTGATGCCGGTGCTCGAGCGCTTCATGAGCGCATGTCCGGGCGCGCGGATCGATCTCGACCGCGCGTCGTCCGAGGATCAGGTCCTGGAGATCGCGAACGGCAACGCCGATATCGGGATCGTTCGTTTGCCGGTGTTGCGCCGCGATCCGCGTGTGCGCTTCGTCGAGCTTGCGGCCGAGCGTTTGTGCGTGGCGGTGCCGGCCGATCATCCGCTGGCGGGCCGCCAGCGCACGGCGATCTCGCGGTTGCGGCACGAGCCGTTCGTGTCGGCCGTGTATCGGGAGCGGGGCGGGCTCGCGCGCGTCGTGATCGATCTTTGCCTGAAGCGCGGCTTCGTACCGGCTACCGCCCGGATCGTGTCGCCGAAGACGTCGATGCTGAATCTCGTCGCGGCCGGGCAAGGCGTCGCGATCGTGCCGGAACGGATGGCGAGCCTCGGGATCGACGGGGTCGTCTTCGTGCCGATTGCGGATGAAGACGCCGAATCGTTTTGCGCGCTGGTGTTGCCGGCCGAGCCGACGGTGCTGGCGGACGCGTTCGCGCGCGTGGTCGCGGGACGTGCGCAGGTCGACGTTTGACGAGCACGCGGCGCGCGATTGCGCCGGATAAAAAAAAAGCCAACCCCGAAGGGTTGGCTTTTCGCCTGGAGATGACCGGTATCAGAACTGGTTCATCGTGTTGTCCTTGCCTGCCGCCTTCAGCGCTGCGTCGCCGCTGAAGTATTCCTTGTGATCGTCACCGATGTCCGAGCCGGACATGTTCTGGTGCTTCACGCAGGCGATACCCTGGCGGATTTCCTTGCGCTGCACGCCAGCCACGTAGCCGAGCATGCCCTGGTCGCCGAAGTATTCCTTGGCCAGGTTGTCGGTCGACAGTGCAGCCGTGTGGTACGTCGGCAGCGTGATCAGGTGATGGAAGATGCCTGCTTCACGGGCTGCGTCGGCCTGGAACGTGCGGATCTTTTCGTCGGCGATCGCGGCCAGTTCCGTCTCGTCGTATTCCACGCTCATCAGCTGCGCACGGTCGTAGGCCGACACGTCCTTGCCCTCGGCCTTCAGCGCGTCGTACGCCTGCTGACGGAAGTTCAGCGTCCAGTTGAACGACGGGCTGTTGTTGTACACCAGCTTCGCGTTCGGGATGACCTTGCGGATCTCGCTGACCATGCCGCCGATCTGTGCGATATGCGGTTTTTCGGTTTCGATCCACAGCAGGTCGGCACCGTTCTGCAGCGACGTGATGCAGTCGAGCACGCAGCGTGCTTCGCCCGTGCCGGCGCGGAACTGGAACAGGTTGCTCGGCAGGCGCTTCGGACGCAGCAGCTTGCCGTCGCGCTTGATGACGACGTCACCGTTGCCCAGTTGGTCGGCCGACAGTTCTTCGCAGTCGAGGAACGCGTTGTACTGGTCGCCCAGGTCGCCCGGCGTGCTGGTCACGGCGATCTGCTTGGTCAGGCCGGCGCCTAGCGAGTCGGTACGGGCGACGATGATGCCGTCGTCCACGCCCAGTTCCAGGAACGCGTAGCGGATCGCGCGGATCTTCGCGAGGAAGTCCTCGTGCGGCACGGTGACCTTGCCGTCCTGGTGGCCGCACTGCTTCTCGTCGGACACCTGGTTTTCGATCTGGATACAGCATGCGCCTGCTTCGATGAACTGCTTGGCCAGCAGGTACGTGGCTTCCGCGTTGCCGAAACCGGCGTCGATGTCGGCGATGATCGGCACGACGTGCGTGACGTGGTTGTCGATCTTGTCCTGGATCGCGGCCTTCGCGGTAGCGTCCTTGGCGGCGTCCAGCTCGCGGAACAGGCCGCCGAGTTCACGGGCGTCGGCCTGGCGCAGGAACGTGTACAGCTCGCGGATCAGCGCGCTGACCGAGGTCTTTTCGTGCATCGACTGGTCCGGCAGCGGGCCGAACTCGGAGCGCAGCGCAGCGACCATCCAGCCGGACAGGTACAGGTAGCGGCGTTCGGTGCTGTTGAAGTGCTTCTTGATCGAGATCATCTTCTGCTGGCCGATGAAGCCGTGCCAGCAACCCAGCGACTGCGTGTACTTGGCCGGATCGGCGTCGTAGGCGGCCATGTCGGCACGCATGATCTTGGCGGTGTACTTGGCGATGTCCAGGCCCGTCTTGAACTTGTTCTGGGCACGCATGCGGGCGGCGTACTCGGGGCTGATCGCATTCCACGCGCTGCCGTGGTTTTCTTTCAAACCGGCAACTGCCTTGATGTCGTCTTGATACTGGGCCATGTCAATCTCCTGGGAGCAAAGCGCGTTTGAGTAACTGGTTGAGCGTGCCCGCTACGTCTGTCGAAGCGAACTGCATGGGATAAATAGTAACGCCGCCCATCGGGCTTGTGGTGATGTCTTATATAAGACATAAGACATTATTTTTTCTTGTTTTTCAATGAGATACGTTGCGATTTTTGCAATGCAAAACATGTTTTCAAGCGACGAAAAGGCGGCGGCGCGGGAATTCGACGTGGATTCCGCAATGCGAAACGCGCTTTCGGCTGCTGGGGGCCGGGCCAGCTTCACACGCGCCCATGACACCCGTTCGTCGGTGCGGCGCGCGCCCCCAGGGCCCGACGCCGCACCGGCACCCGGTTCCTGCCCTGCGGAATCGAACGCATCGCGCCGCAAGCGGACAAGCCGATTCAATCGTGAATATGCGTAAGAACCCCGCCCATCAAGCCTCTCAAGAAACCTAGTGGTTTCCACTCATAGTCGCAAATAGTCAAGAACAGGTCGCCGCCGGTCTTCTCGCGGCCAATATGGCTCGTTACTTTTACTCCCACGATGCAGGCCGGGCACACCCCGCGCACCGGCTGCCGCGAGCCCAACCGGGAGGAAACGAACCATGAAGTCGACGAAGATCGCCGCGCTTGCCGCGGCCGTGCTGGCGACCGGCGCGTTCACGCAAGCGGCGCTGGCCGAAACGGATGCCGCTACGTGCCGTACCGTGCGTTTCGCGGATATCGGCTGGACCGACATCACGTCGACCACGGCGCTCGCGTCGACCGTGTTCGAGGCGCTTGGCTACAAGCCGACCACGACGATCGCGTCGGTGCCGATCTCGTTCGCCGGCCTGAAGAGCAAGCAGCTCGACGTGTCGCTCGGCTACTGGTGGCCCGTGCAGCAGAAGCAGCTCCAGCCGTTCCTCGACAACAAGTCGATCAACGTCGTCGAACCGCCGAACCTGTCGGGCGCGAAGGCGACGCTCGCGGTGCCGAGCTACGAATACCAGGCCGGCCTGAAGACCTTCGAGGACATCGCGAAGCATCGCGCGGAACTCGACGGCAAGATCTACGGGATCGAGCCGGGCAGCAGCGCCAACGCGACGATCCAGAAAATGATCGACACGAACCAGTACGGGCTCGGCGGCTTCAAGCTGGTCGAATCGAGCGAGGCCGGGATGCTGGTGACGGTCGAGCGCGCGATCCGCGAGAAGAAGTGGGTGGTCTTCCTCGGCTGGGAACCGCATCCGATGAACATCCAGCTCAGCATGAACTATCTCTCTGGCGGCGACGCGTCGTTCGGGCCCAACTACGGCGAAGCGCGCGTGTACACGCTCACCGCGCCCGACTTCATCTCGCGCTGCCCGAACGCCGGCAAGCTCGTCACGAACCTGCGCTTCTCGACGCAGCTCGAGAACCAGCTGATGCAGTCGGTGATGAACAAGACGAAGCCGGCCGAGGCCGCGAAGGCGTACCTGAAGAAGAACCCGCAGGTGCTCGATCCGTGGCTCGCGGGCGTCAAGACGTTCGACGGCAAGGACGGGCTGCCGGCCGTGAAGGCGTATCTCGGCCTGTGACGGCTTGCGCGCCGTACCCGGCGCGCCCTGACGAAACATCCGCATTGCGACACAACCTGATTCAAGCGAGGCAACCAGCATGAACCATGAAGTCATCATCACCTGTGCCGTCACCGGCGCGGGCGATACGGTCGGCAAGCATCCGGCGATTCCGGTCACGCCGAAGGAGATCGCAGCCGCCGCAATCGAGGCCGCGAAAGCCGGCGCGACGGTCGCGCACTGCCACGTGCGCGATCCGCAGACGGGGCGCGGCAGCCGTGACCCGAACCTGTATCGCGAAGTGGTCGACCGCATCCGCTCGGCCGACGTCGACGTGATCATCAACCTGACGGCCGGCATGGGCGGCGATCTCGAGATCGGCCCGGGCGAGGACCCGATGCGTTTCGGCAAGGGTACCGACCTGGTCGGCGGCCTCACGCGCCTCGCGCACGTCGAGGATCTGCTGCCCGAGATCTGCACGCTCGACTGCGGCACGCTGAATTTCGGCGACGGCGATTACATCTATGTGTCGACGCCCGCGCAGTTGCGCGCCGGCGCGAAGCGCATCCAGGAACTCGGCGTGAAGCCGGAACTGGAGATCTTCGACACGGGCCATCTGTGGTTCGCGAAGCAGTTGCTGAAGGAAGGGCTGCTCGACGATCCGCCGCTGTTCCAGCTCTGTCTCGGGATCCCGTGGGGCGCGCCGGCCGACACGGGCACGATGAAGGCGATGGTCGACAACCTGCCGCCGGGCGCGCACTGGGCCGGCTTCGGGATCGGCCGCATGCAGATGCCGATGGTCGCGCAGGCGATGTTGCTCGGCGGCCACGTGCGCGTCGGCCTCGAAGACAACATCTGGCTCGATCGCGGCGTGCACGCGACCAACGGCACGCTCGTCGAGCGCGCGAGAGAGATCATCGAACGACTGGGCGCCCGTGTGCTGACGCCGGCCGAAGGCCGTCGCAAGCTCGGCTTGCCGGCGCGCGGCGAGCGTCCGCTCGAACGCCGTGCGATCGCCGAGTTCGCGTGAGCGGTTGCGCCGACTGATTGACATGACACGGCGGCACGCACAGGCGCGGCCGCCCACCGATTCCCCCTGATTTGAAGGATGCGTTGACATGGCTGTGAAGACCGACATCAAGACGTTCGCCGCCATCGGCACCGGCGTGATCGGCAGCGGATGGATTTCCCGCGCGCTCGCGCACGGTCTCGACGTGGTCGTCTGGGACCCCGCGCCGGGCGCGGAAGAGCGGTTGCGCGCAAACGTCGCGAACGCGTGGCCCGCGCTCGAACGCGTCGGCCTCGCGCCGGGCGCCGATCCTGCTCGGCTGCGTTTCGTCTCGACGATCGAGGCATGCGTCGCCGACGCGGATTTCATCCAGGAAAGCGCGCCCGAGCGCGAGGCGCTGAAGCTCGAACTGCATGAGCAGATCAGCCGCGCGGCGAAGCCCGATGCGATCATCGCGTCGTCGACGTCGGGCCTGCTGCCGACGGATTTCTACGCACGGGCGACGCATCCGGAGCGCTGCGTGGTCGGCCATCCGTTCAATCCCGTCTACCTGCTGCCGCTCGTCGAGGTGCTCGGCGGCGCGCGCACGTCGCCGGAAGCGGTCGAAGGCGCGATGGAGATCTATCGCAAGCTCGGCATGCGGCCGCTGCACGTGCGCAAGGAGGTGCCGGGCTTCATCGCCGATCGCCTGCTCGAAGCGTTGTGGCGCGAGGCGCTGCATCTCGTCAACGAAGGCGTCGCGACGACCGGCGAGATCGACGATGCGATCCGCTTCGGCGCGGGCATCCGCTGGTCGTTCATGGGCACGTTCCTGACCTACACGCTCGCCGGCGGCGACGCGGGCATGCGACACTTCATGCAGCAGTTCGGCCCCGCGCTCGAACTGCCGTGGACGAAGCTGGTCGCGCCCACGCTCACCGATGCATTGATCGACAGCGTCGTCGAAGGTACGACCGAGCAGCAGGGCACGCGCAGCATCAAGGAGCTCGAGCGTTATCGCGACGAGTGCATCACCGAGGTGCTGAAGTCGATCGCCGCGGTGAAGGCGCGGCACGGAATGCGATTCGAAGACTAAGGACGAGAGACGATGACCGGCGATACCCCGCTGACGATATACCGTGACGTCGTGCGGCCCGAATGGGTCGACTACAACGGCCACCTGCGCGATGCGTTCTACCTGCTGATCTTCAGCTTCGCGACCGATGCGCTGCTGGATCGCATCGGCCTCGATGACACCGCGCGTCGCGAGCGGGGCCGCTCGGTCTACACGCTCGAAGCGCATGTGAACTACCTGCACGAGATCAGGGAGGGCACGCAGGTACGCGTCGATGCGCGCGTGCTCGCGCACGATGCGAAGCGGCTGCACCTGTATCTCGAACTGTTCGCGGCCGGGCACGACGACGCGGTATCGGCGAGCGAGCAGATGCTGCTGCACGTCGATACGCGCGACGGCACGAAGTCGGCGCCGTTCGACGACGACGTGGCCGTACGTGTGGCCGAGCTGCATGCGTTGCAGCGCGATTGCGCGGCACCCGCGTATGCGGGGCGCGTGATCGGGCTGCCGCCGCGCCGCTAGCCGGCGCGAACCCTCGACCGCGGAGCGCACCCGATGCTCGAACCGGAAATCGCGACGTTCGTTGCAGCCGTCGACGCGTGGTATCCGGCCGACGCGGCGGCACGCTCGGCCAGCGAGCAGCGCCGTCTCTACGACCGCTTCGCGGCGGAATGGACTCCGGCCGCGCTGCCGCCCGGGATCGTGCAGCAGGACGCCGTCTGGCATGCGCCCGACGGCCGCGCGATCGCGCTGCGGCGCTACACGTCCGCGCACGGCACGCCGCGCGGCACGGTGCTGTTCTTTCATGGTGGCGGCTACGTGGTCGGCTCGCTCGACAGTCATGCGCTGATCACCGCGCAACTGGCGGCCGATACGGGGCTCGACGTGATCGCGGTCGACTACCGGCTGGCGCCCGAGCATCGCGCGCCGGCTGCACTTGAAGATTGCCTGGATGTCACGCGCGCGGCGCGCGATGCGCGCTGGCCGTTCGGGCCGTGCGTGCAGCCGCTGACGCTCGCGGGCGACAGCGCGGGCGGCATGCTCGCGGCGGCCGTGGCCACTGCGTTGCGCGATGCGGGTGAAGGCGGTGTCGACGGTATCGCGCTCGTCTATCCGATGCTCGGGTTCGAACCGCAATCGCCCGCGCGCGAAACGGAAGCGCACGCACCGATGCTGACGCTCGACGACGTCCATCGCTATCGCGCGCTGTACTGGGAAGGTGGCTTGCTCGATGCGCTGGGGGACGGCAACCCGCTGTTGCGCGCATCGGTACCGCTCGCGGCGGCGTGTTTCGACGGCTTGCCGCCCGTGCTCGCGATCGGCGCGGAACACGATCCGCTGCGCGACGACGCGCGCGTGTACGTCGAACGGATTCGCGCGGCCGGCGGCGCCGCGCACTACTGGATGGGAGAGGGGCTGGTGCACGGCTGCTGGCGCGCGCTCGGAACGAGCCCGCAGGCGGCGCGGATGCACCGGACAGTCGGCAGGTTTCTGCTCGCACCACACGCGTAGCGGGCGTTTCCGGGAGGCAACGATGCAGGCAGCGCAACACCGTATCGAGGACTGGCGGACGTTTTCGGCCGACGCGGCCATTGCGGCGGCGACGATCGCCGATGGCGCGGTGGACGTCGAGTGGAGCGACACGCGACGATCGCCATTTCATTTCGACTGGCTGCGCGACAACTGCGCGTGTTCCGCGTGCGTGCATGCCGTCACACGTGAACAGGTGTTCGAGATCGCCGACGCGCGCGAGGATCTCGCCGCGCTCACGGTGCACGTCGAAACCGACGGCGCGCTGCATGTCGAGTGGAACGACGGGCATCGCAGCGCATGGTCGCCGGGCTGGTTGCGCGCGCATGCGTATGACGACGCGTCGCGCGCGGAGCGCCAGGCCGCGCACGGGCGGCACGTGTGGGCCGGCGACGATGCGACGGCCATCGGCGTGTTCGCGTGGCGCGACGTGATGGAGGACGACCGCGCGTTGCTCGCGTGGCTCGCCGCGTTGCAACGCACGGGGCTGACGCTCGTCGAAGGCGTGCCGGCCGAGCGCGGCCGCGTCGACGAGATCGCGCGCCGCATCGGCCTGATCCGCGAGAGCAATTTCGGCGTGCTGTTCGACGTCGAATCGAAGCCGCGTCCGGACAGCAATGCGTATACGTCGCTGAACCTGCCGCCGCATACCGATCTGCCGACCCGCGAATTGCAGCCGGGCGTGCAATTCCTGCATTGCCTCGCGAACGACGCGACCGGCGGCGACAGCGTCTTCCTCGACGGCTTCGCGCTGGCGGATGCGCTGCGGCGCGAGCATCCGGCCGATTTTGAACAGCTCGCGTCGACGCCGTTCGAGTTCTGGAACAAGAGTGCGAACAGCGACTACCGCTGCTCGGCGCCGGTGATCGGGCTCGACGCGCGCGGCAACGTCACCGAGGTGCGCGTCGCGAACTTCCTGCGCGGGCCGCTCGATGCGCCGGCCGGCTCGGTCGCGGCCGTCTATCGTGCGTATCGGCGGTTCCTCGCGCTCGCGCGCGAGCCGCGCTTTCGCGTGCAGCGCCGGCTGCGGGCGGGCGACATGTGGGCGTTCGACAACCGGCGCGTGATGCATGCGCGCACCGAGTTCGATCCGTCTACCGGCCGCCGGCACCTGCAGGGCTGCTACGTCGATCGTGATGAGCTGCTGTCGCGGTGGCGCGTGCTGTCGCGTTCGGCGCCTGCCGCGGCCGGGCCGCGCTGACGGGCGTGCGCGGCTTCATCGTGCTCGCACGCATCCCTCGCAAATGAAAAAGCGCCCGGACGCCAGGCGCCCGGGCGAAGCCACCCGTTGCCGGGCGGCGGAGGTATGCGTTTCATAAAAAAGACGAGCCCCGCAAGGGGGCTCGTCCGGGTATTTCTTCATCGCGCGACGCGCGGCGCCCGCCGAGGGCGCATCGGCTTACTGGCCGAAGAAGATCGAGTCGCGAGCGTTCGACGACGTTGCAGCCGGGGCGCCCGAGTGGACGGCCGGAGCCGGTTGTGCGCCGTAGCCGCTGGTGTCGGCACCATGAACACGCGCTTCGGCGCTCTGGATGTCGTTCGGGTAGTACGGGCTTGCCAGGCCCGGCTTGTAGCCGGCCTTTTCGAGCTGAACCAGTTCGTTGCGCACTTGAGCGCGGGTCACGGTGCTTTGGGCGAATGCGCCAAACGAAGCGGACAGGGCGGCAGCGGCAACGACTGCGGAAACGAGCGATTTCATGATGACCTCCGGTGTTTTATTGAGTTCGCTCGCGACACCATGTCTTAAGCGATTGATCAAATGTTAGTCATCGGAGGGTTCAGGGTAAACGCTGATTTTGACGATAGATTGTTTCCTGGGTGGTAACAGTGGCGCGTCAAATCAGGCTTTCAACTGGCTTTCTTTTCGGTTGGCGTAATAAGTGTGACGATTATGACGGGGGACGATGCGTGTTTCAGCGCGCCTCGGCTGTCGTGTCGAAAGGTCGTCCCGGTGAGCGTCCGGCCGGCGCGCCCGAACTGAGGAAACGCACGCCTGTCGCGGCTTCCGAGGCTTCCCACAGCAACGCCGCCGAGGCCACGTCGCGCGCCGCACGCGGCACGCTCGCGGGCGCCGGCAGCCCACGCGACTCGAACCAGCCGGACGGCCCGAGATACGCGCCGCCCGCGAGATCGGGCGCGGTTGCCGCATGAATCGCGGGCAGCGCACCCTGGTCGGCCGGCTGGGCGAGATAACGGTTCGCGGCGCGCATCAGTGCGGCGCGCGCCGGTGAGCTGTCCATCGCCGGGCCCGCGAACTGCAGGTTGGTCGCCGCATAGCCGGGGTGCGCGGCCACGCTGATCCCGGCGAATGCCGCGCGCTCGAACCGGCGCTGCAGTTCGATCGCGAACACGAGGTTCGCGAGCTTGCTGTCGCAATAGGCGAGATAACGGTTGTAGCGGTGCTCGGCGCGCAGGTCGTCGACGCGGATCCGGCCGCCGCGGTTGAAGCCGCTCGACATCGTCACGACGCGCGCCCGGCGCGCGGCGCGCAGCGCGGGCAACAGATGGCCGGTCAGCGCGAAATGGCCGAGGTGGTTGGTGCCGAACTGCATCTCGAAGCCGTCGTGCGTCTGACGCCGCGGCAGGAACATCACGCCGGCGTTGTTGCAGAGGATGTCGACGCGGCCATGGCGTTCGGCCACGTCTGCCGCGAAGCGTGCGATCGACGCGAGATCGGCGAGGTCGAGCGCGTCGACTTCGACGCGGGCATCGGGATGGAGCCGGTGGATCGCGTCGGCCGCCTGCGCGGCGCGGCCGGCGTCGCGGCAGCCCATCACGACCGTCGCGCCTTTCGCGGCCAGCGTTTCCGCGAGTTGCCAGCCGAGCCCGCTGTTGGCGCCGGTCACGACCGCAACCTTGCCGCCTTGCGCCGGGACGTGGCGCGCGCTCCATGCATGCATGTCTGCCTCCATCGGCGCGACCGGGCGGCCGCGGCGCGTAATCGTTACATTGAGTGGTGTAACGATAGTGTGCGCGGGCGTGGCAGACAAGCGGGGGAATTAGACCGGTGCTTCTAGGGCCGGCGCATCGTGTGGTGCCGCGTGCGCTGACGCGCGGCCGGCAGGATTTACCTGCCGCCGGCCAGCGCGAGCACTTCGGCGGCGGAGATCATCGCGGCCGCGTTCGCGGGTGCCGGGCGTTCGGCCGGGCGGAACACTTCGTCGCCGCGGTGGATCACCTGGCGCGACAGCGCGCAGGTGCCGGTGCGTTGCGCGAAGCGGCGGCGCCAGCGCTGTTCACCGTAGTGACAGCGGCCGGGTTCGACCCAGCGGACGACGAGCAGCGTATCGGAACGTTCGAGGATTTCGACGTGGACGTCGGCGGGATCGAGCGCAGGCAGGGATTTGGAGGCCTTCATTTTGCCGTTTCCTAAAGCTCGTGCGGTTCGGCCGTGGCAGTGGATGTCACTACCCGATGGCGAATCCGTAGCGGTTTCCATGAGTGGTGCGCTAAATGTAAGCGTCTGTGACCGGAAAAAACATCCTGTCTGGCTCAAATTACCTTTTGCCGATTTAGAAACAATCCACGCTTATTTTCTTTGGAAACCACAGACAAAAACGCCCCGGACACGAAGTCCGGGGCGGAAAATCGGCCTGCGCGCCGTGTCTGCTCGCCCAGTCACGGAGCCCATCGCCGGGGGACGGAGGTGCCCGCAGGGATCGAACGCGGGCGGGGTGGCGATGGACCGGAAGCGCAGTCCGGTACGTCATGATGGCGTGCGCACCCCGTTGAGACCCTGACGAGAACATGACTTTTTTGTCAGTTTGGCGGGCTGCCGCGCCGGGCGTGTGCTGTCAACCGGCCAGGAAGCCCGCCGGTATTGGGATTGTACGAATCCCTGGACGCGCTCCCGGGCACCGTCGAACGCCGAATCTCTGCTCAACCGCCCGATTTCCCCGCCCGGGTAAATACTGAATCCCGATTCCGTGACAAACGCGAAATCACTTCCTATGATTGGTTGGACCTTTAGTCCTTTGTGCCAATCGGCCGACGGCTGGCCGGCTTTTTCGGGGGAGTTGCTCATGAGATTGCAGGGCAAACGCGCGCTGGTGACGGCGGCCGGGCAGGGCATCGGCCGCGCGACCGCGCTGCGGTTCGCGAGCGAGGGCGCCAACGTGCTGGCGACCGACATCAACGAAGCCGCGCTCGTGCGGCTCGAGGCCGACGCCGAACGCGCGGGCGGCCGGCTGACCACGCGGCGGCTCGATGTGACCGATGCGCAGGACGTCGCGGCGCTTGCGGCGAGCGAACGCGCGTTCGACGTGCTGTTCAACTGCGCGGGCTTCGTGCACCACGGCTCGATCCTCGACTGCGACGACGACGCATGGGCGTTCTCGCTGAACCTGAACGTCACGTCGATGTACCGGCTGATCCGCGCGCTGCTGCCCGCGATGCTCGAAGCCGGCGGCGCGTCGATCGTCAACATGGCATCGGCCGCGTCGAGCGTGAAGGGCGTGCCGAACCGCTTCGTGTACGGCACGACCAAGGCGGCCGTGATCGGGCTGACCAAGGCGGTCGCCGCCGATTTCGTCGAGCGGGGCATCCGCTGCAATGCGATCTGCCCGGGCACGATCGAATCGCCGTCGCTGGAGCAGCGGATCGCCGACCAGGCGCGCACGCGCCACGTGTCGACCGACGAGGTGCGCCAGGCGTTCGTCGCGCGCCAGCCGATCGGCCGCATCGGCAGCGCGGAAGAAGTGGCCGCGCTCGCGTTGTACCTCGCGTCCGACGAAGCGTCGTTCACGACCGGCGCGATTCACCTGATCGACGGCGGCTGGTCAAACTGACCAGGCCTTCCTTTCACTTTCCGGTTCCGCTCAAGACGACATGAAACTGCTCAGATTTGGCGACAAACACCATGAAAAGCCGGGCCTGCTCGATGCGCAGGGCCAGATCCGCGACCTGTCCGGCGTGATCGACGACATTGCCGGCGACGCGCTGTTGCCGGCCTCGCTCGCGCGGCTGCGCGACATTCCGCCGTCGTCGCTGCCACGGGTCGAAGGCACGCCGCGGCTCGGCGCGTGTGTCGGCCGGGTCGGCAAGTTCATCTGCATCGGGCTCAACTATTCCGACCACGCGGCCGAATCGGGGATGGACGTACCGAAGGAGCCCGTCGTGTTCGGCAAGTGGACGAGTGCGATCTCGGGGCCGAACGACGACGTCGAGATTCCGCGCGGCTCGGAGAAGACCGACTGGGAAGTCGAGCTCGGCGTCGTGATCGGCCAGGGCGGCCGCTATATCGCGGAAGCCGACGCGCTGTCGCACGTCGCCGGCTATTGCGTCGTGAACGACGTGTCGGAGCGCGAATTCCAGCTCGAACGCGGCGGCACGTGGGACAAGGGCAAGGGCAACGACACGTTCGGGCCGCTCGGCCCGTGGCTCGTGACGGCCGACGACGTGCCCGATCCGCATGGGCTGCGGCTGTGGCTCGACGTGGACGGCCATCGCTACCAGAACGGCACGACCGCGACGATGGTGTTCCGCGTGCCGCACCTGATCAGCTACCTGAGCCGCTTCATGAGCCTGCAGCCGGGCGACGTGATCTCGACCGGCACGCCGCCGGGCGTCGGCCTCGGGCAGAAGCCGCCCGTCTATCTGCGCGCCGGACAGGTGATCACGCTCGGCATCGACGGGCTCGGCGAGCAACGCCAGCGCACCGTGCAGGCCTGATTTCCTTTAACGGACGGTTCGCCATGCCTATCATTCGATCGATGCGCGTCCTCGACGTGCGCTTCCCGACCTCGCGCCAGCTCGACGGCTCCGATGCGATGAATCCGGACCCCGATTATTCGGCGGCCTACGTCGTGCTCGAAACCGACCGTGACGGGCTCGAAGGTCACGGGCTCACGTTCACCATCGGGCGCGGCAACGAGATCTGCTGCGCGGCGATCGACGCGATGCGTCACCTCGTCGTCGGCCTCGACCTCGACTGGATCCGCGCGGACATGGGCCGCTTCTGGCGCCACGTCACGTCGGACAGCCAGTTGCGCTGGATCGGCCCCGACAAGGGCGCGATCCATCTGGCGACGGGTGCTGTCGTCAACGCGGTGTGGGATCTGTGGGCGAAAGCCGAACGCAAGCCGCTGTGGCGGCTCGTGGCCGACATGCGCCCCGAGGAACTGGTGCGCGCGATCGACTTCCGCTACCTGACCGACTGCCTGACGCCGGACGAAGCGCTCGACCTGCTGCGCCGGCAGGCGCCGGGCAAGGCCGAACGGATCGCGCTGCTCGAGCGCGACGGCTACCCGTGCTACACGACGTCGGCCGGCTGGCTCGGCTACAGCGACGACAAGCTGCGGCGGCTGTGCCGCGAAGCCGTCGAAGCCGGGTTCGAGTACGTGAAGCTGAAGGTCGGCGCGAACCTGGAAGACGACATTCGCCGCGTGACGATCGCGCGCGAGGTGATCGGCCCGGACCGCCAGCTGATGATCGACGCGAACCAGGTGTGGGAAGTCGACGAAGCGATCGACTGGGTGCGCGAGCTGGCGTTCGCGCGGCCGTGGTTCATCGAGGAGCCGACCAGCCCCGACGACGTCGAAGGGCATCGCAAGATTCGCGACGCGATCGCGCCGGTGCAGGTCGCGACCGGCGAGATGTGCCAGAACCGCGTGCTGTTCAAGCAGTTCATCGCGCGCGGCGCGATCGACGTGGTGCAGATCGATGCATGCCGGCTCGGCGGCGTGAACGAGATTCTCGCGGTGATGCTGATGGCCGCGAAGTACGGGCTGCCCGTGTGCCCGCATGCAGGCGGCGTCGGGTTGTGCGAGTACGTGCAGCATCTGTCGATGATCGACTACGTGTGCATTTCCGGCACGAAGGAAGGGCGCGTGACCGAGTACGTCGATCATCTGCACGAGCATTTCGTCGAGCCGTGCGTGGTGCGCGGCGCGGCGTACATGCCGCCGACGGCGCCCGGTTTCTCGATCGAGATGAAGCCCGAATCGCTGGAGCAATACCGGTTCCGCGGCTGAAGTACGGCCGCACGCGGCGCGCGTCATGCGCGCCGACAACATGAACGACGGAGACGCGACGTGGATTTGAATCTGCAACACAAGGTCGTGATCGTGACCGGCGGCGCGTCGGGTATCGGCGCCGCGATCTCGATGCGGCTGGCCGACGAAGGCGCGATTCCGGTGGTGTTCGCGCGCCAAGCGCCCGACGATGCGTTCTGGCGTGCACTCGTGCAGAAGCAACCGCAGGCCGCGTGCCTCTCGGTCGAATTGCAGGACGATGCGCAGTGCCGCGACGCGGTTGCGGAAGCGATCGCGCGTTTCGGCCGCCTCGACGGCCTGGTCAACAACGCGGGCGTCAACGACAGCATCGGGCTCGATGCCGGTCGCGATGCGTTCGTCGCGTCGCTCGAACGCAACCTGATCCACTACTACGTGATGGCGCACTACTGCGTGCCGCACCTGAAGGCGGCGCGCGGCGCGATCGTCAACCTTTCGTCGAAGACAGCCGTGACCGGGCAGGGCAACACGAGCGGCTATTGCGCATCGAAGGGCGCGCAGCTCGCGTTGACGCGCGAATGGGCGGTCGCGCTGCGCGACGACGGCGTGCGCGTGAACGCGGTGATCCCGGCCGAGGTGATGACGCCGCTGTACCGGAACTGGCTCGCCGGCTTCGACGATCCCGACGCGAAGCTCGCCACCATCGCAGGCAAGGTGCCGCTCGGCAAGCGCTTCACGACGGCCGAGGAAATTGCCGATACGGCCGTGTTCCTGCTGTCCGAACGCGCCTCGCACACGACGGGCCAGTGGCTGTTCGTCGACGGCGGCTATACGCATCTCGACCGCGCGATCGGCTAAGGGCGGCGATCCATGCAACCCGACCTGAACCCGAATACGCCGCCGCTGATTGTGCTGACCGGCATCGGCAAGCGCTTCCCGGGCGTGCAGGCGCTCGACGACTGCCGTTTCGACCTGCGTGCCGGCGAAGTGCATGCGCTGATGGGTGAGAACGGCGCGGGCAAGTCGACGCTGATGAAGATCCTGGCGGGCGTCTACCCGCGCGACGAAGGCGAGATCCGGATGGACGGCCGCGCGGTGGAGATCGCCGATCCGCGCGCCGCGCAGGCGCTCGGGATCGGCATCATCCATCAGGAACTGAACCTGATGAACCACCTGAGCGTCGCGCAGAACATCTTCATCGGCCGCGAGCCGCGCGGCCGCTTCGGCGTGTTCGTCGACGAAGCGGCACTCAACCGCGACGCGGCCGCGATCTTCGCGCGGATGCGGCTCGATCTCGACCCGCGCACGCCGGTCGGCCGGCTCACGGTGGCGAAGCAGCAGATGGTCGAGATCGCGAAGGCGCTGTCGTTCGACTCGCGCGTGCTGATCATGGACGAGCCGACCGCCGCGCTCAACAACGCGGAGATCGCCGAGCTGTTCCGCATCATCGGCGACCTGCGTGCACACGGTGTCGGCATCGTCTACATCTCGCACAAGATGGACGAGCTGCGCCAGATCGCCGATCGTGTGACCGTGATGCGCGACGGCAAGTACGTCGCGACCGTGCCGATGGCGGACACGTCGATGGACGCGATCATCGCGATGATGGTCGGCCGCCAGCTCGCCACCGAATCCCGCACGCCGCCCGATACGTCCGCGAACGACGTCGCGCTCGAAGTGCGCGGGCTGTCGCGCGGCCGCGCGATCCGCGATGTCGGCTTCACGCTGCGGCGCGGCGAGATCCTCGGCTTCGCGGGGCTGATGGGCGCAGGCCGCACCGAGGTCGCGCGCGCGGTGTTCGGCGCGGATCCGGTCGACGCGGGCGAGATCCGCGTGCACGGCAAGACCGTGACGATCCGCACGCCGGCCGATGCGGTGAAGCACGGCATCGGCTACCTGTCCGAAGATCGCAAGCACTTCGGGCTCGCGGTCGGGATGGACGTGCAGAACAACATCGCGCTGTCGAGCCTGCGCCGCTTCGTGCGCCGCGGCGTGTTTCTCGATGCGCGCGCGCTGCGCGACACCGCGCAGTCGTACGTGCGGCAGCTCGCGATCCGCACGCCGTCGGTCGCGCAGCCGGCGCGGCTGCTGTCGGGCGGCAACCAGCAGAAGATCGTGATCGCGAAGTGGCTGCTGCGCGACTGCGACATCCTGTTCTTCGACGAGCCGACGCGCGGCATCGACGTCGGCGCGAAAAGCGAGATCTACAAGCTGCTCGACGCGCTCGCCGCCGACGGCAAGGCGATCGTGATGATCTCGTCGGAGTTGCCGGAAGTGCTACGCATGAGCCACCGGATTCTCGTGATGTGCGAAGGCCGCGTGACCGGCGAATTGCGCGCGGCCGACGCCACGCAGGAAAAGATCATGCAGCTCGCGACGCAGCGCGAGTCGACCGTATTGTCCTGATTCAGCCCCTACGATCATGTCCAACGATACGCATCCCGTCCCGCCCCTTGCTTCCGGCGACACGCCGGCCGGTGCATCGAGCCTGAAGTCGCGCTTCTTCAACCCGGCCGCGCGCCAGAAGCTGCTCGCGTTCGCGAGCCTCGTACTGCTGATCGTGTTCTTCAGCTTCGCGTCGCCGAACTTCCTCGAAGTCGACAACCTCGTCGCGATCCTGCAGGCCACCGCGGTGAATGGCGTGCTGGCCGTCGCCTGTACCTACGTGATCATCACGTCGGGCATCGACCTGTCGGTCGGCACGCTGATGACGTTCTGCGCGGTGATGGCTGGCGTCGTGCTGACGAAGTGGGGCATGCCGCTGCCGCTCGGGATCCTGGCCGCGCTGTGCTTCGGCGCGCTGTCGGGCAGCGTGTCGGGCTTCGTGATCGCGAAGATGAAGGTGCCGCCGTTCATCGCGACGCTCGGCATGATGATGCTGCTCAAGGGGCTGTCGCTCGTGATCTCGGGCACGCGGCCGATCTACTTCAACGACACGCCGGGCTTCACGTCGATCGCGCAGGATTCGCTGATCGGCAACCTGATTCCCGCGCTGCCGATTCCGAACGCGGTGCTGATCCTGTTCCTCGTCGCGATCGGCGCGTCGATCGTGCTGAACCGCACGATCTTCGGCCGCTACACGTTCGCGCTCGGCAGCAACGAGGAAGCGCTGCGGCTGTCGGGCGTGAACGTCGATGCGTGGAAGATCGCGGTCTACACGTTCAGCGGCGCAGTGTGCGGGATCGCCGGGCTCCTGATCGCGTCGCGGCTGAATTCCGCGCAGCCCGCGCTCGGGCAGGGCTACGAGCTCGATGCGATCGCGGCCGTCGTGATCGGTGGCACGTCGCTGTCGGGCGGCGCAGGCAGCATCGTCGGCACGATCATCGGCGCGTTCATCATGAGCGTGCTGACGAACGGCCTGCGCATCATGTCGGTCGCGCAGGAGTGGCAGACGGTCGTGACGGGCGTGATCATCATTCTGGCCGTCTACGTCGATATCCTGCGCCGGCGCCGCCGCTGATACACGCACCCGCGCAGGCATGCGCTTCAAAGCCGGTTCCGGCCGGTGTTCCAGTCGTTCCAGTCGATACGAAAAAAGGAGACGCGAAGTGATCAGGAGCAAGGTGTTGAACGCGATCGTCGGGCTGACGTTCGCCGTCGGCGTCACGGCCGGCGCGCACGCGCAGGAAACCTACATCCCGCTAATCTCGAAGGGCTTCCAGCATCAGTTCTGGCAGGCCGTGAAAGCGGGCGCGATGCAGGCCGCGAAGGACTACAAGGTGAAGGTGACGTTCGAAGGCCCCGAAACCGAGGCGATGGTCGACAAGCAGATCGACATGCTGTCGGCCGCGATCGCGAAGAAGCCGGCCGCGCTCGGCTTCGCGGCGCTCGACAGCAAGGCTGCGCTGCCGCTCCTGAAAAAGGCGCAGGCCGAGAAGATCCCGGTGATCGCGTTCGACTCGGGCGTGGACAGCGACATCCCGGTGACGACGGCCGCGACCAACAACAAGGCCGCCGCGTCGCTTGCCGCCGACAAGCTCGCCGCGCTGATCGGCGACGAAGGCGAGGTGGCCGTGGTCGCGCACGACCAGACGAGCCGCACCGGGATCGACCGCCGCGACGGTTTTCTCGAACGGATGAAAGCGGCGCATCCGAAGGTGCAGATCGTGACCGTGCAATACGGTGAAGGCGACCAGCTGAAGTCGACCGAGGTGACGAAGTCGATCCTGCAGGCGTATCCGAAGCTCAAGGGGCTGTTCGGCACCAATGAAGGCTCGGCGATCGGCGTGGTCAACGGCGTGCGCGAGATGAAGCGCAAGGTCGTGATCGTCGGGTACGATTCCGGCAAGCAGCAGAAGGATGCGATCCGCAGCGGGCTGATGGCCGGCGCGATCACGCAGAACCCGATCGGGATCGGCTACAAGACGGTCGAGGCGGCCGTGAAGGCGATCAAGGGCGAGAAGCTGCCGAAGGTCATCGATACCGGTTTCTACTGGTACGACAAGACCAATATCGACGATCCGAAGATCGCGGCGGTGTTGTACGACTGAACGTTGCGTCGAGCGGCGGTGGCGCGCGCCGCCGCCGCCGTCGCGACCGGACACGAGGGCATCATGGGCGCAGTGCGCATCGATTCGCATCAGCACTTCTGGCGCTATCGCGCCGCCGATTACCCGTGGATCGGCGCCGGGATGGGGGTGCTCGCACGCGACTACCTGCCCGACGCGCTGTGGCCGCTGATGCATGCGCAGGCGCTCGGCGCGTCGATCGCGGTGCAGGCGCGCGCCGGGCGCGACGAGACGGCATTCCTGCTCGAACTCGCACGCGACGATGCGCGTATCGCGGCGGTGGTCGGCTGGGAGGATCTCGCGGCACCGCAGCTCGCGGATCGTATCGCCGAATGGCGCAGCCCGAAGCTGCGCGGCTTCCGCCACCAGGTGCAGGACGAAGCCGATGTTGGCGCGTTCGTCGCGGAGCCGGGCTTCAACCGCGGCGTCGCGTGGCTGCAGGCGCACGGCTACGTGTACGACGTGCTCGTGTTCGAGCGCCAGTTGCCGGACGTGCAGGCCTTCTGCGCGCGGCACGACGCGCACTGGCTCGTGCTCGATCATGTCGGCAAGCCCGCGCTTGCCGATTTCGAGCGCGACGACACCGCACTCGCGCGCTGGCGTGCCGCGTTGCGCGAGCTGGGCGCGCTGCCGCATGTCGCGTGCAAGCTGTCGGGGCTCGTGACCGAGGCCGACTGGCGGCGCGGCCTGCGCGGGAAGGACGTCCGACATATCGAGCAGTGTCTCGACGCGGCGCTCGACGCGTTTGGCCCGCAGCGGCTGATGTTCGGGTCGGACTGGCCCGTGTGCCTGCTGGCCGCGTCGTATGACGAAGTCGCGTCGATCGTCGAGCGCTGGGCCGAGTCGCGGCTGTCGGCGGCCGAGCGCCACGCGCTGTGGGGCGGTACCGCCGCGCGTTGCTACGCGGTGCCGCCGGGCGCGGTGAAGCGCGGCATATAAAATAGGCGCGAACGGTCTGTTCGATTCGTCAGACCGTCCGGAACGAAACCGATCACCTGCATCAACGTATGTCCATCCAGCCGATTCAGAACCGCCGTCTCTACCAGCAGATCGCCGACAAGCTCAGTGCGATGATCGAGTCCGGCGATTTTCCGCCGGGCAGCTATCTGCCGCCCGAGCGCGAACTGGCCGAACAGTTCGGCGTGTCGCGCACGTCGGTGCGCGAGGCGCTGATCGCGCTCGAAGTGAGCGGCCTCGTGAGCGTGCGCGTCGGCGACGGCGTGAAGGTGCGCCACCCCGAAACGGCCGCCGCACCCGAACCCGCGCCTGTCCTTGCGGAGAAGGCGGCGCCGTTCACGATCATCGAGATCGATCCCGAGCTCGGCATCGCACTCGACCTCGATACCGAAATCCCGCCGTTCGCGCTGTTGCAGGCGCGCCGGCTGATCGAGCCGGAAGCCGCGTCGCTGGCTGCGAAGCACGGCTCGGACGAGCAGATCGAAGGGATCCACGAGGCGTTCCTGCGCAACCAGGAAGACAACCGCAGCGGCTCGCTCACGCATCCGGGCGACCGGCTGTTTCATATCCGCATCGCGGAAGCGAGCGACAACGCCGCGTATGCGCTGATGATCAAGCAGCTGCTCGCGCACAAGTACGACCTGATGTTCCAGCGGCTGCAGTCGCTGTACATGCCGAACGACATGCCGCACCGGTCGGAACAGGAACATCGCGCGATCCTCGACGCGATCCGCGCACGCGACCCGGACGCCGCGCGCCGCGCGATGGCCGAACATCTCGACGAAGTGATCCGCATCTTCGGCCGCGCGCTCGACTGAGCGCGCGTTGATGCGGTGCCTGTTGTCTGGTCAGAAGCGATCCGCGCGATACGGCGCCGGATCGGTGAAGGGCGCTTCGCCCGTCATCATCTCGGCCAGCAGGCGGCCCGTGACGGGGCCGAGTGTCAGCCCGTGATGGTTGTGCCCGAACGCGAACCACAGCCCGCGATGCGCGGGTGCGGGGCCGATCACCGGGCGCATGTCGGGCGTGCACGGCCGGAAGCCGAGCCACGGTTGCGGGTCGAGCCGCTCGCCGAAACCGAACACCGGCCGCGCGACGCGTTCCGCGCGTTCGAGCTGCACGCCGGTGGGCGGCACGCCGCGGCGGGCGATTTCGACACCGGTCGTCAGCCGCAGCCCGCGCTTCATCGGGGCGATCACGTAACCGTATTCGCGATCGACGATCGGCGCCGACGGCACGCCGCGCGCGGACGGCGCGTAGTGCATGTGATAGCCGCGCTTCTCGCGTAGCGGGATCTTGTAGCCGAACTTGCCGAACACCGTGTCGGACCACGGCCCGAGCGCGACGACCACGGCCGGCGCGGCGGCCATGCCGTCCTGCGTCCTGACCTGCCAGCCCGGCGACCGCGCTTCGAGGCTTGCGGCGTCGCCCGTCAGCAGCGTGCCGCCGCCTTGCACGAAGAGTTGCGCGTACGCTTTGACGAGCGCTGACGGGTCGACGACACTTTTCGGATCGAGCCAGTGCAGCGCGCCACAGAAGCCGGGCGCGAGGCTCGGTTCGTGCACGCGCAGCGCGGCGGCATCGAGCGGCGTGATGCCGAGCCCGTGGCGGCGCGCGGTGAGTCCGGCGTCGGCCACGCCGCGTTCGAATGCGGCCGGCGTGCGGAACGCTTCCAGCCAGCCGTTTGCGCGGATGAGCTCGCCGGCGCCGGCCCGCGAGATCAGCGCGTCGTGCTCGACGATGCAGCGCTCGATCAGCGGCAGCATGTCGCGCGACGCTGCCGCGTGACGCAGCGGCGCCGATTCCCACCAGAAACGTGCAAGCCATGGCGCGAATGCGGGCAGCGACGCGCTGTGCCAGTAGAGATCGGTCGAGCGGTTCAGCGCATAGCGCATCAGCGTGAACGGGCTGCGCGGGAACGGATACGGTTCGACCGACGAGCGCTCGATCAGCCCCGCGTTGCCGAAGCTCGTGCCTTCGCCGGGTGCGCCGCGATCGACGAGGGCGACCTTGCGGCCGCGATCCTGCAGGTGCAGTGCTGCGGAGACGCCGACGATGCCTGCGCCTAGAACGATGACGTCGAAATCCATGGGTGGTGATGTACGCGTGTGTAGAAGGAAGGCGCGTGTCGCTGGCTACGCGCATGATCGAAGGATACTCGGGACGACCCGGCGTACCAAGCCGTGAGCCGAACCGGGGCCGGCGTGATCGCTCATCCGTCCAAGTGTCACATTTTGTCAAATATAAGACTAATCCTAATGGCGGGGTTCTAGATCAGGCATTGGTCTCATATTCATTTCTGTAAGCAATTTTTAAAATATCAATCATGGAATCTAGCTTGATGGTATCGAGTATTTAAATACTGGGTGTCGAAGGCGAATGACGGCATTTTTATGATCGGCAGGAATTTCAAATGGGACGGTTCAGCATCAGGACGGCATTTGCAAGTGACCGGCCATTGTCGCTTGCGGGCATGGAGCATATCGCGGGCAACGCCAACGCAATCGATCTGATTTACGTGTGCAGGAGCGCGGATGAATTGATCACGTCGCTTACGCATGCGGGATGCGATGTCGTGGTGGTCGATTACGCAATGCGCGGCAACGGGCAGATGGAAGGGTTGGCGCTGCTTGGTTATCTGCGGCGCACCTATCCGAAGATCGGCATCGTCACGCTGGTGACGCACGAGAATCCAGTGATCATCAGCTCGATCCTGGACCGGAGCGTCGCTAGCGTTGTCAGCAAGTTCGACGACATTGGTCACATCGTTACCGCGATTCACGTGTGCTACGGGGGCGGTAACTACCTGTCGCCGCTGATTTCGCGGTCGCTCGAAGCGGCAGACGTGAGCGGCAACCGGCGGGCGGCGAAGCTGTCCCCGCGCGAGATCGAGGTGATCCGGCTCTACCTGTCCGGGCTGTCCGTTATCAAGATCGCCGAGCGCCTGAAGCGCGGGAAGCAGACCATCAGCGCGCAGAAGACGAGCGCGATGAAAAAACTCGGGGTGAAGAGCGACATCGAGCTGATCCGCTGCGCGACCTGTCTTGACCTGATCGACGAATCGAGCGCGAGTCGCTTCGACTGTTAGCGGGATTGAAGGGAATTAATCGGACCCGACCGAATGGCCGGGCGGGGGAAGTTTTGTCTGAATTTTATTGGGGGAATGCGAGAGATAAATTTAAGAGGATATTTCAAAGGTTGCCGAATCGGTTTTCCTTTATGGCCGGAATTTCAATTTACGGCATTAACTTGTCACATGAGAATTAAATCAGATATGAAAAAAATCACGATGTTGCTGTCGCTCGCGGGTCTTTCGTTTGCGGCCATGAATGCCGCGCACGCATCGGACGGTACGATCAACTTCACGGGTTCCGTGGTCGCGTCGACCTGCAAGATCAACGGCGGTACGAACAATCTGACGGTCACGCTGCCGAAGGCGTCGTCCAACCAGCTTACGCAAGCCGGCGCGACCGCAGGCCGGACGCCGTTCAAGCTGACGCTGACGGGATGTACGACGGACAAGACCGAAGGTGAGACGGTCGTTCCGGCGCCCGTGAAAAAGGTGTCGGTGGCGTTCGAGCCGGGGTCGAGCGTGAACCTGGCAACGGGCCGCCTGATGCTGACGGGCGCCGATGCGGCGAAGAACGTCGAAATCGCCATCCTGAACGACAAGTACGAGGCGATCAAGGTCGGTACGGAGAGCACGGGACAGAACTCGCAGGTCGCGGACATCGATACGACGGCTGGCACCGCGACGCTTCAGTACACGGCGGAGTATGTCGCGACCGGCGCCGCGACCGGCGGTTCGGCGAACTCGTTCGTCACGTACTCGCTGATCTATCCCTGAGCACATCCCGCTTTGAGTGATGCAGCCGGCGCCTGCGAGGCGTCGGTTGAAACGATGGTCGGGCATGTTCTGCGGGCCATCGTTTCGGATTGCGAATCATAAGGAGATGACGATCGTGAAAATCGCCACGCTGTATCGAATGTTTGCGCTGACGGCGCTGGTCCTGCATGGCATGTGCGCGCAGGCGAGCGTGACGTTGTCGGGCACGCGCGTCGTGTTTTCGGCGAACGAAAAGGAAGTCACGGTGCAACTCGCGAACGACGGGAAACTGCCGGCGCTCGTGCAGACCTGGATCGACCATGGCGACGAACTGGCGTCGCCGGACCGGATCGATGTGCCGTTCGTGATCACGCCGACGGTGTTTCGGCTCGAGGCCGGCAGGGGGCAGACGCTGCGGATCTTCTACACGGGCGAACCGCTGCCGGCCGACAAGGAATCGCTGTTCTGGCTGAACGTGCTCGACGTTCCGCCGAAAGCAGCGGCCGACGACGACCGCAACCGCCTGCAGATCGCGTTTCGCACGCGCGTGAAGCTGATGTATCGGCCCGAGGGCCTGCCCGGCAATGCGACGGATGCGCCGGGGCGACTCGTGTGGTCGCTCGCCGCCGATGCGAAGCACGGGATCGTGCTGAAGGCCGCCAATCCGACGCCCTACGTCGTCAACCTCGGCGGCGTGGCGCTGCGCGCGAATGGCGCGACGTTCGAAGCCGGAGTGGGTTTCGTGCGTCCCGGCGAAACGGCGTCGTTTCCGCTGACCGGCGCGGCCGGCGCAGGCATCACGGGCGGCACGGTCGTGTACAGCAGCTTCGACGACTGGGGCGGAAACCACGCCAATCAGGCAACGGTCGGCAAATGAGCGGATGAGGGCATCGCGGTGCCGGGCTGTTTCGGTTCCTGCAATCAAATCAACAATGACGAGGGAAGGTTGCATGTTGGAGCGGCGACAAACGAGTATGCGGATGGCACCCCATCTGAGGTTGAGGCCGATTTGCGCGCTGCTCCTCACGATCGGTGCGGGATGGCATGTGTATGCGTATGCGGATGCGCGGGCCGATGCGGGCTCGACGCCTGTCGAACGGATCGGAACCGGCGCACAGCAGCTCGCCCGGCTCGAACCGGGGTATATGCAGCTCGCGCAGACCGAATTCGCGCAGGTCGAGTTCGAGGGCGGCTTTCTGAACCAGCAGGGCGGCGCGATCGACGTATCGCGCTTCGCGCGGCGCAATGTCGTGCGGGTCGGCACGTACAGCCCGGATATCTATGTCGGCGACCGCTGGATCGGGCGGGCCGAGGTGCCGTTCAAATCCGCGCCGAACACCCTGGATGCCCAACCGTGTTTTGACGAGCATCTGCTGCGGAAAGTGGGCGTCGACCTGGCTAAACTGCCCGCTGACCTCGCCAAGCAGATTCTCGTCGACGGCGCCTGCATGCGCATCGGCCAACTGATTCCCGAGGCGTCGGTCGGCTTCGACTTCAACGAGCAGCGGCTCGACCTGAGCATCCCGCAGATCTCGCTGGTGCGCCACGCGCGCGGCTACGTGAGCCCCGATCAATGGACCGAGGGCGCGCCTGTCGCGATGCTCGGCTACAACGTCAACGCCTACCATTCGCGCATCGGCGGCGGATCGGCGAGCACGCAAGGCTTCGTCGGCGTCGACGGCGGTTTCAACTACGGGCGCTGGCATTTCCGGCATAGCGGCGCGTTCAACTGGGACGACCGCGGCCGTCGGCAGTACCAGAACATCGCGACCTATGCGCAACGCGATCTGGGCGCCTGGTCGTCGCAGCTCGTCGTCGGAGATTCGTATACGTCCGGCGAGCTGTTCGATGCGACGTCGTTTCGCGGCGTGCGCGTGTTCACCGACGACCGGATGCTGCCGGAGTCGCAGCGCGGCTATGCGCCGATCGTGCGCGGCATCGCGACTACCAACGCGAAAGTGACGATCGCGCAGAACGGCATGCGGTTGTACGAGACGACGGTCGCGCCGGGCGCGTTCGTGATCGACGATCTGTATCCGACCGGCTATGGCGGCGATCTGCAGGTGTCAGTGCAGGAAGCCGACGGCTCGGTGCACACGTTCTCCGTGCCGTATGCGTCGGTGCCGCTGTCACTGCGCCCGGGGCAGAATCGCTACAGCTTCACGACGGGTGTCGTGCGCAACCTCGAGAATACGACGCCGTATTTCGCGCAGGCGACCTGGCAACGCGGCGTCACGAACCTGCTGACCGGGTATGGCGGCGCGACGTTCGCGCAAGGCTATCTGTCCGCGATGGTCGGTGGCGTGCTGAACACGTCGTGGGGCGCGTTCGGCGCGGACGTGACGCAGGCCGTGACACAGATTCCCGGCGAGCGGCGCTATTCCGGACAGAGTTTCCGGATCAGCTACGCCAAGGCATTCGCGGAAACCGGCACGAACGTGTCGATCGCCGCGTACCGCTATTCGACGAACGGGTTCTTCGCGCTGAACGACGCAATGTACGCGCGCGATCAGGCGAAAGTCCGCATTCCGTCGGATGGGCTCTACCGCCAGCGCAACCGCGCGTCGCTGACCATGAGCCAGCGGCTCGGCGAGCGCGGCGGCAACCTGAGCCTCACCGCATCGGCAGCGACCTACTGGAACCGGCGCGGCTCGGATGTCAATTATTCGTTCGGCTACAGCAACACGTTCCGCAACCTGTCGTACAACGTGTCGGCGACCCGGCAGCGCGACGCATGGGGCACGTCGAGCACGCTTTACTTCGTCGGCGTATCGATTCCGCTCGGCAAGACACGGCCGGCGACGGTGTCGACGAGCTTCAATCACGACACGCGCGGCGCGACGCAGATGCAGACGAGCCTGTCGGGCGCGCTCGGCGTCGACAACGATCTGTCGTATGGCGTCAACGTCGACCACAGCCGCCGGTCGGGTGGCGCGCAGACGAGCGGCGGCGCGAACATCATGTACCGCGGCCGGGGCGCGGAGCTGTCGGGCAGTGTCGGCGCTGGCACGGACTATCAGCAGTATTCGTTCGGTGCACGCGGCGCGCTCGTCGCGCATCGCGGCGGCGTGACGTTGTCGCAGCCGCTGGCGGAAACCTTCGCGATCGTCGAGGCGCCGAATGCGGCCGGGGCGCGCATCACCAACATGTCCGGCGTGCGTATCGACGGACGCGGCTACGCGATCGTGCCTTACCTGACACCGTTCGCGCTGAATGACATCGGCATCGATCCGAAGGGGCTGTCGACGGACGTCGAGCTGAAGGAAACGAGCCGGCGCGTCGCGCCGGTCGCCGGTGCGGTGCCGATCGTCGTGTTCAAGACGGCGTACGGCCGGTCCGCGGTGATTCACGCGCGGACGGCCGACGGCTCGCCGGTGCCGTTCGGCGCCACCGTCGCCGACGAGCAGGGCAAGGATGTCGGCGTTGTCGGGCAGGGCGGCAAGCTGCTCGCCCGCGGGCTCGCCGAGCAGGGCGAACTGACGATGCGGTGGGAAGCCGGCAACGACGCGGCGATCTGCAAGCTGTCGTATTCGCTGCCGATGCGCAAGCGCACCGCGAAATACCAGCCGCCGCAACGCCTCGATCTGCCTTGCATCCCGGGGCGGGCTGCCGACTATGCGCCGATGGTGTCGACGCGGGCGGTCTCCCCGAAGTCGTGATTCCGGCGCACACCGCACTCGGTGGGCACGGCGTATCCCTATCAACCCGTAAGGACCGGTCTATTGCGTACCGGAACAGGAAGCGACATGAAGATCTTTTTTCGCGTGCTGAAATGTTTGCCGCTGCTGGCGCTGGTTGCCTGCTCGATGGAAGCGAGTGCGGCGAGCTGCGGTTGGGTCAATCCCAATTACAGTTCCCCGTATCAGGCGAAGGTTGCCCTGTCCGGCAAGTTCAACGTGCCGCGCGATGCACCGATCGGAACCGTCATCGCCAAGTTCTCGTTCAATACCGGGTTCGATGCGAACGAGCGTATTCTTTCGCAATGTTCAAGCAGTTTTCCGGCGTCGTTCCTGCCGGTATCGACGCCGCATGGCGCCGCGACAGACAAGGTCTTTCCGACCGGCGTGCAGGGAGTCGGTGTCAAGCTGTCGATCTACAGCGAGGCGGTTTTCGCGCCATCCTCGTGGACGCTGAGTTCCTACAACATTCAATGGGGATCGCCGGCGTATGTCGTAACGTACGCGTTTGTCAAGACCGGCCCGATTTCCGCCGGGACGGTGTCTTCCGTGGATGTGCCGACCGCCCAGCAAGTCCTCGATGGGAACACGTTCGTTCGCATAGCCGCGACCGGAAGCGTCGAATTCGGATCGGCGGCATGCCAGACCTCCGACGTGGCAGTCGATCTCGGCACGCGTAACCGGGGTGACAAATTCACGGGCATCGGCTATACGACGCCGCCCGTCGGCTTCGATCTCGCGTTTCGAAATTGTCCCGCCGAAGTCGCCCGGATCGGCTATCAGCTCGTTTCTCCCGCAGGCTCGATCGATGCGAAAAACGGTGTGTTCAAGCTGTCGTCGAATTCGTCCGCGAAAGGCATCGGCATCCGCGTCACGCGGGCCGACGGCACGCCTGTCGCGCTCGAAACGATGAACACCTTCGACACGAAGGGCGCGGCCGATCATACGATTGCGCTGCGGGCGTCCTACTACCAGAGCGCGGCGAAGATCACGCCGGGAAGCGCGGACGGCCAGCTTGCCGTGACCGTCAACTACAACTAGCGGCGTTTTTATCGAGATTGCATGTTTGGTCGAATTCGGCAAATCGACCTTCATGGAAGGTGCCTCTTGAAGCAAGGCATATTTGTGAGATGAAAGGATATAATTCGCTCGAAACGGAAACGAGATGAACGCAGTGCCAGGCTGATCGGTGTTGCCTTCCGGAGAGCGGGTACGATGAATGAATTTTCGGTTCGGGTGATCGTTGCGGACGATCATCCGGTGACGGGGCACGGCATCGCGCACGGGCTGGGCGGCATGCCGACCATCGATGTCGTCGGCATCGTTCCGGACACGACCGCGCTGGTCGAGGCGCTCGATGCGACGCCGTGCGACGTGCTCGTGCTCGACTACGTGATGCCGGCCGGGCAATACGGCGACGGTCAGGCGCTGATCGCATTCCTGCGGCGGCGTTATCCGCAACTGCGTATCGTCACGGTGACGATGCTGAATTCTCCCGCGGTTTTTCGCGCCGTTCAGCAGCTTGGCGTGAACTGCATCGCGAGCAAATCCGATCCGATGTCGCACCTGGTGGCTGCCGTGCATGCGGCTTTTTCGAACGGACAGTATCTGTCGCCGACGATCGCATCGCTGCTCGAGAAGGCCGATGCCGACGGCGGCGGTGCGCTGTCTAGCCGGGAATCGGAAATCGTCAGACTGTTTCGCGAGGGATACAAGGTGACCGAAATCGCCGAAAAACTCCATCGCAGCAAGAAAACCATCAGCGCGCAGAAGCTCGCCGCGATGCGCAAACTCGGTATTACCCGAGACGCCGAATTGTTCACGTACGACGGTTCGCTTGACGCGTCGAAGTCCGGCGGCACCGGCGCGGCTGATTGAGTCGCACCTGGATGAGCCCGTTTCGCGGGTGGCTGCGTCGCCGGAATCGTCCGGCTCGCCGAAAGCGGTTCGACCCCGAATGGATGCGCGCGTATCAGCGCCGGCTGCTCTATGGCGGCGGCGGCGTGCTCGGCCTGTTTATCCTGCTTTGCGCGAGCGCGGTTGCGCTCGGTGAGATCGGCGATTTCCAGGCCGGGATGAGCGGGCATTTCAGGGAGACCCGGGCGAAACTGCTGATCCGCATGTCGGAGAACAGTGAGTTGTTGAAGCGCGGGGTGGCCACCGTGGAAGGCGCGTGGGACGAACATGCGCTTCCCGATCGCATGTTCGAGGACGCTTTCGTCGCGCAGAAGGGCCTGTTTCTGTTTGAGCGCCCTGAAATGGATCGCGCCTACGCGGTGGCGGGGGTTGTCGACGCGAAGCATCCCGCGGCCGACTATCGCGCACTACTGGTGCTGGGCGAACGTCTTGGCGAGGGCGGCAAATGGGTGAAGGTGACGCGTCCGTTGGTAAGCGCGATGTACGTCATCGGTGCGACCGGCCGTTTCGTCATGGTGTCGCAGCTCTTTCGACCCGGCACGACGCAACGCGTATCGCGCGCACGCGCGGAGCAGTTGCCAGGATTGCTGTTGCGCGCGTGGCCCGATGTCGCAATGCTGGTGCGCGACGCGGCGGTGTCCCCCGGGCAAGCGCCGGAGAACCTGATCTGGGTGCCGCCGGGCGACGATCCATTGACGGACGAGCCGGCCTTGCGCGTCGAAGCCTGGTCGTTCGACCGAGACCGCCGACCGGTGGCTCTGGTCATCCATACGGTTCGCCCGGAGCGTCTTGTCGCCGCGCTTGACGACGGCGCCCGCGGTGGTGCGTTCGCCGTTGTCGACCGCAACGGTCGCATCCTGTTGTCGTCGGAACAGCAAACCGACCTGACTCGTGCGGCGCATTCGCTGGCGGGCCAGCGCGCGACTGCGATCGAACGGACGTATCGCGACGGGCGCTTCGCGACGAGCGATGCGATTCCGGGCACGGACTGGACGCTGCTCTATGTCTATCCCGTCAGCGCCGTGATACGCGGCGTCGCGGCCCGTCTGCTCGAAATCGCCGGTGCCGCGTTGTTCGGCTTCGTATTTCTGCTCGGCGGTGTGGTGCTGATCAACCGTCGTATTCTCGTGCCGTCCTATCGGCGTGCATCGCGTCTGCAGGAAAGCGAGCGGCTCAACCGCACGCTGATCCGCACCGCACCGGTCGGCCTGGCGCTGATCGGCGAAGTCGACGGTGCGGTGCTGCTGCGAAATGAAGCGATGGCGCGCTACGCATCCGACGAACCGTTGTCGCGGCGCATCTGGAGGCAGTTCTCGCAGTCGGCGGAGGCGAGTCCGAACACGCGCCGTCACGTGGCGAGCGGTCACGAAATCACGCTAGCAGCTGCCGGCGCCGGAGAGGACGACACGCATCTGCTTGTCAACGTCGCGCGCGTCAAATATCGCGGCGCGAATGCGCTGCTCGCGACCGTCAACGACATCACCGCGCGCAAGCTGGCCGAGCAGTCGCTCGTCGAGGCCAGGCAAGCGGCCGACCAGGCGAACCGGGCGAAGTCGGTGTTCCTCGCCACCATGAGCCACGAAATCCGTACGCCGCTCAACGCCGTGATGGGCAACCTCGAATTGATGAAGCGCGGGCCGCTCGCCGAGACACAGCGCAGGCGCCTGGAGATTGCCGATTCGTCGTCGTCCGCGTTGCTGCATATTCTCAACGACGTGCTCGATCTGTCGAGGGTCGAAGCCGGGCAGTTGCGCATCGATGCCGTGCCGTTCGACTGCGCGGCACTGTTGCGCGATGTCGTCGAGTCGTTCCGGCCGCTCGCCGGGGCGAAAGGGCTGCGGCTTGGCTGCGACATCGCGTCAGACCTTGCGCCGTTCCGCGTCGGCGATCCGATCCGGATACGCCAGATCGTCTCGAATCTCATCGGCAATGCGATCAAGTTCACCGAGGCCGGCAACGTGATGTTGTTCGCGGGCGGAGACGATGCGGTCGAGATCCGTGTCGTCGATACGGGAATAGGCATTCCGCCGTCTGCCCATGCGGCGATTTTCGAGTTGTACCGGCAGGCTGACGACTCGACGCATCGCAAGTTCGGCGGCACGGGGCTTGGTCTTGCGCTGTGCCGTCGCCTGGTCGACGCGATGGGTGGCGAGCTTACGGTGTCGAGCGCGGCCGGCGAGGGCAGCACGTTCCGTGTCGGCCTGCCGTTGCCGGTGACGGTCAACCCGCCGGCAGCCGGCCCGGCGGCCGATGTGCGGGACGCGTTGGCGCCGCTGGTCGGGCACGATGCCGCACCGCTGCGCGTGCTCGCCGTCGAGGATCATCCCGCGAGCCGGTTGCTGCTGGCCGATCAGTGCCTCGAACTCGGTATTGACGTGACGATTGTCGAAAACGGCGAGCAGGCGCTGGCCACGCTTGCGCGCGGCGGCTTCGACGTCGTGTTGACCGATCTCGGCCTGCCCGACATGGACGGCTGGACGCTGGCGGCCACGATTCACGCGCGCGATGCGCAGTTGCCTGTCCTGGCGATGACGGCGCATGCGGGGCCGCTGGAGGAGCAGCGCCGCGTGGCCACGTCGATTCGCGCGTTGCTGCCGAAGCCGGTGTCGCTGCACGCGTTGCAGCGGGCGTTTCGTGTCGTTGTCGATGAGGTGGGCGAGAGCCTGTCGACGCCCGTCGGGCACGATGACCGGCCGTTGCCGACGTCCATGATGGCTGCGATGCGCAAGGTGACACTGGCTTCATTCGCGTCGATCGAGCGCGCGCTGGGGGGGCAGGATGCGGAGACCGTCGTACGCGAACTACACGGCCTGAGCGGTGGTTTCCTGTCGGTTGGGCACGGCGTGCTCGCCGAGCTGTGTGCCGGACTGCAGCAAGTCGTTCGCGATGAAGGCCTGCGCGTGTTTGCTGAATTGTGGCCTGCGTTGCGTGACGAATTGGCTGCTGCGCTCGATTTGTCTGGCACGCAACCGTGACTGGGCGGGCGTGCACGGCCGGAAGCCGAGCCACGGTTGCGGGTCGAGCCGCTCGCCGAAACCGAACACCGGCCGCGCGACGCGTTCCGCGCGTTCGAGTTGCACGCCGGTGGGCGGCACGCCGCGGCGGGCGATTTCGACACCGGTCGTCAGCAGCGTGCCGCCGCCTTGCACGAAGAGTTGCGCGTACGCTTTGACGAGCGCCGACGGGTCGACGACGCTTTTCGGATCGAGCCAGTGCAGCGCGGCGGCATCGAGCGGCGTGATGCCGAGCCCACGACGGCGCGCGGTGAGTCCGGCGTCGGCCACGCCGCGCTCGAATGCGGCCGGCGTGCGGAACGCTTCCAGCCAGCCGTTTGCGCGGATGAGCTCGCCGGCGCCGGCCCGCGCGATCAGCGCGTCGTGCTCGCCGATGCAGCGCTCGATCAGCCCTGCGTTGCCGAAGCTCGTGCCTTCGCCGGGTGCGCCGCGACCGACGAGGGCGACCTTGCGGCCGCGATCCTACAGGTGCAGTGCTGCGGAGACGCCGACGATGCCTGCGCCTAGAACGATGACGTCGAAATCCATCGGTGGTGGTGAATGACGGTTAGCGAACTGCAAGCATACTCGCGGTGGCGTGTGGCACCAAGAAGACGCGTATGGCCTGCGCATGGCAGGTGGCCCGGGCGCAGGCCATGCGCGATCGATGTGACGACGCGGGCAGTAGAATGCGCGGGTTCCGGCATTCGAGGGTGACACGCAATGATCGAGTTGACCGCACCGGTATATGCGGCGGAGTTGAAGCGCTTCCGTGCGAGCGGCAGCGTCTGGCTCGCGGCGCACGAGATTCCGGCCGATGTCGATGTGCCGCCTGCCTGGCGCGCGTTACTCGCCGCGTCGGACGACGTGCTGGCGGATACGCTCATGCAGATGTGGGCCGGCATCATCGAACGATTGCCGGCCGTCGCGCAATTCTTTCGCGACAAGCTCGCGCGTCCGGCCGTGTTCCGCCACGACGGTGGCGACGTCGTGCTGCTGTATCCGTACACGATCGAGCACGACGACCTGAATTTCTTCATCGGTCGTGCGCCCTTGCGTGGGCCGGTGCCGGTTGATGCGCCGTTCTGGGCCGCACTGCCCGAGGCGCTGCGGCTTTTCCATCAAACCGTGCATGACGGCTGGACGTTCTTTCCCGCGAATTCGATGGGGCCGCTGCCGCTCGCCGATCAGGCGGCGCTGACGGACAAGCTTGACCTGACATCTGCCGAGACCCGCAAGCTCGGCATGAACCCGGATCGCGTGCGGACCGTGTTTCATAACGGCAGCGGCGATTGGCTGTGCGTCGATTCGAGTGAAGGGGCCGATGATGGCAACCCGATGGGATGGATAGCGTGGCACGAACGTCCGACCGAGCTTGAGCACGTGGACTTCTGGGCCGTGATGAACGCATGGTTTGAGATTTTCGTCGAGGAAGCTGACGGGCGGTAGTCGTTCACCGCGTCTTCAAGTCATCGCGAACAACGTCCCCACCGCGCGAGTGCGTGTATATCGACGCGCGTCATTCCTGCCCGACGCTTTCAATGCGATGTGTCGGCGGCGACATCGCACGACGGAACGTATGAAGTTTGGCGTCCCTGAGCGTCCAATCCGCTGATCAATTTCCCGACGTCGACACCGGATCGACATCGGCAAACACGTTCGCGCGCCCAGCGCCGATTCCGCATACTTTCCAGCGTTTCTCGCGGGTGTTTCCCACTGGTTGGTCATGCGAATTTTTACCTAAGATGAAGCCATCATGCGCGTAATTCGGTGCCTGCACGCGCATGGAGGGAGGCGGGAGGCAGCGCCGGAGCGACGCCAGCGGATGTTGCCATCATGGATGCGAAAGTGTGCGCGTCGGCTGCCAGTCTCGTGACTGCAGCGACGCCAGCGGGCGCGGCGGCAATCGCCGCGCGAGCGGCGCCCGGCCACCCCGGCCGAACCGCACCGCTGCGCCACGCGCTGATCGCAATCGTTTGCGTTCTGGGAGCGGCACAGGCCATGCTCGCCGGCGCTACCGCCGGCGCCGACGATCCGGTCGACACGGTGCGCATCGTTGCCGCCGCGAGCCCTGCTGATCCCGCCATGGCGTCACACGACACGGCCGTGCGTCAGGTCGTGCTGGGCATCATCAGCTTCACCCACTGGCCGACGACACCCGTTCGCCTGCATCTGTGCGTCACGGGCCGGCCCGACTATGCGCGCGGCCTGACCGACACACTGCAGGCCGGCTCGACGCTGCTCGACGTGCAGCGTGTGCGCTTCGACGATCCCGCGCTCGGTATCGCCTGCGACGTCGTCTATCTCGGCAACCTGAGCGCAGATGAGAGAGCGCGCGTGAGAGCTGCGGTGGCCGGCCATCCGGTGCTGACGATTTCGGAACACGATCCATCCTGCACCGCGGGCGGCATGTTCTGCCTCAACGTCGACGGCGAACGCGTGTCGTTCGACATCAATCTCGACGCCGTTGCCCGCAGCGGGGTGCGCGTGCATCCGAACGTGCTCAATCTCGCGCGGCGGCCGGGGGCACCATGACACGGCACGCCCCGCCCGTTTCCCTGTCGCGCGTGCCGCGCCCGACGCTGCAAAGCGTACTGCGCCGCGCGCACCTGCGCCTCGCGTTCGTCGCCGTCGCGATGGCCGCCGTGTCGTTGATCGTGGTGGCCGTGATCGCATTGCGCGCGTATGCCGGCAACAACCTGAACCTGCTGGCCCGCTCGCTCGGCTATACGGTCGAGGCGGCGCTCGTGTTTGGCGACCGCGTCGCGGCGGCCGAGGCGATCGGGCTGATCGCCAGCGATGAAGACGTCGCGCAGGTCGTGGTCACGGATAGCAAGGGCCAGCCGTTCGCGACGTGGCAGCTGCCCGCCGGCAGCGGGATCGCGCGGCTCGAGCGCGGCGTCGCCGACCTTGCGCTGCCCGGGCCCGTGACGGCGCCGGTGGTGCATGACGGTATCGTCGTCGGGCACGTCGTCGTGCGCGGCCGCGGCCATCAGTTCTTCGGATTCCTGCTGGGCGGCGTGGGCGGCATTCTCGGCTGCCTCGCCGTCAGCGTGATCGGCGCCTATATCAGCTCGAAGCGCCTGCTGCGCAACATCGTTTCGCCGTTGCGCGCGCTGGCCGGCGTGGCCCACGCGGTGCGCCGCGAGCGTGCGTTCGCGCAGCGCGTCGAGCCCGTGGCGATTGCCGAGCTCAACCAGCTTGGCGACGACTTCAATGCACTGCTCGACGAGTTCGAAGACTGGCAGAACACGCTGCGCGACGAGAATGCATCGCTCGAACACAAGGCGACGCACGATGCGCTCACGGGGCTGCCCAACCGCGTGCAGTTCGAGTCGCGGCTCGCGCTCGCCCTCGGCGAAGCCGGCGTAACGGGGCAGCGGGTCGCGATCCTGTATCTCGACTGCGACCGCTTCAAGGAAATCAACGACTGCCTCGGCCATGACGCCGGCGATGCGGTGCTGATCGGCATCGCGTCAAGGCTGCGCAAGCAGGTGCGCGAAGCCGACCTGGTCGCCCGCCTGGGCGGCGACGAATTCGCGGTGATGCTGCCGGCCGTGCGCGAAGCGGGTAGCGTGTGTCGTATTGCTGACGAGATATTGTCCGGCATGGCGCCGTCGATCGAGCTGTCCGACGGCCGCGTGGTGGCCACCATGATGAGTGCCGGCGTTGCGCTGTATCCCGATCACGCGTCGGATGCGAGCGGCTTGCTGCGGGCGGCGGATGCCGCGATGTACCGCGCCAAGCGCGCCCGGCCAGGCTCGTGGCAACTGGCGGAAGGGGTCGCGGGGGCGGCTTGAGGTTCATCGTTTCACGCTGCGGGCGAGGCCGCGGCAGTGGGTTGAAAGAGCGCTCGCGATGCGGGTGCAATCGAAGGGGTCAATGATGAACAACATGTTTCCGGTGGGCATTGGGCGCTTGTGCGTCGGCAGCGCGCTGCTTTTGTGCATGCTGCTCGGAGGTTGCAAGGCGCCGCCGCTTCATCGTGGGTTGACGCAGACGCAGGTCACGGCGCTCAAGTCGGCCGGCTTTCAGGAAACCGAGCAGGGTTTCGAGTTCGGCTCGACCGGGCCGATCCTGTTCGATTTCGATCGCTACAACCTCAAGCCCGATGTGCGGCGGATCGTCGAAAGGATCGGTCGCACGCTCAGGTCCGCCGGAATCAACGGCGTACGGGTCTATGGCTACTCGGATGAGGAAGGCGTGGACGAGTATGACCTCGAGTTGTCCAGGCGGCGGGCGGAGGTCGTTTCCCTTGAACTGATCGACGTCGGGCTGGATGCGAAGCGCATCGCGGTCGTCGGAAAGGGCAAGAGCGATCCGGTCGGGGACAACAAGACGTCGGGAGGCCGCGCGCAGAACCGGCGGGCGGCGATCGTGGTGTCGCCGCGGTGACGGGGCGGTTGCCTCGATCGGGGAGGCGGGCGGTTGCCAGCGGCGGAAATCACGCTATCGAACGCGTTGATCGATTGAGTGTCGCCGCACCGCCGCGCCTTCGTGCGCCCGGTTCCTTCCCGGGAGTCCGCTCAATTTCATCGTGACAGGGGGCGATGCGTCGCCCCGTACGGATCTGTCACACGTCTCATGCAGATTGTGTCGTGTTCCGCGCGTGCCGGCGCGGTGCTTCGGCATGGGCAGCCGCGTTTGGTCGGCCAGCCGCCAGTCCGCGTTTTTGTATTATCGAGGGCCCGAACGGAAACGTTTGCGGGCGTCTTTCACGCGTCCGGGTTTTGTCCTACATTATCGGGGCTTCGGGCCGGTCAGCCGGCATCTGGAACCTGAGAACACAAGAAGGAACAAGAATGAGTTTCGCTCCGAACGGGGGTATTCCCACTGGATTGGGCGGCAGTGCGTTCGGCTCGTTGAGCGCGCTCGGCGGGCTCGCCGGCCCGGTTGCGTCGAGTGTCGCCGGCAGCCTCGGGCCGCTCGCGGGCCTGGCCGGGCACGTCGACACCGTCCAGCGCGCGATGCAGCTCGCGCAGACTGGCTTCTCGCTGATGGACAAGACGCCCGGCGCGATCGCCGAGGCGATCAACGGCGCCGCCAATCCCGCGCGCCTGACCCAGCTCAACCGCTACGTGACGCTCGATACGCCGCTCGGCCCGGACGTTCTCCTGGTCAGCGCGGCCGTCGTCGACGAGCACGTGAACCGGTTGCCGGAGATCCACCTCGACCTGCTGTCGCATCGCCACGACCTGCGCCCAGAGGACCTGATCGGCCAGCAGGTGAAGATCCGGTTCGACCAGCAGGCGCGCCTGTCGACGCTCGAGCGCGTCGTCGCGTCGGGCGCCGTCGACAACGACCGGTACTTCGACGGCTATGTGGCGTCGTTCGACCGGGCCGGCAATCCCGGGAACGTCACGCAGTATCACCTCACGGCGGTGCCGTGGTTCTGGTTCCTGACGCGCTCGACCGACTGCCGGATTTTCCAGAACAAGACCGCGCAGGACATCCTCACCGAGATTTTCCAGGAGCACGGTTTTTCCGACTTCGTGTTCGATATCCGGACGAACGAGAAGCCGCTCGAGTATGTCGTGATGTACCAGGAGAGCTACTACAACTTCTGCGCGCGGCTGATGGAGCAGGAGGGGCTGGTCTGGACGCACCGCTACGAGAAGGACAGGCACGTTCTCGTGATCGGCGATTCGAATCTGCTGTTCCGCCCGATCGACGGGCTCGCGACGGTGCCGTTCGCGGCCACCGAGGCGAGTGAGGACAGCGGCATTGACCAGCTGCACGAAGGCCGGCGCTTTGGCGTCGGCAAGGTCACGTTCCGCGACTTCAACCACCAGAACCCTTCGTCGCCGCTGATGCTGGTGGAGGCCGGGTCGCAGAACCTCAAGCACGCGCGGCTCGACGCGACCGAGCGGTTCGAGCACCAGTCGCTGTATGACCATGGCGACGACGGCAACCGCTACGCCCGTTTCGCGATGGAGGCCGAGGAGGCGCAGGCCCATCGCTTTACCGGCGGCGGCTATGCGTGGCGCATGACCACGGCCGGAGCCGTCACCGTGGCGAATCACCCGGTACTCGCGAACAACCAGGAATACGTGATCCTGCAGGTGCGTCACGAGGCGGTGAACGACTACACGCAGCACAGCGCCAAACTGCCGTACCGCAACAGCTTCGCGTTGCTGCCGAAGAAGGTGCCGTATCGCGCGTCGCGCGGCACGCCGAAGCCGGTGATTCACGGCACGCAGTCGGCGATCGTCGTCGGGCCGAAAGGCGAGGAAATCTATACCAACGGGAGCGCCGTGAAGGTGCACTTCCCGTGGGACCGGCGCGGCAAGAAGGATGGCTCCGATTCGATGTGGGTGCGCGTCTCGCAACCGTGGGCGGGCGACGGCTGGGGCGCGGCCGCGATTCCGCGGATCAAGCAGGAAGTGCTGGTCGCGTTCAACCAGGGCGATCCGGATAACCCGGTGATCGTCGGCCGCGTGTTCAACGGCGAGCAAGGTAATCCGTATCACGGTGCGGCCGGCCAGACGATGGGGATCAAGAGCCAGACGCACAAGGGGCAGGGGTCGAACGAAATCCGCATGACCGACACGAACGGCATGCAGGAATTCTTCATGCACGCGCAGAAGGACATGAACACCGTCGTCGAGAACAACGAGACGCACAAGGTGCTCGGGCCGATGCGTACCGTGCTGGTGGCGACGGGCAGCGAAGAGAAGCAGATTCCGCAGGGCAACCTGACCGAGACGATCGCCGAGAAGCGCAGCACGACCGCGACCACCGTCGAGGTGATGACGCCGGCCAAGGATGGGGGCGGCGGTACGCAGGTCTACGTGGCCGAACGCGGCATCCTGCTGAAGGTGATGGACAGCTCGATCTCGCTCGCGCCGGAAGGCATTCGCCTCGAGCACAAGGGCTCCGTGATCCTGATGACCGACGACGGCGTGATGGTCAACGGCCAGCGCATCGATCTCAACAAATAAAACGAACGAAACCAGCCATGCACTACGCAATCCACGAAGGCACCTTCGAACTGCCGGACGCGGCGCTCGACCGTACGGTCAACATCCTGATGATGAACGCCGGCCCCGGCGGCCTCAATCTCGTGATCGCCCGCGGGCGGTTGCGTGACGGGGAGAATCTCGACGCGTTCGTCGCGCGCGAATGGGAAGTGGCGTCGCGCGACGCGAAGATGTTGACCGAGACGGCGCGTCGGCCGGTGACGGTCGGTTCCCGAGCCGGCATTCAGATCGATTCCACGCTTGAACGGGACGGCAGGCTCTGGCACCAGGTGCAGACGATGTTTCCGTCGGACGACGCCGGCCGCGTGCTGGTGATGACGTTGACCAGCGCCGCACCGCTGACCGAAGAACAGCAGGCGATCGCTGAGCGCATGCTCGCCAGTTTCCAGCCGCGCGCGGCGCGGCCGTCCCTGCTCGGGCCGGGTGACGCGTCGTGAGCGCGGAAAACTTCGCGGCCGCTCGCTTCGAAGATCCGATCCAGCACACGTCGTTCATGGGTGAGCTTGTCGGCACGGTCGGCTCCGTGGTCGGCGGCGCCATCGTCGGTGCATTGGTGGCGGAGGCGATGGAAGGGCTGGTGTTCGCCGGCCTCGCTGCGCTCGAGATCGGCACGATGGGGCTGGCGACACCGCTCGTGATTGCGATCGGCGTGGGCGTGGCGGTCGGCTCCGGCGCGCTGATGGAAGCGAGCGGTATGAACGAGGCCATCGACGACGGCGCGAAGGCGCTGGCCAATTCGATCGTGCCGCCCGTGATCAAAGGCAAGATCGCGAGCGGGTCGGGGAACGTTTACGTCAACAACAAGCCGGCTTCACGGGCGGCGAAGCCGGGCGATCTCGATACCGTTGCGTGTACCGATCATCCCGGGCCGCAGATGATTGCCGACGGGTCGGGCAGCGTCTATATCAACGATCAGCCGGCTGCGCGGGTTGGCGACAAGACGACGTGCGACGGGACGATTGCCGAAGGCTCGGACAACGTCTTCATCGGCGGTGGGACGCAGCGGGTGCGGGACGTGAAGTCGGCCACGCGGCTCGGGTGGCTGGGGGCGGCGCTCGGTATTGCGCTCGCGGTGTGTGGCCGCGGGAAGATGAGCTGGGGCGACTTTCTGAAGAGCAAGGTGCCGTGTCTTGCAGTCAATTTTGCGGCGAGTGCGTTCGGTACCTGGCTGGGTAGTCTGGCGCGGCCTTCGGCGGGGCATCCGGTTAACGTCATCACCGGCAGCAAGGTTCTCGATGGCACGGACGATACCGACTTCGTGCTGCCCGGGCCGCTGCCGATCGTTTGGCAGCGCTTCTATAGCAGCCTCGATGATCGTGCCGACAGCCTGTTCGGGACGGGATGGAGCGTGCCGATCAGCGTCGAGTTGCGGCTCGCGCGCGAACATGACGAAGTTGCATCGATCACGTACTGGGACGAGCAGGGGCGCGATATCGTGTTTCCGGCGGTGCCGCCGGGTGAGAGCCATTTCAGCGTGCCTGAAGGCATTTACCTGATCTGCACCGAGGGTGGCCACTATGTGGTCGAAACGGTCGACGGTGTGTATCGCGATTTCGGCCGTGCTCGTACCGATGCGGGTAGCGAAGCGCTCAAGCTGAGGCGTCTCGAGGATCGCAACGGTAACTGGATCGAGGTGGAGCAAGAAGCTCACGATGACGTCGTGCGGCCCGTTCGGTTGCACGATAGCGCCGGTCGCTTGCTGACACTGTCCTACGACAAGTTGCATCCGCAACGTATTGCCGCGATCGAATTGACCCGTGGCGTTGACGGTGAACAACCCGACACGCTGGTGCGGTACGCGTACAGCCATACCGGCGAACTGGTGGCCGTTACCGATCGTAGCGGCCATATCGGGCGACGCTTTGCATACGAGCATGGACTGATGGTCCAGCACACGCTGCGTGGCGGCCTGCAGTGTTTCTATGCGTGGCAGGGTGTTGGTCGCGATGCGCGCGTCGTGCGCCACTGGACCAACGACGGCGAAGCGTACACATTCGATGCGGACCTCGCGCAGCGTTCGGTGACGATTACCGATCAGATCGGTCGCGTTACGCGCTGGACGTGGAACGAGGATCAGCAGCCGACGAGCCATACGGATGCCGAAGGCCATGTATGGCAGTTGGAGTGGAACGCAAAGCGGCAGTTGGTCAGCACGACCGACCCGGCCGGGAGCACGACGCGCTTCGAATACGACGAGCGTGGGCGTCAGACGCAGCGCATCGACGCGCTTGGCCAGGTTGAGCGGACCGAGTGGAACGGGTACTACGACCTGCCTGTAGCGGAAACCGATCCGGCGAATTCGCGCTGGATTTACCGTTACGACGATCTCGGCAACCTGACGATGACGCGCGATCCGGCGGGTTTTGCGACCGAATATCACCGGGACGAGCGCGGGCTGGTGCATACGATTCGCGATGCGCGGGGTGGGTACAAGTTCCTCGAGTGGAATGGCCGCGCGCAGTTGACGTCGTATACCGATTGTTCCGGCAAGGTCACGCGGTTTTCGTATGACGCGCGTGGTGCGCTCGCTCGTGTGACCGATGCGGCCGGACAGTCGACCGTGTACGAAACGGATGCAATGGGGCGGGTCACGGGGATCGGGACGGCGGATGGTGCGCGTCAGACGTTCCGGTATGACGTGGCTGGGCGTCTCGTCGAAGTTGTTGATGCGAATCAGCGCAGCACGCGTTATGAGCTCAATCCGCGTGGATTGTTGTTGTCTCGCACGGATGCGGCTGATCGAGTTGTGCGGTTCGGCTACGACGATGCGTTCCGGCTCGCGAGCTTGACCAATGAGAATCGTGAGTCGTATCGCTTTCAGTATGACCGTCGAGACTTGGTGGCTGCACAGATCGGGCTCGACGGGCACAAGCGCACTTACGAATACGACGTGTGCGGCCAAGGTACGATCGTGCGGGATGGAACGATCGAGACGCGATACGAGCGCGATGCGATTGGACGACTGACGGCGAAGCAAACCACGCATGAACGATGTGAATACCTGTACGACAAGGCAAGCCGAATCGTGTCGGCCGAGTTGTACACGCTGGCTGCTCGTGGGCCGTCGCTGAAGAATCGGGTCAGCCTGAAGTACGGGGCGCGCGGTGAGGTGCTCGAGGAATACACGCCGACGGGCTGGCTTGCGCATACCTATGACGAGCTTGGTAACCGCGTCAGCACCACGATCTCGGGCGAGCGCACGATCGATTGGCTGCATTACGGTTCGGGGCACGTGCACCAGATCCGCGTTGACGGTACCGCAATTGCTGACATCGAGCGCGACGATCTGCATCGGGAAGTTCTGCGGACGCAAGGCAACCTTACGAGTCACTTCGGGTATGACGCGGTGGGCCGTCGTGCTCGACACGTTGCGCAGCGAGGCCGGTCGGCGGATGAGTTGCTTGCGAAGCAATGGCAATACGACGCTGCGGGAGAAGTGATCCAGAAGCGGGATCTGCGCTATGGCACGACAAGCTATCGGTATGACCCGACGGGGCGCATTGAACAGGCGGCCGGACCGGGGTTGCCGTCGGAAGTGTTTCGTTGGGATGCGGCGGCGAACCTGGTGTCGAGCGATCACCCCGGGGGCTTCGTTGAGCACAACCGGCTCAAGATGTTCGAGGACAAGCGTTTCGAGTACGACGTATATGGGCGGCTGGTTCGCAAGTTGAGTGGTCACGGGCCTTCCAAAGAACTGGCTCTCGAGTACGACGATTGGAATCAGCTCAAGACCGTCGTGACGAAGGACCGGCTTGGCATCGCGACGACGCATTTCGAATACGATGCGTTCGGCCGGCGGATTCGGAAGCTCAATGGGGGTTATGCGAGTACGGACTTCCTGTGGGATGGCATGCGGCTCGTGCAGGAGACGTACCACGATCGTCAGGGTGAGGAAGCGCTGACGTATTTGTATGAGTCCAACAGCTACGTACCGCTGGCGCGGATCGATCAGGCGGCGCCCGCGGCGAACGATGACGATGCGCGCGACACCGCCTACTATTTCCATAACGACGTGTCGGGGTTGCCCGAAGAGCTGACCGACGTCGACGGCGAACTGGTCTGGCAGGCTCGCTACAAGGTGTGGGGCAACGCGGTGCAGGAGGAGTGGATCGCGCGGGCGCCGCAGCAGCCAACACCGAAATGGGGTGATGTGCAAGCGATGGCGCCAGTGCCTGCTAATGTGCCGCGGGCGCAAAATCTGCGTTTCCAGGGGCAGTACCTGGACCGTGAGACTGGGTTGCACTACAACCTGCATCGGTATTACGATCCCGACATTGGTCGCTATATCAGCCAGGACCCCATCGGATTAGCGGGCGGGCTGAACCTGTATCAGTACGCCAATGGCAATCCGCTTGCGTGGATTGATCCGTGGGGGTTGGCGGCATGCGGAGGAAGCGCAAAGCAGGCGAACCGGGAATTAGATGCTGGTGCAAAAAAGGTTACCGTTTCATCTCGTTCCGAAGCCCAAAAATTGTTTATGGAACGCTACCTCGGCCATGATTACAAGAATATGACGGGGGAAAGTGGGCCATCGACAAAAAATATAATGGAGTATCAGACTGGTAAAGCCACGAAAAATGGAACTTACCATTGGGATGATGTCAAGGACCCGAACAACCCCGGTCGAGTTATGGGGCACGGTCCAGATAATCCGGATGGAGCTTTACCGCACTTGCAGGTCCACCAGTTGGATGGTGATGTTATTCATATTTTCTTTCCGTGGTGAAGCCGATGAACGTTGACTCTCGAAAATTCAAGAAGCTTTTGCAAGGGGAAATTCTTGTTAAAGAGCTTGCCTCGGAAAATCCATTGGAAAGGAAATGGATTGAAATTAAATTAAGTGAAAATTCTCAGGCGCCTTACCCGTTGAGAACTCCGCCTAATGCAATGCTTGGTGGATCAGAATTTAGGCCTGTTTGTGCGCCTGAAAATGCATCATTCAAGATTCGATATGCAATTTTTTTAAAGAGTGATATTGATAACGGGTTCGATCCTAACTATGACAAGGTTGGTTCCTATATTGATATCTCTTCAGTATCTGATTTGAATGAATTCCTTGAAAGAGAACGATTGAATTTGGAAGAGTTTGTTGACTCCGGGTCAACGGACTATCCAATGTAAGAAAAAGGACCGCTGGCCGCGGTCCTTTGTTCGTCTAGTTTGCGCTTCAAGAGCCACGCATGCTCATCCGAAGTCTGGGCCGATGAAGATCTGGCGATAGCGAAAGTCGAAGGAGAGGTAGACGCGCTCGCCGGGTTTGAATCCGAACAGTTCGGTCGCGTTACCCGCTGGACGTGGAACGAGGATCGGCAGCCGACGAGCCATACGGATGCAGAAGGCCATGTGTGGCAGTTGGAGTGGAACGCAAAGCGGCAGTTGATCAGCACGACCGATCCGGCCGGGAACACGACCCGCTTCGAATATGACGAGCGCGGGCGTCAGACGCAGCGCATCGATGCCCTTGGGCAGGTTGAGCGGACCGAGTGGAATGGGTACTACGACCTGCCTGTAGCGGAAACCGATCCGGCGAGTTCGCGCTGGATTTACCGTTACGACGATCTCGGCAACCTGACGATGACGCGCGATCCGGCTGGCTTTGCGACCGAGTATCACCGGGACGAGCGCGGCCTTGTGCACACGATCCGCGACGCTCGTGGCAGCTACAAATTCCTTCAATGGAACGCGCGTGCGCAGTTGACCGCCTATATCGACTGTTCAGGCAAGACCACCCGCTTCGCGTACGACGCGCGCGGTGTGCTCGCGCGCGTGACCGATGCCGCCGGCCAGGCCACCGTGTATGAAGCCGATGCGATGGGCCGCGTCATGGCGATCACGACGGCCGACGGCTCCCGCCAGATGTTCCATTACGACGACGCCGGCCGGCTCGTCGAAGTCGTCGATCCGAACCAGCGCCGCACGCGCTATGAACTGAATCCGCGCGGCCTGCTGCTGTCGCGCACCGACGCGGTCGATCGTGTCGTACGCTTCGGCTACGACGATGCATTCCGGCTAGCGAGCCTGACGAACGAGAACCGCGAGACCTATCGCTTTCGCTACGATCGCCGCGACCTGCTGGTCGAGGAAGTTGGGCTCGACGGCAACGCACGCGCGTACGAATACGATGTGCGCGGGCTGGGCATCGCGCTGCGCGAGGGGAAGCTCCAGACCACGTTCGAGCGCGACGCGATCGGTCAGCTTGTCGCCAAGCAAGCTGCCCGCGAGCGCTGCGAATATCGGTACGACAAGGCGGGCCGGATCGCATCGGGCGAGCTGTACGCGTTGACCGGCCGCAGTCCATCACTGAAGAACCGCGTCACCCTGAAATACGGCGCGCGCGGCGAGGTGCTCGAGGAGTACACACCGGCCGGGTGGCTGGCGCAGACGTACGACGAGCTCGGCAATCGCGTCAGCACGACCGTTTCGGGCGAGCAGACGATCGACTGGTTGCACTACGGCTCCGGTCACATGCACCAGATCCGCGTCGACGACACGGCGATCGCCGATATCGAGCGCGACGATCTGCACCGCGAGGTACTGCGCAGGCAGGGCAAGCTGACCAGCCAGTTCGGCTACGACGCCGTCGGCCGCCGCGCGCGAGCGGCAGCGCAGCGCAGTGCATCGGCGGACGCGCTTCTGGCCAAGCAGTGGCAGTACGACGCGGCTGGCGACGTCGTCCAGAAGCGCGATCAGCGCTACGGGACGACGAACTACAGTTACGACCCAACCGGCCGCATTGAGCAGGCGACGGGGCCAGGCCTGCCGTCCGAGGTGTTCCGCTGGGATGCCGCCGCGAACCTGGTATCGAGCGGCCACCCGGGTGGCTACGTCGAACACAACCGGCTCAAGATGTTCGAGGACAAGCGCTTCGAGTATGACGCGTACGGGCGGCTTGTGCGCAAGCTGAGCGGCCACGGCCCCGCCAGAGAGCAGACGCTCGAATACGACGACTGGAATCAACTGAAGACCGTCGTGACCAAGGACCGGCTCGGTGTGTCGACCACACACTTCGAATACGATGCGTTCGGCCGGCGGATCCGCAAGCTCAACGGCAGCTACACGAGCACGGATTTCCTGTGGGACGGCATGCGACTCGTACAGGAGATCTATCACGACCGCCTCGGCGAAGAGGCGCTGACGTACCTATACGAGCCGGATAGCTACGTGCCGCTCGCGCGGATCGATCAGGCGACGCCAGCGGCGAACGATGCCAACGCGCGTGACACGGTCTACTATTTCCATAACGACGTGTCGGGGCTGCCCGAAGAACTGACCGACGTCGACGGCGAGTTGGTCTGGCAGGCGCGCTACAAGGTGTGGGGCAATGCGGTCCAGGAGGAATGGATCGCACGAGCACCGCAGCGGCCGCCGCCGGTATGGGACGAAATGCAGCCAGCGGCAGCGCCGGCGCACGTACCGCGGCCGCAGAACCTGCGTTTCCAGGGGCAGTATCTGGACCGCGAGACGGGGCTACACTACAACACCTTCCGGTTCTACGATCCGGACATCGAGCGGTTCATCAACCCGGATCCAATCGGGCTCGCCGGCGGCACGAACCTGTTCCAGTACGCGCCGAATTCACTCGGATGGATCGATCCTTGGGGGCTTTCATGTGCGGACACCGCCGCACTGACGAAGCACGCGCAAGATACAAGGAGTGCAGTGTTGGCGCGCGCGAACAATGGCATGACCGACCGGCAGCTAGCGTCGATAGAGAGATCGTTGGACCGAGCGAAAACAGCTACAACTGAGGAAGGCAGGGCACTCCATCTCACGAGGGCCGCAACAAAAGAGCGGTTGTATGTTGGACAGCGAATGGACGCAGAATTTGAGATGCGAGTTGCCAACGATCCGTCATTGGCGCATCTCACAGTGACGAAGTCTGGGCAGTTCGGCGCCGACGTCGTAAATCGAAAGACAGGGAGCTGGTGGGATCTAACAACGGAAAATGATTGGAGCAGGGGCATGCACCAGGCTAAGTATGGAGATGGTGGGTCGGGATTATTCTGGGACCGATAAAATGGACGAAAGATTTAAAGGGGTTGGGTGGGATTTTAAGACGTCTATTTCCAATGAGAAATTTGACGGGTTTGACTTTTCGGAGACCGATTTTAATCATCCGGTTTTCGATCGCGTTGAATTCAACGATTGCGTTTTCGTTCGTTCTATTCTGAATGACGCCAGGACATATGGATGTGTATTCCGAAATTGCTCATTCTTGGGTGTTGATCTGAGAACCATAACATTGGGGGCTAGGGGTGGTATTTTTGAAAAATGTAAATTTGACAAATGTGATTTCCGTGGTGGGATGTTTTTCCGTCCGGAATTCATTGAGTGCTCGTTCTCAAACTGCAAGTGGAAGGGGGTAGATTTTAAAGCGAGCTACCTGGAGCGTTGTAAATTCTCGGGTAAGCTGCAGGACGTCGTTTTTCGGGGTAGATACACGGATGATTTGACGGAAGGGGCCAGATTTAATTCTATGACAGGAGTTGATTTTTCCAGTGCTATATTGGGAGAATACGTGGCATTTGATGACTGTGATTTGTCAAGTGCTATCCCGCCAAAAGGAACATCTTTTGAGGTGTTGTTAAAAAAATCGGAGCTTAGGTCGGGGAATTATTTAATCACTGTCGGCAGCTCGAGCTGAATGTGTCCGTCCGATCGTTCGGCGCGTAGCGCAGTCCGGTTGTGCGTCGGGGTTGGGATCAGGATCACGGGCAACTCCTGCCGCTCCGACCAAGTACGAGGGCCTGTAGTTGGTTATAGCATCGACGCATAACGCCGGTACAAGTCCAATCAGGTCCGCTAGCAAAGAGAACGCCCATGTCATTGATTGATCGCATGTTGTCTCGAGCCGTCCCGCGATCGAGCGACGCCAACCGAAATGTGCTTGTCCGTGTTTGGCTCGACGAAAACGGTCGCGTCCGCGATCTGAAAGTGCGGCGTAGCTGCGGTGATCCCGCGCGCGACGAGCGAGCGCTCCATGCGATAGCCGTCAAGCGATTTCCGCGAGGCCAACTCGGGTCCGGTGGTGGTACTTCGCAACGCTGGCACGACCTCACCTACGACGGGGATTGAATTGCCGACGTCGGTTACCACCGAGCGCCTCGCCTGTCGTGTGATGAGCTAATGATCGACGCCGAACGCATGCCCCCTGGCAAACTGTGCAAGGTGTAGCGCAGCCTAGAAATCGTTGTTCGGTTCGAATTGCGCGGGGTGCGTACAAGTTCCTCGAGTGGAATGGCCGTGCGCAGTTGATCTCGTATACGGATTGCTCCGGCAAGGTTACGCGGTTTGCGTATGACGCACGTGGTGCGCTCGCACGTGTGACCGATGCGGCCGGGCAGTCTACCGTGTACGAATCGGATGCGATGGGGCGGGTCACGGGGATCGGGACGGCGGATGGTGCTCGTCAGGCGTTCCGGTATGACGTGGCTGGGCGTCTTGTTGAAGTTGTTGATGCGAATCAGCGCGCCACGCGGTATGAGCTCAATCCGCGTGGGCTGCTCTTGTCTCGTACGGATGCTGCTGATCGTGTGGTGCGATTCGGGTACGACGATGCGTTCCGGCTCGCGAGCTTGACCAACGAAAATCGTGAGTCGTATCGCTTCCAGTATGACCGTCGCGATCTGGTTGCTGAGCAGATCGGGCTTGATGGCCACATTCGCACTTAGGAGTACGACGTGTGCGGTCAAGGAACGATCGTACGCGATGGACTGATCGAGACGCGATACGAGCGCGATGCGATCGGGCGGTTGACGGCGAAGCAAGCCGCGCATGAGCGTTGTGAGTACCTGTACGACAAGGCGAGCCGAATCGCGTTGGCGGAGTTGTACACGCTGGCAGCTCGTGGTCCGTCGCTGAAGAATCGAGTCAGCCTGAAGTACGGTGCACGCGGTGAGGTCGTCGAGGAGTACACGCCGACGGGCTGGCTTGCGCATACCTACGATGAGCTTGGTAACCGTGTTAGCACGACGATCTCGGGCGAACGCACGATCGACTGGCTGCATTACGGTTCGGGGCACGTGCACCAGATCCGCGTTGACGGTGCTGCCGTTGCGGACATCGAGCGCGACGATCTGCATCGGGAAGTTCTGCGAACGCAAGGCAAGCTGACGAGTCACTTCGGGTATGACGCTGTTGGCCGCCGTGCTCGACACGTTGCGCAGCGAGGCCGGTCGGCGGATGAGTTGCTGGCGAAGCAATGGCAATACGACGCTGCGGGCGATGTGATCCAGAAGCGGGATCTGCGCTATGGCGCGACGAGCTACCGATATGATCCGACGGGGCGCATTGAACAGGCGTCCGGGCCGGGGTTGCCGTCGGAAGTGTTTCGCTGGGACGCGGCGGCGAACCTGGTGTCGAGCGATCACCCCGGGGGCTACGTTGAGCACAACCGGCTCAAGATGTTCGAGGACAAGCGCTTCGAGTATGACGTTTATGGGCGGCTTGTTCGCAAGTTGAGTGGTCACGGGCCTTCCAAAGAACTGGCTCTCGAGTACGACGATTGGAATCAGCTCAAGACCGTCGTGACGAAGGACCGGCTTGGTGTCGCGACCACGCATTTCGAATACGACGCGTTCGGCCGGCGGATTCGGAAGCTCAATGGGGGTTATGCGAGTACGGACTTCCTGTGGGATGGCATGCGGCTCGTGCAGGAGACGTATCACGATCGTCAGGGTGAGGAAGCACTGACGTACTTGTATGAGTCGAATAGCTATGTGCCACTGGCACGGATTGACCAGGGTAAGGCGGCGGCTAATGACGCCAATGCGCGGGACGCTGTCTACTATTTCCACAACGACGTGTCTGGGTTGCCGGAGGAACTGACCAACGCCGAGGGCGAGTTGATTTGGCAGGCCGGTTACAAGGTTTGGGGCAATGCGGTGCAGGAGTAGTGGATTGCGCGGGCTCCGCAGCAGTCGGTGCCGGAATGGGGCGAGGTGCAACTGGCTTCTGCAACACGTGCCCACGTGCCACGGCCGCAGAACTTGCGCTTCCAAGGGCAATACCTGGATCGGGAAACCGGGCTGCACTACAACACGTTCCAGTTCTATGATCCGGACATAGGACGGTTCATCAGCCCCGACCCAATCTCATTGCGCGGCGGGATCAACCTCTATCAATATGCGCCCAACCCGATAAGCTGGGTTGATCCTTGGGGTTTGACGCCCTGCCGTGGTCTGCCGTCAACACGTAAGTCCGGTGGTACTGGATCTAGTTATGATCGAGTCGACGGACAGGGACTTTATGTTTTGCATGATGGACAGAAAATCTTGTACGTCGGTAGAGGCGATGCGCCTTCGCGACTGGGAATTCATGCCAATACGCCAGGTAAGTCCCAGTTGGCACAGTTGACTATTTTCGATAATAATTTGACGAAATCTGAAGCGAAATTTTTGGAGCAGAAGATTATGGACTTGAATGGTGGTGCACAATCCACCAATCCGCTAACGAATCTTCTTAATCAGATTCGTTCGTATAGCCCCCAAAATCCTAATGCGAGCACCTGTGATATCGCGGGGCATAGTGCTGGATGGGGGCAGAAAATATTGAACGATACACTTTCTGTTTTACAAGGTCGCGGACTATGAATGTTGCATGCAAAGAGGGAGATATTTTTACCATTGAGTTGAATGATGGGAGGTTTGCCGTCTGCCAGATAGTTTTTTCCTCTCAAGGTAAATTTAAAAAAGCATTTGCTTTTTGTGTTTTGTCAATTCAGGAGGGGCGAGATTTTAATCTCGATAGAATTGATGACTTCCCCCCGATAACTTTCCTGAAATTCAAGAAGGAGGTCCGAGTTATATTTTCTGGTAATCAGTTTATTGCAAAAGGCGAGTGGCCAATTATCGGGAATTATGGTTTATCTGATGAAAAATTGAAAATGAAGATTTTTAATTATGCGGGTGGACTATTCAATGGGGATGAAGAGATAGAGCGCATTCCTGTTTCAGATTACGCAAAATACACAACGATGGACGTGTGTGGGTTTGATCTTGTCCAAAAGATACTCACGGAGAGATAACTCTCTATCAATATGTACTCAGGTCCGATTTCGTTGAAGGACTGATCGCATTGAACAGGCGGCCGGGCCGGGATTGCCGTCGGAAGTGTTTCGCTGGGACGCGGCGGCGAACCTGGTGTCGAGCGATCACCCGGGAGGCTTCGTAGAGCACAACCGGCTCAAGATGTTCGAGGACAAGCGCTTCGAGTACGACGTTTATGGGCGGCTGGTTCGCAAGTTGAGTGGGCACGGGCCGGCCAAAGAGCTGGCGCTTGAGTACGACGATTGGAACCAGTTGAAGACCGTTGTGACGAAGGACCGGCTTGGTGTCGGGACGACGCATTTCGAATACGACGCGTTCGGTCGGCGGATTCGTAAGCTCAATGGGGGTTACGCGAGTACGGATTTCCTGTGGGACGGCATGCGGCTCGTGCAGGAGACGTACCACGACCGTCAGGGCGAGGAAGCGCTCACGTACTTGTATGAGTCGAATAGCTACGTGCCGCTGGCACGGATCGATCAGGGTAAGGCGGCTGCTAACGACGCCAATGCACGGGACGCGGTCTACTATTTCCACAACGACGTGTCGGGGTTGCCGGAGGAGTTGACTAGCGCTGACCGGTACAGCAATTGCAGACATCGAGCGTGATGATTTGCATCGGGAAGTTCTGCGTACGCAACCGGCAATAAAGATATAGGAGAGGTGCTTGGGGCCCGAGGCGTTTCTTATGACGCAATATTCCATATGTTGAAATATCGGGGTGTGTAAGATGAATGTTGAGTTAAAGAAAATTTTTGAAAAGAGGTTGCAGGAAGTTCTCACGGAAAATATTTGCGAGAGTGGTGTAAAAGTATCGAGGGGTGAGATTCTTGTTGGCCAGGAAGAGGAGGGTAGAGGGCGTATTGGATTCCGGTTTCTGAAGAATACCAATGGCTATATCCTTTCTGCCTCCGCTGATTCTCGTGAACTACAAGATTTTTATAAAAATAGCAATCCACCATATAAGTCAAAAATACCGACAGGTTTCGTTCTTGCGATGAATACATCCATGGAAACGGTAAAGTTGTTCTCTCCTAATATCGGTGGCGCAGTTGATTTTCCGAGGAATGAGATGGAGGTTGAGCCGACGTGTCGGTGGATATGCGAAAAGGTGACGAATATTTATTTGCCTAGGGTGATCGATGTGGTGGCGGGTAAGCCGGGTTTGATTCGCGATGTAATGGAGAACCCCGGATACTATTCATATCCATTTTTGACCATCGTTTTTGCAGCGAAGAAAAATGGCATTGGGCTGGGTGAGCTCGATGTTGATTTTATTCTGGGAAGGAAAATATCGGTGAATAAATCGTTTGATGGAGATGTTCTGAAAAGGAATTTTTAAATTGGATGGGTGGTGATTTTTGGATGGGCTGGGTAAAATTGATCGATGAAAAAAATCATAGAAAATTCGAGATCGGTGAACATGAGAGACGAAATTAAGAAGCAACTCCGGTGGGATGAAAAATTATCCCAATCAACAAACCAAGAAATAGCGCTCGCGGTGAAAAGGCACAGCGCCCTACCATCGTCGCCGTTCGATAGAACGGAGGATGGGCTTGCCGACTTTCGTGGCTTTCCACTAAAGGTTCAGCTTTCGCGGATGGCGATTTCTGATGTTGATTTTTCTCACTCCATCTGTCTTTTGGCTGGGGCGTTGAATAATTGTAGTGTCATGCGGAGTAGGTTTTCTGGTGCTAAATTTGACGGAAGATTTGTCGGGGTTTTATTTGAAGATTGTGATTTTGAAAAGGTGTCATTGAAAAACGCGGCTCTAGGATCGGCATCTTTTTTAAATTGCAATTTCTCCGGTGCGAACATGATCGATGTGATGGCCAGAGGAGCCTTCTTCGCAAAGTGCTCATTTGATCGAGCAAACATGAAAAAGGCTGTACTCCTTGCTTGTACATTCAATGAGTGTACCTTCGATGGCGCGGAATTTCATAATGGATCTTTGGTTGGTTGTAAGTTTATCGGGAATCGTCCGTCTGATGATCAGTTGGGCAATACAATGATTTAGTTGAGATGGCTGTCACTGGATATTCGTTGATCTTGTAAAAATTAATTAGATAATATAAATCTTTCTGAGTCTCGGGTGCGGATATCTTGAATTTATTAATCGGGACCCACTCAGACCGTTTGTTGGAGGACGACCATCTTCGCAATGACGAGTCGGGGCTTTCGGGCGAACTGACCGACGCGGATGGCGAACTGATCTGGCATGCCCGGTACAAAGTAAGGAGCAGCACGCTCCCGGAGGCGTGGATCGCGTGGGCGCGCCAGCAGCCAACGCTGGAGTGGGGGATGTTCGAGTAGTGGCGCCAGTGCCAACTAATGTGCACCGGGCACACAATCCGTGTTTCCGGGAGCAGTACCTGAACTGCGAGAAAGGGTTACAACACGGTCAGGTTCTATGATCCGGACATCGGGCGCTTTATCAACCAGGACCCCATCTGGTTGATGGACAAAACTAGTCTCTATCAATATACGCTCAACCCGATCTCATGGATCGACCCGTTCGGGTTGTCTCCGTGCTCAAGCAACTCCACGTTCGGATCGTTTGAGGATTGCATGGCGCGTAGCCGTGGCAAGGCTGACGTGTATCTGAGATGTGCAAGGAGGCAAGTGCCAAATTATCTCCAGATAACGAAAGACAAGTCTGTGAGGCAAGCCCAAAATCCTGGTTGCAACCTCGGCTCGTTTACAGATGAGGTAGGGCTTCCGATAAATCCAGCGAGCACAGTTGGGCAGGCGATAACTGACGCAAAGTACGGTAAATTCTCGCGTATTGGCGATGGTATTGATTCGCGTCGATCATTGTGTAGCGTATGCTGTAGCGTGGAGTTGACGGTAGTTACCGGATAACGGATAGGGAACTGCTCTAATGAAGAAAGTGAAAATGAAGGAAGTGCTTGATCTCCTGGAGGGTGGGAAAAAGTCGAATCCTAAAAATGGAGACCTGTTTGTCATGTTTATGAGGGGAGTTGGATTCATACCGGGTCTCGTAGTAAAGGACAATTTCAAGTATGGCGCGGAGCGGCTTTGTGTGATTTATTTATACAACGAAATTTCGGATGAGAAGAGTTCAAAATTTATTTTGGATAAGAGCAACTTGATTGTTCCTCCTGAGCTTGTTACGACGATGGACTGGAGAGCAAAGGGAGGATTCGAAAATGTCGGGAGTCTCGATAATTCCGATATGGATGTTTTTCCGAATCATTGTTTTCATGATCGATTGAGGAGGCGTTATGTTGATGAAAATAATGTGATTTGCGAAAAATTTGAGCCGTGCGGAATTCGTTCGATTTCAAATATCGGATCGGTGGCTATAGGTATTTTTAAGAAGTTAAATCTCGATGTCGAGGTTATCGAATAATTTCGATTCAGATGAAACCAACATCTACCCGACGGGGTATGCCGGCATACTGTCACGGCCGTGAAAGGGACTACTTCGGAATCCGGCGCCTCGAACAAAGCGCCGATAGAGCATGGAACTATTGCTACTCGACGAAAGAGAGAAAGGAGAATGCTTTTGGCCATAAAGATGCCGACATTGCAGATCTTCATGACCATTGTCGATGAATCGGTGTTCTCGGACCTGCTGAAAGTACACATACCGAGTGTCAAGTTCGTCGACTCATTTCTCTGGAGTTCGCCGATCCCTCCGGTTTATGACAGCATGGTGGAATGTTGTGGGCATCCATTCTCAAATGTCGTGATCATTGACGAAACGATCTGCACCGTCGAGCGGTATGCGCGAGAGTTTGTTGGGCCTCATCCAGGAGGCGGTAGCTATTTGGGGGGGAACGTGGGCCCGGGAATGATTCAGTTTCAGCGATCGAGAAAGGCTGACTATGCTCCTGGGTCTCTACGTGACGGCAGGCTGGCGGCATCCTACGACCCGAACGCTGAGCAGGCAATGGACGTTTTTGTTAAGACGGTCTGGAAAGTGTTCAAGAAATTTGCTTACAAGACATACTTGGTCGACCGGGCCACTGGAACAGTGAGCGAAAACGCGGAAACCCGGTTTTTTGCCGGGCCGGATGCTGCAGTGCAGTTCAGTGGCTCGAACGGGAACTATCTAACTAACAACGCGTTCGCGTATTTTGTAGCTCGATCATCCAAGTAACCTAGGTCGATGTGCGCAAGCCATGGCCGGGTTGAAGCGGGCTGCTTCGGCAAATACGCCAGATTCCGGTGACTTGCCTTGCCCGCGATAGCTGTGACGAACCGGGTATAGCAAGATTCATCATCGACCTCAGGCCAATACGACCGCGCAGCTCACGATGAGGGAAGGGGAATGCTGAATAACATAATTGTTCCGGGAAGATCGCTGGGAGGAATTCTTCTCGGCGAGGAGGTTGAAAAAGTTGTAGATAGACTGAGTGAGATGCATCTGATTGAGTATTTGAATGAAAATACTTTGAAGGTTGATGGCGGAGTAATTACCATCTACCATGACTCTGAGAGCGGGTGTATAGAAAATCTAGCGTGTAATGCGGAATTTCAGGGCAGGTGTCAGGGGAAATTGTGGCCCGGGATGACTGTTGGTGACGTGTTGAAAATGACAGAAACGCAGATGGCATGGTGTGGATTCGTTCAGGTTGATGGCATAAAGGGAGTGGGTCTTCCGTTGCCGGGTGAATTTGACGATTTCGAGAAGTTGACTGACTTTCTGGACCGGAAATTTATTTTTAATGAGTTGTGGGTGTATTCATTTTGAAAATAAGTGTGTCATGCGGCAATCGGTGTATTCCGGAGGGGTTTTGACCAACTGTCAAGATTTGCACGCCATTTTTGAGAGGATGAAGTTGGAGTGGTCGGTTGAGCGAAAGGCCATCCACTTTGGTCGGGAATGCCCATTCTTATTAAAATGTTGCATATTTGACGGTATAGCAGGCGATGTCGCGATCGATGATATTCCGAATTCTGCATATGAGCTTGTAACACTTTGGCGAATTTCTGGTCGCGCAGATCTGTTCAAAGATGTTGGGTTTGGACAATGGGGGATCGAGGTATTGCCGCCTCGGGAGGCAGTTGAGGCGACTTTGAAGCAAAAGCTAATTCGTGGTCGGGAGTTTCTGGATGGTGATGTTGTTTTCGCTCGGTTCTATGGGGATTCTGAATTGTTGTTGATGGATTCGGAGGGGGCTGTTTACGTCAGTTTGCCTTTGGATGGGAGATGTAATTGGCCACGAGTGGCTGATTCATTGAAGATTTTTTTGGAAAGGCTGGTGGATCATCAAGGAGCAAAATACTGGGATGGACCGAAAGGTGTCTCTTGAGAAGGAGATTTGTTTCAGTGCGGCGTCTTCGTGTGAATCGAAAGACATGTCTCCGGAATTTATCGACAGATTCGCGTGTCGCTAGATTCCCCCTGATAACGCAATGATCTACGCATCCTCATCCGATGTGCCGCGTGCGCGCATTGACCAGGGTAAGGTCGCAGCTAGCAACGCCAATGCATGAGATGCGGTTTACTATTTTCACGACGACGATTTGAGAATGTCGAATAAGCTGAGTGGTACTGTAGACTAATTTGTTTGACAGGCTCGCTGCGAAATTTTTAAGGCAGCGCGGTGCCATTTTTGAAAATGGTAGTGATTTTAGATGATTCATGTGAGTGAGGATATGAAATCTTACAATTCTCTGGTTGAGTTGATAGAAGGTATCCCATTGTTGCCAGGAAGAGACTGGATTTATGTCAACTTGGATTATTGGAAAATTAATCCAGAGGATTCGAGATTCTTCCATATCCCGTGGGAATATATTCAGAATCTGGACGATGATGAAATTTATCTGGATGATGAAGATATGGAGATGCCGAAGGCGGTCGAGTCGTATAATTTGAGGTGTTGGATGTTGGTAAATCAGCTGGGCTATATTTTAGAAAATAAGGCCGGAAGTGCGTCGGATGTAAAGTGGTTTGTTGATGAGGTAAATTATTATCGTGAAAATGATCAATTTAAGTCTTAGTTTTTCGGAATTGATTCGTTTTTAAATGTTACCCGAGTCGGAGAGCTGGATAGCTCCGTGCCGCTCGTCTGTATGACCAGGGCGCGCTTGTGGCGCGATGCTGACGTACAGGACCTTTATAACAGCGTAAAAGGATGGTCGGAAGCACTGGCCAGCGCGAACGACAAGTCGATCTGGCACGTCCATCGAGTGGTTTAGGGTAGCGAGGCTCACGAGGAGCGGGTCGTGCAGGCTCGGTAGCTGCCGGTGCCAGGATGGGGTGAGGTGCAATTAGCTTCTGCGACGTCTGTCCACGCGCCACGGCGGCAAAACTTACGCTTCCAACTACAATGCCCGGATCGTCAAATCGGAGTCCACTACAACCCGCTCGGGCTCTATGATCCCGATATCGATCGTTTCATCAACCCCGATGAGATCGGCCTGAACGGTGGGCATGATCTATATGCGTATGCTGAGAGTTCACAGACACAGAGGGGTGCCTGGGTAACCAAGCGACCAAGGACCGCATGAACGGCGTCAGGGATCAGAATCTTGCTGGTGGTCCGACTAACCGACACGTTGTGCGGGGACGTGACGCACCTACAGGCGAGGCACATCGAGAGACAAATTCGTCACCGTTCAACGGAAATGGGTGACAGGACAGTCTCTATATAGACATAACATTCAGAGATGTCCAAGCCAATCCTGTTCATATCCAGACGGTAGACGCTGGGTCAGTGCACTGAACGTCTCAACGGGAGTGAGCGAGCACTAATCGCATCGCGCGACAGGATCCGAGTGCGATTGTCATCAGGCTAAGGGATGGACCTCGCGACTGAGAGACTTGAATACGGCGATAACGACACCCCAAACTACCACTACCCGACGAAAGAAAGGGGGCAATTTTGATCGCTAAGATGCCGACGTTGCAAACCTTCATGACGCGTGTTGACGAAGCAGTTTTCTCTGAATTGCTGAGAACGCATATTCCTCATGTCAAATTTATCGACTCGTACATATGGAATTCACCCGTTCCCCCTGTACATCGCAACATGTCCGAGTGTGGCGGGCAGTCCTTCTCCGATGTCGTGATTCTCGACGAAGCGATTTGTACTGTGGAGCGCTATACGTCTGAATTCGTTGCTCCTCATCCGAGCGGGTCTGGCTACATTGGATCTATGGAGGGGCCGGGGGCGATTCAGTTTCTACGGTCACGTGAAGCTAAATACGCACCGGGTAGCCTGCGAGATGGTCGCTTGGCGGCATCCTATGACCCAGAATTGGATGCGGCAACGGATCAGTTTGTTAAGATGGTTTGGAAAATATTCAAGAAATTTGCGATGAAGACGTTCTTGATTGATCGTGAGACTGGCGTGGTTAGAGGTAAGCCGGAAACCAGATTTTTTGCTGGGCCGGATGCAGCAGTGATGTTCGACGGATCGGAAGGGAACTATCTTACTAACAACACGCTCGCCTATTTCGTAGCAAAATCGTCCAAATAAATTATCTGTCCGATGCACTTGGAAAATGAGCGTGGGCGGCTAGTATTGAAATGCGAGGGCGCATATTAACGCTTCCGATTGCATAGCTTCCTTTGCGAGTATCATTCTCTCCTGGTTCACGCGATTCATGGACGTTTGATGTTTGAGATCACGTAAAGAGAAGCCGATGGAGTTGCTCGTGAAAAGAGAATATTTTCACTCCAAGACAGAATTTCCGTGTGGCGTGGGGGAAATTTTGACGGAGTTTATTAACGGTGTGGCCACTCGCCAGATTAACCATCCCGACAATGGCGTGTTCTACGCATCTTCATCTGTCCAGGACTGGAATCAAGATGTGGGTTTTCTATTGTTTGACGGAATGAAGGATGAGCTTGATATTTCGCCAAACGATGAAATTAAAAAGGAAGATTTCGAGAGTTGCTGGAAGATTGCCGTGGGTAATTCTCCGCAAGGACAATCGATCATCTACGAGGCTGGCGACGCAGTCGTGCCGCAGCAGAATTCGACCCTCATTGCTCACGTGGTAAATAATCGCGGGAAATGGGGGCGTGGCTTCGAGATTTCCCTTGGGGAAAAATACGCGGTCGCACGAGATAGTTATCTCGATATGTTTCTAGAAGGACAACGGCCTCCACTCGGGATGGTTCAGTTTCTGTCGGTGGATGGCGGAAAGCAAATATACGCCGCAAACATGGTTTCTCAAGATGGAATTTATGAAAATGACGTGATTGATGCTCAATGCATTTCACGCCCTGATCTCAGGAATTGCCTCACTCAAGTTTGCGAGTTCGCGTTGCTCAATCGACTTTCCGTGCAAATGCCAATGATCGGCTCCGGACTCGGTGGAGGAAGTTGGGACGTCATTTTAGATGAAATTGCTGAAATTTTTTCGTACTATAAATTGACTTGTACCGTGTTTAAATCTTTGTAATTGATTTTAATTGCGTGCCTTGAGGTACTCATGGATCCGTCGTTCAGGGTGTCGACATCGAAGAACCAGAAGTGCCCGAAGGAAATTCATGGAATAAATGAGGGCAAACTATCACTCGCTGCTCGTCGAAGAATGCCAATGGCGGTAATTTTAAGAAGGCAATTGACGTAATCCTGATGTGGCGCGGAGTAATTATGTGCCTCAATCATCTGCTTAAGAGGCGAGGTAAAGAAATCGGACTGAGTCACTGCGGAGGGTGGTGATATGGCATTGTTGAAAGTAAAACCCGGTGATGTTGTTGCGATCCCGTCGGAGATGAATGGTGAGTGGGGGTTTGTACTGTCTAGGGCAATTGTGGTTGGGGTGACCAATTGGATTGAGGTTTTTGATGATTTTAGTGTTGACTTCGATATAACGACAGAAGATGTGAGATCTAGGATTTCTTCTGAAAAGTCTCGTCTATTCAATCCAATTCTTGCATCTTTTGATTTCGGGAAATATTTTGGTTTGGTGAAGTGGCCAGTGCTATTGGCTGATCCTGACTATGCGCCCAGTCATTCGGATTTTTCGGAGATAGAGTTTGAGGGGGCGTCGTATGAAGAGTTGGGGATCTATTACAAAGGGGACGAGCGATTTTCGGAGCAGAGCGGGGTTCGAAGAAATCTAGAAGATATGACGATATACTCAAATCCGCAACTTGTTAGGCGTATAAATTTGCATCTTTCTGGGTATGTAGATAAGGGGGTGCCATGGAATTCGCGGCTGGTTAAGTCGATTATCGATAAGGAGGGGATGAAATGGTGGGTGGATGGGATAAATGCATGTAATGACAAGGCGGATGCGGTCGCACTTCGGTTTAAAGGGCAGCGCAGTAACAAGAGGCGGTGAAGCGGTAGTTTTCGATATGACTGCATCTCCAAGTTCTGCTGGGCATCGCAATGAAAGACAAAATTACCATTGAGGAGTGGAATAGGCAGGTGTTGATGTCGATGCAAGCAATGATTTGGATGCGATACGGCGGGCCGAAAGCCTCGTAAGCTCAATGGGGAGGCTACGCTAGTACGGATTTCTTGTGGAATGGCATGCGTTTCGTGCAGGAGACGTACCACGACCGTCAGGGGCAAAGGAGCACGGACCTACTTGTACGAGTCCAACAGCTATGCGCCGATTGTGTGGATCGGTCGAGCACATCGACAACGGAAAGTCGAGCCGCTCTAGGTACGGAAGAATCCTTGTGGAAATTTGCCGGGTATGCCATATAAGGAGCGATTGAGTATGACTGGCCGTCGGATAAATTCTAGAAAGAGGGGTGAAAATGACTGATCGCGATGAGCCGAGAAAAAGTGTCTCTTTAAAAGTAGGTGAAATCATTGCTCTGAAGAAGGCAATAATGTACTTGAAATTTTCCTGCACGGATGCGGAGGCTGATATTTTTGCAGCCAGCCCGCTAATTAACGGGGCATTTGAAAGCCTTATTAGTGCGGATGATCTCGGTGAGATGGAGGTCAAGTTTTACCAGAAGGGTAGCAAGGAAAACGAGAGGTATGTGCTTTCAAGGATGGGCGAAATTGAGGCTCGTGACGGGAAGGAGATGAGTGAAGAGCTGAAGAGGGGAATTTACGAAGCATGGGTGTACCCGTTCCGTTTGACGAGCGATTTTGATAAATGACTTATTGGAAAGCGGCAGGCGATCGCCGACGGCACGCTCGCGAGTTTCCAGTCGCACGCGGCCCGACTGCCCCTGCTTGGGTCAGATGGCGCTTCACGAGTGCGTAAAAAACGTGTGCGAAGTGACCGGGAGTGGCCCCCGGCAACGGGCCCATACAGGAATTTCTGACAATGAACTCGATGGATGTTTTGAAGAAGTTTGTCTCCGGAGAAATGAGCCCACTAGAGTTTGAGAAAATTCTTTGTGTAGATAAGAATTTGGAAGACATATTATCCGAAAGCCCTCCGATTCCTCCTTATGCGGAAGAGGGAGGGCTCTATTTGTTTTTGGTATCTAGTAGCTACCGATCTTTGGGTGCCATTTGGGATGCTCAAGATGCGGTACATCAGTTTCTGCACGCGCGTGGGGTAAGCGTGATGCCATCAAACAAGATCCAAAGCCAGAAGGGAGAAATGCGTAAGGTTCTGCCAAAATGGTTGCGAATCTCTGACGAGATGTATGGCGAGATTCGACAGAGTGCGGCCGGATTGGCCGGCGCTGAGCTTATTTCATTTATGAAGGGTGAAATGGAGCGGCGTTTTGTTTGCTTGAGTAAGCCTCCAAAATGGATTCAGGATGAATTTTGGCCTGTCTCGGATGGAGAGCCGTTGATTTTTGTTGGTCAGCTTGATGTCTCTAAAGTTCGTCACGACACGTCGTATGTTTACGTATTCTTAGGCAAGTCTGGTAAGTACGTCACGATTGAACAGTCTATGTGAGTGTTCACGGGGCAGAGTGAAATGGCGACCTGGGGGCGCAGGGCATTAGTCAAATCTGTTTGAGAATTAACGCATTGGATGGTTTTCAAGCTGTCGGATTTTGGAATCGTGAAAGTAAGGTAAAGTCAGGCCTGATGCTCGGCGAAGACAGCTTAACGAGAATCACCTGTTCCATAAAAGATTCCGTTGATCGCCTTGCAGTGGTTAGGGTGGGGCGAGACGAAATTGAAAACAATATACAAAATATTCCCGTCGGGATGGCATTGGGTCGGTGCAATATGCCGTGCTGGAAGATTTAAGTGATTTTGGGTCTAAGATTCTGCAGGGTAAGGGAGTCGAGTATTCAAGGCTGTAGACTAATATTGGAGGTATCAAGTGCATTCCGTTCGCGTAGTGTGGCTCTCCAAAGAAGAGGGGGGAAGGAAGCAGCCTCCGATAGCCGGGAAATATTATTCGGTCTCTCGATTTCCAGAAGATGTTGATTGGCAAAACAATGCATGGAGCGTTGTTTTTGAGTTGGAGGATCCTTTTCGAGATGATGTTGGGATGGTTAGCCTTGGGAGGGTTGATTTCCTTGTTAGAGGTGCTCCCGGGGAGCGAATGATAAGTAATAAGTCGTTTTATATATATGAAGGACATAAGAAGGTTGCGCAAGTGATCGTGCTCGATTGACGTGAGATTGGTGTCAATTGGACTCGATGGGGTAGTTTGCGTTTGAGGTGTTGAGAAATGAATATAGACTGACCGCGGCGAGATACATGGTCGCGAGTGTTCGAGTATGTCAACTCACTAGCGACGTACCGGAGGGGATGTGTGCGCATAGTCGAGTTGAGTGTGGGGAAGCAAAGCAACGCACGTACCGGTCTTCGTGGTAGCAGTCACGATCGAAGAGGCGGCCAAGAGAAACAACGCCTCCACGAAGGATGAGAAGAGAGGGCGTTAACTGTTGAGGTCGATAAATGCTGGTTGAGAATTTATTCGGCGGTGATGGTTTTGATTTTTGTGATCAAGGCCCTTCGGTGTCTGCAGCAATAGTGCAGGAGGTGCTGCTTGGTGCTTGTTTTAACGGGAAGGATGATTTTGTGGAGTTCTATGTAAGAAATAATGGTGGATATTTTAACGGTGGGGCGTATTTCTATCGGGATGTTTTCTTTGATCTGGCTCCTGGCGACTTCGACTCGATGGAGGTGGAGGGTTTTTACTATATTGGTGAAAAATATTTCGATGAGAGTGAAGTTAACCTCCGTTCCGCAGAGAAGGTTCGCGGGCTGAGGGCGAAGTATTCCGAGAGGCGAGATAGGTTTTGCCGGACACATTTTCCATTCGCTGGAGATGCTGGGGATAATGACTTTTGGATTGATGTGGGGACGGGGGAGGTGAAATATGTGTTGTGGGAGTCGGAAGGAGATGTGGATGATGTCGTTTCTGTCGCGCCAACGTTTTCGGATTTCGTAAATAATATCGTGCCGCGTCGACGTACGGTGCAACTTGACTGAATCGAGGTCAAGATGCGTCTTTATGATCGGTTCGCTGAGTGAGCTTTGTGGTTTGGATCGGCAAAGTGGCTTTTCCACGGACGCATGCGAAAAAAGATGCGGGTGATTTCGGGTCGGTCGGGATTCGCATCGGTAGTGACGAGGCTTTCTACTTCCTTTTGACGAAAGGAAAGATGTGGCGATGGTTTCGCAATGGAATTGTTTTTTAATTGAGCGGTTGACTTGATCGGAGTCGGTGGCACACAGATTTTCTTGCTGTCTGTATTGCCGTGAGGCCTGCGATCCGGACGGGAAGGCGATGCGTCGATGGCGAGTATTCTCGGCGAAGTGAAGGTATAAAGCGGGTCGGATATGAGGAGGTGAAATTTTGCTATCAGATGCGATCATCAATTTTTGTAAAGATAAGAAATGGTGGTTTGATGATGTTGATCTGGCGTATAGAAATTCCCTCTTGAAAATGGGATTTGATATATCATCGGATTTTGCGCAGTTTTATTTGCATGTGGAAGATGGGCCGACTTTCACATCCAGGAACGGAGAGATATATCAAATCTGCTGGTTTTTGAATCATTCTGACTATGGTGGTAGATTGAGGGTTGCGCGCGAGGTTCTTAAAATTCCAGCGTCGTATGTTCCATTGGACGCGTTCCCTGGCGGGCGAGGGTATTTCTACGACACGAAAGCGGGTGGAGTCTTTGATGTTGGGTTAGGGAATTCTTTGGAAGAGTTTGTCAGCGGAAAGATGGTGGCTCGATGGAGTGGATTCAATGAATTCATCGAGTGGTTTTTCGATATTTGATTGTTATATTGATTTTTTGGGCGCGACGCACTGCGGCGTACTGCGACAGAGTATGTTGAAAGTGAGCGCATTGCGCGCGGCGTAGAAGGTCGTGTTTTTGTTCAAATCGGGTGACTCATGATGCTGGATAGGCCGGGGCTTTATGTGACCGATTCGACCGAAGCGAATCGCATTGCTGAAGCGTGCGGTCGCAGTGATTGGCTAGTTATTTTCCTGCCTGAAGGAGTCGCATCCAAGGAGCAGTTCTTTGAAGCGATTCGTGGCACATGTCCACTAGATCCGCCCTTGTGCAGCAATCGAAGCTGGGACGCTTTGGCTGATTCTCTGTCGTCGGGACTGGATGAAATCGAGCAGGAGCGAATCGCTATCTTCTGGCCAAATTCAGACCGGTTGAAAGCAGTGGAACCTGAAGCCTTTGCTATCGCGACGGATATACTCATCGATCTGTGCGTTACGCTGGCTGATCCCGGCGTAACGGTATCCAGAACGAAGACGCTGCTGGTTGTTCAAATTCCAGGTTGAGTGTGAACAAGAGGGCACGGGCGGACCCTTGTGGTAACAGTCAACCGTTCGTGCCGAGTCGGATACGCTGACCCTCGCGTTCCGTTGCTGAAGAATCGGGGCAGCCTGAAGTGTGACGCGCACGGCGAGGTACTCGACGAGTACGCGCTGACTGGCTTGCACATACCTACGACGATCCTGGCAACCGCGTCAGCACCACGATCTCAGGTGAGCGCGCAACTGCGACTCCGAAGGAGGTAGCACCCATGCACACGGGAATCGTATTTTACGGGACCGATCCGGCCCAGGCTGCCTCCGCGCTGGCAGCTGTCCGGAATCTCTTTTCCCGATTCGATAGAGAGGCAACCAACGCGTTCTTTTGGGAATTCGTCGTCCGGAACGGGGAGAGGTTTGTCGGCGAGCACGAGGTGTTGCCGGCGGACTTGGAGGGGAAGATTTCTGTCGGAGAGGCCACCGCATTTCAGGTGTACAACGATGGAGAAAGAGATGGCGCTTCAGCCATTTCATTTAGCTACAATGTCCCAGCGTACGGCGGCCTGTCGTTCATCGATGTTCAGATAGGAATGTCAATTCACGAGATTGATGAAAAAGTAGCCGAATTTTTGAAAAATGTCGCGATGCTCATGAGCTTCAAATATGCCATCGCTTATGGTGCAGAAAATGCGTCGATTGCAACCAAGTATGCAACTGGCGTAAATCTGAATCGAATTTTCCCCTTTGAGAATACGTCTCTTTTTACAAGAGATCTCCCTGGCAGATCGCCGGGAACGGCGAGCTACGAGCGCGGGAAGCTCAGGATGGTTTATCCCCTGAATGTTCTCAACGAGGAACACGTGGAGATCCGTGTCGATGATCTTTCGTTGAAGGAGTGGATCAGATCTGATGCGTCCCGCGGATCATTGGAAAGCATTTCGAACAGCATGTGGCTCTGGTCGGTCAAGGAGCCGGAGTTGTTCGGCGTGAACAACGCGTGCGGAGAGTCAGGGATATTGCTCGCCTGGCAGAAGGCACCCGTGAATAAGCCGTTGCGAAAGCTCCCGTGAGCTCGTTTCCGAAGCGGCGCGCGGACCGTACGTCTCCGAGTCAATGACCGGCACGCACCTAAAGCGCTTGGTGATGACGGACTCGCTCAGTGTGTCGTCCGAACACGTCGGATGCGGTGTGTTTGTCCGTCGAGTTCGCAAGCTAAACGACGGCCGGCGGAAAATCCTATCGATTTGGGAGGGGTATATGAAGACTTATCGCTCGGTCCAGGACCTGCTCGGTGAGCTGGACAGTCTCGATTGGGATTCGGCTCTTTTTGTTGATCAGGGGGCATGGACGGCTGACCCTTGGCATGCGGAAATTCTCCTTCTGGAAGGAGATGATGAGCTCGAAGATGTTGTTCCGGGAACTCATTTGCCAAAAATTGCAAAGAGTAGAGATATGAGGCAGCTATTCGATACGGAGACGTTTCGAGGCATAGTTGATTTTGAGCGACGTCGAAACTCTACGGCATCTGTGGCCGATATCATCTTTGCTGTCAACTATTACCGGGAAAAGGATGATTTCTATGATCCGCAGGATTAAGTGAGCGGCAGGGGGTGTCATTTTTCAATGGGCAAAACCTGCCAGGCAGAAATTGGCTGACGCGGCGATGCGTAAGCCGACGTTCGAGATAAAGGGGCAGTGATGGAGCTCACGGTACGTCCGATAGATGTTGATTTTGTCTATGACGAGCTGGATACGAACGCGATCACGTTCAGGCTGGCGGATGGATATTTCTCAATTCAAACGTGTGTCTACCTCGAAGACGACGAACGGCTGAACGAGCCGATGGTTGAGTTGGGCGGCCAGGGCGCGCAAAGTGGTGGGTTGGTGCGGGTTCTTGTGCGTCCGCGCGAGATAAGGCTGCAGTTTCGGGAAAGCCTTTGCTTTCTCCATGAATGCACACTGATATCGATTGTGTTTGATGAACTTGTCGATGTGACGTTGGTGGATTTTTTTGTCAATCATCTGTTCCTTGGGGATATTTTGATCTATGGCGACGATTTCGACGCCACGAAAAAAATGATCCAGACCAGGAAAAGGGAATACCTTTGAGGTGCTCGAGGCGCGTCATCCCATGCCATTGCCCAGTTGGCGTGTGGGTGGCTTGAAGAGGCATCTGCGCCAGTGGCAGTAGGACTGGACGAAGCGCTGACGAGAGCCTGCCCCGGTCCAGGAGTCCGACCAGGTCAAAGCTGACGGGAACAGGTTCGGGCTTGCACACGCGTGTCGCAGCCTGCGTCGGTTGGGAAATATTCGTGTCTTCCACCTAAGGTAACCGCTGCAGACCGCCCCAACCCATCACCAGGCGATATTGCAGGATGACCGCGACGTCCGCGCACCGCCAGTCGCCGTGCACTTCGTCCCCGCGCCATTGTCATAGAACGTCCGCGTCTCCGGCTGCGGCACCGAAGGATCGAACGGATTCGGCGCGCCATGCGGACCACGCGCTGCGTCGTACGGCCGCTGCGGCGCATACGAACCGCCATTACCCGCTGGCCTTGAGCCGTTCGCACGGAGATATTCATTCCAGTTCTGCTCGCGCTGTTCATATCCAGGCACCGCGCGACCAAAACTTTCGCTGCCGCCGGCGCCGAGCGCGACGCGGTTCGGGGGCAATGCCCAATCGGGCTCGTGCTCGGACAAAGGCGGTGGTGCCACAAGCGCATCGCCTGACACACGCAATGGCCGCGTATCCGGCGTATCGAACGGCGTGCGTTCCGCGGGCGCAGCGTACTGCGCGCGGCGGTGGGTCATCAGCACCGCATGCCCATCATCCCGAGCAGCAGCCCACCGCTCCGAGCGAAATACATTGGCACCTGCCGGCCGATCGGCCAGCGAATCGCGTCCCGACGCATCGGCGGTGGAAACAGAAAAGGAAAGAGAAAGCGCGCACGCGATCGCGGCGGCGGAAGACAAGCGGTAGGGGTGATTCATCAGCGTTCCGAAGCAGGTGATATGCGATGAGAAAAAACGGCAGATCACTGGCTGGCGGCTGGGCGACGGACGGGCGTCGAAGCGGCCCTGAAGCGTCTGCGAAGCGCGGCGTGCGCGACTCACAGGAAGGCTGGCTGGATTGCAGAAGCGAATTCGTATTATTTCATGAAAATGACAATCAGCTTCCAGATGTTTAGTTTTGTTTGTAAACAGAAGGATTTACCGCCTCGGCCGAACGCCCCGAGTTGGTGCCCACTCAATCAATCATCAGTCGATTGATTTTGAACAATCCGACCCTTAGTAGCCCAAAAATGCAACGTTCGGCATCGGCGTTCGCTGAACCCCAGGCGCAGCAAGGCAACCCGCCAGACCGACACACTTCATAGCAACCGAATTGCACTCCAGGCAAACGTTCTCGCGCCCCGCGAGGTTGCGCCCCAATCGCCACCGCCTCTCCCGAAAACCTCCGTGTTTTCCCTCGGTCGACCGGCATTTTTGACAGACGATTTAAAAACGCCCATATAATTTCGACTGCCTTGCCAACGGCTGTCGGACCATCCCTCCGATCAAGCGGTTGGCAAGCGGGGCAGGCGAAACGCTTGCGCAATGCAAGACGCATCACGATGTCTTTCCGAACCAGACGTCCCCTTTGGGGACTGCAAGAGCCGGGCCCCGCTACGCAACATTCCGCCGGAGTTCCGTCTTCTATGTGTCTCGGGCGTGTCCCATGTCCTCGCCCCGGGTGCTGTTCGATTGCGCAAGTCATGCCGCCTTTGCCCGTATGACTAAACAACATCGAGGAGCTCCCAGATGACGCTGTCCCGTCTTACGTCCATTTCCGTCGCCGCCGTGCTGTTCGCCGCCGGCGCCGCCGCCGCGCAAGCGGAAACCGTGAAGATCGCCATCGCTGGTCCGATGAGCGGTTCTGTCGCCCAATACGGCGACATGGTGAAGGCCGGCGCGCTGACCGCGATCGAGCAGGTCAACGCTGCAGGCGGTGCGGGCGGCAACAAGTTCGAAGTCGTGATGATGGACGACGCATGCGAACCGAAGCAGGCCGTCGCCGTCGCCAACAAGATCGTCAGCCAGAAGATCAAGTTCGTGATCGGCCACGTGTGCTCGGGTTCGACGATCCCCGCGTCCGACATCTACGAGAACGAAGGCATCGTGATGGTCACGCCGTCGGCCACCGCGCCGCAACTGACGGAAGGCAAGAAGCGCCACTTCATCTTCCGCACGATCGGCCGTGACGACCAGCAAGGCCCGGCCGCCGCGCACTTCATCATCAACAACGTGAAGCCGAAGAAGGTCGCGGTGCTGCACGACAAGCAGTCGTACGGCCAGGGCATCGCGTCGTCGGTGAAGAAGGACCTCGAAGCCGCGAAGATCCCGGTCGTGCTGTTCGAAGGCATCAATGCCGGCGATTCGGACTACTCGGCGATCATCACGAAGCTGAAGTCGCAAGGCGTCGACTTCGTCTACTTCGGTGGCTACCACCCGGAAATGGGCCTGCTGATGCGTCAGGCGCGCGAGCAGGGCGTGAAGGCCACGTTCATGGGGCCTGAGGGCGTGGGCAACAAGGACGTGACGGCCATCGCCGGCCCGGCCTCGGAAGGCATGCTCGTCACGCTGCCGGCCGACTTCTCGGCCGATCCGGCCAACGCAGGCCTCGTGAAGGCATTCGCGGACAAGAAGCGCGATCCGAACGGCCCGTTCCAGATGCCGGCATACGCCGCGGTGAAGATCATCGCCGACTCGATCGCAGGAGCGAAGTCGACCGATCCGACCAAGGTCGCCGCGTACATGCACAAGACGACGTTCGACACGCCGATCGGCAAGGTCGCGTATGACGCCCAGGGCGACCTGAAGGCGTTCAAGTTCGTCGTCTACACGTGGCACAAGGACGCGACGAAGACCGCCGCCAAGTAATACGGAGTACCCGCCCGCGCATCCCGCCCTGTCCGCGACCCGGACGGGGCGGGTGCGTATTGTCCGCGCATCTGCCCATTGCGCGGCCACGGCGCGGCCCGAGACGACACCGTGCGTTGCGCGCGGCCCCGCCGTGATCCGGCGACGGCAGGCGACATGGCGCCAACGGGAGCTTCCCGCACATGACTGACTTCTTTCCGCAATTCGCCCAGCAGCTGGTCAACGGCCTGACGCTGGGTGCGATCTATGCGCTGATCGCCATCGGCTATTCGATGGTCTACGGCATCATCGGCATGATCAACTTCGCCCACGGCGAGATCTACATGATCGGCGCCTACGTGGGCCTCGTCACACTCACCGCAATCGGCATCTCCGCCGGCTATCCGCTGCCGCTCGTGCTCGGCGCCGCACTGATCGTGTCGGTGATCGTCACCGGGCTGTACGGCTTTGCGGTCGAGCGCGTCGCGTATCGGCCGCTGCGCGGCGGCCCGCGCCTCGTGCCGCTGATCTCCGCGATCGGCATGTCGATCTTCCTGCAGAACTACGTGCAGATCGGCCAGGGTGCGCGCGACGTGTCCGTGCCGGTGCTGATCTCCGGCGCGTTCGACATCCATCTCGGCGGCGACTTCGACGTGACCATTCCGTATTCGCGCCTGATGATCGTCTGCGTGACCGTCGTGCTGATGATCGCGCTCACGCTGTTCATCTCGCATTCGCGGATGGGCCGTGCGTGCCGCGCGTGCGCCGAGGACATGAAGATGGCGAACCTGCTCGGCATCGACACGAACCGCGTGATCTCGTTCACGTTCGTGCTCGGCGCGATGCTGGCCGCCGTCGGCGGCGTGCTGATCGGGCTGACGATCGGCAAGCTGAATCCGTATATCGGCTTCGTCGCGGGCATCAAGGCGTTTACCGCTGCGGTGCTCGGCGGGATCGGCAGCATTCCGGGCGCGATGCTCGGCGGTGTGCTGCTGGGCCTCGCGGAAACCTTCGCAGCGGGCTACATGCCGGCCGAGTACAAGGACGTCGTCGCGTTCGGCCTGCTCGTGCTGATCCTGCTCTTCCGCCCGACCGGCCTGCTCGGCAAGTCGGACATCGAAAAGGTTTGAGGGAGACGCAGATGAGTCAAGTCATTTCCGTTCGCCGCCCGGCCGCCGACGCGTCGGTCGGCCAGTCGCTGAAGAATGCCGTGGCCGCCGCATTCCTGACGGCGATCCTCACGATTCCGGTGCTCGGGCTGCAACTGAAGCTCGACGGCTATCAGGTGGTGCTCACGCCGCATTGGCGACCGGTGTGGATCGCGGTTGCGGCCGTGTTCCTGTTCCAGTTGTTCAAGCCGTGGCTCGTGCGCGCGAAAGCGGCCGTGAAGCTGCCGGCGGTGCCCGCGATGGGCGCGCAGCAGCAGCGCGTGATCGTATGGGTGATGCTCGCGATCGGGTTCGTGTGGCCGTTCTTCGGCTCGCGCGGCGCGGTGGACGTCGCGACGCTCGCGCTGATCTACGTGATTCTCGGCCTCGGGCTGAACATCGTGGTCGGTTTCGCGGGGCTGCTGGATCTCGGCTATGTCGGGTTCTATGCGGTGGGCGGCTATACGTACGCGATGCTGAACCAGTATTTCGGGCTCACGTTCTGGGAGTGCCTGCCGCTCGCCGCGATTGCGGCCGCGACGTTCGGCTTCCTGCTCGGCTTCCCGGTGCTGCGGCTGCGCGGCGACTATCTCGCGATCGTCACGCTCGGCTTCGGCGAAATCATCCGCCTGATGGCGAACAACCTGACGAGCCTCACGGGCGGCCCGGACGGCATCTCGGGCATTCCGAAGCCGACCGTGTTCGGCTACGAGATGGCGCGCAGCGCGAGCGTCGAAGGCGCGAAGACGTTCCACGAGCTGATCGGGCTGGAATACAGCGGCGACCACGTGGTGATCTTCCTGTACCTGATCGCGCTGGTGCTGGTCGGCTTCACGCTGTTCGTCACGAGTCGCCTGATCCGCATGCCGATGGGGCGTGCGTGGGAAGCGCTGCGCGACGACGAGATCGCGTGCCGCTCGCTGGGTCTGAACCCGACGCGCATCAAGCTGTCGGCGTTCACGCTCGGCGCCGCGTTCGCGGGCATCGGCGGCGCGTTCTTCGCGGCGCGTCAGGGCCTCGTGAATCCTGAATCGTTCACCTTCATCGAATCGGCGCTGATCCTCGCGATCGTCGTGCTTGGCGGGATGGGGTCGCAGCTCGGCGTGATTCTCGCGGCGATCCTGCTGACCGTGCTGCCGGAAGTCGCGCGCGGCTTCGCCGAGTACCGGATGCTGATTTTCGGTCTCGTGATGGTGTTGATGATGATGTGGCGTCCGCAGGGCCTGCTGCCCGCGAGCCGTCCCCACGTGGAGCTGCCGCAATGAGCGCGAATGCAGAACTGTTGAAGGTCGCCGGGCTGCAGATGCGCTTCGGCGGGTTGCTCGCGGTCGACGGCATCGATTTCGACGTGCGTCGCGATGAAGTGTTCGCGATCATCGGGCCGAACGGCGCGGGCAAGACCACGGTGTTCAACTGCGTCGGCGGCTTTTACAAGCCGACCGGCGGCGACGTCGTGCTCGACGGCCATGCGATCGCGGGGCTGCCGAGCCACAAGATCGCGTTGAAGGGCCTGGTGCGGACGTTCCAGAACATCCGCCTGTTCAAGTCGCTGACCGTCGTCGAGAACCTGCTCGTCGCGCAGCACCGCAAGGTGAAGGCGGGGCTGCTGCCCGGCCTGTTTTCGACGCCCGCGTATCGACGTGCCGAGAAGGAAGCGCTCGAGCGCGCGGCGGTGTGGCTCGACCGGATGGGGCTGACGTCGGTCGCCAACCGGCCGGCCGGCACGCTGTCGTACGGGCACCAGCGGCGTCTGGAGATCGCGCGCTGCATGATCACCGAGCCGCGCCTCTTGATGCTCGACGAGCCGGCGGCCGGCCTCAACCCGCAGGAGAAGATCGAGCTGCAGCACCTGATCGACAAGCTGCGCCGCGAGTTCGGCGTATCGGTGCTGCTGATCGAACACGACATGAGCCTCGTGATGGGCGTGTCCGACCGCATCCTCGTGATGGAGCACGGCCGGCCGATCGTGATCGGCACGCCGGAAGCGGTCCGTAACGATCCGCGCGTGATCAAGGCGTATCTGGGGGAAGAGTGATGCTGAAGCTGGAACAGGTCCATACGCACTACGGCGCGGTCGAGGCGCTCGCGGGCGTGTCGATCGAGGTGAACAAGGGCGAGATCGTCACGCTGATCGGCAGCAACGGCGCCGGCAAGACGACGCTGATGATGACCGTGTGCGGCACGCCGCGCGCATCGTCGGGCCGCGTGCTGTTCGAGGGCAAGGACATCACCGGGATGTCGACGCACCAGATCATGCGGCAGGGGATGGCGATCTCGCCGGAAGGGCGGCGCGTGTTCCCGAGCCTGACGGTGCTCGAGAACCTGAAGATGGGCGGCTTCTTCGCGAGCCGTCACGAGATCGACGAAGGCATCGAGCACGTGTTCAAGCTGTTTCCGCGCCTGAAGGAGCGCGCGGCGCAGCGGGCCGGCACGATGTCGGGCGGCGAGCAGCAGATGCTGGCGATCGGCCGTGCGCTGATGAGCAAGCCGCGCCTGCTGCTGCTCGATGAGCCGACGCTCGGCCTCGCGCCGCTCGTGATCGCGCAGATCTTCGACATCATCCGCATGATCCGCGACGAAGGCGTCACGGTGTTCCTCGTCGAGCAGAACGCGAACAAGGCGCTCGGTGTGGCCGATCGCGGCTACGTGCTCGAAACGGGGCGCGTGGTGCTCGCCGATACGGGCGCGAACCTGCTCGCGAACGACCGGATCAAGCAGGCGTACCTCGGCGGTTGACGCCGGATGCCGCCGGCCTGCAACGGGCCGGCGGCGCGTCCTCTTGCGCTCTCTCATGCAAGGCCGGTTCCCGGCCTTGTCTTCACACCCCGATCCTGAACGTGCTTTTCAGTATGTCGCGCAGATGCAGCGCGGCACGATTGCTGTCGTCCGTCAGGATGGTGATCAGGTGCGGCGGGAGATCGGGCAGCACGATCCCGGCGACGTGGCTCGTCAGGTTGCCGGACACGCGATCGTGTTCGATGAGGCCGACCGCGAGGCCGTTGGCGATACATGCTTCGACTGCCGGCGAGCTGGCGCTCTCGAGCAGCATCCGGTGCGCGATCTTCGCTTTCTTCAGCGCGTTCAGCGCGGTGTCGCGGTACGGGCAGCCCTGCAGTTGCACGGCGATCGGCAGCGGCGCGTCGGGATTGAACTTGAAGGTCCGCGCGGCCACCCACACCGGATGGGTCTTGCCGAGCAGCTCGCCGTGCGGCGGCACTTTCTGCACCACGGCGATCGTGATGTCCAGCTGGCCGCGGGAGAACAGCGACTGAAGCGCTTCGCTGGAGCGCGCTTCGACGGTCAGTTCGAGCAGCGGCCGATCGGCGGCGAAGCGCGGCAGGAATTCCGCCATGAAGTGCGCGGCGTACGAATCGGGGATGCCGAGCCGCAACTTGCCGGTCAGCATCTGCGGCGACAGCGATTCGACGAGCCGGTCGTGGCTCAGCAGAAACTCGGTGGTGTCGCTCAGCAGCTTGTGGCCGAACTGGGTGAGTTCGACGGCCTGGTTGTTTCGCGTAAACAAGCGCTGCGCAACCATTTCCTCGAGCTTCTGAATCTGCGCGGTGACCGACGACGGGCTGCGATTCACATGTACGGCCGCATCCTTGAAGCGCCCGAGCTTCGCGACGGCGTGGAAGGTGCGCAGCAGGTCGACGTCCAGGGTACGCGGCATGATTTGGTTTCTCCGAATCATTGATTCAGGTAATGTCGATTGACGGAATTATTGGCCATCCCATATTCTCGGGTCAACAGGCAGGCAACGGCAGGGAACAGCTGGGCATGCGGCACGCCGACGGCACCCGCTTCGTGCCGGATATCGTGCTGTCTGATCGAGCCGACGACGAGGGCTGAAACATTCTGTTCTACGAATCGACTGCGGAAACGTTCGACCGCCACGATCGCGAACGCCGGCATGTGAAGACCGCGAACCTGGACAGCGCGGGCGACGCGCGGCTCATCGACGGCAGCAAGCGGTTCCGCGGCGTCGCACCGGTCGAGTCGGGGCGTCGCATGTCGCGGGTGCTGTCGTTTCATCGTCCGTACCCGCGCGAGGACGACAACGGGTTCTGGCATCTCGCGTCGGACGACGGCATTGCGCGCCCCATCGTCAACTGGCTGGCACTGCAGCGCGCCCTCAGGGATGACGCCGAACTGCAGCGCCGGCGCCTCGGGCTCGAACCGATTCGCGCGGAGGATCGGGAAGACCCGCGCCTGTCCCCGGTAACCTTCTGAGAACCGTCGCCCCATGCAGCTATTCCTGCTCCAGCTCGTGTTCGTGTTGTCGTGGAGTTCCGGCTTCATCGGCGCCAAGCTCGGCGCGGAGACGGCCGGCGCGTTCAACCTGCTGTTCTGGCGGTTCCTGCTCGTCACGCTCTGTCTGGCGCTCGTCCTCAACCGGCAGCTCGGGCGCCTGACGTGGGAGAAGCTCCGCTATCACGCGGTGATCGGCTTCCTGTCGCAGTTTCTCTATCTGGCCTGCGTGTACGTGGCGATTCAGCATGGCCTGCCGCCCGGCATCGCCGCGATCGTCGCCGCGTTGCAGCCGCTCATCACGGCCGCGATGACGGCGCTCGAAGGCAGCGAGCGCAGCGGGGCGCGCCAGTGGGCCGGGCTCGTCGTCGGGTTCGTCGGCGTGGGGATCGTGATCGGCGGGCAATATGCGCTGCCGGCCGGGTCGGTCGGGCTCGTCATGTACCTGCTGCCGCTGGTGTCCGCGCTGGGGCTGTCGATCGCGACGATCTATCAGCGGCGTCGTGCGCTGACGGCCGCGCGCAGCAACGAGGACGGGCTGTTCCTGCCGCTGTTCGTGCAGGGCTGCGTGAGCCTCGTGCTGTTCGCGGTGTGCGGGGTCGTCACGGGTGACCTGCATGTGCCGACCCAACCGAACGTGTGGGTGTCCGTCGTGTGGCTGACGGTGTTCTCGACCTTCATCGCCTACCTGTCGTTGTGGGCGCTGCTCAAGCGCATGCCCGCGACGCGCGTGGCAACCCTCGTCTATCTCGAGCCGCCCGTGACGCTGACCTGGGCCGCGTGGATGTTCGGCGACCGGATCGAGGTGTCGACCTATGTCGGCATCGTCGTCGTCGCGATCGGCGTGTGGCTGGCCGGCAAGCACGGCGAGCGGCCCGCGCGGGCGCGGCGGGCGGACATGGAGGCGGCCGGCCGCTGACGCCCCTGGTTGAACGCGCGGTTCCGGTGTAGCGTCGCGGTACTGTCACGCCTCGTGAAGGAACCCGATGAAAGTCAAACGGATCGTCGCCAATATCGACACGCGCTCAGTCGACGACGCCAAGCGCTTCTACCAGCGGATCTTCGGCCTCGACCTGCTGATGGACCACGGCTGGATCGCGACCTACGGCAACGACGAGCAGATGGACGTGCAGATCAGCTTCGCATCGCAGGGTGGGGCGGGTACGCCGACGCCCGATCTGTCGATCGAGGTCGACGACGTCGATGAAGCGCTTGCACGTGTGCATGCGGCCGGGATTCCGGTCGAATACGGCCCGGCTGACGAGCCTTGGGGCGTGCGGAGGTTTTACGTGCGCGATCCGTTCGGCAAGCTCGTCAACGTGCTCGCGCATCGCTGATCTGGCACGCCGGACTGGCCAAGGTGGCGTTCACGCATGCGACGCCAGCCCGACCGGTCGGAGAGTCTCCGCATCGCCGGCACGAAACACTTCGCGGGTGGCTATCGCGTCCGGTAGCGCATCCGCATGGCAGGCGGCTTGCCGGTTGCAGCACGTGTGTAGCCGATTCGGCTCCGATCGTAGTCAAATCGGCTGCGTTTGGGCCATCCGTCCGAATCGATACACACGCGTCGATGCGGGTCACGCCAGGTAGCCCTCTCCGCTGCAACGCAACCGGTCATGCTGCGATCCGTTGCGCCGCCCCATGATAAGATCGCGCGCTTTCCGCGCCGGCACCGTCTGCCCGACGGCCGCGGGCCGCTAACGAACCCGCGAGGATCGCATGTCCCAGATCATCGTCGAAGGCCTGGCGAAGACTTATCGCATCGCGGAGCGGCAGCCCGGCATGCTTGGGCTGCTGCGCCGCCGCTGGCGTGAAGTCGAAGCGCTCAAGGACGTCAGCTTCAGCCTGCGGCACGGCGAGCTGCTCGGTTTCATCGGGCCCAACGGGGCCGGCAAGTCGACCACCATCAAGATCCTGTCCGGCATCCTGCGGCCGACTTCCGGCCGGGTGGTCATCGACGGCCGCGTGCCGTTCGACGACCGCATCGCGCACGTCGCGCGCATCGGCGCGGTGTTCGGGCAGCGCAGCCAGTTGTGGTGGGATCTGCCCGTCATCGACGGCTTCGACCTGCTGCGCGACATCTATCGTGTCGATCCCGGCGCCTATCGGCGCACGCGCGACGCGCTCGTCGCGATGCTGCGCCTCGACAGCCTGCTCGACCAGCCGGTACGCCAGTTGTCGCTCGGGCAACGGATGCGCGCCGAAATTGCCGCGGCGCTGCTGCACGAGCCGCCGATCCTGTTTCTCGACGAGCCGACCATCGGCCTCGATGCGCCGTCGAAGCTCGCGGTGCGCGAATTCGTCAAGACGCTGAACCGCGAGCGCGGCGTGACCGTGTTGCTGACGACGCACGACATGCACGACATCGAGGCGCTCGCGGAGCGCGTGATCGTCATCGGGCATGGCCGCGTGCTGGCCGACCAGCCGTTCGACGCGCTGCGCGCCGGCGTGCTGTCCGACCGCCGCATCCTGGTCGACTTCGCGGACGAAGCACCGGCGCTCGACATCGCCGGTACGCAGTTGCTGCGACGCGAGGGTCGCACGGCCGAGCTCGCGTTCGATCCGGGCGTCATCGGTGCGCCCGCGCTCGTCGCGCGCATCGCGGCCGAGCATGCGGTCGAGGATATCCGCGTCGAGCAGCCGGCGATCGAGGAGGTCATCGCGCGTTTCTACCGGCTGCATGGCGCGACGGAAGCCTGAGCCGATGGACGTCCTGCGCCCGTACGCCGCGGCTTTCTCGGCACGCTTCAAGACCCTGCTCCAGTATCGCGCGGCGGCCCTCGCGGGCTTCACGACGCAATGCTGGTGGGGCGCGCTCAAGGTGATGATCTATGCGGCGTTCTATCGTCACGCGACGCATGCGCATGCGTCGATGACGCTCGAGCAGGTGACGACCTACACGTGGATCGCGCAGGCGATGTTCGCGCTGCTGCCGTGGGCCGGCGACCCCGATGTCGCGGCGGCGGTACGGACTGGCGCGGTCAGCTATGACCGGTTGCGCCCGGTCGATACGTACACGTGGTGGTACGTGCGGGCGATGGCGTGGATGAGCGCGCGGGCGCTGCCGCGGGTCCTGCTGATGTTCGTCGCGGCGGCGATCGCGCTGCCGCTCGCCGGGTTCGGCGAATGGGCCTGGCAGCCGCCGGCGGACGCCGCGCGGGCCGCACTGTTCGTCGTGTCCGTGATGCTGATGATCGGGCTCGCCGCCGCGTTCGTGATGCTGCTCAACCTGTGTATCGCCGCGACGCTGACCGATCGCGGGATCAACACGCTCGCGCCCGCGTTCGTGATCCTGTTCTCGGGCAACCTGATTCCGCTCGGCCTGTTTCCGGACTGGCTGCAGCCGCTGCTGATCGCCCAGCCGTTCGCCGGGATGCTCGACATCCCGTCGCGGATCTACATCGGCACGCTGAACGGGGGCGCCGCGTGGGCCGGGCTCGCGCTGCAGGCGTTCTGGATCGTCGCCTTCGTCACGCTGGGGCGCATGGCGATGCACCGCGTGATGGCGCGGCTTCATCTGCAGGGAGGTTGACCCGATGCATGCCGCCCGCCTGCTGTCCCGCTACTTCGCCACCTCGATCCGCGCCCAGCTCCAGTATCCGGCCTCGAGCCTGATGCTCGGCGCGGGCACGTTCCTGACGACCCTCATTGAACTGGTCGGCATCTGGGCACTGTTCGATCGCTTCGGCGACGTGCAGGGCTGGCGCTTCGGCGACATCTGCATGTTCTTCGGAATGGTCAGCGTCAGCTTCGCGATCGCCGATTTCATCAGCCGCGGGTTCGACGTGTTCGGCAGCGACTTCATCCGCACGGGCGATTTCGACCGCCTGCTGCTGCGCCCGCGCACGGCCACGCTGCAACTGATCGGCCATGACTTCCGGTTGCGCGTGATCGGGCGGCTGCTGCAGGGCATCGTCGTGCTGGTCGTCGCGACGCGCGCGCTCGATTTCGACTGGAACGCCACGTCGATCGCGCTGGCCGTGTGGACGATCGCCGGTGGTGTCGCGCTGTTCTTCGGGCTGATGGTGCTGCAGGCCACGCTCGCGTTCTGGACCGTCGAGAGCCTGGAAGTCGTCAATGTCGTCACGTACGGCGGCGTTCAGGCCGCGCAGTTCCCGATCAGTCTTTATGCGGGCTGGCTCCGTCATTTCCTGACGTTCGTCGTGCCGATCGCGTGCGTCGCGTACTTCCCGGTGCTGGCGATCCTCGGCAAGCCCGATCCGCTCGGCGCGCCGAGCTGGTTTCTGCCGCTCGCGCCGGCGGTCGCGTTCGTGTTCCTGGGCGCGTGCTTCGTCGCGTGGCGGTTCGGGGTGCGCAAATATACGTCGACGGGTACCTGAGTGGCGTGCGCGTACCCGTGATGCGCGACGCGTGACTGCCGGCGCGTCACGCGCGACTTGCGCGATTTGCGCGGATACCGAAGCATGTCGATCGATCGGGAATCCTGATCTCGTTTCCTTCTCGCCGGTCGTCGAACCGGCACGACGGAACGTACGGCAGCGGAGCAGCGCGCTGCCGCACACCGCTACAGCGCACGAGCGATCGCCTGCTCCAGCAGCGACAGGCCGAGGTCGATCTCTTCCTCGCTGACGGTCAGCGGCGGCGCGATCCGGAACACGCCGCCCATGCCGGGCAATTGCACGATGTTCATGCTGAGCCCGAGATTCATGCATTCGCGCGTGATCTTCGCGCCGAGCCCGTCCGCCGGTTCCTTCGTGCGGCGATCCTTGACGATCTCGACGCCGAGCAGCAGCCCGCGTCCGCGCACGTCGCCGATGCAGTCGAAGCGCTCCATCAGGTCGAGCAGGCCGCGCCGGAGCCGGTCGCCCATCACGTTCGCCCGTGCGACGAGCCCGTCGCGCTGCACCACGTCCAGCACGCGCAGGCCGACGGCCGCCGGCAGCGGATCCGACACGTGCGTCGTGTAGAACAGGTAGCCGAGTTCGTGCGCGCGTTCCTCGATCTGCGCGGACGTGACGATCGCCGCGAGCGGCAGCCCGGCGCCGAGCGTCTTCGACAGCGTCAGGATGTCGGGCGTCACGCCGTCGCGCTGGCACGCGAACATCGTGCCGGTGCGCCCGACGCCGGTCTGCGCCTCGTCGAGGATCAGCAGCATCCCGCGTGCCTCGCACTTGCGCTTGAGCGCCGCCATATAGCCTTCCGGCAGCTCGATGATCCCGCCCGAACTGAGGATCGGCTCCGCGATGAAGGCTGCGAGGTTGCCGCTCGACTGGCGATCGATCAGGTCGAACGCGTAGTCGAGTTCGGCGAGGTAGTCGTAGGTGCCGTTGCGCTCGAAGCGCGGCCGGTACGTGAACGGCGCCGGAATCGCGAACGAGCCGACCGACGCCGGGCCGACGCCCTTGCGGCCGGCGCTGTACGTGGCCGACGCGGCCGCGCCCGTCATCCCGTGCCACGACTGCGCGAAGCCGACGATCTCGTACTTGCCGGTGACGAGCTTCGCCATCCGGATCGCCGCTTCGTTCGATTCCGCGCCGGTGCTGAGCAAGAGCGCGCGATCGAGCCCGGCGGGCGTGATGTCGGCCAGGCGCGTCGCGAGGTCGACGACCGGCCGCGACAGCATCCCGCTGAACAGGTGGTCGAGCTTGCCCGCGTATTCGCCGATCACGGAGACGATCTCCGGATGGCTGTGGCCGAGCACCGCGCTCATCTGGCCTGATGTGAAATCGAGGATCGCGCGGCCGTCCGCGTCGTACACGAAGCTGCCTTGCGCGCGCTCGATGATCATCGGCTCGAACGTGCCGCCGTAGCGGACCAGGTGCTGCCTGGCGTTGCGCCAGAAGGTCGGGTCGTCGTTCAGGGACATCGGGCGTCTCCGGGCAAGGGGCAAGGGGTAGGGGGCGCTTGCAGTCTAGGCGCGCGTCTGGTTTGATGGAAACGAATAGTTCTTATGCAAGGTAGAAAAGGAGCTAATACCTTGGGACTTTCGCTCGAAATCGACCTGCTGCGCTCGTTCGTCGTGATCGCCGAAGTGCGCGCGCTCAGCCGCGCGGCCGCGCGTGTCGGACGGACCCAGTCCGCGCTCAGCCAGCAGATGAAGCGGCTCGAGGAGGTCGTCGACCAGCCGCTGTTCCAGCGCACCGGCCGCGGCGTGGTGCTGACCCACCCGGGCGAGCGGCTGCTCGTGCATGCGCAGCGCATCCTGAGGCTGCACGACGAGGCAATGGCCGACCTGTGCGGCACGGGGTTGTCGGGGACGATCCGCTTCGGGTGCCCGGACGATTACGCGGAGGTCTGGCTGCCTTCGCTGCTGCGGCAGTTTTCGAGCCAGCATCCGCAGGCGATCGTCGAAGTCGTATGCGGGCCGACGCCGCGGCTCATCGAGCAGCTGGAGAAACGCGCGGTCGATCTGGCGATGATTTCATTGCCGGACGACGTCGCGAACGACGACATCATTCGCCGCGAGCAACTGGTCTGGATCGGCTATCCGGGGCTCGAACCCGCGCATTTCGATCCGTTGCCGCTGGCGCTGTCCGATCGCGACACGCTCGATCACCTCGCGGCCTGCGAGGCACTGGATCGTGCCGGCCGCGATTACCGCGTCGCGTATGCGAGCAGCAGTCTCGCGGGGCTGATCGCGCTGGTGCGTTCGGGGCAGGCGTTCGCGGTGATGACGCAGACAGCGGTACCGGCCGACCTGGCGATCGTCACCGGCGATCCGCGCCTGCCGCCATTGCCGGCGGTGGGCATTGCGCTGAAGTTCGATCGCAAGCGGCCGTCGCATCTGACGACGGCATTCGCCGAGCATATCCGGCTCACGCTGCCGCTGTTGTGATGCGCGCGGCCGTCGCGCCGAAGCATCATTCGACCGTCGACGAAGCCGATAGCTGTGTCGAGCCGCGGGCATTGGCATCCGCCGCCGCATCGCGCACGCGGATCGCCGCCTGAATGCTCGACAACTTGAGTTCGGTCTCCTGATATTCGTTGACCGGCTCGGAATCGGCGACGATGCCGCAGCCCGCGAACAACCGGCACGCGCCACGGTCGACCAGCGCGGAGCACAGCGCGACGATGAAGTCACCGTTGCCGTGCGCGTCGATCCAGCCGACGGGCGCCGCATACCAGCCACGATTGAAACCTTCATGCGCGCGGATGTGGTCGAGCGCAGCGGCGTGCGAAGTCGTCGGGCCAGTCGGGTGCGTTGGCCGGGAGGATTGCATGCGCTGACCCTGGGTTCCGGCAAGTTGTCAGAAAATGTAAATGAGAGGTATTATCATTTGCAACAAATGCCGCGATCGCGCCGTTTCTTTCGATATCGCGGCAATTTCATTTGATCGGGCGCGCGGCGCCTGGCCGGCCCGGCCGGACAATCGGCCGGTTGCCGCCGGCGCGTGCCGGGCCGCGCGCGCTGCCTAACCAACGGATCTCCGATGAGCTCGACCTCCTTCGCTTCGTCACGACGTCACCCGCCGGTGCTCGTGCCCGGCAATCATCCGGGCGTGGTGCACATCGACGCGGGCATGAAACTCATGAGCGGCACGCTGTGCTCGGACAGCCGCGACTGGTACGAGGAGCCGCTCGAAAAAGGGCTGAAGCTCGTCCTCGTGCAGAGCGGGCAGTTGCGCTGCCGCGTGCCGGGCCAGCCCGAGCAATGCATCAAGGGGCCGGGCCTGTGCGTGATTGCCAACGACGGCGAATTCACGACGCACCAGATCTACGATCGCGATGTGCCGTTGCGTTACACGATCGTGCAGCTCGGCATCGACGCGCTCGACCGCGACCTGAGCCTGCTGCCGGAGAAGATGCTCGCGCCGACGGGCGGCGATCCGCGCATCGTCAGTTGCCCGGCGTCGAAGGCGCTGCAGGCGCTTGCGGTGCAGATCGCGACGTGCCAGTTCGAGGGCGCGGTGCGCGAGTACTACCTGAAGGCCAAGGCCTTCGAGCTGACCGCGCTGAGCGCGCAGTTGCTGGCGACGCAGCGGCAGTTCGCGCCGGTCGATGTGCGCGTCACGTCGTCGGACGTCGAGCGCGTGTATGCGGCGAGCGACATCCTGACGCGCGAGCTGCAGCAGCCGCCGACGCTCGACGCGCTCGCGGGCCGTGTCGGGATGAATTCGCGCAAGCTGACGGCCGGTTTCCGCAAGGTGTTTGGCGCGAGCGTGTATGCGTACCTGCAGGAATACCGGTTGCGGACCGCACACGCGATGCTGTGCGCGGAGGACGCGAACGTGTCGACCGTCGCGTACCGCGTCGGCTACAGCCCCGCGCATTTTTCGATTGCGTTCCGCAAGCGCTACGGCATTTCGCCGAGCGATATTCGTGCGTCGTCGAACGCGATCGACGACGTCGAACCGGAGCGCGCGGCAATCTAAAACAACTGACCGGCAGCCTAAAACAATCGACCGTGCTCATGGGTGTGGGTGAGATAGATTTTCATCCACGGGTGGCCGCTACCGCGCGGATCCGCCATCGAACGACCCATGCAAGGCGTGCTCATGAGCCAGACCGCTGTCGATTCCAGAATCGACCATTCCTGTTTTTCTCCCATTGCCTTTCGCTCGCAGTTCGTCGCGATGATCGCGGCGCTGCCGCTCGCCCGTTTGCCGGAAACGGTCCGCGTGCCGCGCTTCAGCCGCGTCGCGCATGCGCTGGGCGCGGCCGAACTCGCGTGCCTGCACGCCCGCAGCTGGCCGCAAGCGGCCGTGCGCGCGGCCGATCGGCTCGTGTCGGGCGAAGCGCTGCAGGCGCGCAATCCGTGCAGCATCGACGTGACGCACGTCTGGCAGCAACTGGCCACGCAGCTCGGGTTTCCGGAGCCGCCGCCGGGCGACGCGTGCGCAGCCACGCTCGGCATGCAGCTGGAGCGTGCCGCATGAAGGGGCCGTTGCTTTCGATGTTGCGGCCGTTCGCGGTGCCGCTCGCGGCGGCGGTCGTGCTGCAGGCTCTGGCGGGTGTCGCATCGCTCGTGCCGTGGCTCGCGCTCGGCCGGGTCGCCGACGCGTGGCGCGCGACGGCGCAGCTCGACGCGACGGCGCGCGGCTGGCTCGTCGCGGCCGTGGTGGCCGGTGTGGGCTGGCTGGGCGGCCAGACGGTCGCGCTGCACCTGACGCACCGCGTCGACGCCGATCTCGCCGACCGCTTGCGCAGGCGCCTCGCCGATCATCTGCAACGCTTGCCGCTCGGCTGGTTCGCGCGCGCGGGCAGCGATCGCGTCGCGCGTCACGTCGACCAGGACGTGCGCGCGCTGCACCAGCTCGTCGCGCATGCGCCGGCGGACGTCACGCAACTCATCGTCGTACCGTGCGCGGCGCTCGCGTGCCTGCTTTACCTGAATCCCGTGTTGCTCGCATTGGCGCTCGTGCCGCTCGTCGCGGGCGCCGCGCTGTTCCGCTGGATGCGTTCGGCGCGGTTCGCACCGGCCGTCGCGGCGCGCAACGCGGCGCTCGAACAACTGATGGGCGATTACGCGCAGCTCGCGCAGAACCCGGCGCTCGTGCGGCAGTATCCGGGCGCCGGCATCGAGGCGGCCGCGCTGGCGTCGACCGGGCGCTTCGAACAGGCGTTTTCAGCGTGGGTCGGCCGCGTCGGCGGGCCGGGCGCCTGCACGCAGGTGCTGCTCGGCACGCCGTTCCTGCTCGCGTGGGTCGTGTTCGGCGCGATGTGGCTGACGGCCGGCCGCTTGCCGGTCGGCGAGCTATGCACGTTCGCACTGCTGATCTGGGCGGTCGCGGCGCCGGTGCGTGCGCTCGGCCACGGTGCCGACGCATTGCGCGAAGCGCGCGCGGCCGCCGCACGCCTCGATGCGTTGCTCGCGCAGCCGGGCCTGCCCGAGCCAGTCGATGGCGCTGCACAGGTGCCGCGCGATGCGTCGATCGAACTGAGCGGCGTGAGTGTCGATATCGACAGCACGCCGATCCTGCGCGATATCGACGTGACGATCGCGGCCGGCACGACCACCGCGATCGTCGGGCCGTCGGGCGCGGGCAAGAGCACGCTGCTGATGCTGCTCGCACGCTTCATGGATCCGGACCGCGGCACGGTGTGGCTCGGTGGCGCCGAGCTGCGGCTGCTCGCGTCGGATACGCGGCGCGAGCAGGTGGCGATGGTGTTCCAGCAGGCCGCCGCACTCGACGCGTCGATCGCCGCCAACATCGCGCTTTACCGGCCCGATGCCGATCGTGAAGAGATTCGCGCAGCCGCGCGCGCGGCCTGCCTCGACGAACGCATCGATGCGTTGCCGGGCGGCTACGACTGCGTGTGCGGGCGCGACGTGCGGCTGTCCGGCGGCGAACTGCAGCGCCTGGCGATTGCTCGCGCGCTGCTGGCGCCCGCACCGGTGCTGCTGCTCGACGAACCGGCTTCGGCGCTCGATCCGCAAACCGGGCGCGCGTTGCGCAATGCGCTGCGCGGCGACGCGCGCACGCGCGTGATCGTCAGCCATGATCTCGACGCGATCCGGCATGCCGACCAGATTCTCGTGATGGATCGCGGCCACATCGTCGAGCGCGGCACGCATGCGGCGCTGCTGGCCGCGTGCGGGCTGTATGCGCGGCTATGGAGCGAACGCGGTGCCGCAGGCGGGGAGGCCGCATGATGATGAAGTCGCTCAAACGTTTGCAGTGCATACCATTGGAAACACGCCGCGTGCTGTGGCGCGGGGTCGGCTGGGCGGTGGCCGCCGCGTTGCTCGACGGCGCTTGCGGGTTGCTGCTCGTGCCATTGATCCGCGCATGGTTCGCCGGCGGGCAGGCGGCCATGCTGCACTGGACGATCGCGCTTGGCGCGCTGACGCTGTGCCACGCGTTCGTGCTGTACGTTGCGCAACGCGGCGGTTATCGCGCGGGCGGCGCGCTCGCGGCCGGTCTCGTCGAACGCCTCGTGCGGCACCTGCCGCGCATCGCGTCATGGCAGGCCGTGCGCGACACGCATCCGGCCGGGCTGCTGCGCGGGCCGGTCATGCAGGCGATGGGGATTCCGGCGCACCTGCTCGGGCCGTTGATCGGCGCGGTCGTGACGCCGCTTGCGGTCGTCGCGGGGCTCGCGTGGATCGATTGGCGCATCGCGCTGTGCCTCGCGGCCGCGGCCGTGTTGTTGTTCGCGCTGCTCGAACGCGGGGGCACACGTACGCTCGCGTTCGAACAGGCTCGCGCGTCAGGCGATCGCGACATGGCCTTGCAGCTTCAGACCTTCGCCGCGCATCAGGGGCTGTTGCGCTTCGCGGGCCAGGAGGGCGAAGCGCGCGCGGCGCTGCAGCACGCGTTCGACGAACAGCATCGCCGCACGCGTGCGCAGATGCGGCGCTCGTTGCCGATCGAGCTCGGCTTCGCGGGCGCGGTGCAGGGCGTGTTCGTCGCGATGCTGGCCGGCGGCGCGTGGGCCGTGTCGGCCGGGCGGCTCGATGCCGCGACGGCCGTGGCGGTGCTCGTGCTGCTCGTGCGCTTCATCGAGCCGCTCGCGCAGCTCACGCAGCTCGACCAGGCGCTGCGTGGCGGCTGGCGCGCGCTCGACACGGTGCTCGCGGTGCTGCATGCGCCGCGTTTCGACAGCCCCGAGCGCGGCAAGCCGGTACACGATGCGAGTGTCGACGCCGTGCGCGTCGGCTACCGCTCGGCCAGCGGCGCGACGCTGCTCGACGCCGTCGACCTGCATTGCCCGGCGGGCGACTTCGTCGCGATCGTCGGCCCGACGGGGGCTGGCAAGAGCACGCTGCTGGGCCTGCTCGCGCGGCTCGACGATCCGGGCGCCGGGCAGGTGCTGCTCGGCCGCTCCGATGTGCGGCACCTGAGCGAGGCGACGCTTGCCGCGACGCGCAACCTCGTGTTCCAGGACAACGGGCTGTTTCGCGGCAGCCTCGCGTGGAACGTGCGGATGGGCCGACCGGACGCGACCGATGCCGAACTGCGCGCCGCGCTGGACGCGGTCGGCCTGTTGCGCGACGCCGAGCGCTTGCCGGACGGGCTCGAATCCGACGTGGGGCCGGGCGGCCAGTTGCTGTCGGGCGGGCAGCGCCAGCGTGCGTGCCTGGCGCGCGCGCTGCTGGCGCGTGCGCCGGTGCTGATGTTCGACGAGCCGACCGCGAGCCTCGACGAGCTGAGTGCACGTCGCGTGCGCGACAGCCTCGTCGCGCTGCGCGGGCAGCGCACGCGCATCGTCGTCACGCACCAGCCGGCGCTCGCGGCGGCGGCCGACACGATCGTCGTGCTCGACGCGGGCCGGGTGCGGGCGACCGGCACGCATGCGCAGCTGGTCGAGAGCGATACGTGGTACGCGACGTTCGCCCGGGCCGGGCGGCCGCCCGACGCGCCACCGCCGGCCGATACGGACACGGAGGCCCGGCCGGTCGAATCCGAACACTGACGTGAACAATGCGATCCGGCGTGCCCGGAATCGATAGGAAAAGCCCCTCGATCGAAAAATCGCCCGCCGGTTCTATTTGATAATGAGAACGATTATCAAATACGGGGGCGTGAATGCGGTACGAGGTGCTGGAACCTGGGAGATCAAGGACGAAGGGCGCGCGCGTCGCCCGTTTGGGGCGAGGGCGCTGGCGTCCGTCGCTGTATCTCGGCCTGCTGATCGCCGCGCATCCGGCGGCGGTGTTTGCCGAGACGGCGCCGGTGCCGGCGTCGGCAGCCGGCGCAGAAGTCCGGAAGGAAGGGACGACCGACGTGAAGCCCGCCGCGGGCGAGTTGAAGGCGATTTCGGTGACCGCGTCGCGCGGCGTGACCGACGATCCGTCGGTCGCGACGGTCGGCAAGATGCCGCTTGCGTTGAGGGAGATTCCGCAGTCGGTCAGCGTGACGACGCGCGAGCGGATCGACCAGCAGAACCTGTCCTCGCTTGACGAAGTGATGCAGCAATCGGCGGGCGTGACCGTGCAGCCCTACGTGCTGCTCACCACCGCGTATTTCGTGCGCGGCTTCAAGGTCGATTCGTTCGAGTTCGACGGCGTGCCGATCGTGATCGGCGACATGGCGAGCGCGCCGCAGGACATGTCGGTGTACGAGCGCGTGGAAATCCTGCGCGGCGCGAACGGCCTGCTGCACGGCTCGGGCAACCCGGCCGCGACGGTCAACCTCGTGCGCAAGCGGCCGCAGTACCAGTTCGCCGCGAATGCGAGCGTGAGCGTCGGCAGCTGGGACCGCTATCGCGCGGAAGCCGACATCGGCGGGCCGCTCAATGCGGCCGGCACCGTGCGCAGCCGGCTCGTCGCCGCGTATGAGGATCGCCATTTCTTCTACGACCACGCCAAGCAGGATACGCGGTCGATCTACAGCGTCACGGAAGTCGACGTGACGCGCGACACGCTGCTCACGTTCGGCGCGCAATACCAGACGACCCGATCGGTGCCCGACATGTCCGGCGTGCCGATGGCGCGCGACGGATCGAGCCTCGGCCTATCGCGCTCGACGTTCCTCGATACCGCGTGGGGCAGCTTCGACTGGGACACGACGCGCGCGTTCGGTTCGGTCGAGCAGAAGCTTGGCGGCGGCTGGAAGGCGAAGGTGAGCGGCGAATACCAGAGCGTGCGCTCCGACCTGAAGTACGCGGGCTCGTTCGGCGCGATCGACCCGGCGACCGGCGCGGGCGGCGCGCTGACGGGCGGCGCGTACCGGTTCAGCACCTACAGCCGCAGCCTCGATGCGAACGTGCAGGGCCCGGTGCATGCGTTCGGGCTCACGCACGACCTGATGTTCGGCGTGACCTACGCGAACAGCAGCAGCGGTCAGATGTCGGCGCAGCTGCTCGGCGACGTGTCCGGCACGCCGGTGAACGTGTACCGCTGGAACCCGGACAGCGTGCCCGAGCCGGGCGTCGGCCCGTACCAGCAGTCGCAGCAGAACGACGTTTCGCAGAAGGGCGTGTACGGGCTCGGCCGCATCAAGCTCGCGGAACCCGTCACGCTCGTGCTCGGTGGCCGCATGAGCTGGTGGAACCAGGACAGCCTCGGCGCGCACTACAACACCGGCCACCAGTTCACGCCGTACGGCGGGCTGATCTGGGATTTCGCGCGCGACTGGTCGTGGTACGCGAGCTATGCGGAAGTGTTCCAGCCGCAAACCAAGTCGATGTGGGGCGGCGGCATCCTGACGCCGGTGAAGGGGCGCACCTACGAGACGGGCGTGAAGGGCGAACTGGCGGGCGGCAAGCTGAACGTGTCGCTCGCGGCGTTTCGCATCGATCTCGACAACAACCCGCAGGTCGATCTCGCGCATCCGTGCGCGGGGCCGAACTGCTATTACGTGAACGGCGGCAGCGTGCGCAGCCAGGGCTTCGAATTCGAGGCGAACGGCCGCATCACGCCGTGGTGGAGCGTGTGGGCAAGCTACACGTACGACACGATGAGCTATGCGGACAACCTCGCAAACGCGGGCTCGTTCGCGCCGCTGCTGAACCCGCGCCACCTGTTCCGGTTGTGGACCAACTACGACCTGCCGTGGCAGGAACGGCGCTGGAGCGTCGGTGGCGGCGTACAGGTGCAGAGCAATTACTCGGCGCAGGCGAACGGCGTGACGCTGAGCCAGGGCGGCTACGCGCTCACGAGCGTGCGGCTCGGCTACCGCTATGACAAGCACTGGAGCGCGGCCGTCAACGTCAACAACCTGTTCGACCGCAAGTACTACCTGAGCCTGAGCCAGCCCGGCTGGAACAACCGTTACGGAGAACCGCGCAACGTGATGCTGACCGTGCGCGGGCAGTTCTGATGGCGGGCGGCTGGGGGACGCGGGCGGCGCTTGCGATCGGCGGCGTGCTGCCGGGCACGGTCGCGCTCGCTATCACGCTGGCCCGTCATTACCCGGCTGACGGCCTGAACCGGCTTTATGCGGCCGTGCTGCTGTCGCTTGCCGCGGGCGTCGCCGCGCTGCTGTGGGTGCTCGTCGCGCCCGGGCGGCGGCAGGCCGCGTGGCGGGCGGGTGCGTGGCTCGCGGTGCTCGTGCCGTGCGCGATGTTCTGGGGAGGGCGCTGACATGGACCCTTCATTGCGTTCGCGCTGGCGCGCGCTGCATCGCGGTGCCGGTGCGCTGTTCGGCGTGGTGCTGTTCGTCGTGCTGTTCAGCGGCACCTGGAGTCTCGCGGCCGATTCGATGCAGGGCTGGTGGCGGCCGCCGCCGGTCGCCGTCGCGCGGCCGTCGCTGCCGCTTGATGAACTCGTCGCACGCGCGGCGGCACTCGGCGTACCGCTGCGCGATGCGCGCATCGTGCTGCCGCAGCCGGACGATCCGGCGATCCGCTTCTGCGACGCGCGCCAGGCGTGCACGCTGGCGCTCGACCCGGCGACCGGCGAGCGGCTGGCCGACGGCGGACGCGCGGCGTTGCTCGTCACGCTGCACAAGACGCTGTTTGCCGGTTTTCCCGGGCGGATCTTCGTGAGCCTGTGGGGGATCGTGCTGCTCGTGCTCATCGTTGCGGGGTTGATCGTGCATCACCGGCGCTGGCCCGATGCAGCGCGTATCCGGCGCGGCAAAGGGTTGCGCGCCGCGCTGTTCGACCTGCACGCATGGATCGGCCTGTGGGGCTCGCCATGGCTCGTGCTGTTCGCGTTCACCGGCGCGTTGTCGGGGCTCGGCGCGCTCGGCACGGTGTCGCTCGCGGGCGTCGCGTATCCGGGGCAGCCGCAGCGCGCGTTCGCCGACCTGCTCGGCGGGCCGCCACCCGCCGCAGCCGGCGGCGCGTGGCAACGCGCGCCCGATCTCGATGCGCTGCTGCGGCGCGACGCGGCACGCATGCCGGAGTTCCGGCGTGAAGCCGTCGTGCTGCATGGCTGGGGCGATGCGAACGCGCGCGTCGAGATTGCCGGTACGACCGCCGGCCTGCCGAGTACGGCTGTGTTCGAGCGTCACCTGTACCGCGCGGTGGACGGGCAATGGCTCGCGGATGTCACATCGCGCGGCCGAGGCTTCTGGTTGCGCACATTCATCGCGGTGCAGCCGCTGCACTTTGCGCAATACGGCTGGGTGGGTGCGATGGGCGGCTTGCTGCGTGTCGTGCATTTCCTGATGGGGCTCGCCGCGTGCGCGCTGTGCGCGACGGGGCTGCATCTGTGGATCGAGCGGCGGCGGGCGCAGCAGGATCGCTCCGCGAACGTGCTGGCCGCGGTCGTCGTCGGCACATGCGGCGGGCTCGTGCTCGCGGGCGGCGTACTGCTGCTCGCCGGGCGAGCGTTGCCTGACGGCGTGCGCGTCGACCATGTGCTCGCGATGCTGTTCTGGGCCGTGTGGGGCGGCGCGGTCGCGCTTGCGGCCGGTGTGGCCGATCGCGCGGCCTGGCTGCGGAGGCTGATGTGTGTGGCCGGCGCCGCATACGCGCTGGCCGGCGTTACGCACTGCGCGATCGCGCTGCTCGGCGCGGGCGCACCCGTGTACTGGCCGATCGACGCGGCGCTCGTCGCATTCGGCGCATTGCTGCTGCGCGCCGCGCGCCGTCCGCGCCGCGATGCGATGCGGCCCGCGCGCATGCCGGCTGGTGTCGAACCTTTTTAATGTCATGCAACTGGAGACTTCGATGCGCGATCTGCTCGAACATCGCCGCCTGGTCATCACGATCACGCTGCTTTACCTGTCACAGGGAATCCCGATCGGCATTGCGATGGATGCGATGCCGACCCTGCTGCGCCACGACGGCGCGCCGCTTCACGCACTGGCGTTCCTGCCGCTCGTCGGTTTGCCATGGGTCGTGAAATTCCTGTGGGCGCCTGTCGTCGACAACCGCTGGTCGCCGCGCATCGGCCGGCGGCGCAGCTGGATGCTGCCGATGCAGACGCTCGTCGTGCTGTGCCTCGGCAGCCTCGCGCAGATCGGCATGACGGTCGCGACGGCCGGCTGGGCGGTCGGCCTGCTGGCCGTCGCGTCGCTGGCGAGCGCGACGCAGGACATCGCGAACGACGGGATGGCCGCCGAGCACTTCAGCGGCGACACGCTCGCGAAGATCAACGCAATCCAGATCGCGGGCGTGATGATCGGCTTCTTCGGCGGCGGCGCCGGCACGTTGACGCTGATCGGCCTGTTCGGCCAGCGTGCCGCGTTTCTCGCGCTGGCCGCCGTGCCGCTCGCGAGCCTCGCGTGCGTGCTGTGGGTGCTGCCGCGCGATGCGGATCGCGCACGCGTGCAAGCCGAACACAACGCGAGCCTCGTGCGCTTCGCGAAGCGGCCGCGTTCGTGGTCGCTGCTGTCGCTCGCGCTGCTGTCGGCGATGACGGCCGTATCGGGCTTCGGCCTGTCGAAGCTGTTTCTCAACGATGCGGGCTGGACGCTCGACGCGATCGGGAAACTCGGGATGGCCGGCGGCATCGTGACGGTCGTGCTCGGGTGCGGCGGCGGCGCGTGGCTCGTCAGGCGGCTCGGGTTGTGGCCTGCGTTTACGGCCGGCGTGAGCTTTGCGGGCGCGGCGGCATTGCTGTGGTTTGCGCAGGCTAGCGGGTGGTTGCCGGTGTCGCCGTCATGGGCATGGCTGTGCACGGTACTCGGTTCGCTGGCGACCGGGATCACGTCGGTGTCGATCATGACGGCCGGCATGCGCTTCGCGGGCGGCAGCGACCAGGCCGGCACCGACGTGACGGCCGTGCAGAGCACGCGCGATCTCGGCGAGCTCATTGCGTCGTCGACGATTTTGTCGCTCACCGCGAAGGTGGGGTACACGGGCGGGTTTCTGGCCGGTGCGGCACTGGCGGTGTGTGCCGTGTTGATCGCGATGCGGTTGCGGCGGCGGGAGGCGGCGCAGCGTGGGGTGGCCGGCGACGTGCTTGCGTAGTGGCGCGTTGGCGCTGAATGGCGGGCTTCCGCGTCGCGTATCGACCCGGCTGGCCGCTTTCGCCGACGGGCCGGTAGCGGCCGGATGCGGGGGTAAACATGTTCTTTGCGTGGTATTTCCGGCTTGATATAAGGGAGCGTTGTCGCGATCGTGAGAATCGCGCCTCGCTTCCGGGCCGGAGGCGGGGCAGCCACCGGAGTCCCGCACCGATGTTGCAGAACCTCTATTCCCCGTACCTCGATTACGATTCGCTGAGTCGCGATCTGGCCGTGCCGCCCGCGAATCCGTCGGTGCCGGATTTCCCGTCCACGGTGATCCGCCAGATCGGCAACGGGCATCACTATCGCGTCGAATACGCGAACACGTATGCGGACGGTCAGACCGAATTCCACGCGCAATCGCCGGCTTTCTGGATGACCTCCGTCGACGTCCGCTTCGCGGGCGTGGTGCGGCGGCGCACGCGCGGACAGAACACGTTGCGCATTCGCGTCGGTCGAAGCGGGGCGGCGTCGTATGCGGTGAACGGGCGCGAGATCAGCCTCGATGGCCCGTCGATGGTGCTGGTCGCCGAACCCGATGGCATGCCGGCGGGCGACGTGACCGAGCGCGGACATCATCAGGTGACGAGCATTTGCCTGCATCGCAGTGCGCTCAGCGCGCTCTATGCCGGGGCGGAAGAGGCGCTGCCGGTGCCGTTGCGACATTTCGTCGAGGGCACGCTGACGGAATCGTTCATGCATGCGGGGCCGATTTCACCGGCGCTGTTCGAGTGCCTGCGGGACATCGGCGACTGCTCGCTGGACGGCCGCAGCCGGTCGATCTATCTGCACGGGCGCAGCCTCGAGATCGTGGCGCGCGCAATCGATTCGGTATCCGATGCCACGCGCCACGCCGGCGACGAAGCCGGCCACGGCGAAGTGAGCCGCATGACGCGGCGTGCGGTGTCGAAAGCGCAGACGGTGCTGCAGGAGCATTTCGCGGCGCCGCCTTCGCTCGATGTGCTGTCGCGCCAGGTCGGATTGAGCCGCAGCAGCCTGTGCGCGGGATTTCGCGCGCTGCTCGGCAAGAGCGTGCACGAATACGCGCACGAACTGCGTATGCAGCAGGCGCTGCGACTCCTGCGCGAGCCGGGCGTGCCGGTCACCGACGTTGCGTACGCGGTGGGCTACAACCATCCGAGCAGCTTCTCCGTCGCCATCCAGAAACGCTTCGGCATGTCGCCGCGCGAACTGCGCGCGCGCGGCGGGGCGGTGATGGCCGACCGCGTGTCGACCATCGATTGAACGGCGATGCGCGTGCGTCAGGCGACGTGCGAGCGCATGCGCAGCATGCGGTCGACCACCTGCACCACGAATGCCGGCGATTCGTACGGGAAATTGTGCCCGTCGCCGGCCGGCGCGTGGATCAGCTCGCTTCGCGACGACGTCGACACATAGCGGCTGCGCGATGCGGTCATCAGCGCGAGATAGCGCTCGAAGCCGGCTTCGTCCACGCCCATGCGGCGATACAGCTTGTGTTTCTCGGTGGCCTGCTCGGGCCGCATCTCCGACGCGTCGCGCGGGGTGACGACGAATACCGGCAGCTCGCCGAGCTCGCCGTCGTGAACCAGCGTGTCGAAGCCCGCGAGCGGGCTGCGCGCGACACCCAGTTCGGCGAGGCTGGACGCGGCGCTGAACCCGGCACGCGCATGCATCTCGATGCGCGTGGCGCCCAGCGCCAGCGCCTCGGCGAGCCGGCTCTCGACGAGGTCGAGCAACCGCTTGACAGCGGGCTGGCGACGGCCCAGCACGTCGACGAGATCGATGTGGATGCCGAACAGATGCAGCAGGCCGCTCAGGTTGCCGGCCACCGTCATGGCGGTGGGGCGCAGGCACGGCGGCGCGTAGTTGAAGAAGTCGGGATGGGTCGCGTCGAGCAGCACGAGGCCGCAGGCGAGATGCGGATGGCGACGCACGAGATTGGCGACGAGCAGGCCGCCGAACGAATGCCCTACGAACACGAACGGCCCGCGTTCGCCTGCGCGGTGCAACGCTTCGGCCACTTCCTCCGCTTCGCGCGCGGTCGAGCGCGGATACGGGCCGGCGTCGCTCCAGCCGCTGCCGGGCCGGTCGATCAGGATCGAGCGCGTCGTGTCGCGCAATGCCAGATGCAGGTGATGCAGGACGAGGCCGCCCATGTGCGCGCCCGACATCCAGACGACCGGCGGCAGGTCGTCCGCGCGGCCTTCCGCGAGGACGTGGATGCGATGGCCGCCGACGTCCACGAGCTGGCCTGGCGGCGGGCAGGCCTTACGCAAGCGGGCCAGGAACGCGAGGTGATGGAGCGCGCCGGCCGTGAGCGCGACGCCGGCGGCGAGCAGGATGCCGCCCGGCACGGGCAGGCCGGCGCAGGCGAGCCCGCCGCCCGCGACACCGATCGCGAACGCGATGGGCAGGCCTGCCCAGTCGCGGCTCAGGAAGGCCGGAAGCCATTTGAACATTGGAATTCCCCGATTCCGCCAGTACATGAAGAAACGGCGACGCGTGATGGCGAGCCGTCCGATGGACTTCACACCATACCCGACGCATGGATGGCGCGCTTTCGCCGTCCGCCGGGGAATTGTCGCGTGCCTCCGCGCTGTCGCGCATCTCGGCGCCGCGTGTCTGCAACGCGGGCGACCGGTGGCCGCGGCGTGCGTCGGGCACACGAGCGACAGTCGCACGCAAAAGCATTCCGGCCGCTGGCAAAAGGATGCAGGGTGGAACGCCGTTACATTGGCGACAGGCGTGCCGGCCGCGATTGCTGTCGCGGCGCCCGGCGACGCCCATCTTCTTACCATGGAATCCGGCTATGCAAATCCTGAGGCACCAGCTAGACGACCTGCTTGCGAACGCCGTGGCCGGTCCGGCCACGGCCGGCTATGTCGCCGGCGTCTGGCACCGCGGCGAACAGATCGAACTGGCGCGCGGCATCGCGAACCTGAACACGGGCGCCGAGATGACCGTCGATACGCGCTTGCAGATCGGTTCGGTTACCAAAGTGATGACGGCGCATCTGCTGATGCGTTACGTCGAGGCGGGGCGTATCGGCCTCGACGATCCGGTCGTCGCGCATCTGCCGTCGTTTGCGCTGGCCGATCCGGCCCACGCGCAGCGCCTGTGTGTGCGGCATTTGCTCAATCACACGAACGGCATCGACGCCGACAGCTTCAGCCCGATGACCGAAGCCGGCGCGGGCGCGACCCGCGATTTCGTGGAGCGGCTGACCGGTTTCGGGACGCTGTTCGAACCGGGCGAGACGATCCACTATTCGAACGCCGGCTTCGTGGTTGCCGCGCGGCTGATCGAAGTGCTGTCCGGCAAGCCATACAACCAGGTGCTTGAAGAAACGCTGTTTCGTCCGTGCGGAATGAACGAGTCGTGCACGTCGGCCGAGCAGGCGATCCTGCATCGTCATGCGGTGGGCGTGTTCGCGAACGCGACGAGCGGGGAGCTGCAGGCCACGCGTGCGTATCTGTTGCCGCCGTCGCTGGCGGGCGCCGGGTCGACCCCGATTTCGACGGTGCGCGACATGCTCGCGTACGGGCGCATGCATCTGGCGGGCGGCGCGATCGACGGCACGCGGATCCTCGCGCCGGAGACGGTCGCGGCCATGCAGGCCGTGACCTTCGATGCGGGGCGCCCGTGTGTACCGCCGATCTGCGTCGGCTGGTGGAAGGTGCCGGTGAGCGGCGTGACCGTGTACTGGCATGGCGGTACGACGTATGGCACCACGTCGAGCTTCGCAGTCTGCCCCGAACTGGATCTCGTGGTATTTACCGCCGGTACGGGCCCGGGCGCCAACGCGTTGCACGACCAGGTACTGCTTGCGACGCTCGCACATCTCGGGCACGAGGCCGTCATGCCGTTCGAGCGGGGGACGTCGAGCCGGCCACTGTCCCGGTATGCCGGCGGTTACCGGCACTATCCGATGCGTCTCGCATCGGAGGCGCGCAACGAGCGGCTTTCGGTCGAAGCGTACTGGACCGAGATGGACGCCGATAGCCGGCGGGCCATGCTGTGGCCGAGCGGCGGCGTGGAAACGGGCGACGGCGAGACCCGCTATGCGTTCGACGGCGGCTCGACCTACGTGCTCGACCTGGCGCCGCTGGCCGAAGACCTGTTCGCGCCGCCAGGCACCTCCGATGCGCAGCTGTGCGGCATCAACGGGCGGCTGGCGCTCGTGTCCTTCCGCGGCGACGGTGACCGGCCGCACGGCGTGCATACGCGCCTGCGCTATCTGCGCCGAGAGGGCTGACGCGCCTTCGGGCGGACACCGTTCCACTGCGACACACGCAAGCTGATAGCTCCAGTGGAGCGAAATTGCTTCGTTATGCAAATTGTGTCGACGGCTGGTCAACCGGCGTCGATGCGATCGTGCAATCCACGCGCTCGTCGGAGCGCGTGTTGTCGACCGATCTTACAAACCCGAGCAGGAGTAACCATGCGTATCTTCGTTGCGGCGCTTGCGCACGAAACCAACAGCTTTTCCCCGATTCCAACCAGCCTGCACTCGTTCGAGGAACGCACGCTGTACCGGCCGGCCGGCGGTGTGCCCGACGGGCAGGCGGACGAACTCGTCGGCTACGGCACGTTCGTGCGCGAGGCGCGCGCACGCGGCCACGAGGTGAGCGCATCGATCTTCGCGTTCGCCGAACCGGGCGCGCCCTGCTCGAAGCAGGACTATGAAACGCTGCGCGACGAGATCCTGGACGGGTTGCGCGCCGCGCAGCCGGTCGACATCGTGCTGTATCTGTTGCACGGCGCGCAGATGGCGCAAGGGTATGACGATTGCGAGGGCGACCTGCTGGCGAAGACGCGCGCGCTCGTCGGCCCCGACGTCGTGATCGGTGTCGAGCTGGACCTGCACGCCAACGTCACGCGTGCGATGCTCGATCATTGCGACATCCTGCTGGCGTGCAAGCACTATCCGCACATCGACTTCGACGAACGGGCGGTCGACCTGATCGATCTTGCCGAACGCACCGCGCGTGGCGAGATCCGGCCGACGATGCACTTCGAACGCGTGCCGATGCTCGGCATGTTCTTCACGACCGAACCACGCATGGCACAACTCAACCAGGACGCGATGGATCGGGAGGGGCGCGACGGAGTCCTGTCGGTGTCGCTGATCCACGGATTCCCGTGGTCCGACTTCCCGGATACCGGTGCGGGCGTGCTGGTGGTGAGCGACGGCGATGCCGGCGCGGCCCGCGCGCATGCCCGCGAACTGGCGCGCGGCTTCGTGGCCGTGCGCGACGAGACGCATGCGCTGCGTCTGCCGATCGCACGCATTCTCGACGAGATCGAAGCGACGCCGCCCGACGCGTCGGGCCGGCCGTTCGTGATTGCCGACACGGCCGACAACCCGGGCGGCGGTGCCGGCTCCGATTCCACCTTCATCCTCGAGGCTGTCCTCGAGCGCGGTCTGCGCGAGGTGGCGATCGGCATGATGTGGGACCCCGTCGCGGCGGTGTTCGCGCGCGACGCCGGCGTGGGCGCGACGATCGAGCTGCGTCTCGGCGGCAAGAGCGGCCCGCGCGCGGGCCGCCCGCTCGACGTGGTCGCGCGGGTCCTGGCGGTCGAAGAGGGGCTGGCGCAGCACGACGAGACGTTCAAGTTTCCGGGGCCCGGCCTGGGCCTGTCCGCCGTGCTGGACGTCGACGGCGTACTCGTGGTGGTCAACTCCGTCCGGCAGCAGACCTACAGCCCGAGCTGCTTTTTCGATCTCGGCGTCGACCTCCGGCGTTGCCGGGCCGTCGTGGTGAAGTCGACGCAGCATTTCCAGGCGCTGTTCGGCCCGCTGGCGCGCGCGGTCTACTACTGCGACACGCCGGGTTCGCTGAGTCTCGATTTCAGGGTCGACGATTACGCACGCCTGACGCGCCCGATGTGGCCGTTCGACGAAATCGCGGTCTGATCCGGCCCGCTCGTCGGGCAGTCGCGCGGACGCCGGCAGAACTATTCCGGCCGTCCGCGAAAGTTTCGCCGCCGTCGAGCGGCTATCGTCTGAAGGCCGGCTTTCGCGGCCGGCCGCGAATGAGCCCGGCGTCGGCCGGGCAGGCAGGATCGTCAGCGCAGGAGGCGCAGCGTGCGTAATGAAATCACCGGGGGATCGCCGTCGTTGTCACGTGCGTGGTTCGCGCTGGCCGTGCTCGCGCTGGCCGCGATACTTGGCATCACCGACCGTCAGATGCTGACGCTCGCCGTCGAGCCGCTCAAGCGCGACCTCCAGCTCAGCGATACCAGCCTGGGCGCGATCGTCGGCTTCGGCCCCATCCTGTTCGGCGCGTTGGCGTCGCCGCTGCTCGGCTGGCTCACGGACCGGGTCGACCGGCGCTGGCTGCTCGTCGCCTGCGTGCTGGTGTGGAGCGCGGGCACGGCGCTCTGCGGCCTCGTCACGCAAGGCTGGATGCTGTTCCTCTGCACGCTGACGCTCGCGGTGGGCGAGGCGGGGCTCGGGCCGGTCGTCTACAGCATGCTGCCGGACCTGTTTCCGCCGGCGCTGCGCACGGCGGCGAACACGATCTTCTTCGCGGTTGCGCTGTTCGGCGCCGGGCTCGGGATCGCGGGCGCCGGCGCGATCTTCAGCGTGGCCGCGCCGCTCGCGCATGCGCTGTCGATCGAACCCTGGCGGCTCGCGTTCCTGCTCGTCGCGATCCCCGGGCCGGTCGTCGCGGGCTTGTTCGCGCTGGTCGGGCATCCGCCGCGCGGCGGCACGGCCGACCAGCATGAACGTGCGCAGGAGACGCTTGCGCATTATTGGCGGCGCTCGGGCGGGATGCTGGCGTGCCTGATCGTCGGCTATGCGATGGCGGCCTTCTATGTGGGCGCGATCCTGGGCTGGGCGCCGGTGTCGCTGATCCGCGACTTTCATGTCGACGTCGCCCGCTCGGGGTTGTACAGCGGCATCGCGGTGGGCGGTGGTTCTGCACTCGGCTTGCTGGCGAGCGTGGTGGCCGTGCGATGCCTGCGCGCGCGCTGGGGCCGGCTGCTGCCGGTCGTGATCGGCTGCGCGATGGCGCTGCTGGCCGCGCTGTTGCTGCTGATGCTGTCGTTCGCGACGAGCACGGCGATGCTGCTTGCCTGCATGATCGGCATCATCGCCGCCTATATCGCCGGCGCGGCACTGACGCCAACCTTGTTGCAGGACATCGCGCCGCCGCATTTGCGCGGGCGCGTCGTCGGCACCTCGTCGCTCGTCACCTACGCGTTTCAGGCGATGTCGGTGCCTTCCGTCGGCGCGATATCCGATGCCCTCGACGGCGCGCCGTACGCGTTGCTCAAAGGGATCGTCTGGCTCGGCGTGCCGGCCGCCGTCTTCAGCGTGATCCTGCTGGGTCTCGTGTTGCGTACCTTCCGCACGCGCTTCGAACCGCACTGCGAAGTCGGTGCGCAGGCGCTTTAGCGCCGCCACGCGCATTTCTTCTGCCACTGACGCGCCTTCCGTGCGAACTCACGCACGGAAGGCGCGCGTCGTTAACTTTCTCCCGCATCCCGTTCTGGTTACCGTGTGTTCCGGCGGTGCGTTGTACGTGCCCGAGGGTTCGTTGCGCGCAGTTTGCCGCGCGTCGACAGCCGAGGACGGTAGCCAATGTTTTTCGGCGTTTCGCAAAAGCACCGGCCGATTTGGCTGCTTACCTTGGAGTCATTCGGGCGGGTGGTCCGCAAGCGGGACTGCATCGGAAGACGGACATGGCCGCTCACGTTCAGACAGACAAGGGGAGTCGCAGATGGCAAGCAAGAAGGGCGGGATCGCAGCGGAGTCGACGATCTTCAGGCGGACGCTGGTTGCCGTGACCGTGATGCGGATGTTTCTCGCCGCATCGGATGCGTGCGCGCAGACCGAGCCCGCACAGCCCGGTGCCGGTACGCCGCCGCCCGCCGCCGCCACGGAGCGCGCGGTGCCCGGGACGGATCGCGACGGGAATGCCGGCACCAAAGGTCGCGCAGGCGGTGCGGCGATCACGCTCAATTCCGTCGAGGTGACGGCCAACCGGCGTCGCGAGCCGGCGCGCGAAGTGCCGATGAAGGTCGACACGCTGTCGAGCGATGCGCTGCAGAAGTCGGGTGCCACGAAGCTGAGCGATTACCTGTCGACGCAGCCGGGGGTCGGTTTCAACAGCGGCGGCGGCCCGGGCCAGGGCACGATCTCGATGCGCGGCGTGACGGCCGGCAAGGACGTCGGGCCGACCGTGGGCGTGTATGTCGACGATACGCCGCTCGGCTCGAACACCGTGTCGGGCGGCGGGGCCGCGCTGGCCCTGGACATGGGCCTGCTCGATCTGAACCACATCGAGATCCTGTTCGGGCCGCAAGGGACGTTGTATGGCGCGGGCGCGATGGGCGGCCTGCTGAAATACGTGACCAACCAGCCGGATACCGAGAGCTTTTTCGGCAGCGTCGGGACGATGTTTTCGTCGACCTGGCACGGCGGCCTCAACAACACGACCAACGTCGTGCTGAACGTGCCGCTGAAATCCGACGTCGCCGCGCTGCGCATCGCCGCCTTCAACAACCACGATGGCGGCTACGTCGATGCGACGGGCGCGGCCGCCGGCACGCGCATCAACCGGAGCGACACCACCGGCGTGCGTGCGTCGCTGCTCGTGACGCCGACCCGCAAGCTCACGTTCCGCTTCACGGCCACGCTTCAGAACATCAACAGCAACGGCCAGAACTACGTCGACTACGGGATGAATGGCCGGCCCGCGTACGGCGCGCTGACCAAATTGCAGGATTCGCAGGAACCGTATCACCAGAGCAATCAGTTCTACACAGCAAATGCCGAATACGATTTCGGCTGGGCGCGACTCAATGCGATTTCCGCATACCAGTCGCTGCGCACGTCGACGACGCTCGATTTCACGCCGTTCTATGCGCCGATTCTGGCGGCGGGCGGACTCGACGTCAGCACCGTCACGCCCAGTTCCACCGTCGGCACCAACAAGGTGACGCAGGAGCTGCGGCTGACTTCGCCCGGCAACCGCACGCTGGAGTGGGTCGCGGGCCTCTACTACGACCATGAGCACAGCAACACGTTGCAGGTGTACCGCGCGACGGCGGGCGGCCGCCCGCTCGGCGATCTGGAGCGGCTCGGCTTTGCGGGCAGTTACCAGGAGTTCGCGGCCTACGGCGACGTCACCTACAACCCCACGTCGCGCATCGCGCTGACGGCCGGCATGCGGATCGCCCACAACAGCCAGGACTACCGGCAGGAGACGTCCGGCCTGCTCGTGCCGACGCCGCTGTCCGCGCCGGGCACGTCGTCGGATACGAGCAAGACGTACATGTTCACCGCCAGCTACAAGCTCACGCCGACCAGCAACGTCTATGCGCGCGTCGCGAGCGGCTATCGCCCGGGCGGCCCCAACAGCATGGCGGTCAGCGCGGTGACTGGGCAACTGATCGCCGGCAATCCCACTTACAAGCCCGACACGCTGTGGAACTACGAGATCGGCTACAAGGCGGATCTGTTCGACAACCGCGTCTCGGTCGCGCTGTCGGCTTACGACATCGAATGGCACGACATCCAGCAATACGGCGCGGTGGACGGCGTCGCGCAGCTCGTCAACGCGGGCAATGCGCGGATCAAGGGCCTCGAGGCATCGGGCGTGGTGCGGCCGACGTCGGCGCTGTCGTTCAATGCGTCGCTTGCCGCGATCGACGCGTACCTGACGGAAGGGGCGCCGAGCGTCGGTGCGCGCACGGGCGACCGGCTGCCGAACACCGCGAAGTTCGCGGCGTCGCTGGGTGCGAGCTGGCGTTTCCCGCTCGGCCAATGGTCGGCCACGGCCAGTGCCGCCGAGCGCTTCGTGGGCGAGCGTCATGCGAGCTTCGCGGGCGCCACGGGCTCGCCCGATTTCATCCTGCCCGCCTACGCGGTGACGGATCTCCAGTTGGGCGTGGACCTGCGGTACGCGAGCCTGTCGTTCTTCGTCAGGAACCTGTTCAACCGCGAAGGGCTGCTGTCCGCCAATACGAGCTATGTGCCGCTGGGCGGCAACGTCTGGGCATCGGTGATCCAGCCGCGCACGATCGGCGTGCAACTGAGCGCGCCGTTCTGACGCGCGGACGATTCGAGGAGCTTCCATGTTTGCGCATTCCGCCCCGGCCCGCAGGCTTGCCGGACAACCGCGCCCGTTCCGGCAGACCAGCCGCCATCCCGTGCGCCGCTACGGCGGTATCGCGGCCGTCCTGCTGCTGCACGCGGCGCTGATCTACGCGTTGCTGAACGGTCTTGCCAATCGCGTGACGGAGATCGTCCAGCATCCGGTCGACGTACGGATCATCGAGCCGGTCAAGCCGCCGCCGCCGCCCCCTCCGCCCCCTCCGCCGCCGAAGCCGATCGTGAAGGCGTTGCCGTCGAAGGTCGCGCCGCCGGCGCGGATGTTCGTGCCGCCGCCGGAGGTGCCGGTTCAGGCGCAGTCGCAGCCGACGCCGGCGCACACGTCCGCACCCGTGGTCTCCGCGCCGGCACCGGCCGCACCTGCGGCACCGGCTGCGCCGAGCCACGAAGTGGGCGTCGTATGCCCGAATTCGGATCAGGTGCGCGCGTCGCTGCGTTATCCGCGCGAGGCACTGGAAAACAACATCGTCGGCAACGTGCTGGTGGAGTTCGTCGTCGATGCCGACGGCCGCGTGTCGGGCGAGCGCATCGCGCAGTCCGCCGACCCGATCCTCGATCGGGCCGCGCTCGCGGCGGTGAGGCGATTCAGTTGTATTTCGCAGGGGCAGGCGGTGCGCGTGCAGGTGCCGTTCTCGTTCAACCTGAACTGAGCGGTGCGCCGCCAGAAAACCGGCAGCCAGGCTGCCGGATGCCTAATCAGATCGATCAATGGAGCAGACATGACGAAGCAAGTTATCGCCGCTTTCGCGGCCAGCATGATGATTGCCGTCGGCACGGCAGGGGTCCTCGTCGCGCCGCAGGACGCGCGGGCCGAGACGAGCACCGTGGCGGCACCGGTCGCGAGCGCCGTCGCCGGGCCGCCGGCAGCGCCAACCGCCCCGGCCGTCGCCGGTGCCGCGCCGCAGGCGGCGCCTGCCGCAACCAATCCCTATGGACTCGATGCGTTGTGGCGCGGCGGCGACTTCGTCGCGCGTTTCGTGCTGATCCTGCTGGTCGTGATGTCGATGGGCAGCTGGTACATCATGGTGACCAAGTTCTTCGAGCAGTATCGTGCGAACCGACGCGCGAAACGGGCGGATGCGCAGCTGTGGGCCGCGCCGTCACTCGCGGAGGGCGTGCAGCAGCTCGACCCGTCGTCGCCGTTCCGCTTCATTGCCGAGACGGCGATCGAGGCCGGCGAGCATCACGACGAGGTGCTGCTCGAAGCGGTCGACCGCAATACGTGGATCGACACGTCGGTCGAGCGGGCGGTGACCAACGTGTCGAACCGCCTGCAGGATGGTCTCGCGTTTCTCGGCACGGTGGGGTCGACCGCGCCTTTCGTGGGCCTGTTCGGCACGGTGTGGGGCATCTACCATGCGCTGACCGCGATCGGCGTCGCGGGCCAGGCGTCGATCGACAAGGTCGCGGGGCCGGTGGGGGAGGCGCTCATCATGACGGCGATCGGCCTGGCGGTGGCCGTACCCGCAGTGCTCGGCTACAACTTCCTGGTGCGTCGTAACAAGGCGGTGATGGAGCGGGTGCGCGCATTCGGCGCGCAGCTCCACGTCGTGGTGCTGGCTAGTGGCAAACGGCCCCAGCGCGACGGTGCGCGCGTGCCGTCGCTGGTCGACTGAGCGGGGGCGGCCATGGGCATCAGTGTCCGTCAGGACGATGACGACGAGGTCATCGCGCAGATCAACACGACGCCGCTCGTCGACGTGATGTTGGTATTGCTCATCATTTTTCTGATCACGATTCCGGTGGTGACGCACACGATTCCGGTGGATCTGCCGAAGGAGACCGTGCAGCCGTTGCAGAGCAAGCCCGCGAGTATCGAAATCGCGGTCGATCGGCGCGGCGCGTTCTTCTGGAACGCGGTGCCGGTCGATGCGCCGACGTTGCTCGTGCGCCTGAAAGGCGTGGCAGGGCAATCGCCGCAGCCGGACGTGCACGTGCGCGGTGATGAAAGCACGCGTTACGAATTCGTCGGGCGTGTGATCGTGGCGTGCGAACGGGCGGGCATCGAGAAGGTGTCGTTCATCACGGAGCCGCCCGCGCGCGGCAGCTAGGAGACAGTCATGGGCATGAACGTTTCGTCGGGCACCGAGCCGGACGTGATGGTGGACATCAACACGACGCCGCTGATCGACGTGATGCTGGTCCTGCTGATCATGTTGATCATCACCATTCCGATCCAGATGCATGCGGTCAAGATGAATCTGCCGGTGGGCGACGCGCCACCGGCCACGCAGCCGGAGATCGTGCAGATCGACGTGGCCGCCGACGGTGCGGCGTCGTGGAACGGCGCACGGCTGCCCGATCGCGCGACGCTCGAAGCGAAGCTCGCGCAGGTCGCGGCCGAACCGGTGCAGGCCGAGATCAGGCTTCGGCCGGACCGGCAGGCGCCGTATCGCGACGTCGCCGCCGTGCTGGCGTCCGCGCAGCGCGTGGGCGCGACGAAGATCGGTTTGATGGGTAACGAGCAGTATATGCAGTAGGCGCGCAGCGCGATCGGGGTGGCGTGCGCGCGAAGACTGATGCGATCGCGTTGGGGGCGGGAGAGACGTTGGCGAAGGAAGGTGCTCGCGGTGCACGACTTTCTCGTCCGCCACGCGGTGTTTCGCGCAATCGAGGTGTTCGAGAACGGGTACGGCTGGAGGCGAGGTCGCGACTGCGTCAATTTCCCGCTGGAGCAAGTCCTGCGGAATCTGTCGAGAGTCCAGCGAACGGGAGTGTGCAACAGAATACTGCGGAAGGGATGGCGCGTTGCCGGCCCGTGTTTTACGGGCTGGAGCGCATCATTTGGTGCCGACGGCGAGACTCGAACTCGCACAGCTTTCGCCACTACCCCCTCAAGATAGCGTGTCTACCAATTTCACCACGTCGGCACTGCAAGGGGCGCAATTCTAGCGCGACGTTGCGCGTTTGTGAAGGGGGTATGACACGATCGACGGTTGCGCGCGGGCGATCCCGGTAGAATTCGGGCGATCGACCCGACGATCGTCGCAACCGCCACCTGTTTTCTCCGCGTGACAGACACCCTCGAACAACTGCAGGCCGGGCAACTCGCCGGCGCACGGCAACTCAAGCTCGCATGCGGGTTGACGGAATTCCCGCGCGCGATCTTCGATCTTGCCGATACGCTCGAAGTGCTCGATTTGACCGGCAATGCGCTGTCCGCGCTGCCGGACGACCTGCCGCGGCTGCGCCGCCTGCGCATCCTGTTCGCGTCCGGCAACCGCTTCACCGCGTTCCCCGGCGTGCTGGGCGCGTGCGAGCAGCTCGACATGATCGGCTTCAAGGCGAACCGGATTCAAACGGTGCCGCGCGGATCGCTGCCGCGCGCGCTGCGCTGGCTGATCCTTACCGACAACGCACTCGACGCATTGCCCGCCGACATCGGCGATTGCTCGCGGCTGCAGAAGCTGATGCTCGCGGGCAACCGGTTGCGCGCGCTGCCGGCGGAAATGGCCGCGTGCCGCGCACTCGAACTGGTGCGGCTGTCGGCGAACCGGCTGGACGAACTGCCCGACTGGCTGCTGCGCCTGCCGCGCCTCGCGTGGCTCGCCACCGCAGGCAACCCGTTCGGTGCCGCGCCGGAAGCCGCGGCGTCGGCCGGGCCCGAGGTCGTGGATATCGACTGGGCGTCGCTGGCCTGCGAGCAGAAGCTGGGCGAGGGCGCGTCGGGCGTCATTTACCGCGCGCAGTGGCGCGTGGACGGGCATCCGCCACGGGCGGTCGCGGTCAAGCTGTTCAAGGGCGCGGTGACGAGTGATGGCCTGCCCGATTGCGAAATGGCCGCGTGCCTGCACGCCGGCCGCCACCCGAACATGATCCCGGTGATCGGCAAGGTGAGCGGGCATCCCGACGGCACGCACGGCCTCGTGATGGAACTGGTCGATCCCGCGCTCACGAACCTCGCCGGGCCGCCGAGCTTCGCGTCGTGCACGCGCGACGTGTATGCGGCCGACGCGAGATTCGAGCCGGCGGCAGCGATGCGGATCGCGCACGGCATCGCGTCGGTGGCGGGCCATCTGCACGCACGCGGCATCATGCATGGCGACCTGTACGCGCACAACATCCTGCACGATGGCGAAGGTGGCGCGCTGCTCGGGGATTTCGGCGCAGCGTCGCTCTACGATGCGAACGATCGCACGCGCGGCGCAGGGTTCGAACGGCTCGAGGTGCGGGCGTTCGGCCATCTGCTCGGCGAGTTGCTCGAGCGATGCGAGCCGCGCACGTGGGCCGGCAGGAACGCGCTCGATGCGCTCGCGGTGGCCTGCCTGAACGAAGACATCGATGCGCGGCCGTCGTTCGGCGAGATCGCGGCCGAGCTGGCCGCGCACGCACGCTGACCGGCGCGCGGCTTCTTACGCCTGCCGCGCAGTCAGCAGCTTGATCCCGAGCCCGACGAACAGCAGCCCGCTGGCACGCTTGAGCGCACGCACCGCGCGGCTCATGCCGAAGCCGCGATGGAACCGGCGCACGCCGGCCGAATAGACGCTGTGAACGACCACGACGGTGCACGCGATCGTCGCGTACATCACGACGAACTGCAGCGCGAGCGGGCGGTCGTGCACGATGAACTGCGGCATGAACGCCGACAGGAAGATCATCGTCTTCGGATTGCTGCCCGAGACGAACAGCGCTTCGCGGAACAGTTTCCTGCGGTCGGGCACGGCGATCTCCGCCGCCCCGGTCGAAGCGGCGGCCTTGCGGTCGCCGCGCAGTTGCCGGACACCGAGGAATATCAGGTACGCGGCGCCGACCACCTTCATTGCGACGAACAGCGGCGGCATCGCGGCCAGCACCGCGCCGACGCCAAGCGCGACGAGCAGCACGACCACGCCCTGCGCGACGAGGTTGCCCGCGATCGTCGCGGCCGTGCCGTGCGTGCCGTAGCGCACCGTGTTGCGGATGACGAGCAGCACGTTGGGCCCCGGCGACAGCGTCGTGGCGAGATAGGCTGCGGCAAACAGCATCCAGGTCTGAAGGGACATGCGGCGCTCCGAGAGGCGGTTCCGGCGGTCGGGATGAAGCGATGATGCCACGCCAATAATTGACGCAGGCTTGCGCCGGAACCGTGCCGTCGCGTGTGTCAGTTTGCGTCGCGCATGCAGTACGCCGGGATCGACGGTGGTGTATCGATCGCGGCGGGTCGCGTCATCCACGCGATCCACCCGGCCCACATCCCGCAGACGATCAGCACGGCGACGTTCAGCGGCGTCCGGTAGCGGACGATCAGGTCGGCCAGCGGCAGGCGGTGTTTCATGTGCGTCTCCTTCGATCGGGGGAGGATGGCGTTACTGGCCGGCGTAAGCCGGTGCCTTCGCGTCGCAGGTCACGGACACCGTCGAGCCGTCCGCGAAATGCAGCCGGAACGGCACTTTCGCGCCGGGTGCGACGGCCTGGCGCGGTTGCTCCAGCATCACGTGATAGCTCTTCGGCTTGAAGGTCACCGTGCCGTGCGCGGGGACTTCGACGGCGTCGACGTGAACCATCTTCGCGGTGCTGCCGTTCGTCTGCGTCTCATGCAGCATCGCCATCCCGTACGCGGGCGTGTCGAGGCCCGTCAGCGTCACGGGGGCGTCGCCGTCGTTCTTCAGCGTGAAGTAGCCGGACGACGGCACGGTCGCCGGCATCGCGCGGATCCAGCAGTTTTCTGCCTGCACGGCCGGCGCCGCGAAGGTGGCGGGGGTTTGCAGCGCCAGCAGCGCGAACAGCAGGGCGGTCGGAATCGAGCGTTTCATGGTTGGTTCTCCTTATGGGTGTATGCAGTGGATGCAGGGTATAGGCCGCGACGCGACCGGCGCGGCACGCCGATACGCATCGCGAACCTCATTTCAGCGTGAACGCGTAGTGGCCGTGCGTGCGATGGCCGTCGCTGGCCACCGCGATCCACGCGACCTTATACGTGCCGGCCGTCAGGCTGGTTAGCGCGACCTGCATGCGTTTCCGGTTGCCGGCATCGACGGACGATTTCCCGTCGACGACCGACTGCCCGTGGCTGTCGGTGACGGCGATCGAGCTGAAAGCGGGCTCGAGCGCTTCGCTGAAGCCGATCGTGACGGCGTGCGGCGCGGTCGAAAGCGTGGCGTCGGGGGCCGGCTCCTGCGTCTTCGGGAGCGCGTGGGCGTGGGCGGCCTGGATGACGACGAAGCCGAGTGCGGCGAGCGCGCCGCGAACGAAAGTAGTGGTGTTCATGGTCGAATGTGCGAGTGGTGAATCGGATGGCGCAACACGGATTCGACGGACGGATGCACGCGCACCCTCGCGGCAGCACCGATGGCGGCTGATGCCGGCGCGAACATGCGCGGCCGGACGTTCGCCCGCGAGCGAATGTCGGCGCGACAGTCCGGGCCGGAAGCAGCCAGCCGCACGCACGGCACGATGCCGCGCGCAACACGGTGAGACATGATCGTCCTTCGAAACGTGACACGTCACGCGCGCGGGTGGCGCGCGCGAACCACGCGATGCGTTATGGCATCACGGGCGTTGACGACGAATCAGGACGCGAACGGAGGGGCGCGCGGTTGCGCGGCCGTGAGCGGCAGCGCGCGGCGCAGGCTTTCGAAGCGGGTCGCTTCGCGATGCTGAATGACGTGCACGTTGGCCGCGAACGTCAGTTCGGGCGCGGGCAGTGCGGGTGTATGGGCAAGCAGGCTGCAATAGCCGCATGCCTGGAGGTGGGCCGTCAGGCTCTTCTGCGCCGAATCGGCGGCGTGCTCGCCGGTGGCCGGCGCGGCCGTGCAGTAGCCGGCCAGCAGCGTATCGACGCGCTGCTGCGTCGTCAGTGCCTGCGAGATCGTCGGCGCGAGCGCCGTCATCAGGATGGCGAGCATCCCGATCAGACTGCCGATCTTTCGGAGGCGACGACTCAGCATGCGATGCGCGGCGACGGTTGGACGACGATGGAGCGGATTATGCCACGCACGTCGATTCGCATGTCGACACGGACATGCGGCGTGGCGGCGCGCTACGCGTGCTTCGCCAGGTATTTCGTGATCAGCGTCATCTGCGCGGCCCAGCCGTGATCGTTCATCTCGCGCGCCTTCGCGCGGCGCGCTTCGATCAACTGATCGAAGCCCGTTTCGGTGACCGTGAGCAGCGTGCCGCCGGCCTGTGCGGCGAGCGCGAACGTGACGAGCGTCATCGGCTCGGACGTGTAGTCAAAATTCGGGTCGATCGCGAACGGATGCCAGCGAAACGAGAACAGGTGCTTCGGCTCGACGCGATCGACGACGATTTCGAACACGGTGCCCGCATAGGGCTCTTGTGCCTTGGCGACGTCATCGTCGACGCGGGTCGGCGTGATGCGGCCGAACAGCGGCTGGCCGGCCGCGAACGGTCCGTCGAACGTGACGCCGAACCACTGGCCGAATTCGCCGGAGTTGCTGACGGCTTCCCACACGCGGTCGGGCGATGCATTGAGCAGGGCCTGCTTTTCGATGCGATCGGTTTGCTGGGTCATGACGTTCTCCACACAGGATCAACCTTGGCAGGACGGCACGCGCGAGCGCGCGCCGCGTCTAGTCGAGCATGACCGCGTCGGGCACGTCGAGCACGAGGTCCGACGTCGCGACAGCCACGCACGGCAGCGTATAGCCGTCGGCTTTTTCCTCGCGGCTCAGCCCCGGCCATTCGATCGTGTAGCGTACGCTGCCGCTGACGATCCGGCAAAGGCAACTGCGGCACGTGCCGTTGCGGCACGAACGCGGCAGCGACACGCGCGCGAACGCGGCGGCTTCGAGCAGCGTCAGCGAATCGGGCGCATCGAAGGTCGCGCCGAGCGGCTCGATGCGCACGAGGGGAGGGTGTTCCGGATCGGTCATGGCGGAGGCAGAGGCGGGCGGCGGTTCGGCGGCAACGCGCCAAGCATACCCGAACGGGCGGGCGGCCGGCGCCGGCCGGCCGCTGGCGTCAATGGCGGCGCAGGTGCCGGTACACGGTATTGCGGGCGAGACCGAGCTCGCGCGCGGCCGCCGATACGTTGCCGCCATGCCGCGCGAGCGCGGCATCGATCACTGCGGCCTGATGGCTTTGCAGCGTCGTGCCTTTGCGCGCGCCGGCCGATGCGGCTGGCGCTGCGGTGGCCGGCGCCGCGGGTGCCGCCGGTGCGTCCTCGCAGTCGAGCCAGAAATCGTCGGGCAAATGGGCGAGCGTGATTTCCGCTTCGTCTTCGGCCAGCATGCCGGCCGTGCGCAGCACGTTGGTCATCTGGCGCAGGTTGCCGGGCCAGCGGTGGCGCGTGAACGCGTCGAGCACGTCGGTGGCGATGCGGCACGGCATCGGTTCGCTGCGCGCGAGCCGCGCGAGAATCCGCTCGACGAGCGCGGGCAGGTCGGTGCGTGCGGCAAGCGCCGGCAGCGTGACCGCGAGCCCGTTGATCCGGTAGAACAGGTCTTCGCGGAACGTGCCTTCCGCGATCATCGCGCGCAGGTCGCGATGGGTCGCGCAGACCACGCGCACGTCGACCGGCACGGCACGCGCGCCGCCGAGCGGCATCACCGCGCGTTCCTGCAGCACGCGCATCAGCCTGACCTGCTGCGCGAGCGGCATGTCGCCGATTTCGTCGAGAAACAGCGTGCCGCCGTCGGCCTGCACGATCTTGCCGGGGCTGCCGCGCTTGCGCGCGCCCGTGAACGCGCCGTCCTCGTAGCCGAACAGCTCGGCCTCGATCAGCGAATCGGGCAGCGCCGCGCAGTTGACCGCGACGAACGGGCCGTCCGCGCGCGGCGATGCCTGGTGCAGTGCACGGGCGAGCCATTCCTTGCCGGTGCCGGTCTGGCCGAGGATCAGCAGCGGCAGGTCGCGCCCGCGGATCTTCGCGACGCGTTCGAGCACGGCGGCCATGCGCGCGTCGCCCGTGTCGAGCGTCGCGAACGTGATCGCGTCGGGATCCGGCGTGCGCACGCGTGCGGCGGGTGCGGGCGGCGTGACGGCGACGGTGGTCTTGTGCGCTTCCGCGAATTCGCAGCGCGCCAGCACGCGTACGCCGGTCGACAGCGTGAGGCGGAACATCGCGCCGGGGGCGCGTGCCGCCTGCTGCGCGAGCTGGCCGAAGCGCATGCCGAACAGTGCGTCGCTGGCCTGATGCTGCAGTGCGTCGAACGTCGCGCCGAGCTGGAATTGTGCGCTGCGGTTCGCGGCGATCAGCCCGCCGTCGGGGCCGAATGCGACGAGCCCGGCGAACAGCGAATCGACGCATTCCTCGTGCGCATGAAAGCGCAGCCGTAAGGCTTCCGCGCACTGGTTCGCGAACAGGTGGTTCTCGATCAGTTGTGCGGACATCCGCACGAGCGCGAGCGTATGCGGGCTCGAGCCGCGCGGATCGCCGCTGACGTCGAGCGTGCCGAGCGTGCGGCCGAACGGATCGAAGATCGGCGCGCACGAGCAGGTGAGGATATGGTTGGCGTGCAGGAAATGTTCGTCGCCGTGCACGGCGACGGCCTGGCCCGATGCGAGTGCGGTGCCGATCGCGTTGGTGCCGCGCGCGCCTTCCGCCCACGAGACGCCCGTACACAGCGCGACGCGGTTGGCTTTCTCGATGAAGTCCGGGTCGCCGATGCTGTGCAGGATCACGCCGTCGGCGTCGGTCAGCAGCACGAGGCTTTGCGTGTCGGCGATTTGCGCGTGGAGGTTCTCCATCACCGGGCGGGCGTGCGAGAACAGCGCGTGATTCGTGTCGAGCAGTTCACGCAGCGCGATGCGCGACAGCGGCGAGAAATCGGGGCGTTCGTGCGCGCGCAGGCCGACCGCGGTCGAACGCGCATGCGCCTGTGCGAGCAGGTCGGTGCGACCCGCGGTGGCGGGCAGCACGAAGGGTTGCGGCATGACTTGTCTCCTGTCGGCCCGAGTTAGCGCTTTAGCGCTTACTCGGGCCCCATGCTTCGCGGTCGGCCTGAGTTATCGCTTTAGCGCTTACTCGGGCTCCATGCTTCGCGGTCGGCCTGAGTTGGCGCTTTGGCGCTTACTCGGGCCCCATGCTTCGCGGTCGGCCTGAGTTGGCGCTTTAGCGCTTACTCGGGCTCCATGCTTCGCGGTTGGCTCCGGTTAGCGCTTTAGCACTTACTCAAGCCCCATGCTTCGCGGTCGGCCCGGTTAGCGCTTTAGCGCTTACTCAAGCCCCATGCTTCGCGGTCGGCTCCGGTTAGCGCTTTAGTGCTTACTCGGCCCCTATCCTTCGCGGTCGACCCCAGTTAGCACTTCAACGCTCACCCAGCCCTGATGCTCTTCGAAATTGGCCGATCCGGCGCACGCACTCTCGCGGAATTCCGCTACCGATCCCCACCTCCGCGTGCGGCGCACCATCGATGTGCGAACGCCGGCCATCCGGGTACGCATCATCATACAAGCGCCGCGTACGATGTGCGACCGCGAACAAAATCCACTTGCTTTTAAACGGCCGCCTGCAATGATGGAAATGGAGCACGCACGCGCCGTGTTCCGCATTGCAACATGCATGCGACGCGACATGCATCCGTTCGGGAGACGCATCATGGTTCGGACGGAACTGAGAGTCGTGCTGGCGGCCATCGCCACCTTCATCATGCTGGGCGGCATCGCCGTGGCGATCCACGGGCTGCTGTTCGATCTGACCGATGCGGTGCGATACGGGGCGGCCGCGATTGCGGTGGGCGCCACGACGGCTGCAATCACGCTCAACGTCTGGCCGACCGATCCGCACTGACGCCGGTTTCCGAAACGGTGCCGGATGCCGCGCTGATCAGATGAAATGCGCGTCGGAACGACGCACGCCGGAAAATTTGTCTCCTGCGCGAAACCGTCTAAAGTGGAAATCAACCGGCATGCATTGTCCGCGCCTATCCCCGCGGGCCGTGCCTCCGTCGGCGAGCCCGCGTACATTTCGTCCGGCCGGTAGCGGACGACGGACGCGGTCATTCGTTTTCTACCGGTCGAGGCGGCTCCCATGCAGATTCATTTCACGAACGAGAAGCCCGAATATTCGGGGCGCGACCTGATGCTTGCGTTCACGGCGTTGGTCAATGGCGAGCGCGTTCAATGTCAGATCACCGCCGAGGCGCTGGAAGATCACTTCGGCGCGGCGTCGCCGCGCTTCGAGGACATGGTCGGCGCATTCGACCAGCACCGCGATCGTATCGAGGCGGCCGCACGGCGCCTGCTGTCGGAGACGCGCGCGCAATGCGTGACGCTGCGCAGCGGCTACGTACGCTTCTACGAGGCCAACTGGCGCGGATGACACGACGCTCGTCTTGCAGCGCGCGGCGCTGAACGCTGCGCACGCGAAGACGTTGCCTTTCACGCAATGCCGTTCGGCGGGCCGGGCGGCATTTTCGTATGCGGGCCGCACCGGATTGCTGCTGCACCGGCGCGGCTGCTAGTGTGCCGACACGAACCGGCGTCTCGATTCGTCAGGATCGCAGAGAAAATCATTCGAATACCAACACAATAAAAAGAGGGCACCGCACGTGGATACTCGTTCGGGATGGGGGAAGGCGCGCCGCCTGCTGGCAGGCGCATGGTTGCTTGCAGCCGGCATGTCGATGGCTGATGCGGCGGTTCGATCGGATGACGATGCGATCGGCCAGAGCGCGCCAGGTGAGGTCAACATTGTCGCGGGCGACGTCACGACCGGCGGCATCGTCGTGGCACCGGGTCGCGTTGCGACGCCGTGTCATCGGCTCGCAGGCCGGCCGGCATTCGACATCGCATCGGCCGATGGCCGCCGTCGTCCCGCGCGTCTCGTCGCGGGCAACCAGGATCGGGACATCTGCATCGTCGAAGCGACGGATCTCGACGTCGCCGCCGTGCCGTTGACGGCGCGAAGTCCGGAATCGGCCACGACCGCCTATCTGGCGGGCGCGCGATTCGGCCGTCATGATCCCGTTGCGCTGCGCGTGTGCTGCCATGCCTGGGCGGCGGACGGCGGCATCCATTCCGGTGTGCTCGCGTCGGCGATTCCGGCGCCGCCGCCCGAACCAGGGGCCGGCGTCTACGACGAGCAGGGCAATCTGATCGGCATGGTGGGCGCCCGCGCGGACAACGCCGCGTCGCTCTACATGGTGCTGCCGGTCGAGTGGATTGCGACCGTGGCGGCGCGGATGCCGGCCGTCGACCTGCCGCTCGAAGCGACCGCCTGGATGAGCCAGGCGCGCGCATACGCGGTCGCGAACGATGTCGACGGACTGATTCGCCATGACCTTGCATGGACGGCAGCGCGACCGCAAAGCGCCTGGGCGTGGAACAACCTCGGCAATGCCTATCGTACGAGCCGGCTACCCGATCGCGGCGCGCTCAGCCTGGCCGCCTATCTACGTTCGGTCGAAAGCGATCCGTCATACGCATTTGGATGGACTTCGCTCGGCAACACCTATGCCGAGCTGGGGCAGATGGATCGCGCACTCGACGCGTTTCATGCCGGCATGCGTGCCGATCCGTCGGACGCGATGCTGCCGATGAATCTCGGCATCGCGTATTTGCGGCGCGGCGACAAGGCCGATGCGCGACCGTTGTTCGAACGGGGCGTACATGCGCTGTCCGGTTCGCGCCAGGCCGATGCGTGGAGTCTGCTGGCTTCGACGCAGCCGGATGCGCAGGCCACCATCGGCGTGCTGCACGACGGGTTGAAGGCCTTTCCCGACGATGCGCGGCTTTGGTACGCACTCGGCCGTGCGCAATACGATCTCGGCCACCTGGCGGACGCGATCGCCAGTTACCAGCACGCGCTGAGCGCGCAGAAGGGCGGCGATCCCGCCGCGACCGCGCTCATCCAGGGCGCGCTAACCCAGGCATATGCGCTGCAAGGCCAGTCCGGCAACGCGTCCAGTGCGATGCACAGTGCGGTTGAAGCGGCGCCGGACAATGCCGAATACTGGTTGCGGCTCGGCGCGCTGTACATGACGCAGTCGAACTACGTCGATGCATTGAGCGCGCTCGACCGATCCATCAAGCTGAACGACGGCGACGCGAGGGCATGGCGGATGCACGGCGTGACGCTGGCGCAACTGGGCCAGCATGCGCAGGCCGTCGCGTCGTTCCGGCGCGCGGTTGCGCTGGACGAATCGCTGGCGGCCGGGTGGGTGGTGCTCGCGGGCGAGCTGAACCAGGTCGGGCAGCCCGACGAAGCGTCGGCCGCGGCTGCGCATGCATTGAAACTTGATCCATCGAACCGGTTGGCGCGGGAGGCGATGGGCATCGCGGCGATTCGCGGCAAGCGGCCCGACGCGGCGGTCGGGATCTTCGAGGAATTGAATCGCACGTATCCCGGCGACGCGCAAGTCATTGCCAACCTGGCGGTCGCTTATCGCCGCACCGGGCGGGTCGATGACGCGGTGCAGTTGTATCGCCGCGTCAAGACGCTCGATCCGACGCTGGCGCAGCGGCTGTACGACGAGGAGCTCAAGGGCGTCGCGACACCGTAGTCCGCGCGGACAAGGCGGCATGTCACGCACAGCAAAAACGCCACCCGAAGGTGGCGTTTTTTCATCGTGCATCGCGCCGAAGCGCCACCGTCATTCGCTGCCGAGATAGAAGAAGCGGAACAGGAACACGGCCGCGATGACCCACACGATCGGCTTGACCGTGCGGGCCTGGCCCGTCAGCAGCTTGAGGCCGCCATAAGCGATGAAGCCGAACGCAACACCGTTCGCGATCGAGTACGTGAACGGCATCAGCAGCGCGGTCAGCGCGGCCGGCACGGCTTCCGTTGCGTCGTCCCACGGTACGTCGACCATCTCGCGCAGCATCAGGCACGACACGTACAGCAGTGCCGGTGCCGTGGCGTATGCCGGCACGACGCCGGCGAGCGGCGCGATGAACAGGCAGGCGAGGAACAGCACCGCGACGGTGATGGCCGTCACGCCCGTGCGGCCGCCGGCCTGCACGCCCGATGCGCTTTCGATATACGCGGTGGTCGACGACGTGCCGAGCACCGAGCCTGCGACGATCGCCGTGCTGTCGGCGAGCAGCGCCTTGTTCAGCCGGTTCATCTTGCCTTCGACGAGCAGGCCCGCGCGGTTCGCGACGCCCATCAGCGTGCCCGTCGCGTCGAACAGCTCGACGAGGAAGAACACGAGGATCACGTTGATGATGCCGGTCGACAGCGCGGCGCCGATGTCGAGCTTGAACAGCGTCGCGTCGATCGACGGGGGCGCGGAGAACACGCCGTGGAACTGGTTGTCGCCGAAGAAGAACGACAGGACCGTGACGCCGATGATGCCGATCAGGATCGCGCCGCGCACGCGCAGGTGGTCGAGTGTGACGATCGTGAAGAAGCCGATGATCGCGAGGATCGTGTCGTGCTTGTGCAGGTCGCCCAGCGTGACGAGCGTGGCCGGGTTGCCGACGATCACGCCCGACGTCTTCAGCGAGATGATGCCGAGGAACAGGCCGATACCCGCGGTGATCGAGATCCGCAACGATTTCGGAATGCCGTTGACGATCGCCTCGCGCACGCGGAACAGCGTGACGAGCAGGAACAGGCAGCCGGAAATGAACACCGCGCCGAGCGCGGCCTGCCACGGGAAGCCCATTCCCTTGACGACCGTGTACGCGAAATACGCGTTCAGGCCCATGCCGGGTGCGCACGCGATCGGGTAGTTCGCGTACAGCCCCATGATGAGCGATGCCAGTGCCGCGACGAGGCAGGTCGCGACGAACACGGATTCCTTCGGCATGCCGGCATCGCCGAGGATCGCGGGGTTGACGAAGATGATGTAGGCCATCGTCAGGAACGTGGTGACGCCCGCGAGTATTTCGGTGCGGAAGTCGGTGCCGGCTTCAGCGAAGCCGAAATACCGCTTGATGGATTCCATGAAGGCGTTTCTCCGGTCGGGTTGTCGTGTTGCTTGTTGTGCCGAATTGTTGTAAAGGCAGCGCGCGGCCGGCTTACTGTACCCAGCCACTATTGCCCGGCTATCGGCGGATTGTAATAGCGCGGATAGCTCGGACGATATAGTTGGAGGGCACGATCGCACGATCGATGGGCTGCCTGCGCGCGAACGGTCTGGCAGCCCGGCCGCGCGGCGAAGGCGCGCATTTTACCGGTTCGGGCGGAGCGAACCGGAAGAAATGGCGGAAACGGGAGCGGGACACGCGAACGAGGCCGGCCGATGCGTGCGCAACGGCATGCAACACGGCACGCACGGCGGATCGCGCGTGGCGGTTGCGGGATGACATCCAACTGAAACGGAGCGCCCGCATGCTGCACGAATGCGGGGTGGGCGGCGCGTGCGCGCAAACGCACCTGCGCGGCCGGTGCGGATGCCCGGCAGCGGCGTGCAGCGGCCATTCGTCAGTCCAAGCGGTTGCAGATATCGGGCTATCGTGCGCCGAAGCCGTCCCGCCCGCAACTGTCATTTTTCGATGCGGGGGCGACTGTGGTTTCTGTGTAAAAGATTGCAAGACCCCATCGCGTAAACCGGCAAGTCTTTCTAGGATAGATACACCGCGCATGCACACGCCGGCCGGTAATTGCCGACGCGGGGGAGTCGCAGTCCGTGCAGGCCGGGCGGTGAAGTGCGGTCAAGGCCGTTGCGCGTTCGGGCAGGCACGGCCGATTGCGATTGCCCGATGCGGGTTCGTCCGTAAATCACGGAGGTCAGCATGTTGAACTGGATCAGCCGTTGGGCGATGCGACACGCCCCCACGCCGGAAAAAACCGCTGCGTCGATGCTCGTGACGGCGCGCATGGAACTGTTCTCTGCCGAACAGCGCGTCATCGACGCGAAATTACAAGCGGATTACTGGCGCGCACGTGTGTCATTCCTCGAGGAGGTGCAGAAGCAGGGCATCGATCCGTGGGTGACCTCGCAGGCAGCGCTACGCCCCGACCTTGATTCCACTCCCCGAAGCACGGGCCCGCGTCTCGCCGCCAGCACCTGATGCCCCTGTTGCATCCCGTCGCTGCGCACGGCGCGCGATCGCGCGCGGCACGCACCGGCGTGCCGCGTCATTCGATGCGCACCTGCGGCGCGTTACGCCGCAGGTGCGTCCGTTTCCGGTCGCGACCGTTTCACGTCTCGCGCGCCTGACGGCGCGTCGCTCATCCGCTCCTTCTCCCTGCCCCGAAGAGCAAACGTTGCACGAGTGCGAGCGTGCGCTTGAAGCGTTCGCCGCGCCGCACGTACGCGGTCGTGATCGTCGCTTCGACCGACCGATCGGCATCGGTGCCGAGCCAGATGCGCTCGCCGCGTGCGATGCGCAACACGTCACCGGGCTGCACGCGGCAATCGTCGACGTTCGGCGGGCGCGTGACCCACAGCGCCGCGCCATACACGCGGAGTTCCGCGTCCTGCGGCGCGCGCCATGTCAGCGTCGCGTGCGGCGCGATCGCGAAGCGGATCACGACAGTCGGTAACGCGATCGTGCCGGCGCGGCACCGATCGGGACGGTCAAACAACGGGCTTGCCTGGTCCATCGTCTTCTCCATTCAGTGAGCCGGACGGATGACGCGCACCAGAACAAAAAGGCCTCATCCGTTTCCGGTGAGGCCTTGTGTGACATGCGGTACTGCTCGATTGCTAACGCACACGCGCCTCCCGTGAACCATTCTTTCGAAGGTTCATCGATCGATGAATCGCGACGGCGACGAGCGTGTACGTAGGCATGCGAACGAGTTTGTCTGCGTGGAACGGCGTTGTCAACGACAATTTTCGGGATAGGCGAGCGTGATACCTCGACGTGCGCGCGCGGAATTTCGTGGCGCCGCTGCGTACCCGTATGCAGTGCGCAGCGGCGCTTTCGTCAAGATCGACTTCGACATCGCTCGCGCAGCACGCTGCGTATTCGCACGAGCGCACGCGCCAGCCACGCGCCGCGTGTCATCGCGTACGCGGTCGTGATCGATGCTTCGGCCGGACGGTCGTCGTCGGTGCTCATCCAGATGCGATCGCCGCGCTGCACGCGCAGCACGTCGCCGGTGCGTATCCAGTAATCGTCGACGCTGCCCAGCCGCGTGACCCACAGCGTCGCGTCGTGCACGCGGATCTCGGCGTCGTGTTGCGCGCGCCATGTCAGCGTCTTGCGCGGCGCGACCGTGAATTGCATCACGACCCGCGGCAATGCAATCGCATCGCGGCGGCACCGATCGGGGCAGACAACCAGCCGGCTTGCTTGGTCCATCGTCATCTCCATCCGTTGAGCCGGGCGGGATGACGCGCACCAAAACAAAAAGGCCTCATCCGTTTCCGGCGAGGCCTTGTGACATGCGCAACTGAATCTCGATGCTAACGCACAAGCGCCCCCGGTGATCGCCACGTATGGGCGTTCACTGGTGTTTTATGCGCGATGGCGGCGGGCTTGAGCGTAGGCATGCGAACGAGTGTGTCGTCGCCGCACGGCAATGTCAACGGAAATTTCGAGATACGTGGCGGTCACGCGTCGCGTTGCGCGAGCCCGTTCACGAGCAGCTCGGACAGCAGGCCCGTCATCCCTTCCGGGTGCGTGGCCGCACGTGCCTTCAGCTGTTCGACGAGATCGGCGTTCAGCTTGCAGGCGAACGGCACGAGGCCCTGTTCCTGGTCGAGCTTGCGCTGCGCGCGGCGGTCGAGCTTGGCTGCGTCGTCGGCACCCTTGCCGAAACGCGCAGAGCTGGATTGCTTCAGCGCGTGCGTCAGCTTGAGCGCCTTGTTCTTTTCGAGATCGGTTTTCTTCATGGCCATCGCGGCACCTCCGGGAAATGAAGCCGCGATTGTACGCATTTCGGCGGGCGCCGCCCGCCGAACCGGCAGGAAACCCGGTCAGGCGCCCTTCGCCGTGCCCCAGTTGCCGCCGTGCGCGGCCGCCTGCGCGGCCGGCGAGCGGGCGAGGTAGGCGAGCGCCTGTTCGGTCGAGCCTTCGTGGTGCGGCGTATAGCCCGGCTTGAAATAGCGCAGCGCCGCGCCGATCACCTTCCAGAACGACGGCAGGTGCCCGCGCCGCGAGCCGTGCCACCACGCGCGCACGAAGCCCGGGTAGCGGCCGGCGTCCGGGTCGCGCCGGTACATGAACTTCGCACCCGTCGTGATGTAGTAGAGCAGCAGCAGGATCACGAACGCCATGTGCACGCAGCGTTCCGGATAGGTGCCGCCCATGTGCCGGTAGATGTCGAACGCGACCGTGCGATGCTCGACTTCCTCCGCGCCGTGCCAGCGCAGCAGGTCGACCATCGTCGGGTCGGCTTTCCCTTCGTCGAGCCCGTGCGCGTTGAGCACCCAGTTGCCGAGATAGCCGAAGAAATGCTCGAGCGACGCGATCACCGCGAGCTGCTGCCGCAGCCAGAACCGCGTGTGGCCGATCTTCAGCCCGAGCGGCTGTTCGCCGAGCACGCGCGTGAACAGGCGGTTGAGCTTCTGCGTGAACGGCTTCGTGTCGATCCCGTGCCGGTCGTAGTAGTGCTTGAGCACGCCGCCGTGCGAGCGCGAATGCACGGCTTCCTGCCGCAGGAAGCCTTCGGCCTCGTCGCGCAGGCGCGCATCGGTGATCAGCGGCAATGCCTTGTTGTAGACGCGGCAGAACCACAGCTCGCCTTCCGGGAACAGCAGGTTCAGCGTGTTGATGATGTGCGTGCTGGCCGGATCGTTCGGCACCCAGGTAATCGGGGTGTCGCTGAAGTCGAACTTCACGTGCCGGGCCTTGATCTTGTGATAGTCGGCGGTATCGGTCATCTTTGTCTCCCTGTGCGGCGTCGTGCGCCGTCAATGCGATGCCATGCTGACGCGGGCGATCATCCGGCCGAGCCACGGCATGAAGCGGCCGACGAAGCGCATCGCGTGCGCCTCGCCGCCGACCGCGACGACGGGGCGATTGCGCAGCACGCCGTCGACCATCGCCTGTGCGACGGTCTCGGGCTTCAGGCCGCGCATCTGGTACAGCTTGGTCGCGCGCTTGCGCAGCCGCGCTTCGTCCTGCGCGTTGGCGCCCGCGTATTGCGTCGACGCCATGATTCCGGTTTCCGCGAAGCCGGGGCACACGGCCGTTACGCCGATGCCTTGCTCCGCGAGTTCCGCGCGCATGCATTCGCTGAGCATCAGCACGGCGGCCTTCGTGGTTGCATACGCGGGCAGGTCGCGCGACGGCCCGAACGCGGCGGCCGACGCGGTGTTGACGATGTGCCCGCCGGTGCCGCGCGCGGCCATCTGCTGCGCGAACAGCCGCGAGCCGTGGATCACGCCCCACAGGTTCACGTGCAGGATGCGCTCCCAGTGCCGCGTGCTGGTGTCGAGGATGCCGCCGGCCATGCCGATCCCGGCGTTGTTGATCACGACGTCCGCGCCGCCGAGTTCGCTGCCGACCCACGTCGCGAGCGCTTCCATGTCGTCGGCGGACCCGACGTCGACGCGTTTCGCATGGGCCTGCGCACCGGTCAGCCCGATCAGCAGCGCGGTGCGTTCGGCGCTCGCGAGATCGATGTCGCACGCAACGATCGTCGCGCCTTCGCGGGCGAACGCGAGCGCCGCGCAGCGGCCGATGCCGCTGCCCGCGCCGGTTACCACCGCTACCTTGCCGCTGAAACGGCCGCTCGTTGCGCGGCGGCGCGCGTTCGCGAGCGCGGGCGGTTCGTTGCCCGCTTCGACCGCGTCGATCAGTTGCCCGGCGAGATCGGCGAAGCGCGCCGGATCGGCGAGCGGCAGCCAGTGGCCGGCCGCGACTTCGCGGCGGTAGTACTGCGGCACCCAGCGCGACAGGTTCTCGGACAGCGCGGGGCTCACGTATTTGTCGCCGAGCGGCACGATCGTCTGCACCGGCGCATGCGCGTAGCGTTCGCGCGGCGCGAACAGGCAGCGGATGAAGTTCGCGCGGTAGAGGCGCACGCCGCGCGCGCCGTCGTCGGCCTGCGTCGGGCGCGGTGCGGCGGGCGTCTTCTCGAGCCGGCGCAGCAGGCGCGGCCATGCGCGGCCGAGCCACAGCCGCCAGCCGAGCTCGGGGATGAACGGCAGGTGGAACAGGTACACATACCACGAGCGCACGAGCTGGCCGCCGAGCTTCGCGAGCGACGCGGGCGTCGGGCGCAGCACGCGTTCGCGCAGCCAGAAGCCGACGTGGTCGAGGCACGGCCCCGAGCACGACGTGTATGACGCGATGCGGCCGGCGAGGCGCGGATCGGTGACGAATTCCCAGCCCTGGATCGAGCCCCAGTCGTGCGCGATCAGGTGGACGGCGCGGCCGGGGCAGAGCGCGTCGATCACCGCGACGAAATCGTCGGTCAGCTTCGCGAGGTGGTAGTCGGCCGTGCGCTTCGGCACGCCGGACAGGCCCGCGCCGCGCACGTCGTACGCGATCACGTAGTGCTTGCGCGCGAGCAGCGGCGCGACGTGCTGCCAGACGTTGCTGTCGTCGGGATAGCCGTGCACGAGCACGACCGGCGAGCGGGCCGGGTCGCCCCAGGTCTTGACCGCGAGCGTCAGGTCGCCGGAGGCGACCGCCGTTTCGCTATGAACCGATTCGAACAGGGCCAGCGGCGCTTCGTCGGAAAGAGGCTGCATCGTGAGTCCGTCGTTCAGGGATTCGGGAGGAGGGGCGCGTTTTCTTCAGGCGGCGGCCGGCACGGTCGCGACGGCCTGCGTCCGCTCGGCCTGGCGGCGCTGCCAGCGGCGCACGTGCGGCAGGTCTTCGTCGAGCCAGTACGCGTCGTCTTCGGTGATGACCAGCAGCTCTTCGAATTTCGCGCCGACGCCAGAGAAGCCGAGATGCGGCTCGACGGCCCACAGGCCGGGCACCGGTGCATGCTCGGAGCGACGGTCGATCGACCACAGCGGCGACCAGCCTTGCTGTTTCGCCGCGCGGCCCTGGTCGAGCAGCAGGTTGCGCGTCGCATTCAGCCCGAAGCGCGCGACGAAACGCGGCTTCGACAGCTTGTGGATCTTCGCGACGCGGTGCGCGAGCACCTTGAACGGATAGGCCTTGTGGCGCGGCTCGACGCCCTGGCGGCGGCACAGCGCGTCGACCTCCTGCGCGACTTCGGCCATCGAGCGACGCTCCTTCACGAGCCGCACGATCATGTCGCGATGGTCCATCAGGTCGTCCTGCAGCTGTTCGAGGATCGGGTTGTGGCCGAGGCAGTGCGCGTAGCCGACGTCGGCGACGATGCCGTCGAGCACCGGCGCGACGTCGAGGATCACCGGCATGTCGGTCTCGAGCTGCCGGTTGCTCGGGAAGAACGCGAGATTGAAGCCGCCCATGTGCTTGAGGCCCGAGAAGCCCTCGAATGCGGTGCGGTCGCCGAACCACGCGAACGGCTTGTGCAGCCAGTCGTGCACGCCGTTGTCCTGCAGCCATTCGGTCAGCAGGCGCGCGGCTTCCTTCTCGGTGATGCCGGGGTAGAGCATCGCGCCGACGGTTTCGACGCAGCGGTACGCCAGTTGCTGGACCGCGCGGAATTGCGGCAGCTCGTCGAGGTGGACTTCCGGCAGCGGATGGTGGTCGGCCATGATGCGTCTCCAAAGGGGCGCTGATCCGGAATGCGTCCGCCGGCGTCACCGTCGCGGGTTATTCAGTCAGCATTTAATGTGTCATTGTGCGATGTAATGATCATAGGCGGTTCCGGATGCCGGGGAGTGAGGATTTGTCCTAATGGAAGGGGATAACCGAGAAAGGGCTCTAGATGGCGCCGCTGCAGCGCCGTTCGCTGCGGTCTAGCGCTCAGGGCGATCGGGGGTGGGCTTGCGCGGTCGTTGCGCCTCCCATTCCCGACGTGTTTTCGCCAGCTCTTCGGCCAGGACTGCTTCGTCTGGAAGCAGCATGTGATATTCGGCCGCGAGGACCTTGTTGGGCAGGCCGTCGAGTGCGTATCGCGCGATCGCGGCGTTGGTACGGGCGCACAGGATCAGCCCCACTGGCGGGTTTTCGTCCTCGAGCGTCCAGTGTTCTTTCGCGTAGTTGCAATACATGTGCATTTGCCCGACGTCGGCATGCGTGAGTTCGGTCAGCTTGAGGTCGATGATGACGAGGCATCGGAGGCGGCGATGGAAGAAGAGCAGGTCGACCCGGAACCAGCTGTCGCCAATCCGCAGGCGCCGTTGCCGCCCGACGAACGCAAAATCTCGGCCGAGCTCGAGCAGGAAATCTTCGAGACGGTGGATCAGGGCTTCCTCGAGCTGTGTTTCCGAGTACGCGTCCTTCAAGTCTAGGAATTCGAGTACGTACGGATCCTTGATGGCGGCTTCCGGAGTCACGCCATCCTTGTCCGGTAGTGGCTCGGGGCCCTGTTCGCGCATCGCGCGCTTGTCAGTGGACATCAGGGTGCGCGCGTAGAACTGACTGCCGATCTGCCGGTCGAGCTGACGCACGCTCCAGCCGCCGCGCAATGCTTCCGTTTCGTAGAAACGCCGCTCTTCCGGTGAGCGAGTTCGCCGTATCAGGTGGACATAGTGTGTCCATGACAACGGAAAACGTTCAGCCAGTTGCGGTAGCGAAATCCGAGTTGTTGAATCGGATTTTTGAGGCTGGTCGGTACGCGGCAATTTCCGAATCGGTGACTCGGAAATCTCGATCGAGGGATAAGCGACGTAGAACAGCCGCATCAATTCGAGATTGTCGACGCCGAAGCCGCGGCCAAAGCGGTCGGTCAGGTCCTGCGCGAGGCGCCGCAGCAACGCCGTGCCGTAGGTCGCACGAGCTTCGCCGCGTTGTTCCGATTCGACGATGCGCTGTCCGATCCGCCAGTAAGTTGCCGTCATCAGTGTGTTGACGCTGCGTGCCGCCGCTTGTCGGCCTTGTTCCAGCAGCTTGACGAGGTCGTGCAGCGTTTCGCGGTAGATGGATTCGGAGGTAGGCGCTTCATGCATGTCGAGGGGCGCGTGCTCCGAATTTCAACGGCCGCTCGCCGTCGGTTCCCGCCGAGAGGGGGATGGACAGCTCGCCGGTTTGCGTTGGAAAACGGAAGACTGCGATGCGGATGGGGCCCTTATATATACGCGCATCGCATCGACAGTGGTGTCGTTTATCCCATTTGGCAGATGCCGCGACTGCCGGAAGCGGTGTGCCATTCGATCGGCCAGCTCACCCCTCCCGCTTCCCTCCCAACCGCTCCAGCAACGCCCCCAGCAGATCGACCGGCAGCGGAAACACGATCGTCGAGTTCTTGTCCGCCGCGATCGTCGTCAGCGTCTGCAGATAGCGCAGCTGCATCGCCTGCGGCTGCAGCGCGAGCCGTTGCGCGGCCTGCAGCAGCTTCTCCGACGCCTGCAGTTCGCCTTCCGCATGGATCACCTTCGCGCGCCGCTCGCGCTCGGCCTCGGCCTGCCGCGCGATCGCGCGGATCATCGTCTCGTTCAGGTCGACGTGCTTGATCTCCACCGTCGATACCTTGATCCCCCACGCATCGGTCTGCGCGTCGAGCGTCTTCTGGATGTCGGCGTTCAGCTGCTCGCGCTCGGCGAGCAGTGCGTCGAGTTCGTGCTTGCCGAGCACCGCGCGCAGCGTCGTCTGCGCGAGCTGGCTCGTCGCCTCGAAGAAGCGCGCCACCTGGATCACGGCCTTCTCCGGATCGACCACGCGGAAATACACGACCGCATTGACCTTTACCGACACGTTGTCGCGTGTGATCACGTCCTGCGCGGGCACGTCGAACACGACGGTACGCAGGTCGATCCGCACGACCTGCTGGACGATCGGGATGATCAGCACGAGCCCCGGCCCCTTGACCTTCCAGAAGCGGCCGAGCATGAACACCACGCCGCGCTCGTACTCGCGGAAGACGCGGATCGACGACGCGACGAGCACGACGGCAAAGACGATCAGGACGCTGCTGAAGCCGAACGTGTAACCGATCATGACGGTTCTCCTTGGTGTTGTTCTTGCCCCGGCATGTCGTAGAGCGGGGCGACGGTGAGCAGCAGCCCGTGGCGGCCGGTGACGCGCACGCGGCAGCCCGCGGCGAGCGGCGCACTGCTGGCCACGCGCCAGCGCTCGCCGCGCACGCGCGCCCAGCCGGCGGCGGACGGCGCGGCGCCGGCCGCACCGTGCGGCTGGTCGGCCAGCAGGCCGTCGTCGAGCACCTCGCCGATGCTGCCGACCATCGCCTCGGCACCCGTCACGACCGGGCGGCGCCGCGCGCGCAGCGCGACGCTCGACACACCCGCCACGAGCAGCCCGCCGCCGAGCGCGAGGCTCGCGATCACGGGCCACGGAATCCCGTAGCCGGGCACGTCGGTGTCGATCAGCATCAGCGCGCCGATCGTGAACGACACGATCCCGCCGAACCCGAGCACGCCGAAGGTCGGCAGGAACGCCTCGGCGACCAGGCAACCGAGACCGAGCAGCACGAGGCCGAGGCCCGCATAGCTGATCGGCAGCAACTGCATCGCGAACAGCCCGACCAGCAGGCAGATCGTGCCGACGACGCCCGGCAGCACGAAGCCAGGGTTCGCGAATTCGAAGAAGAGGCCGTAGATGCCGATCGTCAGCAGGATCAGCGCGACGTTCGGGTCGGCGATGATCGCCAGGAAGCGGCTGCGCCAGTCGGGCTCGAGCACGACGAGCGGCGCATGCGCGGTCGAGAGCCGCACGGTGCCGGCGGTGGTGGTCGCGGTGTGGCCGTCGAGCTGGCGAGCGAGGTCGGCCGGGTCCAGCGCGATCAGGTCGACCACATGCTGCGCGCGCGCCTCGTTTGCCGACAGGCTGACAGCTTCGCGCACCGCGCGCTCGCCCCAGGCGGCATTGCGCCCGCGCAGCTGCGCGAGGCCGCGGATATACGCGGAAGCGTCCTGCATCGCCTTGCGGATTTCGGTCGATTGCGTATCGGTCGGCAGCGCGGTCGCCGTGGCGGCCGCGTCGGACGCCCCTGACGCCCCCGGGGTGCCGGCCGGCGGCCGCGGTGCGGCGGGGTTCCCGCCCGGCGGCGTGGCGCCGCCGATACCGAACTGCACGGGCGACGCCGCGCCGAGATTGGTGCCGGGCGCCATCGCCGCGAAGTGGCTTGCATAGACGATGTAGGTGCCCGCGCTCGCGGCCCGCGCGCCGCCCGGCGCGACGAACGCGGCGACCGGCACGGGCGAGCCGAGGATGGCCTTGATGATCTGTCGCATCGACGTGTCGAGGCCGCCGGGCGTGTCGAGCTGCAGGATCGCGAGTGGCGCGTGCTGGCGTGCCGCGCGGTCGAGCGAGCGCACGATGAAATCGGCGCTGGCCGGGCCGATCGCGCCGTTGATCGGGATCACGACGACCGGGCGGGCGGCGGCGGGTGCTTCGGCGGGCGGCGGCGCGGCGACCGCGGCACACACGACGAGCAGCGCCGCGAACAGCGCGGCGCGCGCGACCCGCGCGGACAGCGGGTGACGAGGGTGGCCGCCGGGCGTGGCAGGCGCCGGCGACGGCCCGTGACGGTGAAAGTGCATCGAGACGTCCGGGCGGCGCGCGGCCGCGTGCCGTCCGGCTGGCGGAAAGGGCGTGAGCCCGATGCTTAAAGATTAGGCGGTTTCAGCGGAAAGCGCGAAGCGACGACCGTGCCGGCCGGCGTCAGCCCGCGCTGCCGCCCCGCGCGAGCACTTCGTCGCGATAGTCGGCCGGGCTGCGTCCGCTCCATTTGCGGAACGCGCGGTAGAACGCGCTCGGTTCCGCGAAACCGGTGGCAGCCGCGACGTCGGCGATCGTGCGCGCGGGGTCCGCCAGCGCCTCGAACGCGAGATCGCGCCGCAGCGTGTCCTTGATCGACTGGTACGCGTGGCCTTCCTGGTGCAGCTTGCGGCGCAGCGTCGCCTCGGCCACGTGCAGCCGCGCGGCCATTCCGCCCGCGCCCGGCCATGCGGCGGGCGGCATCCCGCGCAGCACCGCGCGCACCCGCTGCGCGAGCGCGTTCGGGTTGCGGTACTTGACGATGAAGCTGGCCGGCGCGTTGCGCAGGAACGTCTTCAGCGTCTTCGCGTTCTGTACGACCGGCAGCGTCGCGAATTCGGGATCGAAATCGACATACGAATCGGGTTCGTTGAACCGCATGTCGTCGCAGAACATCGACGGGTATTCGTGGTCGGCGGGCGGCGTGTCGCAGCGGAAGCTCGCGTGCAGCAGCGGGATGCGCCGCCCGATCAGCCAGCAGGTGAGCCCGTACACGATGATGAAATAGGTCGCGTACGTGAACATCGCGGGCGTCGCGCCGTTGTTGCGGTGCACGAAGCGCAGCCGCACGCGCTGCGGGTTCGCGTCGAGTTCCGCGTGCAGGTCGTCGAGCACGCAGTGCATGAAGTTCACCGCGCGCGCCATCGCGTGCAGCCCGTCGCGCGCGGACAGTGCCGCCTGGCTCATTGCGATGAAGCTGCCGCTGCGCATCGGGTGGCGATCCTGCCCGAAAAACTCGTCGTCCATCGTGCGCGCGATTGCGTTCCACAGCGCACCGTATTGCTGCGCGGATACGCGTGCGCGCGGCTGCCCGAGCAGCGCGGGCGTAATGCCGGCCTGCGCGAGCAGCGGGTCGGCGGCGACGCCGCGCCGGGTGGCGAGCGCGACGCTGTAAGCGACGAGGCTGATCGCGACGGTTCCCTTGTCTTCCTGCTTCATCCGTGCCGCCGGTGTGGCAAAAACGCTCAGTGTAAATGAGCGACGCGAGCATCGAACAGTCGCGCCTGCTTGCCTACACTTGTTGCATCGAAACGCAAGGACGGTCGCGCCCGGCGGCCGCGGGAGACAGCAGCACCATGGACGAGCTTTACACCGAAGACCAACGGATGATCCGCGATGCCGCACGCGCGTTTGCCACCGAGATGCTGGCACCGAACGCGGCGCAATGGGACCACGACGCGCACCTGCCCGACGCGATCGTCGCGCAGCTCGGCGAACTCGGCCTGCTCGGGATGATCGTGCCGCAGGAGCTGGGCGGCTCGTATACGGACTACGTGGCCTACGCGCTGGCGATGGAAGAGGTCGCCGCCGGCGACGCCGCGTGCGCGACGATGATGAGCGTGCACAACTCGGTCGGCTGCGGGCCGATCCTCGGCTTCGGCACGCCGGCGCAGAAGGATCGCTGGCTGGCCGACATGGCGGCCGGCCGCGTGATCGGCGCGTTCTGCCTGACCGAGCCGCATGCCGGCTCCGAGGCGAACAACCTGCGCACGCGTGCGGAACTGCGCGACGGCAAATGGGTGCTGAACGGCGCGAAGCAGTTCGTGACCAACGGCCAGCGCGCGGGTGTCGCGATCGTTTTTGCCATGACCGACCCGGAAGCCGGCAAGCGCGGCATTTCCGCGTTCCTGGTGCCGACCGATACGCCGGGCTTCATCGTCGGCAAACCCGAGAAGAAGATGGGCATCCGCGCGTCGGATACGTGCCCGATCACGTTCGAGAACTGCGCGATTCCGGAAGAGAACCTGCTCGGCAATCGCGGCGAAGGGCTGAAGATCGCTTTGTCGAACCTCGAGGGCGGCCGCATCGGCATCGCCGCGCAGGCGCTCGGCATCGCGCGCGCCGCGTTCGACAAGGCGCGCCGCTATGCGGGCGAGCGCGTGCAGTTCGGCAAGCCGATCGCCGAGCACCAGGCGATCCAGCAGAAGCTCGCCGACATGGCCGTGCAGATCAACGCCGCGCGCCTGCTCGTGCATCACGCGGCGAAGCTGCGCACGGCCGGGCTGCCGTGCCTGTCGGAAGCGTCGCAGGCGAAGCTGTTCGCGTCGGAGATGGCCGAGCGCGTGTGTTCGGACGCGATCCAGATCCACGGCGGCTACGGTTACCTGGTCGATTACGAAGTCGAGCGTCACTATCGCGACGCGCGCATCACGCAGATCTACGAAGGCACCAGCGAAGTGCAGCGGATGGTGATCGCGCGGCAGCTTTGAGCCGCGACGGTCGCCCCGTTTGAAGCATCACGCAGGACACGAGGGCAGCGCGGTGAACGCGGCACGCAACGACGTGACCATGCGCCGCGCAACAGGGAACCGGGCATGGGCTGCAGCGCATGCGCCGGTTGACCGCGAGGCATGGAGACTGGAGAAGACACGATGACGGTACAGGCATTCCTGGACGCACGCGACTTTCTGCTGCGCCACCGCACCGACTACGAAACCGCTTACCGCGAGTTCGAATGGCCGGTGCTCGATGCGTTCAACTGGGCGCTCGACTACTTCGACCCGATGGCGCGCGGCAATGACCAGCCCGCGCTGTGGATCGTCGACGCGGCGACCGGCACGGGCGATCCGTATTCGTTCGCGCAGATGTCCGAGCGCTCGTCGCGGATCGCGAACTGGCTGCGTTCGATCGGCGTCGTGCGTGGCGACCGGATCCTGCTGATGCTGCCGAACCGCGTCGAGCTGTGGGATGCGATGCTCGCCGCGATGAAGCTCGGCGCGATCGTGCTGCCTGCCACCACGCAACTGTCGCCCGACGACGTGCGCGACCGCGTGCAGATTGGCGGCGCGAAATACGCGATCGTCGACGAGAACGAAACCGCGAAATTCGAACAGCCCGATCTCGGCCTCGCGCAGAAGATCGTCGCCGGCGCGCCACGCGCGGGCTGGCTCGCCATGAACGACGGCTATGCGGCGAGCGCCGCGTTCGAGCCGGACGCGGTCACGCACGCGAACGATCCGATGCTGCTGTACTTCACGTCGGGCACGACGTCGAAGCCGAAGCTCGTCGAGCATACGCATCGCACCTATCCGGTCGGCCATCTGTCGACGATGTACTGGGTCGGCCTGCAGCCGGGCGACATCCACTGGAACATCAGCTCGCCGGGCTGGGCGAAGCACGCGTGGAGCTGCTTCTTCGCGCCGTGGAATGCGCAGGCGTGCGTGTTCGCATTCAACTACGCGCGCTTCGAGCCGAAGGTCGTGCTCGATGCGCTCGTCAAATACCAGGTGACGACGCTGTGCGCGCCGCCGACCGTGTGGCGCATGCTCGTGCAGCAGCCGCTCGCGTCGTTCGACGTGAAGCTGCGCGAGATCGTCGGCGCGGGCGAGCCGCTGAATCCCGAGATCATCGAGCGCGTGAAGAAGGCGTGGGGCATCGCGATCCGTGACGGCTACGGCCAGACCGAGACGACCTGCCTGATCGGCAACTCGCCGGGCCAGCCGGTCGTCGCGGGCTCGATGGGCCGGCCGCTGCCCGGCTACCGGATCGCGCTGCTCGACCCGGACGGCATGCCCGTGACCGAAGGCGAGGTCGCGCTGCCGATCGGCGCCGACGTCGCGCGCCCGGTCGGGCTGATGAAAGGCTATGCGAACAATCCCGACGCGACGGCCTACGCGATGCGCGACGGCCACTACCGCACGTCGGACATCGCGATGCGTGGCGACGACGGTTACTACGTGTACATCGGCCGCGCGGACGACGTGTTCAAGTCGTCCGACTACCGGCTGAGCCCGTTCGAACTCGAGAGCGTGCTGATCGAGCATCCGGCGATCGCCGAGGCGGCCGTCGTGCCGAGCCCCGACCCCGTGCGGCTGGCGGTGCCGAAGACCTTCATCATGCTGCGGCAGGGCTATGAGGAAAGTCCGGCGCTGGCCCTGGAGATCTTCCGTTTCTCGCGCGAGAAGCTCGCGCCGTACAAGCGGATCCGCCGCCTGCAGTTCGCGGAGCTGCCGAAGACGATCTCGGGGAAGATCCGCCGCGTCGAGCTGCGCCGCCGCGAGATCGAGCGCGGCGACGATGCAAGTGAACGGATGCCCGGCGAATACTGGGAAGAAGATTTCGCCGCTGAATTGAAGTGACGTGACCGCGGGCCGCGCGCGCCGCATGTCGCGGCCGCTGCCCGCAGCCGAATTGAACCGGCCGCGCGGCGATATCGCGCTTCGCGGCCCTCTGCAAGGAGCAAGGATCGATGAACGCGAATTCGAAAGACGTGCCGACGGTCAAGCTGCTGATCGACGGCGACTTCGTCGAGTCCGCCACGAACGAGTGGCGCGACATCGTCAACCCGGCGACGCAGCAGGTGCTCGCGCGCGTGCCGTTCGCGACGGTCGCGGAAGTCGACGCGGCCGTGCAGGCTGCGCACACCGCCTACGCGACGTGGAAGAACACGCCGATCGCCGCGCGCATGCGCATCATGCTGAAGTTCCAGGATCTCGTGCGCACGAACCAGCAGCGCATCGCGAAGACGCTGACGGCCGAGCAGGGCAAGACGATTCCCGACGCCGAAGGCGACATCTTCCGCGGCCTCGAAGTGGTCGAGCACGCATGCTCGATCGGTTCGCTGCAGCTCGGCGAATTCGCGGAGAACGTCGCGGGTGGCGTCGATACCTACACGCTGCGCCAGCCGCTCGGCGTGTGCGCGGGCATCACGCCGTTCAATTTCCCCGCGATGATTCCGCTGTGGATGTTCCCGATGGCGATCGTGTGCGGCAACACGTTCGTGCTGAAGCCGTCGGAGCAGGACCCGCTGTCCACGATGCAGCTCGTCGAACTCGCCATCGAGGCCGGCGTACCGAAAGGGGTACTGAACGTCGTGCACGGCGGCAAGGAAGTCGTCGACGCGATCTGCACGCATCCGCTCGTGAAGGCGATCTCGTTCGTCGGTTCGACGGCGGTCGGCACGCACGTGTACAACCTCGGCAGCGCGAACGGCAAGCGCGTGCAGTCGATGATGGGCGCGAAGAACCACGCCGTCGTGCTGCCCGACGCGAACCGCGAGCAGGCGATCAACGCGCTCGTCGGCGCGGGCTTCGGCGCGGCAGGCCAGCGCTGCATGGCGACGTCGGTCGCGGTGCTCGTCGGCAACGCGCGCGACTGGCTGCCGGACATCGTGGCGAAGGCGAAGGCGCTGAAGGTCAATGCGGGCGCGGAAGCCGGTACGGACGTCGGGCCGGTCGTGTCGAAGGCCGCGAAGGAGCGCATCCTGTCGCTGATCGACGCGGGCGTGAAGGAAGGCGCGAAGCTCGAACTCGACGGCCGCGACGTGCAGGTGACCGGCTACGAGCAGGGCAACTTCGTCGGCCCGACGATCTTCTCGGGCGTGAAGACGAACATGTCGGTCTATACGCATGAAATCTTCGGGCCCGTGCTGGTCGTGATGGAAGCCGACACGCTCGACGACGCGATCGCGCTCGTCAACGCGAACCCGTTCGGCAACGGCGTCGGCCTGTTCACGCAGAGCGGCGCGGCCGCACGCAAGTTCCAGAGCGAGATCGACATCGGCCAGGTCGGCATCAACATCCCGATCCCGGTGCCCGTGCCGTTCTTCAGCTTCACGGGTTCGCGCGGCTCGAAGCTCGGCGATCTCGGCCCGTACGGCAAGCAGGTCGTGCAGTTCTACACGCAGACCAAGACGGTCACCGCACGCTGGTTCGACGACGACACGACGGCCGGCCCGGTGAATACGACGATCCGGCTGCATTGAGCGGCGGAGGACACGAACATGAAAATCGGTTTTATCGGCCTCGGCCACATGGGCGCGCCGATGGCGCTGAACCTGCTGAAAGCAGGCCATGAAGTACATGCGTTCGACCTGAGCGCCGACGCATTGCGCGCGCTGCAGGACGCCGGTGCGCAGGTGGCCGCATCGCCGCGCGATGCCGCATCGGGCGCGACGTTCGTCATCACGATGCTGCCGGCCGCACCGCACGTGCGCTCGGTGCTGTCCGGCGAGAACGGCGTGCTCGCCGGCCTCGGCGCGGGCGCGACCGTGATCGATTCGAGCACGATCGACCCGGCGAGCGCGCAGGCGTTCGGCGCGCTGGTGCGCGAGCACGGCGGCGCGTTCGTCGATGCGCCCGTGTCGGGCGGCACCGGCGGCGCGGCGGCCGGCACGCTGACCTTCATGGTCGGCGGCAGCGACGCGGATTTCGAGCGCGTGAAGCCCGTGCTCGCCGGCATGGGCAAGAACATCGTCCATTGCGGCGCGACGGGCATGGGGCAGGTCGCGAAGGTCTGCAACAACCTCGTGCTCGGCATCTCGATGGCAGCCGTGTCGGAGGCGATGTCGCTCGGCGTCGCGCTCGGCATCGACCCGAAGGTGCTGGCCGGCATCGTCAACACGTCGACGGGCCGCTGCTGGAGCTCGGATACCTATAACCCGTATCCGGGCGTGATCGACACCGCGCCGTCGTCGCGCGGCTACTCGGGCGGCTTCGGCACCGACCTGATGCTGAAGGATCTCGGCCTCGCGAACGACGCCGCGAAGCAGGCCCGCCAGCCCGTCTATCTCGGCGCGCTCGCGCAGCAGCTGTACCAGACGATGAGCAGCCGTGGCGACGGCCAGCTCGATTTCTCGGCGGTGATCCGCCTGTACCAACCGGCAACGAAGAAGGACGCATGATGATCGAACTGGACTACGTCGACGACGGCGCGATCGCGTGCGCGACGCTCAAGCGTCCGCCCGCGAACGCCTTTACCGCCGACGGGCTGAAGCAATTGCAGGAAACCGTCGCCGAACTGAATGCGAACCCGCGCGTGCGTGCGCTGGTGATCACCGGCGACGGCCCGAAGTTCTTCAGCGCGGGTGCCGATCTCAACACGTTCGCCGAAGGCGACCGCGCGGTTGCACGCGCGATGGCGTCGCGCTTCGGCGCGGCGTTCGAGGCGCTGCACGACGCGCGCGTCGTGACCATTGCGGCGATCAACGGCTACGCGATGGGCGGCGGTCTCGAATGCGCGCTCGCGTGCGACCTGCGGATCGCGGAGACGCATGCGCAGATGGCGCTGCCCGAGCCGTCGGTCGGCCTGCTGCCGTGCGGGCTCGGCACGCAGACGCTGCCCTGGCTCGTCGGCGAAGGCTGGGCGAAGAAGATCATCCTGACCGGTGCGCGTGTCGATGCGGCCACGGCGCTGCGGATCGGCCTCGTCGAGGACGTCGTGGAGTCGGGCGCGGCGCGCGATGCGGCGCTGGCTCTGGCACGCAACGTCGTGCGGCAGAGCCCGCACGCGGTCGCGTACAGCAAGGAGCTGATCGGCCTCGCACGCCGCGGCGTGCCGCGCAGCGCGGCGCTCGCGGTCGAACGCGAGCGCTTCGTCGACCTGTTCGAGACGAATGACCCGCGCGAAGGCGTGGCCGCGTTCCTCGGCAAGCGCGCGCCGCAGTGGTACACCGATGGAGAGTCGCAACGATGAGCACGCCGGTCATGAATCACGACGCATTCGCGGAGCATGCACCCGAGGTGCTGTTCCGCGTGGTGAATCGCGTGGCGCTGATCACGCTGAACCGGCCGGCCGCGCTCAATGCGTTGTCGTACGCGATGATCGGCGAGCTGGCCGCGCTCCTCGAGCGCTGCCGCCACGACGATCAGATCGTCGCGGTCGTGCTGCGCGGTGCCGGCGAGAAGGGCTTCTGCGCGGGCGGCGACGTGCGCGCGCTGTACAGGATGGTCGCGCAGCGCGAAACCTGGCTGCCGTTCTTCGTCGACGAATACCGGCTCGACTACGCGATCCACACGTTCCCGAAGCCGGTGGTCGCGCTGATGGACGGCGTGACGATGGGCGGCGGCATGGGCCTCGCACAGGGCACGGCGCTGCGCGTCGCGACCGAGCGCAGCAAGATCGCGATGCCGGAGACGCGCATCGGCCTCGTGCCCGACGTTGGCGCGACGCATTTCCTGTCGCGTATGCCGGTCGAACTCGAACTGTACGTCGGGCTGACCGGTGCGATGCTGTCGGGCGCCGATGCACTGACCGCGAAGCTCGCGGATCTGTGCGTGCCGTCCGCGTGGCTCGACACGTTCGAGACGCGCATCGAAAGCGTCAAGTGGGAAGGCGATGCGTTGCCGCTGCTGCGCAAGGTGTTCGAGCCGCCGTGCAACGTCGTGCCGCATGCGGCGCTCGACAGCCAGATGCCGTGGATCGTGCGTCACTTCGACAAGCGCTCGACCGTCGAGCGGATCGTCGCGACGCTCACGCAGGATCTCGCACGCGAGGAACTGTCGCGCGAGCACCGGCAATGGCTGCAGGCGACGCTCGATGCGCTCACCGGCCATTCGCCGACGATGCTGTACGTGACGCGTGAGGCGCTGCTGCGTGGCCGCCAGATGACGCTGGCCGAATCGTTCCGGATGGAGCTCGGCATCGTCGCGCGCGCGATCGAGGAGGGCGACTTCTGCGAAGGCGTGCGCGCGCATCTCGTCGACAAGGATCGCAAGCCGCGCTGGGCGCCCGCGTCGCTCGTCGAGCTGCGCGCCGAACGCGTGCGGCATTTCCTCACGTCGCCGTGGAAGCTGTTCGCGCATCCGCTCGCGGCGCTGGGCGCGGATTGAACGGCCGGCACGCGGCCAGCAACCTGCAAGGCGGCGCATGCTTCGGCTGCGCCGCTTTTTTGTTTCGAGGTCGGCACGCATCCAGTGCCGGACATGCGAGAACACGCATTACCATCAGCCGCGCTAAATCACAATCGTCGGGATTGGATGAAAATCTCAATAATAATTTCCGGATTCAAGGGCGACGGACGAGGGTTTCTGCTTGCCATGGAATCGGCAAAACCTTTAATATCATCAAACAAAATTTGATTGCCGGTTCGATAATTTAAAGTCGCCTTATCGAAAGCGCGTATGAAAATGCCGCTATTCGATAAAAATCCGAGGCAAGCATGGGGCAAAGGGACTATTCCGGGCAGGGTGCAGTGTTGCCTGCGACTGGACGTTCCAATGGGGCGTACTGGCAACGCCACCGTGGCCGCCCGTCCATGGTGCACGGGTTGGCTTGCTGAGTCGTGCCGGTTGCGCGGATTCCGCGAGATGAATCAGGCGTTCGGCCATCGGTCAGGGCGTCGGTTTGCGTCCGGGCGCGTGGCTGCTGCTCGATTGGCGGCAGTCGTGCTTCAACTGCATTTTCAGAAGAATTCGTTACGCATCCGGTGTTTCAGCGTGAGTTGACATGTGTTTCGTCGCGTCTTGATTGGATGCGTGAATGATGGATGATTGAATCTGAAATAATCGAATGTTCTGTTTTTGAGTTTGACATTTCATTTCAACTCCTTCTAATTACATTTCCATGTGGATTGGCCGGAGCGTGGCAGACGGTCGGGGCGCTGCCCGATGAAGACACTCGCGTATCTTGCCGGCCTGACCGCGGTCGGGCTGGTGCTGCGGTATGCGGGCGTTCCGCATGGCCTGCTGCTCGGCGCGATTCTCGCCGCAACGATCGCGACCAGCCGGTTCGGTTTCGCGCCCAGGTTGCGCTTCGGCCTCGAGTTCGTGCAGATCGTGCTCGGCACGGCGACCGGCTTGATGTTCAGGTCGTGGGACACGCAGATGGTCGTCGCGATCGTGCCGAGCCTGGGCGTCCTGCTCTTGTGCCTGGCCGCGCAGATCGTGGTCGGCAGTCTCTGGCTGTCCCGCGTCTCGCGCTGGAACCGGGCCGATGCACTGCTGGCCGTCTATCCCGGCGCACTCGCCGCAGTATTCGACCTGCTGGAATCCGAGCGTGCGTCGGCCAAGGTGATCGTCGTGCATCTCGTGCGGCTCGTGTCGATCACGGTGCTGGTCAGTTGTTTCATTCCGGCGCAGGTGGGCGCGCCGCAGCAAGTTGCCGTCGCTGCGCTGCCGGTCGCGACGGTGCTGGCGCTCACGGGGCTGGTGGCGCTGAGCGTGCTGGTCGGGCGGACGTTGCTCGGATTCGGTATTCCGGCACCGTTCATGATCACGGCCATCGTGCTGACCGGCGTGTTCGTGCGAGCGGGGTGGCTGCCTGACGTCGAGGTGCCGGCGTGGTGTGTCGATGCGGCGTCGGTCATCCTGGGCGCGCTGATCGGCGCGCAGTTCAGGCAGATCACGCTGGCGGACGGGCTGCGATACGGCCGAACCGGCGTTGCATGCATCGCGCTGATGCTGATGGTGGCCGGTGCGTTCGCGTGGGGGATGGCGCGGCTGTCCGGCTACGGGGTGCTGCCGCTGTGGCTCTCGTATGCGCCTGGCGCCATCGAGACGATCACGATCGTCGCCTACGGCGGCGGCTTGAACGTCGTGTTCGTCCTGTCTCATCATCTGACGCGGCTGGTCGTGCTGCATTTCGCGCCGGCGGCACTCGCCCGCGCGCGCCGCCGGCGGATGCTGGCGATCGACGGCGGCGACGCGAAATAGCGCGGACAGGGCGGACATGTCGCCCGCGCCCGTGCGGGCGCGGCGCGATCCCCGGCGCCGTGCGCCGTCCCGCCTACCGCTCGATCATCGGCGGAATCGCCTGCGCGAACGCGTCGATCACGCAGCGCGTCTTGCGCGGCAGGTAGCGCGTCTTCGGCCAGATCGCGTGGATGTCGCCTTCGCAGACGAAGCAACGGTCGAGCACGACCGTCATCTCGCCGCGCGTCACGTAATGATCGAGCAGCCAGCTCGGCAGCCACGCGATCCCGAACCCCGATGCGCCGGCCGTCGCGATCGCCTGCACGTCGTCGAAACTGAGCTGGTGCGGCATGTCGATCCGTACCGTCGACCCGTCCGGCGCGCGCAAGTCCCACGGGTGAACCACACCCGAGCGGGAATACGCGATTGTCCGGTGGTGCTTCAGATCGTCGAGCGTCTTCGGCATCCCGTAGCGGGCGAGATACGACGGCGCCGCGCCGAGGCTGCCGTATTGCGTGCCGAGCCGCCGCACCGCGAGGCTCGTGCTGTCCGCAAGCGTGCCGATCCGCACCGCGAGGTCGATGCCTTCCTCGACGAGATCGACGAAGCGGTCGGTGATCGACACGTCGATCCGCAGATGCGGATAGGTGCGCGCGAGGTCGAGCACGATGGGCGTCACGCAGTGGTGCCCGAACGCGAGCGGCACGCTCAGGCGCAGCTTGCCGCGCGGCTCGTTGCGGCCGCAGTCGAGGTCGGCTTCCGCCGCGTCCAGTTCCGCGAGCGCGCGCACGCAGCGGTCGTAGTACGCCTGGCCGTCGTCGGTCAGGCTCTGGCTGCGCGTCGTGCGCTGCAGCAGCCGCGCGCCGAGCCGCTTCTCGAGCCGCGCGACCGCCTTGCCGACGGCCGAACGCGTCATGTCGAGCCGCTCCGCGGCGAGCGCGAAGCTGCCCGATTCCACTACCTGGACGAAGGTCGTCACGCCGTCGAGTCTGTCGGTCATGGGAGGGTGGGGTGATTGAGTCCTGCAGTTCCCCAGTCTGGAGAAATGCGTGCGTCAATGGGGATGGGAATTCTCACTATAGTACCGATTCCCGTCCAGCGTGCGTCGCCGGCCGCACGCGGCGAATCCTTCTCATCTGGAGGCGCACGGCCCGTTGCCGGGCCGCGGCGCAATACGCATGACGCTATCCGACTCCCGCAGGAATGCGGTCGCGCTCGCGGCCGTCTGTCTCACGTCGCTGATGTTCGGCCTCGAAATCTCGAGCGTGCCGGTGATCCTGCCGACGCTCGAACACGTGCTGCACGGCGATTTCAACGGCATGCAGTGGATCATGAATGCATACACGATCGCGTGCACGACCGTGCTGATGGCGGCCGGCACGCTCGCCGACCGGTTCGGTCGCAAGCGCGTGTATGTGATCGGCACCGTGCTGTTCGGCGCGACGTCGCTGCTGTGCGGGCTCGCGCCGAACGTGCCGGTGCTCGTCGCGGGCCGGCTGCTGCAGGGCGCGAGCGGCGGCGCGATGCTGATCTGCCAGATTGCCGTGCTGTCGCACCAGTTCCGCGAGGGCCGCGAGCGCGGCCGCGCGTTCGGGATCTGGGGAATCGTGTTTGGCATCGGGCTCGGGTTCGGGCCGATCGTCGGCGGCGCGATCGTCGCGCTGGCAAGCTGGCCGTGGGTGTTCCTCGTCCATGCGCCGCTCGCGGCCGTCGCGCTCGTGCTGATCGGCGGCGCGGTGCAGGAGTCGCGCGATCCGCACGCGGGCTCGCTCGACGTGGCGGGCATCGTCACGCTGTCGCTGGCGGTGCTCGGCCTGGCGTTCTACATCACGCAAAGCGCGGAACTCGGGCTGACCAGCGCCGCCGGCCTCGGCGTGCTCGGGGCGACTGTGTTGGCGCTGGTCGGCTTCGTCGTCGCGGAACGCGCCAGCGCACGGCCGATGTTCGACTTCTCGGTGTTCCGGATCCGCGCGTTCACCGGCGCGATCTTCGGCTCGATGGGGATGAACTTCAGCTTCTGGCCGTTCATGATCTATCTGCCGATCTGGTTCCAGGTCGCGCTTGGCTACGACAGCGTGACGGCCGGCCTCGCGTTGCTCGCGTACACGTTGCCGACGCTGGTCGCGCCGCCGTTCGGCGAACGGCTCGCGCTGCGCTACGGGCCGGGCGTCGTGATTCCCGGCGGCCTGTTCACGATCGCGGCGGGTTTCGCGCTGATGCGGATCGGCAGCGCGGCCGACCATGCGAGCTGGATCACGATGCTGCCCGGCTGCGTGATCGCCGGCATCGGGCTCGGGCTCACGAACACGCCCGTGACCAACACGACGACGGGCGCGGTGCCGAGCTCGCGGGCCGGGATGGCGTCGGGCATCGACATGAGCGCGCGGATGATCTCGCTTGCGCTGAACATCGCGGCGATGGGCTTCGTGCTGGTCGCGGGGATCGTCGCGAGCCTGAAGGCCGGTGTCGCGGGCACGATCGGCGACGCGGCGCTGCGCCGGCTTGCGCAGGAGATTGCATCCGGGCGGACCGACGGGCTGCACGAGATCGCCCCGGCGCTCGCGCAGGCCGACCCGACCGGCGCGGCGCTGCATGCGGCGCTCGTGCACGGGTTCGGTTGGGTGATGGTGTACGGCGCGGCAGGCGTGGCCGTGCTCGCGACGGCGAGCGTGGTGGCGTTTGCGCCGGCGCGGCGCAGGGCGCCCGTGTGCGAATGACGGCGTGCGTGGCCGGTGCGGCTGGCGTGGCCGGCCCTGCACGCGCGCCAGTCAGGACATCCCGCCGCCGAGCGCGCGGTACAGCGTCATCTGGTTGTTGAGCCGGTCCAGCCGCGTCTGTTCGTCGGCGCTTTGCGCGTCGCGCAGCCGCTGCTGCTGGTCGAGCCACGGCTGCACGGCGGTCGCGCCGGCCGCGAACCGCGTGGCGGCCAGCCGCTCGGCGCGCTGCGCCTGGGCCAGCGACAGCGCGCGCTGTTCGGCTTCGCGTTCGAGCTGCACGCGTGCCGACAGCGCGTTCTCGACTTCCGCGAGTGCCGTGTAGAGCTTCTGGCGGAACCCGACGACCGCTTCCTCGTACTGCGTTTTCGACACCTTGATCTGCAACTGCATCGTGTTCCACTGGATGAACGGCAGGGCAAGGCCGAGCCCGAGCGTGCCGACCGGATTCATCAGCACGCGCTCGAGGCTCGTGCTCGACGTGCCGGCCTGACCGGTCAGCGTGAAGGTCGGGTAGAAGCTCGTGCGTGTCGCGTCGACGTTCGCGAGCGATTCGCGCAGCCGGAATTCCGCCGCACGCAGGTCGGGGCGCCGGCCGAGCAGGCTGGCCGGCAGGCCGGCCGCCACTTCCGGCGGTGCCGCGACGGGCAGCGCCGACGGTTCGGCCACGAGTTGCTGCGGCGGCCGGTCGAACAGGATCGCGAGGGCGTGACGGTTCTCGGTGCGTTGCTGGATCAGGCGGGTCTGGGCGGCGCGTTGCGCGGCGAGGCTCTGTTCGGCTTGCGCCAGGTCGAGCCCCGACACGGCACCGGCCGTGTGTCGTGACCGGACGACCGCGAGCGTGCGTACCGCATACGCGATGTTCGCGTCGCCGAGCGCGATCTGACGGTTCAGATAGCCGATCTGCCAGTACAGCGATGCGGTCGTGCCGATCAACGACAGCCGCGCGGCTTCGAGATCGGCGGCCGTCGCGTCGGCTTCCCAGCGCGCGGCGTCGCGCAGCGCGGCCAGCCGGCCCCACAGGTCGATTTCATAGCTGAGCGAACCGGTTATGCCGCTCGACCGGCTCATCTGGTGCGTATCGAGCGTGCGCGACACGGCGCCGTTCGCGCCGAGCGACACGCTGGGCGTCAGGTTCGTATCCGCGAGGCCGGCCTGCAGTTGCGCGCGGTACACGCGGATCGCCGCGATCGCGAGGTCGTTGTTGGCGCGCAGCGCATCGTCGATCAGCGCGTCGAGTTGCGGATCGCCGAAGCTGCGCCACCAGTCGCGCGTCGTGGCCGGCGCGTTGGCGGCAACCGGCGCCGCCCAGTTCGCCGGCATCGCGACGGCGGGCAGCGACTCATGGCGCGCGCCCGCGCAGCCGGCGAGCAGCGCGGCCGCGCACGCGAAGGCGCCCAGGCGGTGAAGCGGTGAGGAATGCGTCATGGCGGGCCTTGCGTCAGTCGCGCGCGAGCGCATCGATCGGATCGAGCCGCGACGCATTGCGCGCGGGCATGAAGCCGAATATCACACCGGTGAGCGTCGAGCAGACGAACGCGGTCACGATCGCGCCGGCCGAGAACACCATCTTCCACTGCGCGACGAACATCGAGAACAGCGCGCCGAGCCCGAACGACAGCGCGATGCCGATCGTGCCGCCGAGCAGGCAGACGAGCACGGCCTCGACGAGAAACTGCTGCAGGATGTCGGACTGGCGCGCGCCGACTGCCATCCGGATGCCGATCTCGCGCGTGCGCTCGGTGACCGACACCAGCATGATGTTCATCACGCCGATCCCGCCGACGACGAGCGAGATCACGGCGATCAGCGACAGCAGCAAGGTGAGCGACTGGCCGGTCTTCTCGACGGTCTTCACCACGCTGTCCATGTTGTATGTGAAGAAGTCCTTGCGGCCGTGGCGCTGCGTCATCAGCTTCTCTAGGCTCTTTTCGGCGGCGGCGCTCGGTTGCCCGTCGCGCACCCGCACGGTGATGCTGTCGAGATGGCGCTGCCCGAACAGGCGCCCGCTCGCGGTCGTGTACGGCACCCACACGTTCAGGCTCTTCACGCTGCCGAATGCGCTTTTCTTGTCGGCCGTCACGCCGATCACGACGCACGGCACGTTGTCGACCAGGATCACTTCGCCGATCGGGTTGCGTGTCGCGCCGAACAGCTTGCGGCGCGTGTTCTGGTCGATCACGGCCACCTGCACCTGGCGGCGCACCGCGTCCTCGTCGAACGCGACGCCCAGCGCGAAGCGCATTCCGCGCGCCTGGAAGAAGCGATCGCCGACGCCGCTCACGAGCGCGTTCACGTCGACGTTGCGGTAGCGCAGCAGCAGCGTGCGCGACGTTTCGGGCGTCGCGCTGTCGACGTACGGCTGCTCGGCGAGCGCGGCGACATCCGCGGGCACGAGTGTCTGGATCGCGTCGGCGCGGCTGTCACCCCAGTCGGTGCCCGGATAGATGTTGATCGTGTTGGTGCCGATGCTGCCGATCTCGTCGAGCATGTAGCGCTTCGCGCCTTCGCCGATCGCGACGATCGACACGACCGACGTGATGCCGATGATGATGCCGAGCATCGTCAGCAGCGTGCGCAGCCGGTGCGACACGAGTGCGATCCATGCCATCCGGCAGGCCTCGGCGAAGCGGCCGGAGCCGGCCGCGAAGCGGTGCGTGCGCGTGCCGGTATCGGCATGCGCATCGGTGTCGACGGATGCGGGCGGCGGTAGCGTGTCGTGGCGATCGCGGGCGTGCGACGTGCGGGCGTGCGACGCGCGGGCGGCGGCTTCGCTCGCTTCCGCGGAGTCGACACCCGCTTCCTCGAGCGCTTCCTCGAGCGCTTCCGCGTAGTGGCGATTCGGGCGGTCCGCGACGATCTCGCCGTCGCTGATCTCGATGATGCGCCGCGCATGGCGCGCAACGGCCTTGTCGTGCGTGACGATGACGATCGTATGGCCGAGCGCGTTCAGCTCGTGCAGGATGCGGATCACGTCCTGGCCGCTTTTCGTGTCGAGCGCGCCGGTCGGTTCGTCGGCGAGGATCACCTGGCCGCCGTTCATCAGTGCGCGCGCGATGCTCACGCGCTGCTGCTGGCCGCCGGACAGTTGCCCGGGGCGATGGTGCGCGCGATCCGCGAGCCCGAGGCGCGCGAGCAGTTCGCGTGCGCGTGCGTGCCGTTCCGCACGCGGGGTGCCGGCGTAGATCGCGGGCATTTCGAGGTTCGCGACCGCGTCGACGTGCGGCAGCAGGTGATAGCGCTGGAACACGAAGCCGAAGTGTTCGCGGCGCAGTTGCGCGAGCTCGTCGCTGTCGAGCATGTGCGTGTCGCGGCCGCCGACCGTGTAGGTGCCTTCGCTCGGGTGGTCGAGGCAGCCGAGGATGTTCATCAGCGTCGACTTCCCGGAGCCCGACGCACCGACGATCGCGACGATCTCGCCCGCGTGGATCGACAGGTTGACGTTGTTCAGGACGACGACGTCCTTGTCGCCGGCCGGAAAGCGTCGTGTGACGGCAGCGAGTTTCAGCAGGGGCTGGCTCATCGTCACACCACGTCCGCCAGCGGCGCGTGGTCGTCACCGGCCGCTTCGCCGATCACGACGCGTTCGCCGTCCTTCAGGCCGGCCAGCACTTCGACGCGCACGTTGTTGTTGATGCCGATGCGGATATTGCGCGTTTCCGTGCTGCCGTCGGCGCGCAGCACGCGCACCGCGTAGGTGCCGTCCTTGCGTTTTTCGCCGAGCGCGGCGGCCGGAATGCTCAGTGCGTTGCGTGCGTTGCCGAGCACGATGCTGACTTGCGCGGTCATCGAGATGCGCAGCCGATGCTCGGGATTCGGTACTTCGAACAGTGCGTTGTAGAACACGGCGGAGTTCGGCTTCGAGCCGCCGCCCGCACCACCGCCGAGCGAGCTCTGCGCTTCGGCGTAGTTCTGCGGTGCCGGCTCGATCGCGCGCAGCTTGCCGTAGTGGCGCTTGTCCGGTTCGCCGAGGATCGTGAAATACGCGGTCTGGCCGCCACTTACGCGGATCACGTCGGCTTCCGACACTTGCGCCTTCACGGTCATCGTGTCGAGCTCGGCGAGCTTCAGGATCACCGGCGCCTGTTGCTGCGCGATCACGGTCTGGCCTTCCTGCGTGACGACCGCGACGACCTCGCCGTCGATCGGCGCGACGATGCGCGTGTAGCCGAGATTGGCCTGCGCGGTTTCGATCTGGATGCGGGCCGAGCGGATCTGCGCGGCGAGCGACGCGAGTGTCGCTCGCTGCACGTCGAGCGTCGCGCGTGCGGCCTCGAACGATTCGCGCGAGGTCGCATCGTCGGGCAGCATCGCCTGCTGGCGCTTGAACGCGAGTTCCGCCTGCGTCAGTTGCGCGGCGGTCGATTGCTGCTGCGCGCGCAGGCTTTCTTCGCTGGCGCGGGCCTGGCGCAGCGCGTTTTCCGAGATCACGGGATCGATCTCGGCGAGCCACTGGCCCTTCGTGACCTTGTCGCCGAGCTTGACCTTCAGCGACTTCAGCTGCCCCGACACCTGGGCGCCGACGTCGACCTGCCGGAACGCCTGCAACGCACCGGTGGCGAGCACCGCGTTCTCGAGATCGCCGCGCGAGACGGGCGCGGACAGATATTGCGGATGCTTGTCGGGCGCGCACGCCTTCAGCGTGACGCCGGCGGCGATCGCGACGATGGCAATGGAAGCCAGCACGATGCGCCGGCGGCGAGGGGTCTTCTGAGTCATGAGCGTGCGGCGACGATGAAGCGATGCCGGCGATGCGTGCGGCCGGGCGGGACGATCCGGTCGGCGTCGCATGCCGGGCAGGGTGCCCGCGACGGCATCCGCGCACGCATCGCGCGGCCGTGCCGGGTCGAATCAGCCGCTCATGGTAAGGGAGGAAATCACGCCAAATCGTGTGGAAATTGTGCTGAATTGTACGAACGCCGCCCTGGAGCCGGGGGCGAGCGGTGTCATTGTTGCAATCTGTCAGAGCGGCGGGCGAAGGCCGGTGTGCGTGTTGCGGCCTGCGTTAACGTGCGTTAACGCTGCGCGGCGACGCGTGCCATCGTCGGCCATTCGCGTTCGTCGTCGAGCGCGGTCAGCGCATCGACTTGTTCCTGCGTCGGCTCCCGTTCGTCGAGGTGGGTGAGCGTGAAGCCGCTGCCGATCAGCAGGTTCGCGAGCGTGTCGAGCGTGCGGTGCCGCGCCCCCGATCGCGCGCGCTTACGCGCGCTGCCCGCCCGAGTCGATCCGGCGTTGCGTGTCGGCGTCGACGATGTCGCGGATCGCGCTGAACAGCGGCGCGGCGTCGGTATAGCGGCGGCCGTAGCCGAGATTGAACGCGTAGTCGAAATCGGGTGGATTGCTGCCCTGGTTGTGCTGCAGGATCGTCTCCAGCTTGTCGAGCGCCTTCGCGGCGCGCGCTTCCGGCGTATCCGCCGCCTCGTATTCGTCCCACAGCGCGACGATCTCGTCGCGCGACGCGGGATCGAGCGCCGCGGTCAGCGTCAGCAGGTCGTCGCGTTCGTGCGCGCTTTTGTCGGGATGCGCGGCCTGTTCGATCGCGGGAATGTCGCCGTGCAGCGCCTCGCCGAGATCGTGGACGATGCACAGCTTCAGCAGTTTCAGCGTGTCGATGCCGGGCAGCGCGTCGGCGAACACGAGCGCCATCAGGCACAGCCGCCAGCTGTGCTCGGCCGTGCTTTCCGTGCGCCCGGACGACGTGTAGCCGCTGCGCAGCACGTCCTTCAGGCGTTCGGCCTCGCGCAGGAAAGCGAGCCGTGCGTGGATCGTATCGGGGGTCATGGTCGGCGTCCTTGCGATGAGCCGTCAAGCGTAATGCGGCGGTGCGCGGTTCGTCCACGCATGAAATATGCGTGTTGGGGGCGAGCATGGGGCGATGCCGTGAAGCGGTCGCGGGCCGGGTCGGGCTCGCCGACGGGAATACTTTGCCGTGCGCTTACTTCGGCCCAAGTCCGAACGTCAGCGCAATTCCGGACCAGCACAGCAGGACGACGAAGCCGATCTGAACAATCAGGACCAGCGCGAATGCATAGGGGCGACTGCGGCGCGCCACCCGTGTACCGCCGGCGTTGGCGACACCCGAGCGTAGCGCGTGCAGTATCGCGGCACCGATGTAGAAAGCGAGCACGCCGAACACGAGGTCCAGCACGATGAGCCTCAACATCCGGCGCTCCCTGCGGCGGGACTGCCATTCACGATGAAGTCCTCCGCGTGGCGGGCGCCAGGCGTCGAAGCGCGCTGCGCCGTCACCGAATCGGATGGCGGTTGTATGCCACGCGTTGCGATCCAGCGATTACGCATCCTCGAGCGTCTCCACGAGCCGCGCGGCCGAGCCATCCGACAGCGTCATCCGCGTCCACCGGCACCTGCTGCCGCGGATCGGCACGACCTGCGACGCATTCGCGCCGGTGTCGAATTCGACGCTCGGCGGCCCCGCGCGGTCATGCCAGCCGAGCGTGTCGAGCGCGGCTTCCATGCGGACGATCTCCGGGCTCGCGTAGCGCCACAGCGACGTGCCGAGCAGCATCGACAGCGGCTGCGAGAATTCGGCCGCGCGTGCCGAAGAAGACGCGAGCAGGCGGTGCGTGAGGTCGCACACGAGATGCATGCGGCCCGCGCTGCCCGAGACGAGCCGCGCGAGCGCGTAGTCGCCCGCGGAATCGAGACGCGCGGCGAGCAGCCGCTCGGCCGTCGCGCGCTCGTCGGGCGACATCTGCTGGCGGCCGGCTTCCCAGCGGGAGATCGTCGATTGCGCGACGCCGAACAGGTCGGCCGCATGGCTTTGCTTGACGCGGTGCAGCGCGCGCCAGCGCTTGAGTTGCGGGCCGAGCGAGGACGGATGAAGCGAAGGGTCACGCATGTCGATGCTCCTCGTTCGGGTGTCGGCCGGGTGCCATGACGGACGGGGCTGGCCTAGAACCCGCCGATTGGCCGGTCCTTGAGCGAAAAATACGCGACCGGCAGCAGCAGGACCCCGCCCAGCACGAGCACGCCGTCGGCTGCCACGGTGACCGGCGTGGCCAGGATCCGGAGCCCCTTCGCGAAGGCGGACGGCGCTTCGTCGATGCCGACCGTATAGCGCTCGTTAAACGGTTGCGCGGTGCCGTCCGGTTTCAGCGTGAAGCCTTCGGTGGAATAGCGCTTGCCGACGACGTTGCCGTCGAGTTCGAGCCGGTCGCGCCAGTTCCTGAAGCCGTCGGCGGTTGCCGCCTGACGCTCGTCGTCCGGCGCATCCTTCGACAGCACGGTGTCGTACTGGCCGGTCACGTCGCTTCCGTCGGCGCGGAAGCTGCTGAACGACGTATGCAGCGATGTGCGATAGCTGGCCGCCAGCACCGGGCGCAGCTTGTCCGGCAGATCGAAGATGTAGTGATAGCGTTCACCCAGCACCACCAGCTTCTTGCCGTCTTTCGTGATCATGAAAGCGGAAACGTGCTCGGTGTAGGGCTCGTCGCGGTTTTCGTAGAGCGCCCGGGTGAAACAGCCCGACAGCGCGAGGCTGCTCGCGGCCATGCCGACGGCCAGCAGGCGCCGGCGCGTGATCGATGTGCTCATTTCTTGTGGTCCCGTCTGATGCGGTTCGGTTCTGTGGCTTTCGCCCTCGGAAGCCGGATTCTCGCGTATCCGCCGCGCGTTGTCGAACGGGAAAGCTGCCTCGGCAGCGGCCGGTCGACCCCGTCGGTGCCGTGCCGACAACGTTTTCGTGACGCTTTCAACCGTCACCGCCATATCTTATTATTTGGCCGGTGCGGAGGCGTACCGGCCGCCATCGGTCATGTCGAGGCATGACGCGCCGGTACGAATTACCGCATTTTGGCCGGGTCGTCGCACGACGCGCGGTTGAAACGGCAGGAAACGCGTGGCCAGCGCGTTTCCCCAAAAAAATGACGAGAGGGCGCGATGGTACGACTGGTCTTGCTGCTGCTGGGTATCGAATATCTGCGCACCCGCTGGCGCGGGCTTACCGTGTTCGGCTGGGTGTGGATCGTCGCGGGCGGCGTGATCTTCGTCGATGCGCTCGACGGCGCGCTGCACTTTCCGATCCAGATCTTTGCGTGGCTGTTTTTGATCGAAGGGCTCGCGACACTCGCGGTGGCCGGCAGCGGCGTCGGCGGGCAGCGCATCCTGCGCTACGTCAAGGGGATCGCCGTCGTGGTCGCCGCCGGGCTCGTGTTCGCGGGCCATCACCACGGCCATTTCCTGCTGTCGATGATCTTCGGCACGCTGTTCCTCGTCGACGGGCTGCTGCAGTGCACGTCCGCGTGGATGGTGCGCTATCGCCGCTGGAACGTCGCCTTCGCGTGGGGCGTCGTCGAGATCCTGCTGGCGATCTTCTTCTACCAGCCGTACCCGACCCACTACGTGGGCACCGTGCCGTACTGCCTCGGCCTGCTGCTGATGTTCGGCGGGATGCACATGCTGAGCCTCGCCGCGCGCGTGCGGCGGCTGACGCGCAATCCGGCGTTCGCGACGTCGCCGGCGCCGGCGCTCGCGCCCGATCTCGACGATGCGCGCGCCGCGCCGCATTTCGCGCAATCCGAATGGGACGGCCCGCCCGCCGACGGCGAGCATGCGCTCACCGTGCATGTGTGGACGCCGACCGGCACGTCGAAGGCCGAAGCGCAGCGCTATCCGGTGATCGACCGCTATATCGCGGCGGTGGACGTCAACGGCGTGATCTCGACCGGGCACGCGGCGCTGGAGTCGCCGGAGGGCATCTATATCAGCCTGTATCCGGGCGTTGAAATCGATCGTTCTCCGGACGAATTCACGCGCATCCTGCGCGCGACGCGCGAAAACGACGTGCCGGGCCTGTTCCAGCCCGACTACGCGACCGAATCGAAGGCGTGGTGCCCGTCGACCGTGCGGGTGCGGATCCGCAACTACGATCCGGCGAAGCTGGACGCATTCTGGTCGTCGTACCGGCAGAACGTGACGTACAACCTCACGCACCGCAACTGCTCGAGCACCGTGTCGAACGCGCTCGAAGCCGCGCTCGACGGCGCGGTGTGGCGGCTGAAGGGTGCGCGTGCCGGGTGGGGTGCGTTCGTGCGGCTGCTGCTCACGCCCGAGTTGTGGGTCGCCGCGCAGATCCGCAAGCGCGCGGTGACGATGGCGTGGACCCCCGGGCTCACGCTCGACTATGCGCGCGCGCTCAGCATGCTTGCCGACCCGCGGCCGTTCGCGTGGTGGAAGGTCGCGCGCTCGGCCGTGAAGGCGATCATGGCGTCGCGCCGCACGTGGCGCGAGCAAGACAACGCAGCGCTGTCGCCCGGCGGATCGGAGGCTGCGTCGATGAAGTGATCGCGTGCCGCCGGACGAGGGCCCGGCGTCACAGCGGCCGCCATCGCGCGGCCGCACGATGTTGCCCGCCACGAGAACCCCCATACGCAAACAACAATGAACAAGACGAGCGCATTCCGCATCCTGATTCCCGCTGCGCTGGCACTGACGTGCGCCGGCTTCGCGCAGGCGAGCGCGGACGAAGTGCCGCGCATGAGCAACGACGTGTACCGGACGTCGGTGTCGTTCTGCTCGAACGTCGCGGCCACCGAGAAGATCGCGTGCCAGGGCGACATGATCGCCGCGGGCAGCCGGATCGTCGCGGTGATCGGCGGCCTGCCGCCGGCATCCGCCACGTCGATCGACGAAGGCGCGCGCAGCAAGCTGCCGGCGGCGGAGCGCAAGGGGCTCGCGCCGGTCGAGCCGGGCGCGATCGACAAGGACGACGACCTTGCCGGTCTCGCCGGCATGGTGCGCCTGTGCGACGTGTACGAGTCCGAGCCGGCGTCGCGTGCGCGGCATCACGCGGCGCTGAAGCAGCAGGCGCCGGACGCCGCGCCGCGCGTCGAGGCGTTGCTGGCCGATGCGTCGACGGCCGCGCGCCAGCGCGTCAGCATCGGCGTGTGGCAGATCCTCGCGCTCGAAGGCCCCGTAGCGGCCGCGCGCGCGTGCACGCAGCTGGGCGCCGGATCGTGAGCGACGGCGTGCCGCCGGCAGGGCGGTACGCATCGGCCGTGTGATGCAGTGCGCGACACGACGGTGCGTGCGCGCGCCCGTGACGAAGGACATCATTCGTCCACCTTCACATTCGTGCCACGTTGCGTCGGCAACAATCTCGGGCAGATGTCGACAATCTTGCGGCGCATCCCGCGACCGCAAGCCCTTTCCGAGGAAACGCCATGCTCAAGACGCTCGCCCGCGCCGCTGCCGCACTCGCCGTCGCTTCCGCTTCACTGCCCGCCACCGCGCAGACCAGCTACGACTACCTGTTGCTCGCCGCGTCGTGGGAGCCCGGCTTCTGCGCGTCGCACGATACGCCCGAATGCACGAACCTCGCCGGCACGTATGCGGCGACGAGCCTGTCGCTGCATGGCCTGTGGCCGAACAACTACGACGGCAACCAGCCGTTCTACTGCGGCGTGCCGCAGAACGACATCGACCTCGACAACGCGCACCAGTGGTGCAGCATGGACGCCTACCCGATCAGCAGCGCGACCCGCAACACGCTGTCGACGTACATGCCGGGCGTCGCGTCGTGCCTCGACAAGCACGAATGGTTCAAGCACGGCACCTGCTCGAACTCGGCGTCGCCCGATGCGTACTGGAACCAGGCGTCCGGGATGATCAGCCGGCTCGGCAACACGTCGTTCAACACGTTCCTGCAGGCGAACGCGGGCAAGACGGTCACGCGCAACCAGTTGCTGTCGGCCTTCGAAGGCGCGTTCGGCAGCAATACGCGCAGTGCGGTGTCGCTGAAGTGCACGAAGACGAACGGCGTCAGCTATTTCACCGAAGCGTGGATTTCGGTGAAGACGAATGCGACCACGCAGTTCCCGAGCGCCGCATCGCTCGTGACGGACGGTAATACGCAGGGCACGTGCCCGACGTCGGGTGTGTATATCGCGAAGTAACGAGGAGGGAAGAGGTGGCGCGCGCGACGTTGCGCACGCCGTCGCCCGTTACGGCTTCGGCGGGATGCCCGACCACAGCAGCCGGGCCAGTTCCGGTGCGTCGAGCTGCGGCTCGCGTTCGTCGACCGCATCGGGCAGCGCATGCCACGGCACCGCCGGATTCCGGTGATGCTGCAGATGAAGGTTGATGTGATACGGCCACACGAACACGCGGCCGATCCAGCCCGTGCGCCATGAATACGTCCAGTCGCCCCAGCCCGGTGTCGCGTGCGGCCCGCCGCTGTGCTCGGCCATGCTGCGGATCTTCTGCAGCAGCACGGACAGCGTGAGCAGCGGCATGAACCATAGCGTCGCGACCAGCAGGATCGTCCGCGCGGAACAGGCCCATACGAACAGCGCGACGATGACCACCCACACTGCCGCGGCCGCCTGGAACGGCGGGCCGAGCCTCGTGTTCTGCCCGCCCGCGCGCCGGAACGCCGCCATGTTGCGCACCATGTTCAGCACGAACAGGTCGCCGAGGAGCTGCCGTGCGAGCTGCCACGCGTCGAGCGGCCGGAACCGCCACGGCTGGTCGTGATAGAGGAACTGGCGCTCCGGGTCCTGCGTGGTGCCGAGATGCCGGTGATGCGCGAGATGCAGCGGCCGGTAGAACTCGACGGGCACGAGCCCCGGCAAGCCGATCGCGACGTTGATCAGGAAGTCGTTGAAGCCGCGGCGGCGCGTGAGGTGATAGTGGGCCGCGTCGTGATACAGGATGAACAGCGCATGCTGCCGCGTTGCGACGACGAGCACGGCAAGCGCATACAGGTACCACGCGCCGAGCGCGACGGCCATCCGGATCGCAACGATGATGCACGCCCATTCGAGCAGCGCGGCCGCGACCGTGCGCAGGTCGACCTTGGCGCGCAGCAACGCGAGCGTCAGCGTGCCGGCCGCGATGCCGATCGCGGTGCCCCATGCGACATCGGCGGCGCGATGCTGGCCGGTGGTCAGGACCGTCACCATCAGCAGCGCGCTCCACGCGACGAACAGCACGGCCGATCGCCGCCGCAATGCCAGCAGCACGATGGCGATCGCAACCGGCAGCGCGACGTGGCCGCTCGGCGATGCGGCAAGCGGTGAATCGATCCGCTGCAGCCACGCGATCCAGCTGTCATGAGCGGGCGGCCAGGCGACGGCGGTCGGATGCAGCAGATGGCACACGAGGCAAATGCCGGCCGCGAGCGCGCCGGCGAAGAACGCCGGCAGCAGCCATGCGCGGCCGCGCCCGAGCCAGACGAGCGCGGGCATCGCGAACAGATAGCTGAGGTAAAGCGGCACGGTGCCGGGCAGCAACGGAACCGCGCGATCGAGCGCGCCAGCCGGAATGACCGTGACCGGCCCGAGCGGCAGGTGAGTGACGAAGGTGTAGAACACGCCCGTCACGACGAGATAGGTGGCGAGCAGTAGCCATGGCCGGGCGATCGGCGTGTCGTTTGCATCCTGGCGGGAAACGGCGTTGGACATGGCGGGAGCGGGTGGGTAACGGGCTATCATAGCAAGCTGTTCAGCCTTGCAGGAGTAGCCGATGGAGTTGCGTGCCACTGCCGTCGAACGTGCGGCCCTGGGCCCGGACGACATCGACCGGATGTTCTCGTTGTATGCGGCGTCCTATTGCGACACGGTCCGTGCGCAGTTCGACCGCGATCTCGGCGACAAGACGCACTGCATCGTGCTGCGCGACAGCGATGGCGCGATCCAGGGCTTCTCGACGCTCAAGCAGTACGAGACGCGCTGGCGCGACGCGTCGATCCGTGTGATCTTTTCCGGCGATACGATCATCGATCCTACGCACTGGGGCACGCAGCATCTCGCGTTCGCGTGGATCCGCCACGCGGGCGACGTGTGGCGGCAGGCGCCCGCCGTGCCGCTGTACTGGTTCCTGATCTGCAAGGGGCATCGCACCTATCGCTACCTGCGCGCGTTCGCGCGCGACTACGCGCCGCGCGCCGACAACCTGACCGCACCGGCCACTCAGGACCTGATGGATTACCTGGCCGCGAGCCGCTACGGGCACGCGTACGATTCCGCCACCGGCCTGCTGTCGTTCGACACGCCGCAGGGCCGGCTCACGCCCGCACTCGCGGAGGTACCGGCCGCGCATCGGCGGCTGGCCGATGTCGACTACTTCCTCGCGCGCAACCCCGGCTACGCACAGGGCGACGAACTCGTGTGCCTGTGCGAACTGTCGACGTCGAACCTGCGGCCGCTCGCGCGCCGGCTGTTCGACGGCGCGTGAGCGGCGCACATGCGGATCTGTCTCGCGCAAGCGGCCGACAACGCGCGCATCCTCGATTTCCAGTCCCGCCATGCGATGCAGGGCAACCTGCCGCTGCGCTTCGACCGTGCGCCCGACTACTTCGCGCTGCATCGCTGTCACGCGCCGCATCATGAGGTCTGGCTCGCGGAGGATGAGCGCGCGTCGCTGAAAGGGCTCGCGAGCCTTGTCGTGCGCGACGGCTATCTCGGGGAACGTGCGCAGCCGGTCGCCTATCTCGGCGATCTTCGGTTGATGCCTGACCGGCGTCTGTCGCGCGAATGGACCGACTCGGTGCGCGCACGCTTCGCGACGCTACGTGCCGAAGCCGGCGTGCAGCATGCGTATTGCTGCATGATTCGCGACAACCGGCTCGCGGTGCAGTCGCTGGCGCGTTCGCGGCGCGAGAACCGGCTGCGCTTCTCGCATTGGCACGGCTACGAGAACGTCTCGATCTACGCGCAGCGCGGGCTGTCGTCGGCACCGCGCAGCGTGCCCGGCGTGCGGATCGTCGACGCGCAGCCGCATCACGCGGACGCGCTGCGCGCGTTTCTCGATGCCGAATCGCGCCGCCAGCCGTTCGGCGGGGTGTTTTCCGCGGAAGAATTTGCGCGCCGGCTCGACACGTGGCCGTCGTTCGGCATCGGCGCATTCCTGCTGGCGCTCGATGCGCACGACAACCTGCTCGGCTGCGTCGCGCCGTGGGATGCCGGCGAGATCAAACGGATCGTGCTCGAACGGCTGCCGTTGGCGCTCGAGGCGATCCGTGTCGGATTCAACGCGCTCGCGCCCGCATTGCGCCGCCCGCGTATCGCGGCGCCCGGCGAGCCGTTGCGCGACGTCTACCTGACGCACCTGCAGGTACGCGACCGCGATCCGTCCGTGTTCGCTGCGCTGCTCGATGCCGCGTGGCTGCGCGTGCGCAATCGCCATGCGCTGATGCAGTTGTGCGTGTACGACGGCGATCCGCTCGGGTCGGCGCTCGCGCGCTACTACGCGGCGCGTACACCGATGGATCTCTATACGCTGTCGACCGGCGAGCCGGCCGCACCGATCGACGGCCTGCTGGCCGGCCGCGTGCCGGGTTTCGAGATCTACCTGGTCTGAGCGCGCGTGACGTGCAGCAGATCGGCGAGCGCGAGCCAGAAGCGGCCGGCGTCGAAGCCGAGCCCGCCGAGCACCGGCTGGCCATGGTCGAGCCGCGGCAGGCAGACCTGCGGGATGCCGGCCATCACCTGGTGTTCGAGATAGAACTGCCCGTCGTGCGCGCAGCCGGGACGATGTCCGTTCAGCCGCCCGTGATGCGAGTCGAAGCGCGTGGATGCCTCGACGGACCAGCTCACGCCATGCACGAGATGCAGGTCGCGCGGCAGCGCGGCAAGCATGTCGCCGACGCGCGGATCGCGCCGGCTGCTGATGTCGCGCGTGCCGGCGTCGGCCCAGCGCGTGCGCAGCATGCGGCGTGCAATGCGGTCGGGCCACGGCGCGGCCACATGCGGCGGCATGCCGTGGCGGAAAATCGTATCGACGATCGCGGACGGGCCGCACGGCGGCTGCATCAGTGCGAGGCCCGCGCAACGCGCTGCGAGCGCCGGATCGCCGACGAGCGCGGCGAGCGTGTCGATGCCGCCCTTGCTGTGCGCGAGCGCGACGAATTCGCCGCCGGCCGGCAGATGGGTGCGCAGGTACGCACCGATATGCGCGCCCTGATCGAACACGCCGTGCGCGGAACGCACCGGCACCGTCAGCACGCGATAGCCGGCCGCGCCGAGCGCCTGCCGCGCAGCGCGATTGCAGCCGGGCAGCCATTCCGAATACAGTCCGGCGACGAGCACGACCGTCGTGGTCAGCGGTAGGCGGGCGGTGCACCGCGTCCAGCCGTCGATGAACGCATCGGTCCGGTCGAGGTTCGCTGAGGCCCGCGCGAATGCCGTCGCCGGATAGTGGCGGCGCCAGTCGTCGAACCCGTCGGGCGTCCAGGGCGCACGTGTCATGCGTGCGACTCCGGTTCGCGTTCGGCGGTGGCCAGGTACGGTTCGAGCGCGGCGCGTGCCGCGCGCAGTGCCGCGTCGCTGTCGAGGCGAGCCGGATGGAAGCGCGGCGAGAACCAGAACAGCCACATCGGCATCACGCGCGTGAAAATGCCCGGCGCGACGAACAGCCAGCGCAGCAGTTGCAGCCAGCCGCGCAGGTTCCAGGTCTGCCCGTCGACCGCGACGAGGCGGTGCACGAAATAGATCAGGTCGATCACGAAGTAGACGGAGATTCCGAGCATGACCGCACAGCGCACGACATAGCGTCGTACTGCGTTCGGCATGGCCGCTGCAAACACGTCGAACGCGACGGTCTTGTGCTCGGTCTCCTCGATCGCATGCCAGCGCCACACGGCCGCCATCGTCGGGTCGGCGCCGTCGAGGATCGCCGGGTCGCTCAGCAGCCGGTGCGCGAGGATCGTCGTGTAGTGTTCGAGGCAGGCGGTCAGCGCGAGCCGCGTAACGGGCGATACCTGCCGCGCGGCATTGCGCTGGCGCTTTTCGATCAGCGCTTCGAGCGCGTCGACCGGCACGCGCTGCGATGCGAGGCGCGCGTTGTAGCGCCGGTGCACGCGGATATGCGACGCTTCCTGCCGCACGAACGCATCGACGTCGGCCGCGAGCGCCGCATCGCCGCCCACCTGGTCGCGAAACGGCCGCACGCTTTCGATGAAGAAGCGCTCGCCGAGCGGGAACATCACGGAAAACGCGTCGAAGAAGCGCGTGACATGGCACGTGCCGCGATACCAGAAGCGCGGAATGCGGCCGTCGATCGCGAAGCGCACGTCGCGGGTCGGCATGCGCGACGCGGTGCTGTCGGCGCTCGGGCGGCGAAACGGCCGCATGCTAGTTCCGCCCCGCCAGGGACGGGGCGCGGGCCGTTTCCGGCGGCTGACGCATCTGTTGTATCCTCCCGTGCAAACAACCGCCATTCCGAGCCATGAACCGACCGAGCGCGCAAGCCGCTGCCGCGCAGACCCGACGTTACGATCGGGCGAACCTGCTCGTGCTCGCGCTGCAGAGCGTGGTGTGGGCCGGCACGCTCACGTGGCTCTCGCATACCGGCGCTGGCACGGTCAAGTGGCTCGTGCTCGTGCCGTTCTGCCTCGTGATGCAGGGCGTGTTTTCGATGATGCACGAAACCTTCCACGGGTTCGGGCATCGCCGGCCGATCGCGAATTATATGATGATGTGGTGGGCGTCCACGATGTTCGGCGCGGCCGCGACGCTCATCCACGTGAACCATCTCGGCCATCACGTGCGCAACCGCACGCGCGCCGAGCGCGCGGATTTCGCGACCGCGGACGAATCGCTGCTGCGCAAGCGCATCGAATACTACGCGGCGATCCTCGGCGGCATCTGGCTCGGCAGTTTCGTCGGCAGCTTCGTGCTCGCGCTGGTGCCCGGCCGCACGATGCAGCGGCTCGCCGCGCGCGGCGACGACAACACCTACGCGGCTGCTTTCAAGGAATTCACGACGGCCGACTTCCGCCGCATCCGGTACGAAACGCTCGCCGCGGTCGGTGCATGGCTGCTGGCCGGTTGGCTGCTCGACTGGTCGGTGTCGGCGGTGCTGGTCGCGTTTGTCGCGTTCGCATTCTCGTGGTCGTCGCTGCAATGGGTGTACCACATGCGCACGCCGCTCGACGTCGTCGAAGGCACGTACAACATGCGCGCGCCGACGCCGGTGCGCTGGCTGCTCCTGAACTTCAACTACAACCTCACGCATCATCGCCGCCCCGCATTGCGCTGGCAGGATATGCACGCGGTGTCGGACCTGCGCGAGACGCGGCCGCTGTGGTACGGCTGGCTCACGATCTTCGCGCCGCCGCGCCGGCTGCCCGACGATCTCGCGCAACTCGACAAGACCTATTTCTGATGGATGCCTCCGTCCGCAGCCCGGCCGACGCTTGGCGCACGTTCGCGCGCGCCGCGCAGCCGGACGTCGATCGCTGGCAGGCCGGCCTCGAAGCACCGGGCGACACGCAGGCGCGGCGGCTGATGGCGCTGCTCGCCGCGAATCGCGATACCGCATTCGGGCGCCGCTTCGGCTTCGACCGGATCGACAGCCCCGCGCAGTTCCGTGAACGCGTGCCCGTGCACGCGGCCGCCGATTTCCTGCCGTGGCTCGAGCGCATGTCGCAGGAGCCGGAACCGGTGCTGACCGCCGAGCGCCCGGTGTTCCTCGAACGCACGAGCGGCAGCACCGCGCGTCAGAAGCTGATTCCTTATACGCCCGCGTTCCTGCGCGAACTGCAGGCTGCGATGATCGTATGGCTGGCCGACATGTATCGCGGCTGTCCGGCGCTTGGCGAAGGGCGCGCGTACTGGTCGATGTCGCCGCCGCTGCAGGCACCGGGAGTCACGCCCAACGGGATTCCGGTCGGCTCGGCGAGCGATCTCGACTACCTCGGCGACAGCCCCGCGGCCGCGCTCGCGTCGACGCTGCTCGTGCCGCCGCTGACCGGCGACGCGTCGACTTGGCGGCGCGAGACGCTGCGCGCGCTCGTCGCGGACGAGGCGCTCGCGTTCATCAGCGTATGGAGCCCGACGTTCCTGACGAGCGTGCTGCGCCCGCTGTTCGATGGCGACGACGCCGACGCCGCGCGCGATCTCGCATGGATCGACGCGTCGCTGCCGGCCGACCGCCGCACGGCGCTGCGCCGCGCGATTGAGGATGGCGATTGCCGTGCGCTGTGGCCGTGCCTGGCCGCCGTGAGCTGCTGGCTGGACGGCCCGAGCAAGCATTACGCCGACGCGTTGCGCGCGCAGTTTCCGCATGTGCCATGGCTGCCGAAGGGGTTGTTCGCGACGGAAGGCGTCGCGAGCATTCCGTTCGGCACGGGCGACGGCTGCCCGCTCGCGATCGGCAGCCACTACCTCGAATTCGTGCGTGACGACGGCAGCGTGTGCGATGTCGATGGGCTGCGGCCCGGCGACGACGCGCAGGTGCTGCTGACCACGGGCGGCGGGCTGTATCGCTATGCGCTCGGCGATCGCGTCCGCGCGGTCGGCATGACCGCACGCACGCCGCGTATTGCGTTCGTCGGGCGCGCGGCGGTGAGCGTCGATCTCGTCGGCGAGAAGTTCGACGAACAGATTGCGGCCGAAGCGCTGGATCGTGCGCGCGGGCAGTACGGCGAAGTCGGCGCGTGCATCGTGCCGTGCGTGGCGAAAGAAGGGCGGCCGAATTACATGCTGTGCGTTGCCGGCGACATCGGCGCCGATGCAGCCGACGCAATGTGTGCAGCCGTCGAAGCCGAACTGATGCAGGCGTTCCACTACGCGCACGCACGCCGCCTCGGCCAGCTCGGCCCACTGCGGGTGCGCCGGCTGGGCCGATCGCCGGCGCGGCTCGGCGACCTGCAGCAGCAGGCGGCCGAACGGGCCGGCATCCGCGCGGGCGACGTGAAGCCGTGCGTACTCGTGACGCGGTTGCCGATGGCCGATGCGCTGCTGGCGATGACGAATGAATGACGCGATGAACGACATGATCGAACCACGCGGATGCGGGCACGACTGCCCATCGCGCGATGCGGCGGGCGGGCACCAGCATGCGCAGCCAGCCGACGGCCTGCACGAGCAATGGTTCGTCGCGTGCACCGAACGCGAACTCCCGCGCGACAAGCCGCTCGGCGTGCGGATCCTCGATACCGGCATCGTGCTGTTCCGGCAGCGCGACGGCCGTATTGCCGCGCTGATCGACCAGTGCGTGCATCGCGGCACGCGCCTGTCGGCGGGCAAGGTCGATCGCGACACGCTCGTGTGCCCGTATCACGGCTGGCGCTACGACGGCGAAGGGCAGGTCGTCCACGTGCCGAGCATCGACGGCACGCAGCCGACGGGCACGCCCGGCCGCTATCCGTTCCGGCAGCGCATGCTGCCCGTGCAGTTGCTCGACGGGCTCGTGTGGGTGTATCTCGGCGCGGGCGATCCGTCGGCGCGCGCGATCTTCCGGATGCCGTTTTGCGACGTCACGCCGTGGCAGTCGTACTTCATGGTGAACACGTTCGACGGCGACATCGCGATGCTCGCGCAGAACTTCATGGACGTGCCGCATACGGTATTCGTGCACGACGGGATTTTCCGCAGCAGCCGCGGCCAGGCGATGGAAGCGACGGTTGCGACAACGCCGGACAGTGTCGCCGTCACGTATCACAATGGCGACGACAAGATCGGCTTCTGTCTCGACTGGCTCACGAACCCCGATCGCGTGCCGCTCGCGCACGTCGACCGCTTCATCGCGCCGAACGTGACGCGCTGCGACTACCTGTGGGGCGAACGTTCGGGTTTCCTGATCGTCAGCCAGATCACGCCGATCGATGCGCGCCGCTCGCGCGTCTATACGTACATCGCGTATCGCTTCCGGCTGCCGCGCTGGATGCTGCGCGCGCTGCGGCCGCTGTTGAACCTGTACACGCATTTCGTGATCCAGCAGGACGTGCGGATCATGCGTGCGCACCGGCAGGGCCTCGACAACGCGCCGGGCTTCCGTCCGCACAACGTGCGTGCCGACATCGTGCATGTCGCGATCGACCGGCTGCTCGATGCGGTGAAGCGCGGCGAGCCGCTGCCGGCCGCGCAATGCGGCGAGAAAGTGATGCGGTTCGAGCTGTAGGCGCCGGGCGGCGCAGGGTGTCTAGCGCGTGGAGCCGGCCTGGCCGGGGGCGGGCGGCGCGAATGTGGTGCCGTCCGTGAGGTAGCGGTGCACGGCCGGCAGATGCTCGAGCGCAAGCGCCGGATACGCATGATGTACCTGATGAAAGCCGATATTGCGCGGATACAGCACGAGCTTGCCGATCCAGCCGAACGTCATCGTGCGTGTCATGTGCCAGATCGATTCCGGCGCGCGTTCGTCGATCTCGACGTGCTGGTGTTCGAGCAGCACGCGGTTCGCGTTCATGATGCCGCCGACGATCCACGGCAGTCCGTAGTACGTGAAGAACGGCAGATCCCAGTGCACGACGGCCGCGATCGCGAGCAGATAGCCCGCGCAATGCGGCAGGTCGGCGCGCGCGCATGCGATGACTTCAGGGTGACGGCGCAGGTCCTGGCGCGAGCGGTCCTGCATGAAGCCGCGTGCATACCACGGCCGGAACGCGGGCCACGCGAGTGCGAGCGGCGCCATCAGCGCGCGCAGCGGCCACCAGACCGGCAGCAGCGCGCCGCGCAGCATCATCACGCGCTGCACCCAGCCGCCACGCGCGGCCAGCCGGTGCAGGTACGGATCCTCGGCGGTGCCGACAGCACGGTGATGGCGCAGGTGGTGATAGCGCATCGCGGCGATCGACGAACCGATCGTCCAGCCGGCGAGCGCTTCGACGAGCGCGAGCGGCAGCGTCATGCGCCGCATGGGGAGATGGCAGGCATCGTGCAGGATCACGCCGAATGCCTGCAGCCGGCCCGCGATCAGCAGCACGGCCGTCGCATAGACGAACGGATTCGGGATGAAGTGGATCGCGGCCCAGCACAGCAGAATGCCGAGCCAGTCGACGCACGCATAGCGGACGAGCCGCCATGGCCGTGCGCCAGCTGCGAACGGCAGCGTGCGGTTCAGTTCGGCAGGCGTCGGCAGGGCGGATGGCGTGGACATTCGATGAGGTCGGGCGCGCCGTCGACGGGATGGCGCGTATGCAGGCGTATCGGTCGGCAATATACACCGGATTCTTCAGACGACGAGCAGCCGCAACGCGTCCGCGAGCGACAGCACCGTCGTGCGCGATTCGAAGGCGGTGGAGAACAGGTGCTCATGGACCACCGGGTCCGGGTCGTAGCAGCAGTCCTTGACCGTATACAGGCGGAAGTCCGCATCGCTCGCGTGAGCGATCGACGACAGCATCACGCCCGTCGACGCGATGCCGACCATGATCAGCGAATCGACACCTTGCTCAACCAGCCGCGCCTGCAGATCGGTGCCGAAGAACACGCTGGCGCGATGCGCGACGATCAGCGGCTCGTCGGGCCGCTTGCCGAGTTCCGGGCACGGGCCGTCGTTGATGAAAAGGCCGAGCTGCTTGATGCCCTGGCCATTCTTGTTGCGCGGGCTGACTTCCGGATAGCCGGGGCTGAACCGGAGATTCGCGAACCAGACGCCGATGCCGCCGGCCCGCGCCGCATCGCAGAGCCGGCGCGTATTGGCGAGCAGCTCGGGCGCGACGGACGGAAAGAGGCCGAGGATGTCGGTCTGGTAATGCATGACGAGCAGCGCGGTGCTCGACGGCACGATGGCGGGAATCGGCGCGTGTGGGCTGTCGCCGGGAGTCGTGCGGGTTGCCGTTGCGATATTCGGTGCGTGTTGCCGAGTCATGAACGAGGGTCTCCGATAGCCCGCGGGGAATTTCAGCGTTCCCGATTTGTACCGGAAAATCGGGTCGGCCGCCGATGCGATTTTCGTAGGGGCGTTTTGCCGCGTCGCGCGGCCGCAATATACTGGTGTGCGCTTGATCGACCCACGGTCGTTCGGGGTAGTGCGATGCCGATGTCGATAGTCGGCCGCAGTTGCCCGTCGCTGCCGGCTTGCCGCTCTCGCGCGGATCGTGCTTGAAGCGGCAATACCCGGCGCGATGCCATTTCAAGTCACGTTGCGCCAACACGAGCTACACGTCATGCCAGTTACCGGATTCAGTCACTACAATCTGCGCGCGGATCGACCGACACTCGATTCGCTGCGCGATTTCTACGTCGACATCGTCGGCTTGCAGGAAGGGTTTCGTCCACCGTTCAAGAGCTTCGGGTACTGGTTGTATGCGGGCACGCAGGCCGTGCTGCATCTTTCGGAGGCGCGGCCGGGCGAGTCGCGCCCGTCTAACGTTGCGAATACGTTCGATCACGTCGCGTTTTCCTGCGCAGACGCCGACGAAATGGCGTGTCATCTGACCGACGCCAACGTGGCATTCACGCGTGCGCACGTTCCGCTCACCGGCCAGGTGCAGTTTTTCTTCCGCGATCCGGCCGGCAACGGCGTCGAGCTGAATTTCGCGCAAGCCGAGTGAGCGCGAGGGGCGTTTGCTGTCGAGCGGCGCATGTTTTGTTGAGCGCGTGCCGGGCCTGATGGCGCGGATCCCCCTAACGCGCCAGATCGCAATGAATCTGCAGGCTTTCTGTTGCGTTGCGGTGAATCTGAAACCCGTGCCGCATCAGCTCGCCCTGGATCTGCGCGAGGGCCGACGCGCATCGACGCACACGGCGCTGCTGCCAGAAGGGTGGTGTGAATACGCCGAGCGGCAACATCCGTACGCGCCGACCGTTCACGCTGAATGAAACGTCGATGTGCGTTCCGTCGACATCGTGTCCGTTGCTGCCGAAGATATCGGCCAACTCGTCGCGGCGGGCGGGATAGAGCAGGCGGAACGCGCCGATTCCCAGTGCGCGAAACTGACGGCGGGCAAAGCCGAGTCCGGACGCCCGCGGTTCGTAGCCTCGTGTCAGGATCAGGCAGATGCCCGCGGGCAACGCGGCCTGAATCGCCTGCAGCTTGCCCAGGACATCCGCGTCCACGTGGACGTGTCGGGAGGGCCAGCGCGGCCGGATCTGCACGCCGGCGTGGACACCGGGCGGCAGCTTGAGCAGATTCGAATGCATCGTGAGTAACCGTGGGCGCAATGGGCCATAAGCGACGGACATTGCAGGGCAATTCGTTCATTCAGCGTCGCAGCGCGTGCCGATATCAACCGGCCGCCGCCGTTGCCACGGGGCAATCGTGCGCGGTACCGGCACGATCAAAAGAACGGCTGCCTCGATTCGGGCGTCAACCATTCCAGCACCAGCGTGCCGGCACGCGGGCAAGATGAACCGCGTGCGGGTACTGCTCGCCGCCTCGTCAATAATTTCCAAAGAGCTTGAGACTGCCGTCCTGCTCCCTCGATACCATGATCTCTGTCCCGCGGCGTAGTTCGTGGTGACCCACACGTTGGTCGACGGCCAGGATGCAGGTGAATCGTTCGAATGTGTCGAATTCAAATGGCCCTGCGTCACATTCAATGCCGAAAATTTTCCACGAATGAGGCAGCTTCCCCGAAATCGACTGGCCGACGATGCCGTCGATTGCGAATGCCTTGACGCGGGTTCCGGCGGGGAGATCGACCTCGCGGTTTCGAAACCCGGAGGCAAGCGTGCAGTCCACGTTGTCCACAATCTTTTCAAAGTCGAAGGCTGAGTGCTCCCGGCCGTGCGTAAATGGGCCGGGCGCGCACTCGATTCCGTCGAACGATGCCGGCTTCGCAAGCGTTCCCCAGGCAAGGTAGCTCGTCTTGTTGTCGATACGAGACACCATGAAGTCTCCGCTCACGGTCAGCCCCAGAAGCGGTGTGTTCGGCGGGACGGTTCCGCGATCGACCGAGTGTGGCGCATACTCAGCCAGGACAACCGTCGACCCCGGCGGGAACGTCATCCCGTCGAATACCTTTGCCCGTGTGAGGTGATGGGTGTACCAGGCGGTTTTTGCATGGTCATAGCTGTCGGTAATTGCACGATTGTTGAACAGCGCGACAACCTGCACGAACACCAGGGTGCAGAGAAAGACGACGCCGCGCCTCCAGGCTTTATGTGCGCGAACGCGACCGATCAATCCGAAGGCCGCGACGATCAACGTGATCGGTATGGTGACGGCAAGCGTCAAAAAAAGCAGGATCGCCAACCCCGATATTCCGTACAACGCCATGATCGAGTCTCCGTTTGATCAGTTTCTGCCGCGATCCGTGTTGATGTGCTGTCGGTACTGCCCGGATCCTGGTGTCGGGCATACGCGCAGCGAGCATGGCTTGTGCGTCGGGGCTGCTATTGGAAGCACTGTAATCCGGGCCGTTCGCCAGGCATGGTCTGCTTATCCACGGCCTTCTTGGCATGCCAATGGCGCCACTTTTGAGGCCGAATCAGTCGTACCCGATACCATCGCCTCAAAAAATCGACCTTCCCGAGTAAGTCGTCAACCCCTCCAGCGTCAGCGTCCCGGTACTCCGGAAATATAAACGCGCGTCGAAATATTCAATTTCTTAAAATCAATCCGCTCATATATTGATTCAAGTCGCGAAAATCTTTGACCGTCCAGGGGTGAGGCGGCAGTTTTACACCATTTTCTCGCAACGTTTTCGGAATCAGGTCTCCGTTCGGGCGAAGTATGACTGACGAGACGATAACGCCCGGATAATCGTTGAGTCGTTTTTTGAAGGCGGGCGTCGTAAGGTCGGGCGTGGGCGGGTTGCTTTTGTTGGCCAATGGTCCGGTTCCTCTGGCATCCGCTCCGTGGCACATCGCACATCTCGCCAGGAAGATCTTCTTCCCGTTATCACTATCCGCGAAGGCTGGTGATGTTTGAGCCAGCAATGACATTCCCAATGAAGCGACGAGGAGTATTTTCATTTTTCGTGATCTCGTTGAGTAAGCCGGCGCATGTCCCGGTGGGGTCGATTGCTGCCGAACGGCGAGTTCTCCATTGAGCGCGCTAATATTCACCTACCGCCGTTCCGCCAGATAAGGCGCGCGTAACCCCGCCACCTCAAAAAATCGACCGCCCCGAATAAGTCGTCAGCCACTCCAGCGCCAGCTGGCCCGCCAGCGAGTTCCCGTTCGCATCGAGCCCCGGCGCCCACACGCACACGGCCATCTCGCCGGGCAGCACCGCGACGATCCCGCCGCCGACACCGCTTTTAGCCGGCAGCCCGACGCGGTACACGAAATCGCCGGCCGCATCGTAGGTGCCGCAGGTCAGCATCAGTGCCGACAGCCGCTTCGCGGAACTCGAATCGACGATCCGCTCGCCGGTCACTGGCGCAACACCACCGTTCGCGAGGAACAGCGCGGCGCGCGCGAGCTCGACGCAGTTCATCGTGATCGCGCACTGGCGGCAATACGCATCGATCACCGTGTCGGGCGGCATCTGCATGTTGCCGAAGCTCGCCATGAAGTGCGCCATCGCGCGGTTGCGCTCCGCGTGCTGCAGCTCCGACTGCGCGACGCGCGAATCGTAGTCGATGTCGTTCGTGCCGGTCAGCCGCCGCACGAATTCGACGAGCGCCGTCTCGGCCTTCACGAAGCGGCGGCACAGCACGTCGGTGACGACCAGCGCACCGGCGTTGATGAACGGGTTGCGCGGCTTGCCGCGCTCGCTTTCGAGCTGGACCAGCGAGTTGAACGCGTTGCCGGACGGCTCGCGGCCGACCCGTTCCCACAGTTCGTCGCCCAGCAGCTGGAACGCGAGCGTGCACGCGAACAGCTTCGAGATACTCTGGATCGAGAAGCGCTCGTGCGCGTCGCCGACCGTGCAAACGTTTCCGTCGAGCGTCACGACGGCCATCCCGAACTTGTCGGCGGGCACTTTCGCGAGCTCGGGAATATAGTCGGCGACCCGCCCCTGGCCGATCCAGGGGGCCAGTTCGGTGTGGATGCGTTCGAGGATCGATTGGTAATTCATCAAGTCAGGCGGGCAGGGCATGGCCCGGTTTCAGGCGAGCCCGTATGGAACCGCCCCGGCGCCGATTCGTCAAGCACGGCGGTTATCGCGCCCTTATTTTCAAGACCTCTAAACAGGCAATCGGCGGGCGCAGTATCATGCGGTACGTTTCGGCCGTTGGCCGGCGTCCGGCATCGGCCGGCGCCGCCGTGGCTTCCCCGATGATTCGAACGCTGCCCATGTCTTTTCGCATCCTGCTCGTCGAAGACGACACCCGCCTGTCCACGCTGATCGCCGGCTACCTGCGCAAGAACGACTATGAAGTCGACACTGTGCTGCATGGTGACGCCGCGGTGCCGGCGATCCTGTCCATTCGCCCCGATCTCGTCATTCTCGACGTGAACCTGCCGGGCAAGGACGGCTTTGAAATCTGCCGCGAGGCGCGCAAGCAGTACGACGGCGTGATCATCATGGTGACGGCCCGCGACGAGCCGTTCGACGAGCTGCTCGGCCTGGAATTCGGCGCGGACGACTACGTGCACAAGCCGGTCGAGCCGCGCATCCTGCTCGCGCGGATCAAGGCCCAACTGCGCCGCGCGCCCGCGCGCGTGGCCGAGAGCACCGCGCCGCAGCCGGAGCGCTACGCGTTCGGCAAGTTCTCGATCGATCGCACCGACCGTTCCGTCGTGCTGCCCGACGGCAGCACGCCCGACCTGACGTCGGCCGAATTCGACCTGCTGTGGGCGCTCGTGTGCCATGCGGGCGAAGTCGTGAGCCGCGACGACCTGATGCTGCAGTTGCGCGGCGTCGAATTCGACGGCCTCGACCGCACGATCGACGGACGCATCTCGAAGCTGCGCCGCAAGCTGCGCGACGACGCGAGCAACCCGCAGCGGATCAAGACGATCCGCAGCAAGGGTTATCAATTCAGCAAGCACGCGTGGGAATGACGCGGCGTTCGTGCGACGCCGTCACGTTCCGCGCGAGCCTTCCACCCGCCGGCCGGGAGCCGAGATGATCCGACGAACCCGTTCGCACCCCGATGCACCGCCGCTGCCGACGCTGCGCTATGTCAAATGGCGCTGGCTGCATTTCCGCCGCGCGTGGACCGACACGCGCGCCGACCGCATTCCGAGCTGGTCGCGCCTGTACGTGCGCACCTACCTGCATCTGCTCGGCCTCGTGCTGCTGACCGCGCTCGTGCCGGCGCTCGCGCTGTGCGTCGAATTGTCACCGCAGGTCGTGTGGCATGCGTTCGACTCGCTGCCCGGCGACATCTGGATCGTGCTCGTGTTCGTATTCGCCGCGCCCGCGCTGGCGGCGTACCGGTGGATGCGGCCGGTGTGGTCGGATCTCGTGATGGTGCGCGAGCGCGCGATCGATTTCACGGGCGGGCGCTTCAACACCCGCGCGCGCGAATCGCACAGCGTGATCATCGGCCCGCTCGCGCGGACGCTGAATGCGCTCGCGATACGCATGGAACGGCTGATCGCCGCGCAGCGCGATCTGACGAACGGCATCTCGCACGAGTTGCGCACGCCGCTCGCGCGCGTGCGTTTCGCGCTCGAAATGCTGCGCGAGCCGGGTTCCGCGGCTGAATACCAGGGGGCGCTCGAGAGCATCGCGCAGGACGTGACCGAGCTCGAGGAGCTGATCGACATGAGCCTCACGTATGCGCGGCTCGAATACAGCTCGCTGCAGTCGAAACTCGAGATGACGGCCCCCGTCGCGTGGTTCGAGCATCAGGTCAACGATGCGCAGCTGCTGTATCCGGAGCGGGCGATCGACGCGCGCATCGCGATCGCGTCGGACCTGCGCGTGAAGATGGACCGGCGGCTGATGTCGTACGCGATGCGCAACCTGTTGCGCAACGCGAGCAAGTACGCGAAATCGCGGATCGTCGTCGGGATCTCGCTCGTGCACGGCAACATCGGGATCTTCGTCGAGGACGACGGCCCCGGCGTGCCGGAAAGCGAGCGCGAACGCATCTTCGACGCATTCGTGCGCCTCGACCGCCGCACCGGCGGCTATGGCCTAGGCCTGTCGATCACGCGGCAGGTACTGCATGCGCACAACGGCCGGATCGCGGTCGTCGATCCGGTCGAACTCGGCGGCGCGCGCTTCGAGATCAGCTGGCCGGTCTAGCGATACGCGGCACGCGCGCCAACCCTCGACCGCCGCACCGGCGGTTATGGCCTCGGCCTGTCGATCACGCGGCAGGTACTGCACGCGCACAACGGCCGGATCGCGGTCGTCGATCCGGTCGAACTCGGCGGCGCACGCTTCGAGATCAGCTGGCCGGTCTAGCTACGCCGCACGCGCGCCAACCCTCGACAGCAGCAACAGCACGACAGCAGACAGCAGACAGCCGCGCGCGCCGGATTCGAGCGCGTCGCCGGCCTTTCCCGCCGTACCTTTCCCGTATCGATACCGTCCCACCCCGCGATCGCATGACGATTCGTTTGCAGCGCGTGTGCGCTTTGCATTACGATTGCAATTGCAACTATATGAGCGGGCCAGTCCGTGACAGCCGAGGCGGGCGGCCCGTGACGCAGCAGTGAAGCCGGGGCCGCCACGATGGCTGCCTCCTTGTTCATGCATTTCTGTCCGGGTCACACATCATGCGGCTTTTGAATATCGTGTCTTCTCCTCGCGGCGCCAGGTCGGCTTCGATCGCGGTCGCCAATGCCTTTGTCGATGCGTACCGGGAGACGGGCGCCCCGATCGACGTCGATACGCTGAATGTCTGGGAAGAAGACTTGCCGGATTTTGGCAGCGACGCGATCGGCGCGAAGTACAAGGGCGTCGCCAACGCGCCGATGGATGAGGCGGAACAGTCGATCTGGCGGCGCATCCAGTCGCTCGTGAAGCGCTTTCAGGAGGCGGACCGGATCGTCGTCGGCGTGCCGATGTGGAATTTCGGCTATCCGTACAAGCTCAAGCAACTGATCGATCTCGTCAGCCAGCGGAACATGCTGTTTACGTTCGACGGCAACGCGTACGCGCCGCTGCTGGAGATTCCGCGCGCGCTGGTCATCCATGTGCGCGGACAGAGCCGGGAAACCGGCGCGGGCGCCGACAATCCCGGGTTCCAGCATCAGGCCGACTACATCGAATTCTGGTTGAGGTTCATTGGCGTGAGCGAGGTCAGAAGCCTGACCGTCGAACACACGTGGGGTGCGCGCGCAAGCGACAGCATCGAACGGGCGCAAGCGCGGGCAGTCGCGATGGCCGCGGCGTTCTGATCCGGGCGTGCGGCGCAACGGATACGCGGATGCCGCCGAGGCGGCATCCGCGCCGGCTCAATACGTGCGGCCGAGCTGCAGGTAGAAGTTGCGACGGCCGCCGGGCGCGAGCGCCACGCCGATGTAGACGGGCCCGAACGCGGTCGACAGGCTCGTGAAGAACGTATAGCTCTGCTTGAGGGCGCCGCCGCCGATCTGCTGGCCGCTCGACCAGACGTTGCCGACTTCCGCGCTGGCACCCACCGACAGCGCCTTGATCGGCGACGCGTTGAACGTCATCAACTGGTTCATGTAGGTCACCTGCGCGTAGGCGAGCTCGTTGCCGTTCAACTGGTCGGCCGCATACGCGGACAGATGCTGGAAGCCGCCGAGCGTGAAGTTGAACGCGTTGATCAGGTTGGTGCCGCCGATGCTCTTGCCGCCTTCGATCGTCGCGCTGACGCTGTGCCGGCCGAACTGCTGCGCCACCATCGCCTTGCCGTAGATCTCGGTGTAGGGCGCGTTGTTGATGCTGTCGTCGAACGACTGCGCCGAGCCCCCGTTGCGCGACACCAGCGAGCGCTCGACGCGCAGCTCGGTGAAATAGCCCTTGCGCGGGAACAGCGGATCGTCGAGCTGGTCGATGACGAGCCGCGCGCGCGCGATCAGCGCCTGCGACGTGAAGCTTGGCCACAGCAGCGTCTGGCCGCTGCCGGTGCCGTCGTCGAACGGCAGGTTGTAGGTCGGCGAGCCATGCCCGGTCACGTAACCGAGACCGATCCGGAAATCGCCGAGCCGCGCGATCGGCAGGCCGAGGTCGAGCCCGGCGCGCGTGGTCTGCATCAGGTACTGGTTCAGTTTCACGTTGCCGCTGTCGTCGTACAGGTTCGCGTAGCGGCGCTGATATTCCGCGTAGGGCGACAGGTAGACACCGTATGCCGCCGACAGCGGCTGGCGCAGTTCGACGCGCGCCGACTGCAGGTCGCTGCCGATCGTCGTATCCGCGCGGAACTCGAGCCCTGATTCGGTAAGCCATGGCCGCCGGTAGCCGACATGCAGGCGGAAGCCGCCTTCGTCGGTCGAACTGCTCGACATGCCGAGCCCGAACAGCAGGAAATTCGGTCCCCAGTATTTCTCGCGCGCGTTGATCTCGAGCACGTTGTCGTCGCCGTGGCTCACGATCTGCTGCGTGACGCTTTCGAAGTTGCCGCCCGTCGTCAGCCCGAGCAGGTCCTGGCTGACTTCCTGCGGATCGTAGATGTCGCCGGGTTTCACGTGCAATGCGTTGCTGACGACCCGCTTCGGCACGCCGCCGCTCGTCTGGATCTCGATGCGCGTGATCCGGATCGGCGGCGGCAGCGGCTGTGCGTGGGCCGACCGGTACGCCGCGTACTGTTCCGGCGTGAGCGCGAAGTGCCGCAGTTTCGGCAGCGCCGCGGTCGCGGCGGCCGCGCCGGCAGCGATCGCTTGCTTCGCGTTCTGGAAGTCGGTGAACGCGAGCGAGCCGAGGTCCGGCGTGAGCAGCACGTCCTGCGCGTCGAGCTGCTTGCGCTGCGCGGTCACGTTCTGGCGGATCAGGATGCCGACCATCTGCTGCATCACGTCGGCGGGCGATGCGAGCGCATCGAGCGGGCGCAGTTGCGAGCCGATGTCCACCGCGATCACGACGTTCGCGCCCATCTGCCGCGCGGTGTCGACGGGCAGGTTGCTGACGAGCCCGCCGTCCACGAGCGCGCGCCCGTTGATCTCGGCGGGCGCGAACAGGCCAGGCATCGCCATGCTCGCGCGGATCGCGAGCGGCAGCGAGCCGTGGTCGAGCACCACCATCTGGCCTGTCTGCAGGTCGGTCGCCACCGCGCGGTACGGGATCGGCAGGCGGTCGAACGGCTGGTTGGTCGGCACGGCGGTCGTCCAGTTCGCGAGCAGCGCCTGCAGCCGGTTGCCCTGGACGAGACCGACCGGCGCCTTCACGCCGTTTTTGCCGAAGCCGAGCGTCAGCCCGTTGATGTACAGGCGTTCGTCTTCCCGGCTGGTTTGCGGCAGGTCCGCGCGGTCCGTCACGTCGAACGCGATGTCCGCGAGGTTGACCTCCGACAGCCGCTTCTGCATCTCGCCGGCAGCCATGCCGCTCGCGTACAGGCCACCCACCACGGCGCCCATGCTGGTGCCCGCGATGCAGTCGATCGGGATGCGGTTGTCCTCCAGTACCTTCAGGACCCCGAGGTGTGCGTAGCCGCGCGCGCCGCCGCCGGACAGCACGAGACCGATCGACGGCCGCCCGGCCGGGCCGCCGTCGGCCTCGCAGGTGTGCCCGGATGCGGCGGGGGTGGCCGCCGGCGCGCTGGCTTCGCGGGCCTGGGCGGTGGCGGATTCGGCGGCCGGCAGCGGTTGCGCGACGACCGTGCAGCACCAGAAGGCGACGAGCGTCGTGCAAAGCGGGCGCACCCGCGCCCAGCGGAAGGAAACGGTCGCTGTCATGGTGGAAATACCTGGCGAGATCGGGCGTCTGAGGCCTGCCGGGAGCAGGCAAGACCGAGAGATTACCGTGTTTTACAGGCGCCATGCGAGAGGCTGTTGCGTAGCGGGAGGCGTCCGGACCGGCATTTTTGACAATTCCGTCGCGAAAAAATCATCGGAATTGCCTAAAGTATCGAAACGATTTGCCGCTAAGGCCGTGATGGGGCTGCATGGACGCGCCACGCAAATGCGGTGCGGCTGCCCCGGTTCGTTCGCTTACAAAGGTTTGATATGTCGACACCGCTGTTCGGAAAGTTGTTTGCGCAACCCGTTGCGATCGACCCTGGAACGGCGAGTACGCGGATCTATACGCACGAACGTGGCGTGGTGCTGAACCAGCCGTCGGTCGTCTGCTTCCGCAAGGCCGGTGCGACCGATGCGCGGCCGACGCTCGAGGCCGTCGGCGAGCTCGCGAAGGCGCTGCTCGGCCGCGAACCGGGGCATCTCGAAGCCGTGCGGCCGATGCGGCACGGCGTGATCGCCGATGCGCACGCGGCCGAGCAGATGATTCGCAGCTTCATCGACATGTCGCGCACGCGTTCGCGCTTCGGCCGTCGCGTCGAGGTCACGCTGTGCGTGCCGTCCGACGCGACCCCCGTCGAGCGCCGCGCGCTCCGCGAGGCCGCGTTCGCGGCGGGTGTATCGGAGGTCGAACTGATCGAGGAATCGCTGGCGGCCGGGCTCGGCGCGGGCCTGCCGGTGACCGAGCCGGTCGGCTCGATGGTCGTCGATATCGGCGGCGGGACGACCGAGGTCGCGGTGATCGCGCTCGGCGGCATCGTCTACCGCGAGGCGATTCGCGTCGGCGGCAACCAGTTCGACGCGGCGATCGTCAACCACGTCCGCAACCTGTATGGCGTGCTGCTCGGCGAGCAGACGGCCGAGCACGTGAAGAAGACGATCGGCTCGGCCACCAGCGCGGTGCCGCGCACATCGACGCGCGCGGTCGGGCGCAGCATCGGCGATGGCCTGCCGCGCTCGATCGAGCTGTCCAACCACGATGTGGCGGACGCGCTGGTCGCGCCGCTCAAGCAGGTGATCGGCGCGGTGAAGTCGGTGCTGGAAAATGCGCCGGCCGAACTCGTGACTGACATCGCGCATCGCGGCGTGGTGCTGACGGGCGGCGGCGCGCTGCTCGCGGATCTCGAGCGCCTGCTGTACGACGAGACGGGGCTCGTCGCCCGGATCGCCGACGAGCCGGCCACTTGCGCGGTGCGCGGCGCCGGCGAGGCGATGGGGCGGCTCGCGATGTGCCCGGTCGACTGATTCGGGCCGTGCCGGGCCGTGCATCGCGGCGCGGTCATTCACACGCTTTCGATCTCCGTATTGCGTGCCCGCTTCGCCGGGCACGCTGTTCCGGTCGAGCTGCCGGAAGGCCGGCTGCCGTCCGGCATCGGTCCGTCGCGTGGACACCCGAACGCGCACCATGCTAGCGTTACGCGCCCGTCCGGGGCCGGGCAAGCCGATCCGCCCGACGACCTGAGAGACCGAAAACCTTGAAAAACCACACCAAACGGGGCGTGTTTGCCCGAACCGGCCGCCTGCTGGCCGTCATCGCGTGCCTTTGGGTTGCCGCGGCCGTCGCGCTCGTCGCGTACGGGATGCGGATGCCGAGCGAGCCAGCCGATGTCGCGGTGATCTTCGGCAACGCGCTCGACGAGACCGGCGCGCCGAAGCCCGTGCTTGCCGCCAGGCTCGATGTCGGCGTGCGCTGCTACCGCACCGGGCAGTGCCCCGCGTTCCTCGTCAGCGGCGCGATCGACGGCCCCGGGCTGAACGAGGCGACCGCGATGCGCGACTATCTCGTGGCGCGTGGCGTGCCGGCCGACCGGATCGCCGTCGACGACCAGGGCGACAACACGCTGGCGACTGCGCAACACACGCTCGCGTACCTGCAGGCGCACCGTCTGTCGCGCGTGCTGATCGTCAGCCAGTACTACCACCTCGCGCGGGTGCGCCTCGCGTTCGAGCGCGTCGGCATTGCACGGGCGAACATCTCCGCCGCGTATCCGGGCCGCTTCCAGTTGCGCGATATCTATTCGAGCTGGCGCGAAGTGCCGGCCTACGCGGTGTATGCGGTGCGGTTGTGGGTGAATCCCGATGCGAAGCCTGTCTCGTTCCGGCCGATGCTTTATCTGATGAGCCTGTTTTCGTAACGCGGTGCGGTTTTTCGATCGACGTGCGGCGAAAATCGACGTGATCGGATCAGTGCCAGATATTTTTTGATTTAGTCTAACGAATGCCCGGGGATTATCTTGTTTCGATATTTTCCGGGTGTGAAAATACTGCACCGCAAAAACAAGAATGATAATCAATTTTATAACCTTGTTTTCATGGGTGCTTCGGTTACGTTATTTTTTGAGAAAGATTTAAATAAGCTGACAAATGGCGCGCGAATTTACCTGTTTGAAGTGTGCCGATAAGTAAAAAATGCACGCCCGCCAATCCCCGATCCGACGGGGAAAAGATCGACTGGAAAAGCCTGTTTTTTTGAACTAGCCTTGTCTGACAAAAAGCAGGGCGGTAATCAAATCAACCAGAAAGTCGCTGCAGAAAAACAGGGGCCATCGACATGTCATTCGACTAGTTTCGCGCCTGCCTTGCGGGGCAATTAACGATTCGTCCATGAATAAGCCGGCGTCGCATCGCGACAGCCGGCGCGGATGCTTTTGTCCGCGGATTTTCTGCTGCCGGCCGTTCGATTTCACGGCAATGCCAATTCCAATAACGAGGAAAAGCATGAATCTTGCGCGTTCAAAAAAAGCCGGCGAGCCGTTCCCGAGAATCCTGTTGCCGACGGGCGTTTTCCTGGCGCTGTCCGGCGCCGGTATCCTGCCCGCCCATGCGGTCTGCAGCACGGCGGGCTCGATTGTGAGCTGCTCCGGCGCCGCGAACCCGCTTTCGCCGAGTTACTCGAACAGCGCGAACAACCTCAACGTGACCGTCAACACCGGCGCTGGCGTCGGCGTGCAACTCGGCATCGGCGGCACCGCGATGTCGCTGACCGGTAGCAATGTCACGCTGACCAACAACGGCACGATCGATCCGTCCTTGCTCGGCCTCGGGCTCGGTGTGCTGTCGAGCGGCACGGTGGTCGGCAACGCGGCGGCGAGCATGACCAACGTGACCAACAACGGCACGATGAACGGCTCGACCGGCGTGGCGATCAGCGGCGTGACGGGCATGGCGCTGGCGGTCCAGAATGGCACGGGCGGCACGACGACGATCAACAACACCGGCTCGATCGGCTCGAACGCGCTGGTCGGTGCGACACTCGTCGGTGCGGACTCGCCCGTGGTCGCCGCGTACGGCGGTGCCGCGGTCAACATGACGAACAGCGGGACGATCACCGGCCGCGTGTCGCTCGGGTCGAACGGCACGCCCGGCGCGGGCAACACGTTCGTCAACGCCGGCACGATCAACGGCGGCGTGTCGATGGGCGCGAACAGTACGAACACCTTCACCGCGGTGACGGGCTCGTCGGTCAACACGGCGGGCGGCACCGGGGGCGCGTTCAACATCACGGTCGGCCCGGTGACGCTCGGTGTCGCGACGACGGGCACGGTCGACGGCGGCGCGGGCGGCAACAACACGCTCGTGCTGCAGCAGGGCGGCGCCGCGAACGGCACGATCTCGGTCAACAACTACATCAACTTCAATCACCTGAACGTCGAGACCGGCAACTGGACGATCAACGGCGCGTCGACCGCGCAGGATGCGACCTTGTCGGGCGGCGTCGCGATCATCGGCAACAACGCATCGCTCGGCACGGGCACCATCACGGCCACTGGCGGCGCGCTGCAGGCGGGCACGGCCGGGCTCAACGTCAGCAACGACGTGAGCCTTGGCGCGGGCGGACTGACGGTGCAAGGCTCGACCGGGCTCACGCTGTCGGGCACGGTGACGGGCGGCGGCGCGTTGACGAAGAGCGACAGCGGCACGCTGACGCTGGCGGGCGCGAACAACTACACGGGCGGCACGAACCTGAACGCTGGCGGCATCGTGGTCGGCAACAATTCGGCGCTCGGCACGGGCGCACTGAACGTCAACGGCTCGGCCACGCTCGATACGAGTACGAACACGACGCTCAACAACACGGTCAATCTCGCCACCGGCACGACGCTGACGGTCGGCGGCAGCAACAATCTCGGGCTGGCCGGCTCCATCAACGGCAACGGCGGCCTCGTGAAGAACGGTGCGGCGACGCTGACGCTGAGCGGCGCGAACACCTACACCGGCGACACGACGATCAACAGCGGCACGCTCGCGCTGGGCGCGGGCGGCAGCCTCGCGGCAGCCGGCACGGTGAACCTGACCGGCGCGGGCGCGACGTTCGACATGAGCAACGCAGCGGGCGCGCAGACGGTCGGCGCGCTGGCGGGCGCGGCCGGCACGAACGTGAACCTCGGCGTCAATTCGCTGACGTTGACCGGCAGCGTCAATGCGACGTACGCGGGCACGATCGGCGGCTCGGGCGGCGTCACGCTCGCGGGCACCGGCACGCAGACGCTGTCCGGCGCGAACGTGTACACGGGCGGCACGAACCTGAACGGCGGCAACCTCGTCGTCGGCAGCAATACGGCGCTCGGCAGTGGCGTGGTGAACGTCAACGGCCCGGCATCGCTCGACGCGACCACCAACGTGTCGCTCGCGAACGGCATCAACGTCGGCACCGGCACGACGCTGACGCTCGCCGGCAGCAACACGCTCGGCCTGAACGGCACGATCTCCGGCGGCGGCGGTCTCGTGAAGAACGGCACGGCGACCGTGACGCTGTCTGGCGCGAACAACTACACCGGCGGCACGACGCTGAACGCGGGCGGTCTCGTGCTCGGCAACAACTCAGCGCTCGGCACGGGCGCGCTGACCGTCGGCGGCGCGGCGACGCTCGACACGACCACGAGCCTGACGGTCAACAACGCCGTCAACCTCGCGACGGGCGCCGCGCTGACGCTCGGCGGCAGCAACAATCTCGGGCTGAGCGGCGTGATCTCCGGCGCGGGCAGTCTCGTGAAGGACGGCGCGGCAACGACGACGTTGACGGGCGCGAACAATTTCACGGGCGGCACGACGATCAACGCCGGCACGCTCGCAATCAGCGGGGGCGGCAGCCTGTCGGCGGCCGGCGCGGTGAACCTGGCTGGCGCGGGTGCCGCGCTCGACGTGAGCGCCGCGACCCGTGCGCAGTCGATCGGTGCGCTGTCGGGTGTCGCGGGGACGAACGTCAATCTGGGCAACAACGCGCTGACGCTGGGTGGCACGGCCAGCGGCACCTTCAGCGGCGCGATCGGCGGCACTGGAAGCCTGACGCTGGCCGGCACCGGCACGCAGACGCTGAACGGCGCGAGTACCTACACGGGCGGCACGAACCTGAACGGCGGCAGCAGCGTGGTGCTTGGCAACAATGCGGCGCTCGGTACGGGGGCGCTGAACGTCGCAGGCGCGGCAACGCTCGACACGAATGCGAGCCTGTCGGTCGCCAACGCGGTCAATCTGGCCAACAGCGCGACGCTGACCCTCGGCGGTAGCAATGCGCTCACGCTGGGCGGCGGTATTTCCGGCGCGGGCGGTCTCGTGAAGAACGGCCCGGCGACCACGACGCTGACCGGCGCGAACACGTACACAGGCGGCACGACGATCAACGCGGGCACGCTGGCGGTCGGCGCGGGCGGTAGCCTGGCGGCGACCGGCGCGGTGAACCTCGCGAACGCGGGCGCGGCGCTCGACCTGAGCAACGCGACGAGCGCGCAGACGATCGGTGCGCTGGCGGGTGTCGCGGGGACGATCGTCAACATGGGCGGCAACGGGCTGACGCTGGGCGGGACTGCCAGCGGCACCTTCAGCGGCGTGATCGGCGGGGCGGGCAGCCTGACGCTGGCTGGCACCGGCACGCAGACACTGACGGGCGCGAACGTCTATACGGGCGGCACGAACGTGAACAGCGGCGGCCTGGTGCTCGGCAACAGCGGGGCGCTCGGAGGCGGCGCGCTGAACGTCGGCGGCGCGGCGACGCTCGACACGAACGCGAGCCTGTCGGTCAACAATGCAGTCAACCTTGCCACCGGGTCGACGCTGACCCTCGGCGGCAGCAACGCCCTCACGCTGAACGGCGGCATCACTGGCGCGGGTGGTCTCGTGAAGGACGGCGCGGCGACGACGACGCTGACGAGCACGGCCAACTATACGGGCGGCACGACGATCAACGGCGGCACGCTGGCGCTGGGCGCGGGCGGCAGCCTGGCGGCGACGGGCGCGGTGAACGTGGCCGGTGCGGGCGCGACGCTCGACCTGAGCGGCGCGACGGGCGCGCAGACGATCGGTGCGCTGAGCGGTGTCGCCGGCTCGGCCGTGAACCTCGGCGGCAACGGGCTGACGTTGAGCGGGACCGCCAGCGGCAATTTCGGCGGCACGATCGGCGGCACCGGCGGCCTGACCGTGGCCGGCACGGGCACGCAGACGCTGTCCGGCACGAACACGTACACGGGCGGCACGACGATCAACGGTGGCAGCACGCTGGCGCTCGGCGCGGGCGGCAGCCTCGCGTCGACCGGTACGGTGAACCTCGTCGGTGCGGGCGCGACGTTCAACCTGGGTGGCGCATCGGGCGCGCAGACGATCGGCGCGCTGACCGGGGTGGCCGGCTCGGCCGTGAACCTTGGCGCGAACGCGCTGACGTTGAGCGGCAGCACCAACGGCACGTTCGGCGGCGTGATCGGTGGCACCGGCGGTGTGACGTTCGCGGGCACCGGCACGCAGACGCTGACAGGTGTGAACACGTACACGGGTGGCACGACGATCAACGGTGGCAGCACGCTGGCACTCGGTGCGGGCGGCAGCCTGGCCGCAACGGGCGCGGTGAATCTCGCCGGCGCGGGCGCGACGTTCAACCTGAGCGGCGCATCGGGCGCGCAGACGATCGGCGCGTTGAACGGCGCAGCCGGTACGAACGTGGATCTGGGCGCGAACGGGCTGACGCTGAGCGGGACCGCCAGCGGCACGTTCGGCGGGGCAATTGGCGGCACCGGTGGCGTGACGTTCGCCGGCACCGGTACGCAGACGCTGACCGGTGCGAACACGTACACGGGCGGCACGACGATCGACACGGGCAACACGTTGGCACTGGGCGCGGGCGGCAGCCTCGCGTCGGGCGGTGCTGTGAATCTGGCCGGCACGGGCGCGACCTTCAACCTGAGTGGTGCATCGGGCGCGCAGACGCTCGGCACGCTGAGCGGTGTCGCCGGCACGAACGTGAACCTCGGCGCGAATGCGCTGACGCTGAACGGCAGCACCGACGGCACGTTCGGTGGGGCGATCGGCGGCACCGGTGGTGTGACATTCGCGGGTACCGGCACGCAGACGCTGACCGGCGCGAACACGTACACGGGCGGCACGACGATCAACGGTGGCAGCACGTTGGCGCTGGGTGCGGGCGGCAGTCTCGCGTCGGGCGGCGCAGTGAATCTGGCCGGCACGGGCGCCACGTTCAACCTGAGCGGTGCATCGGGCGCGCAGACGATCGGCGCGTTGAACGGCGCGGCCGGCACGAACGTGAACCTCGGCGCGAACGCGCTGACGTTGAGCGGAACGGCCAGCGGCACGTTTGGCGGTGCGATTGGCGGCACGGGGGGCGTGACGTTCGCGGGCACCGGCATACAAACGCTGACGGGTGCGAACACGTACACGGGCGGCACGACGATCAACGGCGGCAGCACGCTGGCGTTGGGTGCGGGCGGCAGCCTCGCGTCGGGCAGCGCGGTGAATCTCGCCGGCGTGGGTGCGACGTTCAACCTGAGCGGCGCGACGGGCATGCAGATACTCGGTACGCTGAGCGGCGTCACGGGCACGAACGTGAATCTCGGTGCGAATGCGCTGACGCTGACCGGCAGCGCCAACGGCACATTCGGCGGCGTGATCGGCGGCACCGGCGGCGTGGCGTTCGCGGGCACCGGCACGCAGACGCTGACGGGCGCGAACACCTACACGGGCGGCACGATGATCGGTGCCGGCAGCACGCTGGCACTGGGTGCGGGCGGCAGCCTCGCATCGGGCAGCGCGGTGAATCTGGCCGGCACCGGCGCGACGTTCAACCTCAGCGGCGCGTCGGGCGCGCAGACGCTCGGTGCGCTGACCGGCGCGGCCGGCACGAACGTGAACCTGGGCGCGAATGCGCTGACGCTGAACGGCAGCGGTAACAATACGTTCGGCGGGACGATCGGCGGCACGGGCGCTGTGACGTTCGCGGGCACCGGCACGCAGACGCTGACGGGTGCGAACACCTACACGGGTGGCACGACGATCAACGGTGGCAGCACGCTGGTGCTGGGTGCGGGCGGCAGCCTGGCATCGGGTAGCGCGGTGAATCTCGCTGGCACGGGCGCGACGTTCAACCTGGGCGGCGCGACGGGCGCGCAGACACTCGGCGCGTTGAACGGCGCGGCCGGCACGAACGTGAATCTCGGTGGCAACACCCTGACGTTGAGCGGAAGCGGCGGGACATTCGGCGGCGCGATTGGCGGCACGGGTGGCGTGACGTTCGCGGGCACGGGCACGCAAGCACTGACGGGCGCGAACACCTACACCGGCGGCACGACGATCAACGGCGGCAGCACGCTGGCGCTGGGTGCGGGCGGCAGCCTCGCGTCGGGCAGCGCGGTGAATCTGGCCGGCGCGGGCGCCACGTTCAACCTGAGCGGCGCGACGGGCACACAGACACTCGGCGCATTGAATGGCGTGGCGGGCACGAACGTGAACCTGGGCACGAATGCACTCACGTTGACCGGCAGCGGCAACAACACCTTCGGCGGCGCGATCGGCGGCGCGGGCGGCGTGACGTTCGCCGGCACCGGCACGCAAACGTTGACGGGCGCGAACACCTACACCGGCGGCACGACCATCAACGGCGGCAGCACGCTGGCACTCGGCGCAGGTGGCAGCCTCGCGTCGGGCAGCGCGGTGAATCTCGCCGGCACGGGCGCGACGTTCAACGTGAGTGGCGCGACGGGCGCACAGACGATTGGTGCACTGAGCGGCAGCGTCGGCACGAACGTGAACCTGGGCACGAATGCGCTCACGTTGACCGGCAGCGGCAACGGCACATTCGGCGGTGCGATCGGTGGCACGGGCGGCGTGACGTTCGCCGGCACGGGCACGCAAACACTGACGGGCGCGAACACCTACACCGGCGGCACGACCATCAACGGCGGCAGCACGCTGGCACTCGGCGCGGGCGGCAGCCTGGCATCGGGTAGCGCGGTGAATCTCGCGGGGACGGGGGCGACGTTCGACGTGAGCGGTGCGACCGGCGCGCAGACGATCGGCACGTTGAACGGCGCGGCCGGCGCGACCGTCAATCTCGGCGCCAATGCGCTGACGTTGAACGGGAGCGGCAACGGCAGCTTCGGCGAGACGATCGGCGGGGCGGGCGGCGTGACGATCGCCGGCACCGGTATTCAGACGCTGACGGGGGCGAACACCTACACGGGCGGCACGACGATCGCGGCCGGTGGCGCGCTGCAACTCGGCAACGGCGGCACGTCGGGCAGCGTCGCCGGCAATGTCGTCGACAACGGCGCGCTGATCGTCAATCAATCCGGCAACGTGACGATGGCAAGCGTGCTGTCCGGCGCGGGTTCGCTGACGCAGGCCGGAAGCGGGCAACTGACGTTGACGGGCACCAGCACGCTGAGCGGCCCGACCACGGTCAGCGCGGGCACGCTCGCCGTCAACGGTTCGCTCGGCCAGTCGACCGTGACCGTGCAGAACGGTGCGACGGTCACGGGCACCGGCACGATCGGCGGCCTCGTGGTGCAGGGCGGCGCGACGGCGGCCGCGCCGCAGCCGGGCGCGGCGCTGAACGTCGGCGGCAACGTGACGTTCCAGCCGGGTTCGACGTTCCAGGTCGCGGCCTCGCCGCAGCAAAGCGGCAGCCTCGCGTCGGGCGGCACGGCGACGCTGAACGGCGGCACCGTGCAGGTGCTCGCGAACCAGAGCGGCTACCAGCCGAGCACGACCTACACGATCGTGACCGCGGCGTCGGGCGTGCAGGGCGCGTTCAGCCAGGTGAATGCGAACTACGCGTTCCTCGCGCCGACGCTCAGCTACGACCCGAATCACGTGTACCTGCGGCTGGTCGAGAACGGCACGTCGCTGCCCGACGTCGCGACGACGCCCAACCAGCGCTCGGTCGCGACCGCGCTCGGCGGGCTCGGCGCCGGCAACCCGCTGTACGACGCGGTGCTGACGACCGATGTGGCGACCGCGCGCCGCGCCTACGGGCTGCTCGACGGCGAACTGCAGGCGAGCCTGAAGAGCATGCTGCTGCTCGACAGCCGCTATGTGCGCGACGCGGTGACCGATCGCGTCCGCCAGGGCCTCGCGCCCGGATCGGGCCCGCTCGCCGCGCTGTCGTCGGGCGGCGCAGCCTTGTGTGGCGACAACACGGCCGGCGCGGTCGACCCGACGCTGCCGCCGGAGAGCCGGATCGGCTCGCGTGAGGGCTGCTACGGCGGTACGCCTTACCAGCCGGTCGTCTGGGGGCAGGCGTTCGGCGGCCGCAGCCGGCTCACCGGCGACGGCAACGCGTCGACGATCAACCGCAGCATGACCGGCTTCATCGCCGGTGCCGACATGGCGCTCAACGACAAGTGGCGGGCGGGTCTGGCCGCGGGTGTCACGCACAGCTCGCTCGACAACGACCAGAGCTCGTCGGCGTCGGTGAACAGCTACTACCTGTCGCTGTACGGCGGCGCGCAGTACGGTGCGCTCGGCGTGCGCGGCGGCGCGTCGTACACGTGGTACCGGATCAACAGCGACCGTTCCCCGGGCTTCGCGGGCTTCTCCGATCACGACTCGGCCGGCTACGACGCGAATTCGGCGCAGGTGTTCGGTGAAGTCGGCTACGCGCTGCCGGTCGGGCCGGTGGCGATCGAACCGTTTGCGGGCCTCGCGTATGTGAACCTGCATACCGACGGCTATTCGGAAACCGGTGGTGCGGCCGCGCTGCGTGCCGGCGGCGAGACGACCCACGTCGGCTTCTCGACGCTCGGTTTGCGCGCGGCGTCGCAGCTCGGCGCGATGGCGAGCGGCACGTTCACCGCGCGCGGGACGGTCGGCTGGCGGCATGCGTTCGGCAACGTTCGGCCGTCGTCGGCGTTCACGTTCGCGAACGGCGGAACATCGTTCCAGGTATCGGGCGTGCCGATTGCACGCGACAGCGCCGTGCTCGAGGCCGGCATCGACGCGAACATCACGAAGCGCCTGACGCTCGGCCTCACGTACAGCGGCCAGTACGGCAGCGGCGTGCGCGACAACGCCATCCTCGGCAACATCCTGTGGAAATTCTGACCGGCGCCTGACGTGCCCGCGCGATGCCCTGCGGCGACGACCACGTCGCAGGGTGTCGCGTCTTTTTCGTCGCTGCGCACGTCCCCCGTTCTGTCCTATCCTGTGCGAAACACGCGACGCGCCGCGCGTTGCGACCCGACACAGGAGCATCGATGCCGAATCACGCCGAAGCCACGACGACCCAGGCGCCGCCAGTCGCGCCTGCTGCACCGACCCCAGCGTCGGCCCCCGCATTCATCGCGCCCGAAGCCGATCCGCAGGTACTGGCGCGCAACAACCAGTACGTCCTGAAATCCGGTGACGCGTTCGTGGTCAGCGACGCGCTCGGCGACATCGGCGGTCATGACGACGGCCTGTTCGTCGACGACATGCGCGTGCTGTCGAAGTGGCGCCTGACCTTCGGCGGCCGCGCGCCGTCGCTGCTGTCGGGCGCGACGAGTGCCGATAACGCGTCGTTCACCGCGCACCTGACGAACCGCCCGCTGCCGCCGCTCGGCGGCCACGAAACGCCCGAGGGCGTGATCCACATCGAGCGGATGCGCGTGCTCGCGGGTGACGTGCTTTACGAAGCGCTGACGCTGACGAACTACGGCATGAGCGAAGCCGAGGTGCCGCTGTCGCTGTCGTTCGCGGCCGATTTCAAGGACATGTTCGAGGTGCGCGGCACGCAGCGCCCGAAGCGCGGCACGGTCGTTGCGCCGCGCGTCGACGCGGGCGCGGTGCAGCTGCGCTACGACGGCCTCGACAGCGTCGAGCGCAACGTGACCGTGCATTTCTCGCCGGCGCCCGACGCGCTGTCGGTCGATCGTGCCGACTACACGCTGACGATTGCCGCGCAGGCCTGCGTGTCGATCTACCTGACCGTCGACGCAACGCTCGGCCCGGTGCATGCGGAAGCGCCGGGATGCGGCCGCGTCGCGCTGCGTACCGCGCTCGTCGGCGTGCACCGCGAAATGCGCGCGCGGCGCGAATCGATGGCGCGCGTGAACACCGGCAATCCGCTGTTCGACGCATGGCTCGACCGTTCGCTCGCGGATCTCGGGCTGCTCACGACCCAGCTCGACACGGGGCCGTACCCGTATGCGGGCATTCCGTGGTTCTCGACGCCGTTCGGCCGCGACGCGGTGATCACGTCGCTGCAGATGCTGTGGCTGCAGCCGTCGCTCGCGCGCGGCGTGCTGCGGTTCCTGGCCGAGCACCAGGCGCGCGAGACTTCCGCGTTCCGCGACGCGGAGCCCGGCAAGATCATGCACGAGTTCCGCCGCAGCGAGATGGCCGCGACGGGCGAGGTGCCGTTCGCGCTGTACTACGGCGGTGTCGACACGACTCCGCTGTTCATCGTGCTCGCGGGCGCGTATGTCGAACGCACCGGCGACGATGCGCTGATCGACGAGCTGTGGCCCGCGCTCGAGCGCGCCGCGCAATGGGTGATCGACAAGTGCGACCGCAATCCTTACGGACTGCTCGATTATCAGCGCACGTCGGAGCGCGGCCTCGCGAACCAGGGCTGGAAGGACAGCCACGATTCTGTGTTCCACGCGGACGGCCGCTTCCCGGACGGGCCGATCGCGCTCGTCGAAGTGCAGGCGTATGCGTGCGCGGCACTCGATGCGATGTCGATGTGCTCGCACCGGCGCGGCCACGCGGCCGACGCGACGCGCTACGCGTTGCGTGCGAAGACGCTGCGCGAGCAGGTCGACGCGCTGTTCTGGATGCCGGAAGGCGATTTCTATGGCATCGCGCTAGACGGCCATGGCGACCTGTGCCGCGTGTTCGCATCGAACGCGGGCCACCTGCTCGCGTTCGGGCTGCCCGACGCCGAGCGTGGCGCGGCGGTCGCCGGCGTACTCGGCTCGACGCTGTTCCAGACGGGCTGGGGCATCCGCACGCTCGCTGCCGGCCAGCCGCGCTTCAATCCGATGGCGTATCACAACGGCTCGGTGTGGCCGCACGACAATGCGCTGATCGCACGCGGGCTGGCGCGCTACGGCGACAAGACGGCCGCGGTGAACCTGCTGCGCGCGCTGTTCGAGGCGGCGGTGAGCTTCGAGATGCGCCTGCCCGAACTGTTCTGCGGGTTCCCGCGCCGGCGCGGCGAACCGCCGACCGCGTATCCGGTGGCCTGCCTGCCGCAAGCGTGGGCGGCCGGTGCGCCGTTCATGATGCTGCAGGCCTGCCTCGGCGTGAGCATCGACGCGTCGCGCCACGAGGTGCGGGTCGAGCGCCCGGCGCTGCCGGAAGGCGTCGACTGGCTGCGGATCGACGCGCTGCGCGTCGGCGACGAAACCGTGTCGCTCACGTTCCGCCGCGTCGACGGCCAGGTGGTTGCATCGGCGGAGCAGCCGGGCCGCGTGAAGGTGGTCGCGGTGCTGTAGCGCGGCGCGGCATGTACGTTGAGGGAACGTTGCGCGATGTCGCGCCACGTTCGCGCGCAGCGGCATAGAATCGTGACATGACCCTTGAACGATGGCGGAGGTAGACGATGACGACCGACAACCGGCCCGACGACAGCGAGCACAAGCTCGAGAATCTGGAAGCGGCGGTCGACCACCTGCACAAGTCGATCGAATCGCAGAGCATCGCGGTCGGCGCGGCGAAGGGCATCCTGTTCAGCCTGATCGAAACGCTCGGCGCGCTGATCGGCGATCCCGACCTGCCCGAGCATGCACGCTCGGGCTACGAGGCGCTGCGCGACAAGGCGAGCGAATTGCGCGGCGGGCTTGACCGGCATTGATGCGCGGAGGGCGCCGGCGCTTGCCGCACGGGCTGCGCCGGCGCTGCCCGATTCTGCAGAAGCAGCATAAAACCCCGTGCGCTCAATGAGTTAGGCGGCCGATGCGCAGGATATCCACAAGCTTGCCAACACAATCTGTGGAGAACCGGCCGGCCTCCGACCGGGTGCACGGCGCGTGCCGTGCAAAAGCGCTTGCGCTGCCACACGGTTGACCTTGCAAGGTTCCTGTATTGAATCCCCTTTTGTATCAGGGTGTTACGCGCCGCATTGGAAGGATATCCACAGGCTTGCCAACATATTCTGTGGATAACTCGCAATCGATTGCGTCGTGACAGTTGAGGATCGGGCCGCTGGAGGCCGGCGTGCGAAGCCCGTGCACACGGGCTGCCCGATGTCTGCGTCGGCGCGCTAATTCGTGCGCGATCAAGGGCTTAGGTCCCGGGTACCCAGGATATCCACATCCTTGCCAACACTTTCTGTGGACAAGCGGGGCCGTGTCATTCGGCCTGCTCGGCCTCGGCCGCTTCGGCCACGATCCAGTCGCGAAAGAGCGTCATTGCCGGCGTGAGCGGCTTCGACTTCAGCGAGGTGAGCCAGTAGCCGCCGGCGCACACGTCGATGTCGAGCGGCCGCGCGAGCAGGCCGAGCCGCAGTTCGCGCGCGAACATGCACGCCGGCGCGAGAGCGACGCCCGCGCCCTGCATCGCGGCCTCGACCATCAGCCGCGACGAATCGAACACGGGCCCGTTGACCGCCCACGGTGCGAGCTGCGCGGCCTCGAACCAGCCGAGCCATTCGTCGGTGCGGTACGAGCGCAGCAGCGTTTCGTTCGCGAGATCGGCCGGCTGCGCGAGGCGCCGCGCGATATCCGGCGCGCACAGCGCGGTGAGCGGCGCGTCGAGCAGGCGCTCGTTGCGCGTCGTCGGCCAGTTGCCTTCCCCGAAACGGATCGCGAAGTCGAGGCCCTCGGCGGCGAGATCGACGACGTTGTTGTTGGTTCGCAGCCGCAGCTCGACAAATGGGTGCGTATCGCCGAACTGCTTCAAGCGCGGCATTAGCCAGCCTATGGCAAAGGTGCCGACGACGCCGAGCGACAGCACCTCGTGGAAGCGCCCGCCGTCGAACTGCTTGAGCACCGTCTCGATGCGGCTGAACGCGTCGCTCAGCACCGGCAGCAGCGCGCGCCCTTCGTCGGTGAGCCCGAGGCCGCGCGGCAGCCGCGTGAACAGCGTGCAGCCGAGCCGCTCCTCGAGCGAGCGCACCTGCTGGCTGACTGCGGCCTGGGTCACGCTCAGCTCGAGGCCGGCGCGCGTGAAGTTCAGGTGGCGCGCCGACGATTCGAACGCGCGCAGCGCATTGAGCGGAAGATGAGGGCGGAGCTTGGTCATAAGAATTTCTTTTGTCAGCGCTCAATTATCGTTGCTTGTCAGGTAACCGTAAAGTGTCGATAGTGCTGTCTCGCCGGCCTGGCGTGCTCAACACCATTTCGCCTCCATTCCACCACGAGACAACCGACATGACTTACTCATCCAGACGTCGAACCCTGCTGTTGGCTGCCGCGACGGTGCCGCTCGCCTTGACCGTCGGCGCGTGCGCATCGACGCAGGCAGCCGCGCCGGACGAGGCCGCCACGCCGGACGTGACCGCGGTAGCGGCCGCTGCGACGTTTGCCCGCCTCGAACGCGACGCGGGTGGCCGCCTCGGCGTATGCGCCATCGACACCGCGAGCGGCCGGCGCCTGGTGCATCGTGCCGACGAGCGCTTCCCGTTCTGCAGCACGTTCAAGGCGATGCTGAGCGCGGCGGTGCTGGCGCAGAGCATCAAGCGCCCGGCGTTGCTGCAACAGCGCGTGACGTATACCAAGGCCGACCTCGTCAAGTATTCGCCGGTGTCGGAGAAGCATGTCGACGACGGCATGACGGTCGCCGCGCTGTGCGAGGCCGCGATCCAGTACAGCGACAACTCGGCGGCGAACCTGCTGATGAAGCTGCTCGGCGGCCCGTCGGCGGTAACGGCCTACGCGCGCTCGATCGGCGACCGCGCATTCCGCCTCGATCGATGGGAGACCGAACTGAATACCGCGCTGCCGGGCGACCAGCGCGACACGACGACGCCGTCCGCGATGGCCGCGAGCATGCGCGCGCTGATGGTCGGCGATGCGCTGCCGGCCGCGCAGCGTGCGCAGCTCGTCACGTGGATGCGCGGCAACAAGGTGGGCGGCAAGCGGATCCGTGCCGGCGTGCCGGCGGGATGGACGGTCGCCGACAAGACGGGCACCGGCGACTACGGGACGACCAACGACGCGGGTGTCGTGTGGTCGCCGTCGCGTGCGCCGATCGTGCTGGTCGTGTACTACACGCAGGCGAGCGCCGACGCGAGCGCGAAGGACGACGTGATCGCGGGCGTCGCGAGCGTCGTGGCCACGGCGTTCGGTTGAGCAGGGCGGTACGGCGTGGCGTGCGTGACGCGATCCGCATGCACGCCGTGCCGCAGCCGTGACCCGCGTGAGCAAACGTTGTGCGATCAACGACTTAGGTCACGCATGCTCAGGATATCCACATGCTTGCCAACAAAAATTGTGGACAAGCTCGCGCGCGGCCGCGTCCGGCGTGGCGCAAGCCGCCGTGCCGCATTTGAAGCGGCGCGGACAAAGTCTTTCGGATCAAGCGCTTGCCCGGCGTATGCGCAGGCTATCCACATGCTTGCCAACAAAATCTGTGGACAAGCCGGTGCGCATGCGCGGAAGGCGCCCCGTCACCTGGCGAACGGGTGGGTGAGCGGCATTTTCCCGGCCGCGTGCCGCATTTGAAGCGGCGCGGACAAAGTCTTTCGGATCAAGCGCTTGCCCGGGGTATGCGCAGGCTATCCACATGCTTGCCAACAAAATCTGTGGACAAGCCATGCGGCCGCGATGGCGACGGTCAGGGCTGCCGATCGTCGACGGTGGGCCAGCGCGCGAACGCGAACACCCACAACATGATGAAGTTCAGGACCGGGACGAACATCGTCAGGATCCACCAGCCCGAATGACCGGTACGCCGCACGATGCGGACATACGGATAGATGACGACGGCGACGAGCACGAGTGAGACGACCCACTGCAACGCGGTGAAGTGTTCCATGGTCTTCCTCGGAGTGATGTGTCGTGGTGCGGCACCGGCGGAACGGCCGGGCCGTTGAGCCGTCGCGCGCAGCCGGCGATGCGCGGCCGCATGCGGCTCGCGTGATCTTGACGCGTGACGGGCGCGAGCGTCAAGGCGACAGCAGCGTGCTGCTGTTGCGCGGGATCGTCCGCCTGCGCGCCTGCCCGGAGCGCAGGGTGCCGCAACCGTGACGCCGCGCATGAACCGTAGGCCGATCAACGGGTTAGCGCAGGCTTGCGCAGGATATCCACAAGCTTGCCAACAAAATCTGTGGGTAAGTGGCGTCGCGCCTGGCGGGCACGTGTGCGCCGACGTCGACGTGCATCGGCGTGGCGTCGTGACGCGAAGTGCGGCGACGCGGCATACGTGATGGCCCTCGACGGGGCTTCGTCTGCATCACGCGTGCCAAAGTCCATCGGATCAAGGGCTTAGCGGTGCGGTGCGCAGGATATCCACAAGCTTGCCAACATTTTCTGTGGAGAACTCCGGGTGTGCGAGCGACACGCAGCACACCCGCGAATGCCACGCGTTGCCCCGCTTCGCGCGTGCACTCATGCAGTGCAGATACCGGCCACGCCGACTTTCTGGAACAGGTGCGGGCTCGCGACGGCGGACGACGGATAGGCCGACAGCTTGGCGACGAACTCCGGATGGGTGAAGGCCGCGCGAAACGCTTCGGTCGATTCCCAGATCGCGTAGTTCAGGTAAGTCGGACTGTCACCGAGCGCGCGATGCAGTTGGGTCGAGATGAATCCCGGCTGCCGTTTCATGAATTCGGCATCGTCCTTCCACACGGCGAGAAAGTCCGCTTCGTCGGCGGCGGCCAACGTGAACACGTTGACGAGGACGACCGGCTCCGCGTCGATCGCGATCTGTTGCTGGATCGGAAAGGCCGGATCCATCGGCTTGAAATGAGGCATGTGAACTCCTTCGGGTGAGGGGGAGGGGGCGCTTGAGCGCTCACGTCGGCGCATCGGCGCCATGCGCGCTGGACATCGCCGACAGGACGCGGATCGCCGCGTCCAGGTCAGCCGAACTGAAGTCGCCGGCGATGTCGCGGACATGCTGCTGCCACTGCGTGACCACGGCCTGATAGGCCGCCTCGCCGCGAGGCGTCAGCGTGTACAAAGGGGAGCGCTTGTGCGCCGGATTGGGCAGCGATTGCACCAGCCCTTCGTCGGTCAGCACGTTGATCTGTTTCAGCACCGCCTGCCGCGTGATGCCCATCGCGTCGGCGATCTGCGGGATGTTCGGGGATTCCGGCGCCAGCGAGATGGCGCCCAGCACCTGCCAGCGCGCACTGGTCAGGCCGTGCGGCCCGGCAAAGGTGTTGCCCCATTCGATCAGCAGGCCGTTCAACCGGAATACGGACAGCGCGACGGTGGTCAACTTCGCGGATTTCGTCATGTTCGGGATGCGGGATGAATTGACAACTACTTTACGTAATAGACAACTGGTTGTCAATTAGACGAATGAACGTCGCTGAACGTGGCCGGGTGGGTAAACTGGCAACGCGATCCGGCACCGGTAACATTTGCCGTGTCGGATTGCAGGCCAACAATAAGGAACCTGGAGAGAAATCAGTGAGCGCGATCTGGAACAAGATCGCCGTGCCGTTGGTGGCGCTGGCATGTGGCATGCTCGCGCATGCGTGCATCCCGGCCAGGTACGAGACCGCGTACTTCGGCAAGACCGAACGCATGAAAGACGAACTGCGCGACAAGGTGATCGACGACATCCGCGCCAATCACTACACGATCATCGAATCGAAAATCGGCTTGCTGTTCTACCCGATCGTCAGGAAAGGCGACGGGATCTACCTGGGCGCCGACCGGATCGCGACGGGGAGCGATTCGTTCTGGTACCTCGGGAATGGCTACTACCAGCTGAACGGTCAGCTCTATTTCATGGGTGAACACGTTGGCGCGCATCCGCTCAACGGTACCGTGATCGTTCACACCGAGGATCGGACCCGGCAAAGGCCGGACGACTATCCCGCGGGCCGCCTGTTTTGCGTCGTGAGGGAGCACGCCAGCATCCTCGAAACCTCGACCGGCCTGCGGGTCGAGCGGAGCGTCGTCGACAACTGATCCGGGCGCGGCGCTGCCCCGGGCTGGCGCATTTGCCGCGCACGACCGACAAACCCTTTCCGATCAATGGCTTGATGCCGTTAATGGACGGTTGTCCACAAGCTTGCCAACACAATCTGTGGAAAAGCTGCCCGCCGCCCGCGCGTCAGGCCGGCGGCGGAAAGCGCACCGTGACGGTCAGCCCGCGTCCGCTGCGCGTGGTGCCAAGCGCGACCGTCGCGCTATGCTGTTCGGCGATCCGCTTGACGATCGACAGCCCGAGCCCGCTGCCCGACGACGTGACGGCCTGCGCGCCCTCGCCGCGATAGAAGCGCTCCCACACGTCGGTGCGTTCGGCTTCCGGGATCCCGGGGCCGTCGTCGGCGACTTCGAGCACGGGCGTCGTGCCGTCGAGCCGCGCGGACACGTCGACACGCGCGCCGTCGCCCGCATAGCGGATCGCGTTGTCGACGAGGTTGTTCAGCAGCACGCGCAGCGTGTCGGCATTGCCCGACGTCATCACGGGCGTCGACACGATCGCGCCGAGATCGATCCGGTGCGCGTCGGCGACGCGCGTGCGATCCGATACCACCGACCGGCACAGCGCGGCGAGATCGACGGGCGTCGACGCGGAAGCCGCCGCCTGCGCATCGGGTTCGAGGCGCGCGAGTGTCAGCAGCTGCTCGGCGAGGTGGCCGAGGCGTGTCGTGCCCGCCTGGATCTGCGCGAGGATGTGCTCGCGTTCCTCGGCGGTCGACGCGCGCCGCAGCAACTGCGACTGGATCGACAGCCCCATGATTGGCGTGCGCAATTCGTGCGCGGCATCGGCGATGAAGTGCCGCTGCAGCGTGAACGAGCGGTCGAGGCGCGCGAGCAGATCGTTGATCGCTTCAGCGAGCGGCCGGACTTCGTTCGGCATCGAGCCGACGTCGACCGGTTCCAGATTGTTCGCATTCCTGCGTTTGAGGCCGGATGCAATCGAACGCAGCGGCCGCAGCCCGGCGCCGATGCCGAACCACAGGCCGATCGCGAGCAGCGGCAGCATCGAGAACACCGGCCACAGCAGGTGTACGGCGATGCCCGCGATCGCTTCCCAGCGTGCATGGCGTGCCTGCGCGAGCCGGATCGTCGTGCCGCCGCGCTCGGTCACATAGGTGCGCCACGGCTGGCCGCCGACGTCGACACTTGCGATGCCTTTCTGCTCGGGCGGCGGCAGTTTCGAATCGCGGTCGGTCGAATACACGAGCGTGCCGTTGCGCCAGACCTGCAGCAGCACGGCGTCGGGGTCGCTCGCTTCGAAGCCGTGCTTGCCGTTGGCGTGGTCGCTGAACGACAGCTCGCCGTTCGGGCCGACGACGATCTGCTTCGACATGCTGCGCATCTGGTCGTCGAGCAGGTCGTCGAGCTCGCGCAGTGCGCCCCAGTAGGTGCCCGCGCTCGCGACGAGGCCGATCACGCACGCGGCCGGCATCAGCCACATCAGCAGGCGCCGCCGCAGCGACGCGCTGCGCCAGCGTGCGACCGCGCGTTGCATGTGCGTCATGCGCCGTCACCGATCCGGTAGCCGACGCCGCGTACCGTGCGGATCATGTCGTGGCCGAGTTTCTTGCGCAGGTTGTGGATATGCACCTGCACGGCGTTGCTCTCGATTTCCTCGCCCCAGCTGTACAGCCGCTCCTCGAACTGCTCGCGCGAAATCACTGCACCCGGGTCGCGCATCAGCTCGTGCAGCAGCACGAACTCCTTCGGCGACAGCGGCACTTCATCGTCATTGAGCCAGACGACGTGCTTGACGGGGTCGAGCCGCAGCGGGCCGATCACGAGCGTCGTCTGCGCGCGGCCCGCGTGGCGGCGGGTGACCGCGCGGATGCGGGCGAGCAGCTCGTCGAGCTCGAACGGCTTGACGAGATAGTCGTCCGCGCCGCTGTCGAGGCCCGCGATGCGGTCGGGCACGCCGTCGCGCGCGGTGATGATGATCGCGGGCAGGTTTTCGTCGCGGCGGCGCAGCGCGGCGAGCACCGACAGGCCGTCGCGGTTCGGCAGCCCGAGATCGAGCAGCAGCAGGCCGTAGCCGGTCGCGCGCAGCGCGAGCGACGCGGCGTCGCCGTCCTTCACCCAGTCGACCGCGAAGCCTTCCTGTTTGAGGCCCTGTTCGAGCCCGCTGCCGATCAGCGGATCGTCCTCGACGAGCAATACGCGCATGAATTGGTGTCTCTTCAACGGGGTGCCGTGGCACCCGGGGTTCCCATGATAAGCGCCCGTGTCTTAGGTGGACCTTAAATGCGGGCGGCACGCGTCGCGCCTTCGTACTCGTCCAATGCGGCACCGTGTCGCCTCGGCGCGACCTTCAGGTTTGCTTAATCTTACGGTCCGTAATCTGGCGCCGTCGCGTTCAACGGGGCGCGGCGTCACATCGAAAAAGAGGAACGAGATCATGAAATACCTGGCCAGAATCCTGACAGTCGCGCTCGCCACGCTGCCCGCCGCCGTCTACGCGCAATACACGGGGCCGTCCACGTTGACCACGACGACAGTGAAGGAACTGCTCGCGAACGGCAAGGACGACCAGCACGTGCAGTTGCAGGGCCGCATCGTCAAGCATGTCGGCGGCGAGGATTACGAATTCGCCGATGCGACCGGCACGATCCGCGTCGAGATCGACCACAAGCTGTGGGCGGCCGGCCAGCCCGTCACCGACAAGAACGACGTGAAGGTGACCGGTGAATTCGAGCGCAAATGGTCGGGCAGCGTGAAGGTGGACGCCGATCACGTCGAAGTGCTGCGCTGACCGGTGCGCGCGGGGCCGGTGATACCATGGACGACCGGTTCCCGTTCCCACCAAGATGGCCGCCAATTTCGACGAACTCGCGTCCCGGATCCGGACGCAATTTTCCGAGCTGAGCCCGCAATTCCAGGCGGGCGCTGCCTTCCTGCTCGATCATCCCGACGAAGTCGCCACCTCGTCGATGCGCAAGGTCGCGCAGCGCGCGCAAGTGCAGCCCGCGTCGCTCGTGCGGCTCGCGCAGCAATTCGGCTTCCCCGGCTGGAACGAGCTGCGCGACCTGTGCGTCGCGCGCGTGCGCACGCGCCCCGAGCCGCTCACGCAGCGGGCGCGCTCGCTCGTGCGGCCCGACGCGAAGGCGTCGCTCGCGCACGACCTGCTCGCCGCGCAACAACACAACCTGTCGGCCACGGCCGCGCAGAACGAGCACGCGCTCGCCGATGCCGCGAAACTGATCCGCAAGGCGTCGCACGTGCATGTCGCGGGGTTTCGCTCGTGCTATCCGGTCGCATTCGGTTTCGTGTACGGCTACCGGCTGTTCCGTCCGACCGTGTCGCTGCTCAACGGCGTCGCCGGTTCGCTCGAGATGGAGCTGCGGACGATCGCGAAGCAGAGCGTGACCGTCGTCGTCAGCTTCGCGCCGTATTCGCAGGAAGCGACGCGCGTCGCGCAGGCCGCGAAGGCGCAGGGCAGCCGGATCGTCGCGATCACCGACAGCGCGGTGTCGCCGATTGCGCTGCACGCGGATGCGCAGCTGATCTTCACGCACGACAGCCCGTCGTTCTTCCCGTCGCTGGTGGCCGCACACGCGATGGCCGAAGCGCTGGTCGCGCAGTTGCTGGCGCTCGAAGGCAGCGATGCGATCGCCGCGCTCGAACGCACGGAAGCGGAACTGCACGCGAAGGGCGCTTACGTCGTCTGACGCGGTACGTGCGGCTTCAACACTTCCTTGTTATTTTCGATTCAAGCGGATTCAACCGATGACGTTCACATATGAGGTGACGGACGCAGGCGACGCGAACGTTCGCAAGCAGATCGTCGCGCCGCTCGTCCGGTTCAACGAAAGCCAGGCAGGCCCGAACGACTTCCGTGCGCTGGCCGTGGTCGTGACCGATGGCGAAGGCGCGGTGGTCGGTGGCCTGTGGGGCAGCACGGCTTACGGCTGGCTGCATGTCGACCTGCTCGTGGTGCCCGAGGCCGCGCGCGGCCAGGGCGCGGGCACGCGCATCATGGATCTGGCCGAGGCGGAAGCCGTCGCGCGCGGATGCCACGGCGTGTGGCTCGACACGTTCGACTTCCAGGCGCGGCCGTTCTACGAGAAACGCGGCTATGTCCGCTTCGGCGAACTGCCGGATTATCCAGCCGGACACTCGCGCATTTTCCTGACCAAGCGGTTGGCCGCGGGCTGAGCGCCGCCGCCGCATGGCGCGCCGCGGTTGACGAGGTCGCCGGCCGTCGCCTAGGATACCGGTCAGCGATGCAGGTCGCTTCCGGGTCCGCGGAAAGGGTTGAACCCACCTGTCGCAGCAAATTCAGCTTTCCACCTGTCCTTTGTGCTGGCGGTATTGCGGACCTTCGGCCATGACTGCACGAGGATTCGCATGAAAAAGCTGCCTCCCAGGGCCAATCCCGATCATCTGAAAAAGCAGGCCAAGGCATTGTTGCGCCTGTACCGGCAGGGTGACGCCGATGCCGTCGCGCGCTTTGTCCGGTTTCTCCCTGCTGCCGCGAACCGCACGCACGACGAAGCGCTCGCGCTCGGACTCCGGCTGCACGACGCGCAATCCTGCATTGCGCGCGAGTACGGCTTTGCTTCATGGGCCGATCTCGGCGCGTTCGTCGAAACGCATGCGCTGGCGGGGCAACAGCGGTCGCAACTGATCCGGCGCTGGCTCGACCTGGCGTACGGCGGCGACGTGACCGGCGGCTACGACGCGCCCCGGCCGCGCGTCGCCGCGCAACTGCTGCTCGACCATCCCGATCTCGTTGCCGGCGATCCGACCGTCGCATGCGCGGCCGGCGATCTCGACGCGGTGAAGGCGGCACTGGCCACCGATCCCGGCTGGATCGCGCGCGCCGGCGGCGCGCTGAAGCTGCCGCCGCTGGTCGCCGTCACGCATTCGCGGCTCGGGCAGATTCCCGGGTTTGCCGCCAGGCTGTGCGCCTGCGCGCGTCTTCTGCTCGATGCCGGGGCCGATCCGAACCAGCGGATCGGCAACCGCTTTCCGCCGGCTTCGCTCGCCGCACCCGACGAAGCGGAGCCGCTGTCGGCGCTGTACGGGGCGGCGGGCGTCAATCGCGATCCCGTGCTTACCGCCATGCTGCTGGAAGCCGGCGCCGATCCGAACGATGGCGAATCGCTGTATCACTCGGTGGAAAATCCGGCCTGCACGCGCGTGCTGCTCGAACACGGCGCGCGGGTAGGCGGCACGAATGCGTTGCGGCGCGCGTTCGACATGCGCGACGCGGACGCGCTCGAACTGCTGCTCGCGCATGGCGGCGACCCGAACGAGCCGCCTGGCGCGGGGCTGGCGGAGACCTGGGGCGCGCCATTGTTGCGGGCGATCGGCGTGCGCTGCTCGGCACGCCATGTCGCCGCGCTGCTGGCCGCCGGTGCCGATCCGCGCGCGCGGACCCCGACAGGCGTCAGTGCGTACCGGCTGGCGATGCAGGCCGGGCTGTCCGACGTCGCGGCGCTGTTGCGGGCGGCCGGCGCGGACGAGCCGCTCGACGCGGCAGACGCGTTCGTGGCGGCCTGCGCGCGCGCCGATGCCGACGCTGCGCGGCGCATCCAGATGCGGCATCCCGACCTGCCCGGCGCGCTGCCGGGCGAGCGGCTGCGGCTGCTGCCGGACGCCGCCGCGTGGGGTTCGGGCGACGCGGTGAAGGTCATGGTCGAACTGGGCTGGCCGATCGCGGCGCGCGGCGGCGACTGGGACGCGAGCGCGCTGAATCATGCGGTGTTCCGCGGCGATGCGGGCTTGCTGGCGTTCCTGCTCGCGCACGGCGCGAACTGGCGCGACCTGCACGGGTTCGGGAGCGACGCGCTCGGCACCTTGTCCTGGGCATCCGTCAACGAACCGGAGCATGTCGGCGCGTCCGACTGGGAGGCTTGCGCGCGGCTGCTACTCGCGCACGGCGTGCCGCAAGCCGCGCGGGACCCGTCGAATCCGGACGGCGTGCTGATCGACGGTCGTGCGATGCGTTTCTCCGAGGCCGTCACCGACGTGTTGCTCGGCATCGACGGCGGTCCACCCGCCGCGCAGTAAGCGACGACGGGCCGGCAACGGACGGGCGGCGGCGCTCGCCCGCTCGTTGCCGGTTGCCGGCACGCAGTCGGCGCACCGGTTTTTTCCTGTCGCGCGACGACATTTCGATGAACACTGAAACGTCGTGTGCGCGACCGGCGTAAGCTCAGCCGTCAACTTCCTTCCGGAGTCCACGATGACCCGTTCCGACCTGCAAGCCCGCCAAGCCGAAGCGTTCCGCGCCCTGCATGCGCGCGCCGGCGCCTTCATCATCCCGAACCCGTGGGACGCCGGCACCGCGCGCCTGCTCGCGATGGCCGGCTTCGAGGCGCTCGCGACCACGAGTGCCGGCTACGCGTTTTCGAAAGGTCAGCCCGACAATGCGATCGACCGCGACGCGATGCTCGATCACATCGCCGAGATCGTCGCCGCGGGCGGCCTGCCCGTCAGCGCCGATCTCGAGAACGGCTTCGGCGACGCGCCCGACACGGTGGCCGAAACGATCCGGCTCGCGGCCGAGGCCGGCGCGGTCGGCGGCTCGATCGAGGACGCGACGGGCCGCGCCGACGCGCCGATCTACGCGCGCGAAGCGGCGATCGAGCGCATCGCGGCGGCCGTCGACGCGGCGCGCGCGCTGCCGTTTCCGTTCACGCTGACCGCGCGCTGCGAAAACTACCTGCATGGCCGCCCCGACCTCGCCGATACGATCGCGCGGCTCGTTGCCTATCGCGATGCGGGCGCCGACGTGCTGTATGCGCCGGGCATCACCGATGCGGACGAGATCGCGGCGGTGACGCAGGCGGTCGGCGCGCCCGTGAACGTCGTGATGGGGTTGCAGGGCGGCTTGCTGAGCCTCGACGCACTGGCGGCGCTCGGCGTGAAGCGCGTGAGCGTCGGCGGCGCGCTGGCGCGGGCGGCGCTCGGCGCGTTCCTGCGCGCCGCGAAGGAGATGGCGCAGGACGGCACGTTTACGTTCACGCAAGCGGCCGTGCCCGGGCGCGATATCAACCGCTGGTTTGCGTCGCCCGATAATTCACCGGTTTTGTTCGGGGAATGAGCGCAAATAAACCGTGGGATCGTTTCCAGCCGAAACATTGATTGACAATAATCAATCGATTTCGCGTCCGAATTAAACGTCGGTGACGACGCAAAATACATCGTCTATTCTCCGCATTCCGCCCGTTTGACCGGGGCTGGCGCGCAATTCGCGCCGGATCGGGCGAGCGGGCGCCCGCCGTGCGCATCGATGCCGCGCATTGTTGCATTTTCCCCGCCACTGAGTTTTTTTACGCGGGAGTTGCCGGCCGATTTTTTGATTGATAATCTGCGGCACCTTCGCAAGAACGGTCGGTGTGCCGCTGAAAATATCGATATATAAAAATGCTGAGAGAGCGATGACGATCCGAGAAAATCAACGCGTCAGGTTTCGCGTCGGCGATGTCGTGACGCTGAAGACGGGCGGGCCGCGCATGACCGTCACCTATGCCGGGCCGGTCGTGTTCGACGACGGCGACTGGCTGATCTGCCAGTGGTTCGACGAAAACGGCGAATTCCGGCAGGAAATGTTCCATCACGACACGGTGGTGCCCGAGCCGCGCGCCATTTCGGCCGGGCGCGTACGCATGCGCATGCAGTCGCATCGCTACCGGTCGGCTGCCTGACGTTCCGCTGTCGTCGCGATGCGGCCACGCGCGGTGCCCGCGCCGCGACATTTCATGCCAGCCCGAAACTTCCGGCGGCGCGCTGCGCCGATACTGTCCGCATGAACCCGACCGATCCCATCGCAGCGGTCACGCACCGCGATCCCTATCCCTACTATGCGGCGCTCGTCGACGGGCCGCCGCTCGCGTTCGACGCCACGCTCGGCCTGTGGGTCGCGAGCCGCGCGGCCGCCGTGACGGCCGTGCTCGGCCATCCGGCCTGCCGCGTACGCCCGCTGGACGCACCCGTGCCGCCCGCGTTGCGCGGCACGACGGCCGGCGCGCTGTTCGGTGAGCTGGTCCGGATGAACGACGGCGCGTTGCGGCACGATGTGCCGAAGCAGGCGCTGCGCACCGCGTTCGCGCCGATCGACACGGCTGCGCTGCGCGACCGTGCCGCGCAGCTTGCCGCGCGGCGTTTGCCGGCGCCGGGCGATGCCGGCGCGCTGAATGCGTGGTGCATGACGGTGCCCGTCTGCGCGGTTGCCGATCTGCTCGGCTTCGACGAGACGCAGCTCGACGACATTGCGGCGCGGGTCGTCGATTTCGTCGCCGCGTTGTCGCCGCTGTCGGACGCGGCGGCACTGGCCCGCGCGAGTGACGCCGCGCGGCAACTGCTCGACCGGATGACGGAGCGTGTCGCGCAGACGCACGCGCACGACGGCACGCTCGTCGCCGCGGTGCAGCAGGCGGCCCGCGCGTCGGGCTGGCAGGCGAGCGGCGCGATGGTCGCGAATCTCGTCGGACTGCTGTCGCAGACCTGCGAGGCGACCGCCGCGTGGCTCGGCAATGCGCTGGTGGCGTGGAACGGGGAGGCGGGAGCGGGCGCCGCGCACGTCGTGCCGGACGATGCCGCGCTCGACGCATTCGTCGCCGAAGTCGGGCGCTTCGATTCACCGGTGCAGAACACGCGCCGCTTCGTCGCATCGCGCACGACGATCGAAGGCGTGACCGTCGAAGCCGGCGACGCGATCCTCGTCGTGCTCGCCGCGGCCAACCGCGACCCGGCCGTACACTGCGATCCGCACCGATTCATGCCCGGCCGCGCAGCCGGGCCGAATTTCGGCTTCGGCACGGGGCCGCATGGTTGTCCGGGCGAGCGGATCGCGCGGGCGGTAACGGTGGGTGCGTTCGGGGCGTGGCAGCGGGCGGGCGGCGGGGTGCCGCACGACGGGCTGGGGTGGGATTACCGCGCGTCGACCAACGTCAGGATGCCGAAGTTCGACGCAGCAGGTTGAACGGGAAAGAGGGACTTAACGGCAGCCTTGCTTCTCCGCCCATTGCTCCTGGGCGGCTACACGGCGCTGCACGCGCTCGACGAGACCGGTCGAGAAGGTCCGCATGCTGATGCCGCGGCGCTTGGCGAGGATCGTCTGCGCGACATCGGTGCGCGGGTTCGGCTGGCAGGCCCAGTACAGCGTCATCAGCCAGCCGATGCCGGTCCACCCGAACAGCGCGTTGAACATCGCGACCGTCAGCTTGTCGTGCCGGCCACGCCGGTCGGCAATGACCGCCGGCAGAAAATAGATCGCGATCGCGGCCACTGAACCGGCCACTTGAATCAGGACTGCGTTCTGCATGTTGCTGCTCCATCCGAACTGCAATGGGACTGATTGTCGCGCTTTTTTTGTTTGCGTGCAGGCCGTACACAGGCAATTGATTGTTGCGTTTTTAATGACGATCAGCCGGCTTCGGCGTCCGCCGGCTGCACTTCGTTGCTCAACGCGAAACCTTCGTCGAGCCAGCCCGTCACGCCGCCGATCATCAGCTTGACCGGCCGGCCGAGGCGCGCAAGCTGGATTGCCGCACGCGCGGCGCCGTTGCAGTGCGGGCCCGCGCAGTAGACGACGAACAGCGTGCCGGCCTGATAGCCGGCGAGCTTGCTCTCGATGATCTTGCGGCGCGGCAGGTTGCGCGCGCCGGGCACGTGGCCGGCGGCGAACTGGTCGGGGCCGCGCACGTCGAGCAGCACGAAATCGGGCGCACCCGAGGCGAGCGCGTCGTGCACGTCCCAGCAATCGGTCTCGAAGCGCAGCGATGCCTCGAAATGCGCGAGGGCGGCGGGGCTGTCGGCGGCGGGCACGTCGGTAACGTAGGACATGGCAGGTTCTCCTGAAGGTTGCACGGAACGCGGTGGAATGAGGGGCAGTATCGCGGTTCGGCGCGCTTCGCGGCAGTGGCGCGATCGACAAGTTCCGGTAACATCGCGCCATGCACAATCATCTCGTCGTCGCGCTCGCCTACGATCGCCTCTGCACGTTCGAATTCGGCTGCGTGGTCGAACTGTTCGCGCTCGAACGCCCCGAGCTCGGGGTCGACTGGTATCGCTTCGCGGTCTGCGCGAGCGAGCCGGGGCCCGTGCGCGCGGCGGGCGGCATCACGGTCGCCGCGCCGTACCGGCTCGCGACGCTCGATCGCGCCGATACCATCGTGATTCCCGGCTGGCGCGATCCGGACGAACTGCCGCCGGAGCCGTTGCTGAAGAAACTGCGGGCCGCGCATCGCCGCGGCGCGCGGCTCTGCTCGATCTGCTCGGGCGTGTTCGTGCTGGCGGCGGCCGGCGTGCTCGATGGCCTCACGGTGACGACCCACTGGCGCTATGCGGAGAAACTGCAGGCGCGCTATCCGGCGCTGCACGTGAATCCCGATGCGCTTTACGTCGATGAAGGGCAGGTGATCACCTCGGCCGGATCGGCGGCGGGGCTCGACATGCTGCTGCATCTCGTGCGCCGCGATCACGGCGGCGCGATCGCGAACCGGGTCGCGCAGCGCCTCGTGCTGCCGCCGCATCGCGACGGCGGCCAGGCGCAGTTCGTGTCGCGCCCGGTTGCGCCGGGCGGCACCGACCGGCTCGCGAAGCTGATCGACTGGATGCGCGCGCACGCGGCCGAGCCGCATACGCTCGCATCGCTCGCCGCGCAGGCCGCGATGAGCACGCGCACGCTGCAGCGTCAGTTCGCGGACGCGACGGGAATGTCGCCGCTCGCGTGGCTGATTCGCGAACGCGTGAACGTCGCGAAGGACCTGCTCGAAGCGCATCCCGCGCTGTCGCTCGCGCAGGTCGCGGCGCGCGCGGGGTTCGGTTCCGAGGAATCGCTGCGCCGGCATTTCCGGCGCGTCGCGGCGACGAGCCCGGCCGCGTACCGGCGCGGGATGGATCGTGACGTAAGATTGCAGGACGCTTGAGCGCCGTGCATCCGCACGGTGGCGGCTTTCGTACCCGGTGGCGCATCGCCTGACCGGGGCATTCCGGACGAAAGCGGAATCAAACAACAACATGACACTCAGAGAGAACCTCGGCTTCGGCTTCATGCGCGATGACGCGCACGTGTATTGCCATGACGAACCGTTGCGGGACCGCGACGGCAACCTCATCGAAGGCATCGTGATCGACGGCTTCCGGCCGTTGTCCCAGTATCTGGCGACGGACGGCGTGCGCGCCTACGCGCGCACGTTCACGTGGTTGCGCTTCACCGTGCTCGACGTCGACGCCGCGACGTTTCGACGGCTGGACGAATCGCATGCCGTCGACGCGAACCATGTCTACTTCCAGAACCGCAAGCTGGCCGGCGCGTCGCCTGCGCGCTTCCGGTTGCTGAACGATGCATGGGGGCACGACGACCGCTACCTGTATCACTACGGCAAGCGCAAGCGCGGCGCGGATCCCGCGACGCTGCGGTGGGTCGGCGCGTATCTGGTCGATGCGCAGCGGGTCTGGTATGGCGGGCGGGAACTCGAAGGCGCCGATGCGGCGAGCTTCGTCAGCGCGGACGACGTGGCGCAGGATCTCGCGACCGACCGTGTGCGGCCGTACCAATACGGGCACGCGGCCGATCCCGGCCCGCGTGAGAAGTGGGAGCGCGACTGGTCGCCGTTTTTTGCCGCGCGTCCCGACTTGCAAGGCTACTGGTGGCACACGCTGGTCGGGCAGGCCATGGCGGATACGCCGGCGCGGGAACTCGGCGGCGGGTATCGGGTAGTCGGCAACCAGGTGTATTTTCAAGACCTGCCGCTGCTCGAACCGGATGCTGCGACGGTCCGGTGGCTCGGCGATTCGTTCATCGCCGACCGGTCGCGACTCTACTCGTACGCGGAGTATCACACCGGCTTTCTCGACGGCGGCCCGCTTCCGGGCGATCCTGCGCGGTGGCGACATCTGTCCGGGCCGTGGTATCAGGCCGGCGACCATTGCTTTCGGAAGCAGTGGCACGGTCATGCGGAAGCCGCGAAGGTCGACGGCAAGACATTCGAAGTCCTGAACGATACCTACGCGAAGGATCGCAATGGCGTGCTGTGCATGCTGGTGCGCAAGCGTGGCATCGATCCCGCCCGGATCGAAACCGTCGGCGACGACTACCTGCGCGATGGCGGCCGGTTGTTCTATTTCGGCAAGGAAGTGAAGGCCCGGTTCGATGCCGCGACCGCCGAAGTCGTCGGGCCCGACTTCCTGCGCGACGGGCAGGGGCGGTTGCTGCAGGGCAACCAGCCGTATCGGCGCGGTGTCGATGGCGCGACGCTCGCGTTCCTCTCCGAGTATTTCGCCCGGGACCGTGCGCGGGTCTACGTCTATTACCACGGTGCCGAACTCGTGCCGCTGCCGGGCGTCGATCCGGCCGGCTTTCACCTCGAGCAGCCGGATATCGGCACGGACGGCCGCCGCCGCTATGTGTATCAGGCATGGCTTGCTGCGTGGCGCGTGCGGCACCGGGCGCCGATGCCCGACTACGTGCCGCCGGATTACGTGGCGCCCGAAGCGGGCGCGCAGGTCGCTGCCGGCCCGGCGCCCGAATCGGTATCGGCGCATGCGTCGTCGCAAGCGCCGCTCGCCGGGACGGTTGCGGCTCGTCACGCGTGCGTGCTCGAATGGACGCGCGACGCGACGGGTGAGCTGCGCCTCGTCGTGGCCGGCGAAGGATTCTGCGACATCTGGGATCTGGCGCAGCGACGGGTGGTCGCGTCGTTCGAACTGCCGCGTCCGTTCGTGCCGGACGAAGCGGAGGCGACGATCACGGACGGGCTGCGCAACGTGCCGGTGAGCGCATCGGTCGATGCGGCGCTGTCGACGCTGATTGTCGCGTACTGGGACAACACGGCGCTCTACCGGGTCGACGCCGCGAGCGGCGCGGCGGACGTGTGCTGGCGCGCCGAAAGCCGGTACGACGATCTGGAGCGGGTCCACCTGTCGCCCGACGCGCGCGAAGCGTGGGTGCGCATTCGCAACCGGCTCTACCGTGTGCCGCTCACCGACGGCGGCACGCTCGACGTGCTCGATTACGACATGGCCGACCAGCGCTTCCAGGATGCGCCGTTCGCGGTGAGCGCCGGCCGGCGTCGCCGTGCGTTCGCACGGGACGCGGCGTTGACGGTGCGTACGGAGGGCGAAGCCGATTGGGAATGGCCGGGGGCGGACAACGGCTTCCCTTGCGCGTTTTCCGACGACGGCGCCCGCGTGCTGACGCGCGATGCGAGATTCGTGTTGCGCGAGTTCGAGGTCGGCAGCGGCAAGCGGCTCGCGTTGTATCGCGGCGGCTGGTGCGAGCGCCAGTGGTTCAAGAGCCAGGCCGGCTGGCTCGACGGGCGTCCAGTGTTTGCCGGCCTGCCGAAGGGCGGGCGCGGCGTGGTCGATATCTGGGATGCGCTCGACGACCGGCTGCTGTTTCGCATCGAGGCCGCCGCGTGCGTACCCGAGCCGGACGCGGGCTGACGCGGGCTGACGCGGTCGCGGCGATGTTTTCCGGCGTTTATGGAATGAACGTCGGGAGATTCTGCGGGCCATGCAACCGGCCGGCGCGATCGCGCCGTGGTGCGGCGAACGCAATGGCAGGCCCGATGATGCGGTCAGGGGCGTCGTTGACCGAAGAGGCGAGACGCACCCGGCCTCTTCGCAAGACCGCCTTGTAACGTGCTTTTTTTGTGACATTCGCTACTTCTCCAAGGACGATTCCGATGACGATGCTGCCTTCCCGTTTGCCGCTGATCCAGGCCCCGATGGTCGGTTCGCTGAGCCCGCTTGCGATCGCGGTGTGCGAAGCCGGCGGGCTCGGCTCGCTCGCGTGCGCGGCGCTTGGCCCGCAGCAACTGCGCGACGAGATCGCGGCGATCCGCGCCCGCACGCCCGCACCGTTCAACGTGAACTTCTTCTGCCATACGCCGCCGGCGCCCGACGCCGAGGTCGATGCGCGCTGGCGTGCTGCGCTCGCCGGCTACTACGCGGAAGCCGCGCTCGATCCGGCCGACGTGAAGGGCGGCCCCGGCCGCGCGCCATTCGACGATGCGATGTGCGCGGTTGTCGAGGAATTGCGGCCGGCAGTCGTGAGCTTCCATTTCGGGTTGCCGGACGACACGCTGCTCGATCGCGTGCGGCGCACGGGCGCGCAGGTCGTGTCGTCCGCGACGACCGTCGAGGAGGCGCGCTGGCTGGATGCGCGCGGCGTCAACGCGATCGTCGCGCAGGGCGCGGAGGCCGGCGGTCATCGGGGGATGTTCCTGACCGACGACATTCACGCGCAACCGGGCCTGTTCGCGTTGCTGCCGCAGATCGTCGATGCAGTGCGCGCACCGGTGATCGCGGCCGGCGCGATCGCCGACGGGCGGGGCATCGCGGCTGCGTTCGCGCTCGGCGCGCGCGCGGTGCAGATCGGCACCGGCTACCTGCTGACGCCGCAGGCCGGCCGCTCGGCGCAGCATCGCGCGGCGGTGCGTGCCGCGCGCGACGACGGCACGCGCATGACCAACCTGTACACGGGCCGCCCCGCGCGCGGGCTGCTGACCCGCTTCATGCGCGAGCAGGGGCCGATGAGCGCGCTCGCGCCGGCGTTTCCGCTCGCGACGGCCGCGGTCGATCCGCTGCGCGGTGCGTTCGAGCGGCAAGGCCGTGACGACTTCTCGCTGCTGTGGTCGGGCGAGGCTGCGGCGCTCGCGCGTGAGGAGGAGGCGGGCGAACTGACGCGGCAGCTGTGGCGCGACGCGCTGGCGTGCGCGGCAGGGCTGCGCGACGCGTTCCCGCAGGCGGTCTGAACGACCGGGAAGGGGGCGCCGGCGCGGGTGCATCGGCGTATGATCTGGGTTTTCGTCAGCCCGATCCAGGCACCCCCACCATGACCTCCGTCGACACTACCCCCGTCCTCGACCATGACAAGCTCGTTACCTTCATCGAGCGCAAGTGGAACGATGAAATCCTCCACGCGCTGACCGACTACATCGCGATCCCCGCGAAGAGCCCCGCATTCGACCCCGACTGGGCGAAGCGCGGCTATCTCGAGCGGGTGGTCACCGATGCCGCGCAGTGGGCCGAGCGGCAACCCGTGAAGGGCCTGAAGCTCGAGATCGTGCGCTTGGCCGGCCGCACGCCGGTGATCTTCTTCGAATCGCCCGCCACGCGTTCGGGCAGCACCGACACGATCCTGCTGTACGGCCACCTCGACAAGCAGCCCGAATTCGACGGCTGGCGCGCGGACCTCGGCCCGTGGACGCCGAAGTACGAGAACGGCAAGCTGTACGGCCGCGGCGGCGCGGACGACGGCTATGCGATCTACGCGAGCCTCGCCGCGCTCGGCGCGCTCGACGAGCAGGGCATCGAGCGGCCGCGCTGCGTCGGCCTGATCGAGACCTGCGAGGAATCGGGCAGCTACGACCTGCTGCCGTACGTCGACGCGCTGCGCGACCGGCTCGGCCAGGTGTCGCTCGTCGTGTGCCTCGATTCGGGCGCCGGCAACTACGACCAGATGTGGCTCACCACGTCGCTGCGCGGGCTCGTGTCCGGCGACCTGCAGGTCGAGGTGCTCGAGGAAGGCGTGCACTCGGGCGTGTTCGGCGGCATCGCGCCGTCGAGCTTCCGCGTGATGCGCCAGCTGTTCGAGCGCCTCGAAGACGCGAAGAACGGCAACCTGCTGCCGGGCGTGTTCCATTGCGAGATTCCCGACAGCCGCGTGCGCGAAGCCGACGCGGCCGCGTCGATCCTCGGCGACGCCGTGTGGAAGGGGCTGCCGTGGGCGTGCGGCGCGGACGGCAAGCCGGTGCTGCCGACTACGACCGATCCGCGCGAGGCGCTGTTGAATTCGACGTGGCGTCCGTCGCTATCGGTCACCGGCGCGGCCGGCCTGCCGGCGCTCGCCGATGCGGGCAACGTGCTGCGTCCGCGCACCGCGTTCAAGCTGTCGCTGCGCCTGCCGCCGCTCGTCGACGCCGCGCAGGCCGTGCAGCAGCTGAAGGAACTGCTCGAACTCGATCCGCCGTACAACGCGAAGGTCACGTTCAAGCCGGACGCGGGTGCCGCGACCGGCTGGAGCGCACCGGATCTCGCGCCGTGGCTCGCGTCGTCGCTCGATGCGGCGTCGCGCCGCCACTTCGGCGCCGACTGCGCGTACATGGGCCTCGGCGGCACGATCCCGCTGATGAATGTGCTGCAGGAAGGTTTCCCGTCCGCGCAGTTCATGGTGTGCGGCGTGCTCGGGCCGAAGTCGAACGCGCACGGCCCGAACGAGTTCCTGCATGTGCCGTACGCGAAGAAGCTGACGGCGGCGGTCGCGGACGTGATCGCAACCGCGCGCTGAGCGTGACAACTGCCCAACCCGACCTGACGGAGCCTTGCCGATGACCGCACTGCCGACGCCCGATACCGAACCGCTGCGCATGCGCGCCGAACCGCTGCATGCGTTCGTCGCGGCACTCTGGGAACGGGCGGGCAGCAGCGAGCGCGAGGCAAGACTCGTTGCCGATCATCTTGTCGGCGCGAATCTCGCGGGCCACGATTCGCACGGGATCGGGATGATTCCGAACTACGTCGCGTCGTGGCGGGAAGGGCAGTTGCAGTTGAACGGGCACGCGTCGATCGTCCGCGACGGCGGTGCGGTGCTGACGATCGATGGCGGGTGCGGCTTCGGCCAGGTGATCGCGTTCGAGGCGATGGTCGAGGGGATCGAGCGCGCACGACGCATGGGCATCTGCGCGATCGGGCTGCGCGACGTGCATCACCTTGGTCGCATCGGGCACTGGGCCGAGCAGTGCGCGCGCTCGGGGCTCGTGTCGTTCCACTTCGTCAACGTGCCGGGCGACCTGCTGGTCGCGCCGCTGCACGGCACCGATCCGCGCTTCGGCACGAACCCGTTCTGCGCCGCGTATCCGCGTGCGGGCAGACCGCCGCTGCTGCTCGATTTCGCGACGAGCGCGATCGCGTACGGCAAGACGCGCGTCGCGTACAACCAGGGCAAGCGCGTGCCGGCCGGGTCGCTGATCGACCATCACGGCCAGCCGACCGACGATCCGGCCGTGATGCACGAGCAGCCGTTCGGCGCGCTGCTGCCGTTCGGGCTGCACAAAGGCTATGCGCTGGCGGCGATGTGCGAGATTTTCGGCGGCGCGCTCGTCGGCGGGCATACGACCTACGGCGACACGCTGCAGAAGACGAGCGCGATCGTCAACGGGATGCTGTCGGTGCTGATCGATCCGAACGCGTTCGATGCGGCCGATGCCGAGCGCGAAGCCGATGCGTTCGTCGCATGGGCGAAGGCGTCGCCGCAGGCCGGCGACGCGCCGGTGCAGGTGCCGGGCGAGCCGGAAGAGGCCAGCCGCGCGGCGCGCGGTGCCGGCGGCATTCCGGTCGACCGCGCGACGTGGCGGCAGATTTGCGAGAGCGCGGCGGCGGTCGGCTTCGACGACGCGGCGCTCGATGCGTGGACGCAGCGCTGCACGGGGCGCGCATGAGCTGGCAGTCGGAGAAGGCGCACGGCGAGGAGATCGCGTATCAGCTCGCGCCGCTCGGCAACGTCACGGTCGTGCGGTTCTTCAGCGGTGCGGCGATGCGGCTCGACGGCGTGATGTTCGGCTTCATGTCGCGCGGGTCGCTGTTCCTGCGCGTCGACGACGTGAACCGTCCGGCGTTCGTTGCGGCGGGGATGGGGTCGTTCTCGTACGAGCGGCCCACGCGCACGGTTTCGCTCGACGGCTATTACGAAACGCCGGCCGACGTGCTCGAGGACGCCGGCGCGTTGTTCGACTGGTGCCGCAGCGCGTATCGCGCGGCGTTGCTGGCGGGGCCGCCGAAGCGCAAGGCGAGGGCGGTGGCGAAGCCGGTGGCGGAAGGGAAGGCGGCGGGGACGCGGATTGGGAAACCGGCAGCGAAGCCAGCGGCGAAACCGGCAACAAAACCGGCGGCGAAGCCAGCGGTGAAACTGGCAGCGAAACCAGTGGCGAAACCAGTGGCGAAACCAGTGGCGAAACCAGTGGCGAAACCAGTGGCGAAACCAGTGGCCAAACCAGCGGCCAAACCAGCGGCCAAACCAGCGGCCAAACCAGCGGCCAAACCAGCGGCCAAACCAGCGGCCAAACCAGTGGCGAAACCGGCAGCAAAACCGGCAGCAAAACCGGCAACGAAACCGGCAGCAAAGTCGCCAGCGAAACCGATAGCAAAGCCGGCACCGAAACCACCGGTGAAACGCAAGCAAACTTGATACCGATCGAGCGAAGCGACAGCTTCGCGCATTTCGTTTTCCTTTCTTTCGATCTCGAACGCCGGCCGATTCGCATCGCGCGCGGCGCGTGACACCCGGCGGCGCGCCCGCACCGGTGTGCAAAACCCTCCTGCTTGCCGCACCGCACATCCCTCGTGCTTCACAACGGCGGCCTCGGCGTTTATGATCGGCGCGGGTTGCGCCCGTGCCTGGCGCGACCCGCGCCGGCCTCGCCGCCGGCCCCGCGAACGGCGCATCGTACGCCGTGCGGAACGCTTCCCCATTCATCATTCCAGACGGAGACAGCCGATGCTCGTCCTGATTCTCGGTTTAGCGATCTTCCTCGGTGTGCACTCGATCCGGATCGTCGCGGACGGCTGGCGGTCGGCGACGATTGCGCGGATCGGCGAGAAACGCTGGAAGGGCCCCTATGCGATCGCGTCGATCATCGGTTTCGTGCTGATCATCTGGGGGTACGGCATGGCGCGCCAGGGCGCGACGCTGCTGTGGGTGTCGCCCATCGGCGTGCGCCACCTCACCGGCATGCTGACCGCGATCGCCTTCGTGCTGATCGCGGCCTCCTACGTGCCCGGCAACCGCATCAAGACGCTTGTCGGCCATCCGATGGTGGCCGGCGTGGCGGTGTGGGCGATCGCGCACCTGCTCGCGAACGGCACGCTGCACGCCGTCGTGCTGTTCGGTGCCTTCTTCGTGTGGTCGCTCGTCGATTTCGTCGTGTGGCGCGCGCGTGACCGCCGCGATGGCGTCCGCTATCCGGCGGGCAAGCTGTCGGGCGACGCCGTGGCGATCGTGGCCGGGCTCGTCGTGTGGGCCGTCTTCGCGCTGTTCCTGCACGGCTGGCTGATCGGCGTGCGGCCGTTCGGCTGAGCGGCCGAGAGGTTGATCGATTGAGCGATTGAGCGATTGAGCGGCGGCCGGCCGGCGCGCCGCTCGCTCGCCGAGGGCAACGGTCAGCGCAGCTTCGCGCCGGCCGTGTCCCCGAGTTGTGCCGGTTTGCGGCGCAGGAAATACGCCGCGACGATCGCCAGCGCCGTCAAAACCGTGAACCAGAACTGGAAGCGCGAATCCGGGTTGAACGCCTGCGAGCCGAGCACGGCGACCAGCGCCAGCAGCGCGACCCAGTTCGACACCGGATAAAACCACGCGCGGAACGCCTGCGGATCGCGTGGTGCGTGCTTCTCCTGTCGGCGCATCGCGAAGTGCGCGACGATGATGAAGATCCACACGATCATCACGAACGCGCCGCTGCTCTTCGCGAGCATCAGGAACAGGTCGCCGCCGCTCACGAAGTGAATGCCGAGGATCGACACGCAGATCGCCAGGCACAGCACGAGCGCGTTCATCGGCACGCCTTTCGCGTTGGTCCGGCCGAACATCGCGGGCGCGTGGCCGCGCTGGCTGAGCGAGAACAGCATGCGCGAGTTCGAGAACAGGAACGAATTCATCACCGACATGAACGACACGAACAGCACGAGCTTCATCGCGATGGCCGCGCTCGTGAAGCCTGCCATGTTGAACAGCGACACGTACGGCGATTTCAGGTTGGCCTTGTCCGTCCACGGCATGCACAGGATCAGGATCGACACCGAGCCGACGTAGAACACCATCACGCGCACGATCACGCTCTTAATCGCGCGGATCACGTTCTTGCTCGGGTTTTCGGATTCACCCGCCGCAACGGCCGCGATTTCGCTGCCGCCGAGCGAGAAGATCACGACCATCACGCCGGCGAGCACGGGAGAAATGCCGTTCGGCATGAAACCGCCGTGATCCGTGAGATTCACGAGCCCCGGTGCGGGAATGCGCGGCTGGAAGCCGAGCAGGATCGATGCGCCGAGTGCCATGAAGATGATGATCGTCGTGACCTTCGCGAACGACAGCCAGTATTCGGCTTCGCCGAACGATCGCACCGAGTATGCGTTGCTCGCGATCAGCGTGACGAGCATGAACAGCGCGCCGCCCCACACGGGCAGCCACGGCAGGAAATCGTGGAGGATCGCACCGAGCAGGATCGCCTCGACGGTGATCGTCATCATCGACTTGAACCAGTACAGCCAGCCGACCGCGAAGCCGGCCCATTCGCCGAGATAGCTGCTCGCGTAGGTGGAGAACGACCCGCTGTCGGGATTGCGGGAGGCCATTTCGCCGAGCATGAACATGACCAGCGTGACGATCACGCCGCCGATCAGGTACGACAGGATCGCCGCAGGGCCGGCGGTCGCGATGATGGCGCCGGAGCCGACGAACAGGCCCGCGCCGATCACGCCGCCAAGCGCGATCATCGTGATGTGCCGTTGCTTGAGGCTTTGCCTCAACGAGTTGTTCTGCATCTCCTACCTCTAGTTATTGTTGGCCTGTCGGCCGGGAACGCATCGGGCGGCGTGTCGGCAGGCGTGCTGCCGCCGCAAAGGGCGTCGATGGCGAGGGAGCGTGTGTGACGCGATGTGCCGGACCGCCGGCGGTGAATCGGAATGGCGGCCGCGAGGTGCCGGTCGGTGCCCGCGAGAGGGCGATGACGACGGCAACTCCGGATTGTGGGCGGACACCGCCGTCACGGCAAACGAGATATGCGAAAGACGTCTTGCGGTTTGCTCATCAATTGCCGCAGCGGTAGCGGCAAGGGGCGTGCATCAGATCGGCTTGACGAACAACCCGACGGTCAGCACTGCGCCGATGCAGACGATCCCGATCCGCAGGATGCGTTCGTTCACGCGTTGCAGCGCCCACGTGCCGAGCAGCCCGCCGACGATCGCGCCGCCGCCGAGTGCCAATGCCGAGCCCCAGTGCAGATGCGGCGACGTCAGGAACAGCACGACGGCCGATGCGTTCATCACGCCCGCGAGCGCGTTCTTCGTCGACATCGCGTGGCGCGGCGACAGGCCGGCCATCGTCAGCACGGCCATCATCAGGAAGCCGAGCCCGCCGCCGAAGTAGCCGCCGTAGATCGCGATCATGAACTGCGAGATCGCAGCGGGGACGGTGCCGAGGTGGCCCGTGCCTTCGCTTGGCTTGCGGAAAAAGCTGCCCCACGCGAACACGACCGTCGCGAACAGCACGAGCCACGGCACGAGGCGCGAGAAGATCGACGACGGAGTTTTCAGCAACAGCAGCCCGCCGAGCGCACCGCCGACCACGCTGATGAAGAACAGTGTGCGAAACGACAGCTTGCCCACGCCGCGCACCATGTTGCGGCTCGCCCAGCCGGTCGTGACCTGCGCGGGAAACAGCGCGACCGTCGACGTGATGTTCGCCGCGAGCGGCGACATGCCCGACACGATCAGAGCGGGCAGCGTGACGAACGAGCCGCCGCCCGCGAGGGCGTTCTGCAGTCCGGCCCACAGGCCGGCGACGATGACGAGAGTGAGCATGGGGTGCAACGGGCGAGGTGGCGAGCCCCGCTTGCCGGAAGCGGGCAGGCGCGGTGGAGGCCCGATGATAATGCAGATCGCGATGGTCGGAAGCCGGCGCGGGTGCACGGCCGCGCGAGCGACGTCATGGGTGCAACGTCACGCGTGCGGCGGCGTGCCGGCTTCCGGCGTGGCGGTGCCGCTTTCGACGTCCGGATAGACGATCGAGCCGTCGGGCCGGACGACCGCGCCCGCCGTGAGGCGCGCGGGTTCCACGCGATTGCGGCCCATGATGTGCAGCACCGTTTCGCCGCGTGCGATCAGGTAGTCGGACACGATGCGCCGGTGGCAGCGCCACCATACCGCTTCCGAACACATGATCGCGCAGCGCTGCCGATGCCCGTCTGCGATCAGCCGGTCGAGGCCGTCGCGAAACCCGGGTGACAGCGCGTAATCGGCGTAGCGGTGAAAGCTCTGGTTGGTCCAGAAATCGTTGACGTCGTCGGGCACGTCGTGCGACTTGCCGCGCAGGCCGCCGAGCTCGGCGATGTGCACGTAGGCGATGCCGGTTGCAGCCAGTGCGTCCGGCAGCGTCGCTTCGTTGAATTGCGGATGGGTGCGCGAGCGTGTCATCTTGCGGATATCCGCGAGCAGCGCGATATCGACCGCGTCGAGCATTCCGACGAATTCGTCGAGCGTGCGGTTCGAGTGGCCGATCGTGTAGAACGGGAGCGTCATGCGTCGTCCTTGTCCGCGATGCGCTCGAGCACGCGGCCGCGGTGCGCGGCGATGTGGTCGGTGCGGTCGCTCTTGATCTCGTACTGCGGATCGTCGGGCGACGCACGATGGCGGTGGCCCTTGTAGTCGAAATCCGCGGTGTGGATCGCGATGATCGTGCCGGTCACGTAGCCGGCCTCCGAATTCCAGCGGACGTGGTCGCCCAGCCTGAATGGCGTCGTCATGCCGGCTTACCTCCTTGCGCGGTTGCGGTGTGCGTCGATCCTCGCGGCGCGTGTCGTCGTGCTGTGGGAATGACGTGTCCATTATCGTCCGCGACCGTCCGCGGAAAAAGACACAGACGGCCGCGCGATGCTGTGCTGCCTGCGCAATGAGTCCGGCGCACTCAAGTTGCGCGATTGGGGGAAATGCCCCGGTCGGTGAAGTCGCGGACGGAGATCGACGGAATCGACGACGCAATCGGCTGCCGGGCCGGGCTGGGTCGGCGACGGATGACGCGGTGGCTGGATCAAGCGCCCTTCAGGACGACATTGCTGCGCGGGATGCCCATGATCCGGTCGCCGATGTTCATTCCCCATTCGGTCATGCCGATGCCTTGATGCAATTGTCCGGCCTGCCACCGCGACAGCGCCTCATCGATGCCGGCATCCGCGGAATGCAGCGCCTGGGCCAACGCCAATGCGTTGGCGGCTGCCTTGGCGGTGCTGCCCGCGGTATGAGGGCGCGGCACAAAGGCGGCGTCGCCCAGCAGGATCGCGCGACCGTACACCATCTGCTTCACCTGCAGATCCAGGATGGCCTGGACGAACGGTTCCCGGGTCGCTTCAACCAACGTCTGGAAAGTCGGCGCGAGAAGTTCCTTCGACGCCTGTGTCAGGCGAGCGAGGTCTTCGTCCTTCGGTGCGCCCGGAGGCAGCGAGAACGAATGGCGAATCCCCGAGCGGTCGGTCAGCAGAGCCGTGAGCGCTTCGCCATGGGCAACCTTCCGGTACCACACCCAGTTCCAGCGTCGCTGACCTTTCCGAGTCGAAAGGTCTTCGCCCGGGACAAGATATTCGAGCATCAGGTGACCGGGGCCTTGCTGGAAGGCAAAGGTTCCGTCGAGAACCTCCGCGGCGCTTGCCGGGAGCGCCGTTTCAGGCACGAGACCACGCCACGCGACATATCCGGCGTAATTGGGTGAAAGGCCGGCAGAGACCTGCTCGCGGACTGCGGAGCGTGCGCCGTCGGCGCCGACGAGCAGATCGCCGGTTTCAACGCGGCCGCTGGCGAAGTAGGCAGTAATCCGGTCGCCGTTCTGTTCGAAGCGGATGAAGTGCTCGCCCGGATGAAAGACCTGCGCGGGCAGGTGCGCCTTCATCGTGCCGTAGAGCATGTTCCACGACGTTTGGGTCTGCGGCATGAAGCTGCGCTGAATGACACGATCGGCGCGGTCCAGATAGATGCGGTCGCCCGACTGCACGCCGAGCGCGGTGCCCGTCTGAATGCCGGCGAAATGAAACGCCGACAGGACGTCGGCCTGCAACACGATTCCGCCGCCTCGGCTGTCCAGTTCATTCGGGGAGCGCTCGAAGATGTCGATGTCCCAACCCGCGGCTTGCAGCGTCGTTGCAGTAAAGAGCCCGCCGAGCGAGCCGCCGATGATCAGTGCGCGAGGCCTGTTTTTTGTGGGGGCGACCATGAATCTCTCCAAACCAGTAGCTTGCGTTCAACTGCAGGTGTCGATTCAGACTGCGTCTTTGGCCGTGTTGTCGCCGGTGGCAGTCCGAAGCACCTGGGCGAGTACCGAAACCGGTTGTGCACCGCTCACCGGAACGCCGCCGACATGAATGGTCGGCACCGACCGGATGCCGGTGGCCCCGGCCCGCAGTTCGTCGGCAACGACTTCGCGCTCGCCGTCGTTCGTCGCCAGGAAACTGCGCACTTCGTCCGCGTCGAAACCCGTACCTTCCGCGAGGCTTGCCAGAACCTCGGCCGTGCCGATGTTCCGCCCTTCGGAAAAATAGGCAGAGAAAACTGCCTCGAAGAGTGCTTCGGTCCTGGCTGCATCCCCCTTGGACTGAGCAAGGAACATCAGGCGATGGGCAAGCCGCGTGTTGGGCGTAACCGCGACGCGGTCGTAGTTGAATTCGACACCGGCACGTTTGCCCGCCAGCGTGACGTCGGCATCCATTGCCTGCGAACGTGCCCAGCTTCCGAATTTGGCGCTGCGATAGGCTTTTCGATCGATTCCGTCCTTGGGCATGGTCGGATTGAGTTCATACGGAAGGTACTTGACGGTCGGTGCGACGGCCAGGTCGGCCTCCCGGAGCGCTGCCTTGAGATGTTCATGGCCGATCCAGCACCACGGACAGATGAAGTCGTACGTGACCTGGATTTCGAGCGGATTCATTTGAAGGCTCCTTGCGTTGACGGTGTAAGCACTTTAAGCTTTGCGTCAGATTTAGTGAATATGAAGCAATTGCAATCCAGCGTTGCGGTGAGTGCAAAGATAAAGGACATGGCGTGGACAAGCTTCTTGCGTTGCGGGCATTCATCGACGTCGCGGAAACGGGGGGCTTTTCAAAGGCCGCGCGCCGCATGGGGGTGGCCACTTCGTCGGTGACCCGTCTGATGGACGCGTTGGAGAAGTCGCTTGGAAGCGCGTTGCTGACTCGCACGACGCGTCAAGTGACTTTGACGGATGCCGGTTCCGCGTATCTGGAGCAGATCACGCGGGTGCTGTCCGACCTCGACGAAGCCGACGGGAGTGTGTCCGACACGGGTGTCGACGCAGTTGGGCCGCTGCGTGTTTCCATGCCGGTGACTTTCGGGCGCCTGTGCCTGGGGCCGCACATAACAAGCTTCCTGCAGCAGCATCCCCGCGTTTCCCTGGACCTGGTGCTTTCGGATTCGACCCTCGATCTGGCTGCCGAGCGAATTGACGTTGCGGTACGCATCGGCACACCTGCAAACCAGCCGAATCTGATCGTCAATCGCCTGGCGGAACATCATCGCTATGTTGTCGCGAGTCATGGCTATCTGGAAAGCAACGGGGTGCCCGCTTCACCGGAAGATCTGCGACACCATCAATGCCTGCGTTTTGCGTACCAAGCAGCTTTGCAGCGTTGGTCGTTCACGCGCGCAGGCAGCACCGAGCATGTCGAGATCGATGGCAGACTTTCGGTGAACAACTCGGACGTGCTGCGCGAGGCCGTGATCAGCGGGTTTGGCATTGCACTGCTTCCCCAATGGCTCGTCGAAGAGGATGTGGTGGCGGGGCGGCTCACGCGTCTTTTCGAAGACTACTCGGTCAACCCGCTCGAACAGACCGTCTGCGTTTATGCCGCCTATCTTCCGAATCGCCGCCACTCACGCAAAGTGCATGCGTTGCTTGATTTTCTTCGATATCGCATCACGAACTCCGGCGCGTTCTCGGATGCTTCGAGCTAGGCCGCGATCCTGCGCGCCGGCGCAAGCGGGTTGCGGATCGCTGGGAAATGGATCCGCGCATGGCCGCACACAGGGCGCCGGGCCGGTAGTCGAGGTTGAAACCGTGCCGCGCGGGCAGTTCGCGATGCTCGAGCAGGCTCGCGACGAGGCGGGGCCGAACGCCGGGGCTACGATCGGCTGCGCGTGATCGGCCATGGCGAGATGCCGGAATGGCCGGGCGGCGCGCGCTATCTCGCGCGGTTTCACGATCCGGAAGCCGGCCACCTGAATCCGCCAAAACGCGCGCTCCGGCCAGAACAATGCCCGATTTAACGCTTCATTACGATGGGCCTTCCGGAAAGGTGCTAGATTCGCCCATCGATATCTCGCAATGCGGAGAGGGCAGACAGATGCTGAAGAAATTGGCAGGAATGGCGGTGGTGGTCGGTGCGGCGGCGGTGGTGTCGCTGCCCGCCGTGGCAGGCGACACGAGCAACGCACTGGGCGGCGCGCTGGGTGGCGTTGCCGGCGCGGCGGTCGGCAACGCGATTGGCGGCAGCACGGGCACCGTGATCGGCGGGGCAGTGGGTGGTGGTGCGGGCGGTGCGGTGACGTCGAACAAACGCGAACGCACGGGCGCGATTGTCGGCGGCGCACTGGGCGGCGGCGCAGGCGCCGCTGCGGGCAACGCGATGGGCGGCACGGCCGGCGGGCTCGTGGGCGCTGCCGTGGGCGGCGGCGCGGGCGCGGCACTGGGCGGCCACGTGTCGCGCAACAACTCGCGTTCCAACGATCATCACCACGGCAACAAGTACAAGAACAAGAAGCGCTACAAGCACGACTGACCAGCGGTTCCCCGGCGCGTGTCGACGACGGCGCCGGGGTGCCGTGCATGAACGGCGACGGAGACGGTCAAGCGGTCAATCCGTCTTTCGGTCGCCGGTGATCAGTGCGTTGAGCACCAGATCCGAGATCGTGCGGTAAGCCGCGTCGAAATCGTCGTTTCCCAGTGCACGCTTGCCGAGCACCAGCAGCATCTGGGGGGCGAAATCCGCATACGCCTGCGTGGCTGCCCAGATCAGGAAGAACAGGTGCTCGGCATTGACCTGCCTGACCTTGCCTTCCTCGATCCAGCGTTCGAGCACCCGGATGTCGTCGCGCAACACCGGAATCAGCTGTTTGCGGATTTCCTTTCCGTAGGTCTTGGCCCCACCGATGATCTCCAGCGCAAAAACCCGCGATCCATGCGGGCGATTTCTGGAGAATTCGAGTTTGGCCCGGATATAGGCCGACATGGCCTCCGCGGGCTCGTGATCGGGCGCCGCAAACTCCCGCATCCTGCCGAGCCAGTCCCGCAACACGTCGTCCAGCACGCGTTGATAGAGCGCCAGCTTCGTGGGGAAGTAGTACATCAGGTTCTGCTTCGACAGGCCGGCGGCCGCTGCGATGGTCGCAACGGAACTCCCCTCGAATCCGTAAACGGAAAACGATTCTTCGGCAGCGGCGAGAATGGCCGCCTCGAGAGTGTCTCGCAGCGCTTCGCGCCGGCCATGAGGCCGGCCGGGCGTTCCTGCAGTCGGCTCGGACGGGTGCGTCACGATGCGTCCTCCAGCATGTCGGACCAGCGTCGTCGCCCGCTCAACGCGGGCCTGCTTCAGGATAGGTGATGCGTTCAGGCGCGCGCTGCATGATGACCTTCCCGGCACGGAGCGACAATCGCACCTTGGCCTGGGTGCGAACCACTTCATAGTCGCTATCCGCGTCGAGGATCAGCAGATTGGCCGGCCGGCCGACCGCGATGCCATAGCGATCGCCCAGGGACATCGCATGGGCGCTGTGCTCCGTCACGAAGTCGAGGCATCGCTGCAGGTCTTCGTAGCCGAGCATGTGGCACACGTGCAAGCCGACGTCGAGGATGCGCAGGATGTTGCCGTTGCCGATGGGGTACCACGGATCCTTGATCGAATCCTGTCCGAAGCACACGTTGATGCCGGCGCGATCGAGTTCCGCGACACGCGTAATGCCGCGTCGTTTCGGGAAGGTGTCGAAACGCCCCTGCAGGTGGATGCTTTCGGTCGGACACGAAACAAAATGGATTTCCGACCGCTTCAGCAACCGGAAAAGCTTCGAGCAGTAGGCGTTGTCGTAGGAACCCATTGCGGTCGTGTGGCTGGCGGTGACGCGCGTGCCCATCCCGCGAACCCGCGCTTCCTCGGCAAGCACTTCCAGGAAGCGCGATTGCGGATCGTCGGTTTCGTCGCAATGAACGTCGACGAGGCAGTCCTTGCGCTCCGCGAGTTCCATCAGGAACTTGATGGAGCTCACGCCCTGGTCGCGCGTGTTCTCGAAATGCGGAATGCCGCCAACGACGTCGGCCCCCATGTCGATCGCGCGCTCCATCAGTGCACGTCCGTTCTCGAACGACTCGATGCCTTCCTGAGGGAAGGCGACGATCTGCAGATCGATGAGATCGCGCGCTTCGTCCCTGACCTCGAGCATCGCCTGCAACGCGGCAAGCGTGTGATCGGTGACGTCCACGTGCGTGCGCACGTGCTGGATGCCGTTGTCGCGCAACATCCCGATCGTGGTGTGGGCGCGGGCTTTCGTATCCTCATGGGTAATGGTGGCCTTGCGCTGGCCCCACCGCTCGATCCCTTCGAACAGCGTGCCGCTCATGTTCCACTCGGGTTCGCCCGCGGTCAGCGTCGCATCCAGGTGGATATGTGGCTCGACCAGCGGCGGGATGACGAGATTGCTGCCCGCATCGATGACGTCGTCCCCTTGAGACGTCAGCGGCGACGGCTGGACGTCGATGCCGCGAATCGTGCCCGCATCGATGTCGATCGTGAAGAGGCCGCTACGGCCGCGCAATCTGGCGTTGATGATTTTCATGAGGATTCCTGTGGTTTTGGGGAGCGGGAGGGCGCAGCGGAATCATTCACCCTGAACGGACGGCGCGCGCGTGAACGCGCGGGCGATCTGCAGCAGCACGATGTAGGCGGCGGCGGACGCCGCGATGCCGACGATCGGCGCGATCCACGGCGATGTATAGGCGAGTCCGGCGCCGATTGCATACGCGGCCAGGCCGACCAGGTTGAAGCGCGGAAGGCGAGCGGCGGCAAGCGACGGGTATTGCCCGCGATGGCGGTACCAGTAGTCCGCCATGATCACGCCGCCGACCGGCGGAATGATCGAGCCGAGCAGCACCAGGAACGGAATCAGCAACTCGTACATCCCGCCGACCGCGAGCACGATGCCGATCGCCGCGCCCACGAGTACGAGCGTGCGGCGCCGTTCGGTGCGCAGCAGATGGCATCCGGCGGCCGCCACGTTGTACATCGTCGGCCCCTGGATGGTCCAGAGATTGAGGCACAGCATCACGACCGCCGCGATCGACAGGCCCTGCAGCATCATCACCTCGACGATGTCGGCTTGCTGATAGACGATTGCGCAGTATGCGCCCGCGATGATCATCAGGCCGTTGCCCGCGAAGAATCCGATCATGCTGGCCGAGACGGCGCTGCGCGCGCTGCGTGCGAGGCGGGTCCAGTTGGTTGCCTGGGTCGCGCCGCTGGCAAAGGTGCCGATGACCATGGTCACGGCGGCCGAGAACGGCATCGGATGAGACTGCGCGATATGCGTGAGGCCGGCCCACCCGCCGATATCGCGGGTGGCGATCCACATCGACGTCATCAGAAGCACGAACATCAACGGCACGGAGACGCGCGACAGCACATCCATGCCGCGATAGCCGATGATGGCCGTGATGGAAAATCCGAAGCCGAAGAGGACCATCAACGGCGTGGTAACGGAGGGCGGCCAACCCAGCAGCTTGACCAATACGATCGCCACCGTCGCGGTGCCCCATGCGTACCAGCCGAGTTCGGCGAAGCCGAGCAGGAAATCGGACAGCTTGCTGCCAACTTCCCCGAAGCAGAATCGCCCCATCAGTACCGCATTCAGGCCGCTGCGGGCGGCGATCAGCGCAAGCGATGCCGCATAGGCGGCGAGCAACAGGTTTCCGATGACGGCGATCTGGATCATGCTGACGACGTCGAAGGCGACACCGATCTTGCCGCCGGCAAACATCGTTCCCGTGAAGAACGTGAAACTCAACAACACCATCGTGATGGACAGAAATCCGGTGCGTTTCTCGAGCGGGACTTCGCTCAGCGAGAATTCTCCGTGATCCGATTCGTCCATCGGGCTTGCATCCCGGTTCGTGGGCATCTTGTCTCCCGTCAGCGATTGGGTTGGGTCTGAAAGGGGTTACGGGGGCCGTGCTTGGAGGGGTGACGCTCTGTTTCTGCGCGTCATTCTCTCAGTCCAAAATTTTTACAAGCGTAAAAATTTCGTCCGAGTGGATGGCAGGAATATTCACCGGGCCGGTGCGGTTCACGTGCAACGCGTGTCGTGTATCGGCCGATCCGGCGCGCCTCATGCCACGGGCGAGCGCACAGGTCGAGCCGAGGTTTCCGGTTTCTGCACCCTAGGCCAGGCAGGTGCGTGCGGCTGGCGGCAGGCCGGCCGACTACGGCGATCGAGGAGGGAAGCACGAACCCGCCAGACCAGGACGCCATCGATCTTCGCGGCTGTCGTGACAATCCATTTCGACGCTGGCCGGGGCTGCCAGGGCAGCGAATCTTCAGCTAACCAGACTAACGACGCAGCGTTGATTCATCAGTCGGATGCGCCTTTTTTTTGCTCGCTTGCCTCCGTGAAATTGCCGTGCTAATTTTTCATGAAATTTCTTGGCGAGAATTTCACGGGAGTCCGCATGTTCGCGCAGTCCGACCGTCACGTCGCAAGCTACTACGCCGGCACCTACCCGGCGCCGATCCCGCATCGTCCGGAACTGGACGAACGCATCGACGCCGACGTGCTCGTCGTCGGCGCGGGTTTCAGCGGGCTGCATACGGCGTTGCGCCTGGCGCTCGCCGGCAAGCGCGTCGTCGTGCTCGAAGCGAGCCGTGTCGCGTGGGCCGCGTCGGGCCGCAACGGCGGACAGGCGCTGCTCGGCTGGTCGTGCGACATGCAGCCGCTCGAGGATTCGCTTGGCCGCGACGGTGCGCGCCTGCTGTGGGACAGCATGCGCTGGGCCGCGGCCGAGGTGCGCGAACTGCCCGTTCGGCACGGTTTCGATATCGACTACCGGCCCGGCAGCCTGTGGGCGGCGGTGCGGCCGCGGCGCATCGCGATGCTCGAACAGGCCCGCGACGAGGCGGCCGAGCGCTGGGGCTACGACCGGCTGCGCGTGATCGGCCGTGACGAGATGCCCGAATGGATCGGCGGCGCGCGCTATCTCGCGGCGCTGCACGATCCGGAGGCCGGCCACCTGAATCCGCTGAAGCTCGCGCTCGGCCTCGCGCAGACGATCGAGCGCGCGGGCGGCCGCATCTTCGAGCAGAGCCGCGTGCTCGACTGCCGCGAGACGGCCGGCGGCCACATTGCCCGCACGGCGCGCGGCGAAGTGCGCGCGGACGTGCTCGTGCTGGCCTGCAACGCGTATGTCGACCGGCTCGATCGCGATCTCGCGCGCCGGCTGCTGCCGGTCGGCACGTACCAGGTCGCCACCGCGCCGCTCGCGCCCGACGTCGCCCGTAAGTTGCTGCCGCAGAACAGTTGCGTGATCGACAACCAGTTCGTACCCGACTATTTCCGCCTGAGCCCCGACAACCGGCTGCTGTTCGGCGGCGGCTGCACGTATCTCGGCGGCATTCCGGCCGATATCGCGGCGGCCACGCGCCCGCACCTCGAACGCGTGTTCCCGCAACTGGCCGGCGTGCCGCTCGATTACGCGTGGGGCGGCCATATCGACATCAGCATGCGCCGCACGCCGGACATCGGCCGCCACGGGCAGCGTTTCTGGCTGCAGGGGTTCTCGGGGCACGGCGTGCTGCCGACGCTCGCGGGTGCGCGCGCGGTCGCCGATGCGGTGCTCGGCGACGAACGCCTGCTCGCGCAGTACCAGCGCATCCGCAATCCGCGCTTCCCCGGCGGCGACCGGCTCGCCGCGCCGCTGGAAGCGATCGGCAAGGCCTGGTACCGTTTGCGCGATACCGTCTGACTGCACCGGAATACACCATGAATGAACAGGAAGAGATAGAAAGCCTGGCGATCCTGATCCGCGACCTGCGCAAGCATCGCAAGGTCACGCTCAACGATCTCGCGGAACGAATCGGCCGCTCGGTCGGCTTTCTGTCGCAGGTCGAGCGCGGGCTGTCGCGCCCGACGGTGGCGGATCTCACCGCGATCGGCGAGGCGCTCGGCGTGCCGACCACCTATTTCTACAGCCTGAGCAAGCCGCGCAGCGTGCCGTGGGTCACGCGGCCCGACGAGCGGCGCACCGTGTATTACGCGGCCGGCATTACCGACATCCTCGTGTCGCCGAACATGCGTTCGCGCTTCTCGATCCTCGAAAGCCATCTCGCGCCGGGCGCGAGCAGCGGCGAGCGGCCTGTCGACGACAGCGACGAGCAAGGCGGTTTCGTGCTCGAAGGAGAACTGACGATCTGGATCGATGGCGACGATATGCCCGTCACGCTCGGCCCGAACGACGCATTCCAGCTTCCCGCGCACAAGCGCTTTCGCTATGCCAACCTGACCGACGCGCCGACGCGCGTGATCTGGGTATTCACCTGAGTTGTCGGCGGGGCGGGCGGTGTTGCAGGCCGCCGCGCCACGCAGCCTATTTGCAGTACTGATTTAAATGCGGCGCGCGCGGTCCGGCGTGCCGCGTGAATCCGGTTCGCCGCGCTGCGGCACCGCCATACAAGACATGGAAAGGATGAGACATGGCTGACGTCGTTCCCGCGCTGGTCGATGAAGTCCGCGCATTCCGGCAGGCACACCCCGAGATCCGTTATGTCGACCTGATCTGCCTCGACCTGCCCGGACATTTCTACGGCAAGCGCTACCCGATCGACGCGCTCGAAAAGGTGGCGGCCGGCTCGCTGCTGAAGCTGCCGCAGAACTGCATCCTGCTCGGCACGCAGGGCGGGCTCTACAAGATCGGCGACTACTGTTTCAACGACGGCGACCCGGACGCCGTGCGCCGGCTGATCCCCGGCACGCTGAAGCCGGTGACCTGGGAGAAGCAGCCGCTCGGCCAGATGCTGATCACGACGGACGGCACCGACGCGCCGGTCGAGTTCGAGCCGCGCGAGGTGCTCGCGCGCGTGCTGAAGCGGCTCGCACGGCGCGGCATCCGGCCGGTCGTCGCGTTCGAGCTCGAGTTCTACCTGTTCGACGCGCAGCTCGACGAGGGGATGCCGAAGTATCCGCGCGACCGCCTGTCCGACGATCGCGACGATCAGCCGAACATGCATATCGAGCGGCTGTCGCGCTTCTCCGACGTGCTGCACGAGATGGTCGACGTCGCCTGCCAGCAGGGGGTCGACGCGACCGTGATCACCGCCGAGCTCGGGCCGGGCCAGTTCGAGATCAACTTCGGCCATTGCGACGACGGGCTGCGCGCGGCCGACTGGTCGGCGATGTTCTGCCGCAGCACGCGCGGCGTTGCGTTGCAGCACGGCTATCGCGCGAGCTTCATGGGCAAGCCGTACCTGCATGCGCCGGGCAGCGGGATGCACGTGCACGTGAGCCTCTACGACGATGCGGGGCACAACCTGCTGGCGGCGGACGGACAGCGGCCGCTGCGGCACGCGGTGGCCGGATGCCTCGCGCTGCTGCCGCATTGCATGCCCGTGTTCGCGCCGAATCACAACGCGTTCCGGCGTTACGGTTCGATGGTGAACGCGGCGAGCCGCGCGAGCTGGGGCTTCGAGGATCGCGATGCATGCATCCGGATTCCCGAGTCGGATGCGCGCAACCTGCGGATCGAGCACCGGCTCGCGAGTGCGGACGCGAACCCGTATCTGGTGCTCGCGGCGATCCTCACCGGGATGGAGCACGGGCTCGATGCGAGGATCGAGCCGATCGCGCCGCTCAACGAGGATCGCGGCAGCGGGATCGATTTCCCGAAGGAGATGCTGTCGGCCGTCGCGGCGATGCAGGATCACGCGGCCGTGCGCGAAGGGCTCGGCAGCGAGTTCGTGATGGTGTATTGCGAGAACAAGCGGCAGGAGGAGCTGGATTTCCGCAATGAGATCGGCGCGCGGGAGTATCGGTGGTTTTTGTGATCGGTAACGGGGCAGCGGTTCCTGCGCGGTTGCGTGTTTGTTAAGCTGCGACCTGCACGGCGGCCGGTTCCGGTTCCGCCGCGGGCGACCGGTTGCCCCGAAGCGCAGCGGATGTGCACATTCGGATTCCGGCTTCGCTCGATAACCAAAAAGAGAGGGCCCCGTGACGACCGATCACCGAGATGCCGAACCGCCGTCCACGCGCGTCGATGAAGTCGTGAGTGTGCATGCCGGGCCACCGGCCGCCACGCCGCGTCTCCCGGCCGTCTTGCTGTGGGTGTCCGGCATTCCGCTCTGGGCGCTGCTGGCAGCCGCCGTGGTCTGCGTGTCGCGGGTCGATCGCGACCTGTCGGTCATCGTGTTCATGGGTGCGCTGATCTTCCTCAGCGAGGTCGGTATCGCCGTGTATGCCGTGGTCGCCGTCGTGCTGCTGGCTTACGCAGTGAGTCGCAAGCCATGGCGTGCACCGCGATTTGCGTGGGCGTTCTGGCTACAGGTGCTGCTGTGGGTTCTGGCCGTAGCGCTGATTGCCACGTTCAAGATCGACGATTACCAACGCCATCATCCAGACCCTCGGGAGGCGGCCCGCGGTCAGCAGATCAATGACGACAATGCCCGCATGACGGCCGCATTGCGCACCGACGATGCAGTCGCGTTTCGGCAGGCGTTCGCCGACTGTGCCGACGATTGCGATCGCGCGACATGGGTGAGCGAGGCGATCCGCAAGACCGCGCCGCGCAGCCTCGCGGTCACGCTCGAAGGCGTCAGGCATGCAAGCGAGGTACGCCTGGACAGGAGCGATCCGGAGACATTCTGCAAGGACGGAGTGGCTTATGTGATGCCGCCCGACATCGCGCTGCGCGTCGGTTTTCGAAACGTGCCGGCGATCACGGCTCAGTTCCTGCCGTTGTGGGGCCCCGACGAGCGGAGCGCCGCGCTGCACGGCGCCGCGATGAGCGGGGCGATCGCACTGATGAACCAGCTCGTTGCGCTGGGTGTCGATCCGCAGCATCTGCAAGGCGACAGCCGCTTCGAGAGCCTGTATGCGAGCGCGGCCGCGGGCGCTGCAATCGCATCGGTCGGCTGGCTGGCCAACGCGGGCGTCACGCTCCATACCGCCGACGAGGTGGACGAGGTCTGGTATCAGTTCGCGAAGTGGACCTACGCGAATCCGCCGGAAATCGCTCGCAAGGGCGCAGAGGCGTGGCTCGTCGAATCCGCGAAGATGCCGAGGGATGGCACGGCTGCACAGAATCGTATCGCACCGCTCGAGCGGGCGGTGTATGTCGAGACACCGGTACTCGTGCAGGTGTTGTTGCAACACGGTTATCGCGTTGCCAATCTGGCGCCGGAATATCGGGCGCGTTTCGATTCGATGCAAGACGCGATCCGGCACCCTTTGACGCGGGTACCGGCTGCGGTGTGCGGCGACGATGCAGACTGATCGCGCCGTTGCGTAATACTTCGGGCTCTTATCGGTCCCGCGCCTGCATCATCGGCAGGCCCGCTCCCCACGCGCACGCGAGCGCTTCGATTTCGGCGACCGGATCGGCCTGCCGCGCGGCTTCGTGCGTGTCGGTGGTGAACAGCCGGTGAGCGAAGTCGCGGGCGCGCAGCGTGATGGCCGCCGTTTTCGGGCTGCGCCGCAGCGTGAACGCTACGAGCGCAGCGTCGAGGTCGCGGACGTTGCCATTTCCGTTCCCGTGTTCGTCGAGGCAACGGGCGAGATGCCACGCGTCCTCGAGCGCCTGGCATGCGCCCTGGCCGGAGGTGGGGAGCGGCGCGTGCGCGGCATCGCCGATCAACAGCACATTGCCGCGGTGCCACACGTCCACCGGATCGAGATCGTGCACGCGGATCTTCGCGATCGTGCCCGGCGGCGTCGCGCGCATCACGTCCGCGATGGGCGCCGGCCAGCCGTCGAAGAGCCGTTCCAGCAGCGGGCCCGGATCGTCCGGCGCCGCGTCGTCGTCGTCACTATCGTCGATTTCGGCCTCGGCCCGGGCCGCCGCCCAGTACATGCGATGCGGGTCCACGGCGACGATACCGAATCGCTCGCGCTGGCCCCAGTAGTCGAATATCGACACTTCGTCGACGAGCGGCACATCGCTCTGCGCCACGCCGATCCAGTTGACGAAGCCCTGATAGACGGGGGTGGCGTCGCCGACCACATGGCGTCGCGCGACGGAGTTCATGCGGCCGTCCGCACCGATCACGAGATCGGGGGCGATCGTCGCGCCGTTGTCGAAGCGAACGATCGCGCGGCCGTCGGTGCCGGTATCGATGGCCGTCGCGCAGTGGCCGAAGCAGACTTCGATGTCGTGCGCGGCGACGTGCCGAGCCAGCACGGCCTGCAGGTCGCGCCGCAGGATCGAGCGCGTCGGGAAGCCCATGCGTTGATCGAGTGCGCGGATATCGGCGAGTTTGAACGGGGTGCCGTCAAGGTCCATGCACCGCATCGCGCGCAGGTGGCCGCTGACCGTGACGATATCCGGCAGGAGGCCGAGTTGATCGAGCACGAAGCCGGCATTCGGCCATAACACGACGCCCGCGCCCATCGTCGTCTCGGACGGCCTGCGTTCGTAGAGCCGTATCCGGTGCCCCCGCCCGGCCAGCGCAAGCGCGGTACTCATGCCGGCCACGCCGGCGCCGAGAATGGCGATATCCATGGTGATGCTCCCGTAGGTTCGTGTGCGTGCTCGCGTCGGCGCGGGTTGCTGCGTCGGCGGCCACGCCTTGACTGGATCCGCATCGTAAATTACGGTCTCGAACGGGATAAGCCGTGAAAAACGGCGAGCTTTGATACCTGAAACGGGATAATGATGCGTAGCAAGCTGGATCTGAACGCGGTGCGCGTGTTCGTGTCGGTCGTCGACGAAGGCAGCTTTGCCGCTGCCGCGCGCGTGCTGTCGATACCCGGTTCCAACGTGAGCCGCCATGTGGCGCAACTGGAGTCGAGGCTCGGCGTGCGTCTGCTGGAGCGCAGCACGCGGCACCTGCGCATGACGGAGGCCGGGCGCCTGCTGCACGAGCGCGCGAAGCCGATGCTCGATGCGCTGACGCTCGCCGAGTTCGAACTGACCGCGCAGCAGACGGAGTTGCGCGGCGTGCTGAAGCTCTGCGTGCCCGGTGAAATCGGACCGCGCATGCTCGGGCCGATCATCGCGGAATTTGCGGGCCGCCATCCGCGTGTCGAAATCGATTGCGATACGAGCCTCGCGGGCGTCTCGACGTTGCGCGACGATATCGACCTGTCGATCATCGTCAATCGCGGCAAGCTGGACGACAGCACGTTCGTCGTCCGGCCGCTCGTGAGCTTGCCGAGTGTCGTCGTGGCTGCGCCTTCGCTGATCGAACGCACGGGCATGCCGACCCGGACGGAGCAGCTCAGGCAACTGCCGTGCATCACGACGTTGAGCACGCTGAAAGGGCTGCCGTGGCAGTTCGCCGACGGTGACGGGCGGGTCCACAAGATTCCGGTCGCGAGCCGCTATCGCGTCAACAGCGGCGAGATGGCGGGGCTGGCGGCGGTGAACGGGATCGGCTTCGCGATTCTCGTCGAACGCGGGTGCGCGGCGGAGCTGGCCGCCGGGCGGCTGGTGCGCGTGCCGCTGGAGATGACGCCGGCGCCGCTCGAACTGCTGGCCGCCTATTCGAGCCGCAATTCCGTCAACGCGAAGATTCGCGAGCTGCTGCAGTTGATGCAGGCGCGTTTGGCGGCGGCGGGGGCGATGCCGTCATGACGATCGCTTCGGCAATGCACGCCAGTAGCGCACTTCGTCGATGGACGCACCGTCGATCTCGAACGTCTTGATGTCGTCTTCGGCGACGAAGCCTTCGCGTTCATAGAACGCCCGTGCGCGACGGTTCTTGACCAGCACCCAGAGCGACACCCACTCATGGCCTGTGTCATGCAGCGCATCGCAGGCATGGTCGACCAGTGCCGCGCCGACGCCTTGCCCGCAATGCGCTGGATGCAGGTAGATCGCTTCGATTTCGCCCCAGGTGCGATCCTTGTCGGTGTCGCGCGTCGGGCCGTAGGCGATCCAGCCTGTCGCCTCTCCTTCCGACAACGCGAGCGCGACACGCGGCCGTCCTGCTTCGAGCGCGTGACGCCACGAAGCGGTGCGCTTCTCGACCGACAGGCCGGCGAGGAACGGGGCCGGCATGATGCCCGGATAGGTGGCCTGCCACGATGCGACGTGGATGGCGGCGATGGCCGGGGCATCGGCGGGCGTGGCAGGGCGGATGTCGATGTTCATCAGGGGCGATAGTCGGCGCCGTAAAGCGAATAGAACCGGTACGGCAGATCGCCCAGTTCGCTTTCGATGCGCTCGTACTGGCAAAGCGACTGGAGCCACGCGAGAAACGTGGCCTCGGTCATGAACGATCGTAACGTGTCGACTACTGCTTCGCGCTGCGCGGGATGAATGAAGTCACACGCTGCGGCGTTGCGGCCGGGCGAGCCGGTCAGGCAGCGGGACCCCTGCCAGTCGATTCGCGGGTAGTCGGTGCGGCTGAATGCCGACGGATGCCGGATACGACCCGAGAGCAGGTCGTTCGCACCGACACACCAGAGCATGAGCTGCGCGCGCCAGCGTGGATCGTCGATGCCCAGCACCGATGTCAGCCACGCGTGAATGTCCGGCGTTTCCAGGTATTTGATGCACAGGAACATCGACGACGAAAATTTTCCGCTCGCATTGAACCAGTCGCCGGTAACGGATGATGGTTCGTGAGCGTGGTTGAAGCACGCGGCCGTATCGAGTGCGCCCGATGGCCAGCATCGGGCATCCATCAGGCATTGCCCGAGCGTGTCGAGCACGTCGCGGCGGAACCCCGGGTACGGTTCGGGCGATATGCCGTCGGGGTGCTGCGAAACGAACCCCGTGATCAACCATTCCAGCAGCGCGTGGTGCTGCCCGTCGTGGCTGCGCGGGGTCAGGTGCGCCAGCAAGTAGTGGTACCACCGCTGCCATTCGTCGCTCGGGCCGAACGAGAGCGTGCCGACGACGATTTCTTCGAGCGGCGTGTCGAGCTCCGCGACGTCGATCGATTGCAGATCGCGTTGCAACTCGGCGAACAGCCGGCGCGATTCACCCATGAACCACGCTTCGCCCATCGGCGTGTCCGGGCGCGGAAATGCCGATCGCAGTCTGACCAACGCGGAAGGGGAACATCCGCTTCCGGGGAGCCATCGAAACGGGGCTGGCTGAGTACGCATCAAGAAGCCATGAAGTCGTCACGCGTTGCGGCCGGATTCATGCCACCGGATCCAGGCTGCCGTCGATCGAAAAGCGGTAGTTGATATCCACCTGCGATGCGTCGCCCGGTGCGGCAGTTTTCTTCAGCACGAATTCGAACGCAGGCTCGAACCAGCCGTTGCGCGGGACTTCTCCGCCAAGGATGTCGACCTCATACCAGCCGTTGTCGATCTCGATCACGGGCCTGCCCGGCTCACGGTAACGCGCGAGCAATGCGTTGATCGTTGCGTCGTTGAAGCGTTCGAGAATCCGCCACGTGTAGAGCATGATCGAACGATGTTCGACGCGCAGCACGTACCCGCCGCGCCGATGCTGCAGGCGGCTTCCCGTTTTCAACAATTCGGGTGTTGCGTCATCCAGCGTGAAGATCACCGTGTACGGATGGTTCTCGATGCCGGCTAGCGGAATGACGACGCCTTCCAGCACGGCGCGGTCGCCGCTGTCGCTCGTCGTGAACGCCGTCGCGACGTCGTCCGGCAGCGCGTGCCGTTCCTTGAAGCGCTTCAGCAGCAGGAGATCGCCGACGAGAAAATAGTCGACCAGATCGTTGAGGACTTCAGAGAATTCATGTCGCATCGCCGCTCCTTTCGCGGTGCCGAAGCGCAGGGATCGCAAGGGCAAGAAGTGCCGCGTCGCGAAACGCTTCGCGGCGCGGCACGCGCGAAGCCCTTAGTCGCCGAGTTTCGACGGCACGCAACCGGTGCTCGTGCACTCGCGTTCACGCTCGCGCAGGAACGACAGCCGCGACTGCGTCATGTCGGTCGCGCACTGGAGATCCACGAGGTAGCCGTTGTTGCGCGTCTCGCTGCACTGCGCGTCGCGCTGCTTCAGCCACGCGAGCTGGCCGGCCTTCAGCGTCGCCTGCTGGTCGCTGCTCAGTTGCTTGCGCAGGCGGCCGTACTCGTCGTTGAGGTCACGGTCGGTTTGCGAGAACTGCGTGCTGCTGCAGTACACCTGGTCGAACGCGCTGTGCGGCTTTGCACAGCCAGCCGCGTGCGCGGCGAACGGAACGGCAAGCGCGAGCAGCGCGCAGGATGCGAGCAGATTCTTCATTTTCATGGTGATGCTCCTGACTGGGTGAAAACCGTTGGGCCCGACGGGCTTTGTCGTCGTTTATTGCGGCGCCGTGCACGCGTCGATCCCGCCCGCGATCGCGGTGGACAGCTTCTGGATTGTCTCGCGACGCGCAAGCCGCGCTTCCTCGTCCGGATTGACGATCACGCCGGCTTCGACGAGCACGGCCGGAATCGGCGCCGTGCGCAGCACGACGAGATCGTCGAAGCGGTGGATGCCGAGCTGCGGGTCGATCAGCGGGCGATTCTCGCCGCGGATCGGCTGCGCGTGATACAGCGACGGCCGTTCGCCGGCCGCCACCAGCCGCTCGGCGATCGCCTTCGCGCAACGCAGGCTTTCCGCATAGTGCGGATTGCGTTCCGACACGAACACCGAGAAACCGCGGAATTCGCGCTGCCGGCCCGCGTCGATGAACTGCTGCTGCATCGAGTCGTGATGGATCGACACGAACAGGTTCGCGTCGGGCGCCTGCGTCGAGCGCTGGTCGAGCGCGATCTCGCGGCCGTCGGCCGACGTGCGCAGCACGCGGTCGCCGTGCGCGGCGAGTTTCTCCGCGACCGCCGCGGACAGGTCGAGGTTGTACAGGTATTCGACGCGGCCGCTTGCGCCGGTGGAGCCCGGGTGCGCCGGCGTATGGCCGGTGTCGACGACGATGTAGCGCCCGGCGGCGGGGGCGGCGGTGTCGGCCGCATGCAGTGCCAGCGGCGTGCCGAGCAGCGGGGCGCAGGCGAGCACGCGCGCGGCGGCGCGCGCGAACGGGCGAAGGCGTCGGATGGTTCGGTTCGTCATTGTTGTTGTCGAGGAGGGCATACGGCGCGTCGGACCGCGCGGCACCGTCGGCCTGCTCAATGCAGTCGGAATGTCGCGCGATTATAGCGGGTGGCGGCGCCGCCGCAATGACGGACGACGACCGTCAGGCCAGCACGCGCCGGGCGGCGAGCATGCCCCAGTACGACGCTTCCTCGAACAGCGACAGCCCGGACAGGTCCGCATGCGCGAACACGACGGGGCCGTCGGCATCGCGCAGCGCGAGCAGGCCTGGCCGGCTCAGGAAGCCGACGTCGGGCGTCGCCATGGCGTGACCGCGCACGGTGATCTCGAGCGCCGTCGCGTGTTTCCACAGTTCACGCCCGTAGACGGCCTGCAGGTCGATCGCCGCCTGTTCGCGCAACGCATCGGGCTTCGCCTGCGCGAGCCAGCGGCGCGTGTCGTCCGGCGACTGCATGCTCAACGCCTGGTACGCGGAGAACACCGAGCGCGTCGGCGGCGACATGCGGATCAGCTGGTGCGTCGACACGACATAGCCGAGCCCCGCGCCGTCGTAGACGACGTTGTCCCACGCGAGCGGCACGCCCGCTGCTTCGGGCGGCATGCCGTCGAGCAGGAAGTTGGACACGAGCCACGGCGCGCGTGGCGGCAGGTCGCGCGCGGAGTCGAAGCCGTACGCGCCAAGCTGCGGAAACACGCGCGCCGCGACGAACAACGGCATCGCGCAGACGACGCGCCGCGCCTTCAGCGTGAACGTCGACAGCGCGCCGTCGTTGCCGATGCGCGCACACAGCACGTCGACGCCGCCCGCGCGTTCGGTCGCACGCACCGCGAAGCCGTCGCGCGACCACGCGTTCGAGCCGGTGCGCGCGGTGATCGAATCGGTGAGCTTCGTCACCATCGTGTGCAGCCCGTCGGGCCAGGTCAGCACCGCGCCGTCGCTCGCGTCGCCCGCGTGGCCGCCGCGCGACGAGAAATAGTGCAGGCCGGCCCACGCGGACACGTGCTCGTACCCGGCGCCGTAGTCGTCGCGGCAGCAATAGTTCAGGTACCAGTGCAGGGCCTTCGCGGTGTAACCCTCGTCGAGCAGCCACTGGCGGAACGAGCGCCGGTCGAGCGCACGCCAGCGCGGGTCGCGCGACGATTCCGCGATCGGGATGCAGAACACCTTGCGGCCGTCGGCGCCGCGTGCGGTGCGCAGCGTGTCCGTGTACGCGAAGAAGCGTGACTGTTGCGCGAGCTCGTCGGTGCCGAGGCCGGCCGTCGGCACGATGCCGTCCTGCCACTGTCCGGCGATGAAGAGCCGTTCGTCGGGCGCATGGACGAGCACGCGCTGGTCATACACCGGGCGTGCGGAGAACGGCGCCGATTCGATCACGCCGAGATCGGCGAGCATGTCGCGCAGATGCGTGGATTCGAGCGACGGCAGCGGCAGGTAGTGCGCGCCTTTCGGATAGCCGAGATCGCCGAAGCGGCCGCCGGCCGCGTTGCCGCCGAATTCGGGGCCCGCGAGCACCGTGAAGCGCTTGTGCCCCGCGCGCGCGAGCTGCCACGCGCACGACAGGCCGGCGGCACCCGCGCCGAGGATCGCGACGTCGGTCTCGAGCGTGCCGGAAGGCGGCGGCAGCGTCGCGTGGTCGCGCAGCGCATGGCCTTCGCGCATGCCGGGGTAGCCGACCTGCGGCGTCGTCTCGACCCAGCCGGTGCGCCCGCAGGCGGCGAGCGACGCGGCCGCCGACGCGACGAGGAACGTGCGGCGGTCCATCAGCGCAGCACGTGTTTCCAGTCGTCGTCGAAACGGCGCACGAGCGGCTGGTCGTTGAGTTCGTTCGGCGACATCGGCAGCGCCGGCATGTCGGCCGGGAAGTGGAACATCTCGACGGCCGTCTGCGCGTCGAGCCAGCGCGTGGGCACCGAGTAGTGCGTCGGCACCGTGAAGTCGCGGCGCTTGCCGGCAATCACGAACCCCCAGTCGCCGAACGACGGCACGTAGCAGTGGTACGGCCACGTGTTGAGCCCGGCCTCGTGCAGCGTCGCGATGATGGTCCAGTACGCGTGCGGCGCGAAGTACGGCGACGTCGACTGGATCACCGCATAGCCGTTCTCCGACAGGTGGCGCGCGAGCAGCCGAAACACGGGCACCGAATACAGCCGGCCGAGCCCGAAGTTGGTCGGGTCGGGGAAGTCGACGACGATCGCGTCGTACACGTCGGCGTTCGATTCGAGCCAGCGCACCGCGTCGTCGTTGATCACGTGCACGCGCGGGTCCTTCAGCGAACCCTGGTTCAGCTTGACGAGCGGCGCGGACGTGGAAAACAGCTTCGTCATCGCGGGATCGAGATCGACGAGCGTGATCTGTTCGAGGTTGCGGTGCTTGAGCAGCTCGCGCACCGCGAGGCCGTCGCCGCCGCCGAGCACGAGCACGCGCTTCGCCCACGGCAGCGCCTCGATCGTCGGGTGGATCAGCGCTTCGTGATAGCGATGCTCATCGCGCGACGAGAACTGCAGGTTGCCGTTCAGGTACAGCCGCATGTCGTCGTGCCACTGCGTGAGCACGATGCGCTGGTACGGCGTCGTTTCCGAATAGATCGTCTCGTCGCCGTACACGCCGTGTTCGGCCCAGTGCGTGATGCGATCCGAAAGCGCGAAGCCGGCGATGAGCAGCCCGATCACGAGCGACGCACGCATCAGCTTGCCGCGCACGTTGCGGATCTCGTCGCGGAACAGGTGCGTCGTCCACAGCGCGACGAAGGCGTTCAGGAGCCCGAACAGGAAGCTGGTGCGCAGCAGGCCGAGCCGCGGCGCGAGCACCAGCGGGAAGATCAGCGACACGGCGAGCGAGCCGAGATAGTCGAAGGTCAGCACTTCGCTGACGGTATGGCGGAACGCCTGGCGGCGCTGCTGGAACGCGCGCATCACGAGCGGGATCTCCATCCCGATCAGCATGCCGAGCGCCAGCACCAACGCATAGAGCGCCGCGCGGAACGGCGCTGCGAGCCAAGCGAACACCGCGAACAGCAGCGCGGCCGACACACCACCGAGCAGGCCGACGAGCAGCTCGATATCGACGAAGCGGTCGAGCACGTCGTCGTCCTCGATGAACTTCGCGAGCCACGAGCCGATCCCCATCGCAAACAGGTAGCAGCCGATCACCGACGAGAACTGCAGGATCGAATCGCCGAGCAGGTAGCTGGACAGCGCGCTGCTGATCAGTTCGTAGCCGAGCCCGCATGACGCGAGCACGAGAATCGACAGGACGAGCGCGCGCTTATGCAGCATGGTGCGTCCGTTGTGCAGCGGTCGGCAATGTGGATATACTGGCGCGGAATTTTGTCTGCTGGCCCTGCGCGGGCCGGCCGGCGACGGGGCGGCGAACCGAGCACAAAATCCGAGGGAAAGAATGAATAGTGCCTATCTCTATGCGGTTCATTTACTGTCGGCGTTCGTGCTGCTTCTTGTGTTCGCGGCAGTGTACCTGAAGGTCACCCCGTTCGACGAACTGGCGCTGATCCGCGACGGCAACGCGGCCGCGACGCTGTCGTTCGGCGGCGCGCTGATCGGCTTCTGCCTGACGCTCGCATCCAGCATCGCGCACAATTCCACGCTCGGCGAAGTCGTGATCTGGGCCGTCGGCGCGATGGCCGTGCAACTGATTACCTATGCGGCGCTCACACGCCTGATGCCCGGCATGAATCATGCAATCGAAGATCGCAACGTCGCGATGGGCGGCCTGATGGGCACCGCGTCGCTCGTCGTCGGCATCATCAATGCCGCCTGCCTGACCTGACGCGCCACGCGTTTCGAGGAGACCGACATGAGTCTGGGATCGTTTATCCGCAAGCAGTTCGTCGACGTCCTGCAATGGACCGAAGACACCGACGGCGTGCTGGCCTGGCGCTATCCGATGGAAGACATGGAAATCCGGTACGGCGGCAAGCTGACCGTGCGCGAAACGCAGGTCGCGATCTTCGTGAACGAAGGCAAGGTCGCCGACATCTTCCAGGCAGGGTTGTACACGCTGGAAACGAACACGCTGCCGGTGCTCACGTACCTGAAGAACTGGGACAAACTCTTTCAGTCGCCTTTCAAGTCGGACGTCTATTTCTTCAGCACGCGGCTGCAGCTTGGCCGCCGTTGGGGCACCGCGCAGCCGCTGACGATCCGCGACCGCGAGTTCGGCTTCGTGCAGGTGCGCGCGTTCGGCATCTACTCGTACCGGATCGTCGATGCGGGCGCGTTCTATCGCGAGGTCAGCGGCACGCGCGCGCAGTACACGGTCGACGATCTCGAACAGCAGCTGCGCAACCTGGTCGTCACCGCGATGAGCACGACGTTCGGCTCGGCCGACGTGCCGTTCGTCGACATGGCGGCGAACCAGTCGCTGCTGTCGCAGCGCGTCGCCGAGGCGCTGGTGCCGGTGTTCACGCGCTACGGCCTCGCGCTCGACGCGTTCGCGGTCGAGAGCGTGTCGCTGCCGGCCGAACTGCAGAAGGCGCTCGACCTGCGGATCAGCGCGGGAATGGCCGGCGATCTCGCGCGGGCTACGCAATACCAGACCGCGCAGGCGATTCCGCTCGCGGCGCAGAACCCGGGTGGCATCGCCGGCGTCGGCGCGGGGCTCGCCGCCGGGGCGGTAATCGGGCAGGCAATGGCTGGCCAGATCGCGGGTGCCGCGCAACCGGCGCCGGCTGCACCGCCTGCGCCCGCCGCGGCGCCGGTGGCCGCCGCGCAGCCTGCCGCGCCGGCGGAAGGGACCGATTACGTGCAGCGCCTCGAACAGTTGAAGGCGTTGTTCGACAAGGGCCTCGTGACCGAAGACGAATATTCGCGCGCGAAGGCCGAGATCCTCGCGAAGCTCACCCGGTAAGCGTCGCGCATGTTCAGTACCTCGTGCCCCCAGTGCGGCGCGCCGGTCGAGTTTCGCTCGGCGGCGGCGGTGATGGCCGTCTGCGCGTTCTGCCGCAGCACGCTGCTCAAGCGCGGCACCGACGTCGAACGCATCGGCGAACTGGCCACGGTGCTCGACGACGCGTCACCGATCCAGATCGGCACGGCCGGGCGCTACGGCAAGCGAGCGTTCACGGTGCTCGGGCGCATCCAGATGACCTACGACGCCGGCGCATGGAGCGAGTGGTATGTCGTGTTCGACGACGGCGCGTTCGGCTGGCTGTCGGATGCGTCGGGCCAGTATGCGGTCACGGTGCGCGAGCCCGACGATGCGTCCGGCGGCGCGTGGCCGGCGTTCGGCACGCTGGAACCGGGCATGCGGATCGACCACGGCGGCCGCGCGTTTCTCGTGTCGGACGTGCGCACCGCGCACTGCACGGGCGGCGACGGCGAGCTGCCGTTCCGCGTCGATGCCGGCTGGGAGGCGCGCGTCGTCGACCTGCGCACCGGCAACGCATTCGCAACCTACGACTATTCCGACGCCGATTCGAACGGCGGGAGCCCGGCCGTCTATACGGGCGAAGCGCTCGAATTCGATGCGCTCGCGTTCACCGGGTTGCGCGATACCGAACACGATACGCGCGAGAAGCGCGGGGCGGAGATGGTGCCGTTCGCGTGCCCGAGCTGTGGCGCGCCGCTGTCGTATGCGCCGAACGTCGCCGACTACGTGGTGTGCGGCAGTTGCCACGCGGGCGTGCAGTGCACGGCCGAGCAGCAGACCGTGTTCGCGGCGCAGCGCAAGCTCGAAGCGGTGAAGGGGGCGCTGGAGCTCGGCGCGATCGGCACATTCGACGGCGTGAAGTACACGGTGATCGGGATGATGCGTTGCCGCGTGCCGGACGACGAAGAGACGTGGGACGAATACCTGCTGCTGAACCCGAAGCGCGGGTTTCTGTGGCTCGTACAGAGCGAAGGGCGCTGGGAGCGCGTGCAGGTGCTTGACCAATGGCCGACGATCGGCAGCGATGCCGATGTGACCGACGGCGGCAAGACCTACCGCCTGCGCGAGCAATACGACTCGGAGGTCGTCTACGTGGTCGGTGCGTTCAACTGGCGCGTGCAGGTCGGCGATCGCACGTCGATCATCGACTACGGCTGGCAGAAGGACAAGCTGACGCGTGAGCGCAGCGACGCGGAGATCGTCTGGTCGCGCGCGCGGCCGCTGTCGGGCAGCACGCTTGCCGAACGCTTCGGCACGCCGGCGCTCGCGACGGCCGCGGCGGCGGCCACCGCCACCACCGCGTCGACGGGCCTGTTCGGCCGGAAAGGCCCGCACAGTTTCGCGCCGCTGCCGCTCGTATTCAGTGCGCTGCTCGTGATCCTGAACATGGGCTCGCTGTTTTCGTTCAGCGGCCGCTCCGTCTACGTGCTGGTCGGCCTGCTGGTGCTGTGGCTGCCTGAATGGCTGTGGAAGAGTTTTGCATCGGACGGAGGCAACGCGTGATCCGGTACATCCTCTACGGCATCTATGGCCTGATCGTCGTCACGCTGTTCAGCTGCGCGTCGATCGGCGGCAGCGGTTCAGGCGGCAGCGGCTGGGGCAGTTCGTCGGCCCGCAGCGGCTACTCGTCGTACGGGTCGCACAAATGACCGCGCGCGACGGGATCGTGCCACCGCGCGCGACGTTCGGTTCGCACGTGCTGGCCGACCTGGCCGGGATCGACGCCGCGCTGCTGCGCGACGCCGCTCGGCTCGAGGCGCTTCTCACCGAAGCGGCGCAGCAGGCGGGCGCGCGCGTGATCGGCGCGCATTTCCATCATTTCGGCGGCGAGCACGGCGTGACGGGCGTCGTGTTGCTCGCCGAGTCGCACATCACGATCCACACGTGGCCCGAGCATCGCTTCGCGGCCGTCGACGCATTCATGTGCGGCGCGGCGCGCGCGGCCGATGCAGTCGATGCGATCGCCGCCGCGCTCGGCACGCAGGCGCAAGTCCGGCAGCAGGTTGCGCGCGGCGGTGCGTCGACGTGAGCGGGCGATTCACTTCCTTTATCGATATGCGTAACAGAATCCGATTCGCTACGTGGCTTGGCTGGGTGCTGCTCGCCGGCAATGCCACCGCCGCCGAAGCCGCCCGGGCCGGTCGTGATGGTTCACTTCGATTACTACGAGAAGGACAACGCGCGCCTTCACGCGCTGGAGCAACGGCTGGATCGCGCGGTGAAGCAGGCAGGGGCTGGCGAACTGGGCGAGACCGAACTGCATCGCGACGGCAACGACGGTTACCTGTACCTGTATGGCGCCAGCGCCGACCGGCTGTATGCGGTGGCGCGCCCGATCCTGAAATCGTCAGGATGGCTGACCGGTACGGAGGTCACGTTGCGCCGCGATGCGGGCGCGGAAACGTTCCCGTTGCGCGGGGACGGCGCACGTTAGTGCGGATGCGGTTCGCACGGCGCGGCTGGTGGAGCGACCGTTGCGGATCGGGCCAGGCAGTGCGCTTTTGCCCTTGCGGATGTTGGCGACAGGCTGCCGAGGCGTCGTTGCGATGACGCATCGCACGTCGATTCATGCCCGGGCGATCGCACGTCGCGACGTTCCCGCTAACGGTCGAACCGGAACGACGACACGCTGTGCAACGTCGCGTCGTCGGTGCCGACGAAGCCCTGCGTAGTCGCGACGACCGCGCGCTTGCCGTTGCTCAGCACGGCCCAATAGCATTCGCCGGCCGCCGAGTAGAAGCCGGTTTTCGGATCGTTGATGCGGCACATGATCGTCGCTTGCATGCCGCGCCAGCCGGCACCGGAGATCCGCTCGACTTCCTGTGCGATGCCGGAGCCGTATGACGTCACCCACTTGCCGTCGTCCCGCTTCTCGAATCCCGCTTCCTTCTCCGCGACCGCCTCCAGCGCGCCGTCGACGATCTTGAACGCGATGAGGTCGGTGCTGTAGGTCATGTTGCGGCCGACGATCGCGATGCAGCGGTCGCCGCCGATTGCGGGGCAGGGCTTCTTCACCTGCCGGTTCGCGAGGTATTCGAACGAGACGCCGAGCACCGGGTCGCGATAGGTTTTCCAGCCAGCATGCTTCACCTGCTTGAGCGCCTCGGTACGGTCGCGGTAGGCAGCGGCGAGGCAGGCGGCGTCGGTGCAGGCATCGCGCTGCACGAGCCACGCGCGTTGCGAACGGATCACGGCCTGCTGGTCGGCGGCGATGCCGACTGCGTCGTCGTACGCGCTCGACAATGCGCTGTCGGCCGACAAGAGCGCCGTGTCGGCGCAGATCAGGCGATCGGTGCGCGTCTTCTCCCGTGTGCAGTCGATGCTGTCGGCGTGGGCCGACAACGAGAGGCCGATGGCGGCCAGCGTGAGACCCAGGCGAATACCGAACACGGGTGGCTCCTCATCGGGTTCGAGCGGGGGCTGTCACGCCGCCGTCAGGTGACGCAGCAGCGCACGCGGTTCGCGAAGCGTCGAACCCGCGCGCCGTGCATCACGGTGCGAAGCGGTGTGACGGGGGCCGCTCAGCGATTGATCTGGTCCGCCGAGATCAGCTCGGCCACCAGCACCGGTGCCGGCCCCTGCAGGTAGTACTCGTGCTCGAGCGGCTCGCGCAGCTTCATGAACGTTTCCGCGCCGATCTGCATCGTTTCGCCCGCATGCATCCGCGCGCCGCTTTCCAGCAGGTAGTGCATCACGTCGTTGAAGATGCCCGAGTAGCGTTCGCCTTCGTGATGGCCTTCAGCGAGCGCGGCGAAATCGGGCAGGCCGAACACGTCGGCGCCATAGGTGCGCATCCACACGCCGTTGGTGCCTTCGACTTCGTATTTCACGAAGCCGCAGAAGAACAGGTTCAGCGGGAAATCCCGCAGCACTTCGAGGCTTTCGTCGCCGAGTTCCTTCGCATTGAAGACGCCGGCCGGCAGCGACGTGTGCGCGTGCTCGTTCAGCACCGCGAGGCCGTTCTGTTCCGCCAGCGCACCGGCGATGGCCGCCAGCGCGACATACTGTTCGAGCGGATTCGCTTCGTGCCCGGCGTAGTAGAGGATCACGTGGCTGCGGCTCGCGCGCACCTGCTGCTTCAGGTCCTGCCCGTAGTGGGCCGGCGCGACGCACGCTTCCAGTGCTTCGGACGGATAGGGCGCGTCGAAGCCGACCAGCTGGACGACGTGGTTGCCCCAGCCGGCGAGCCCGAATACGTGCTCCAGCGTCGGCTCGGTTTCGACGCGCGCCTGCTTCATGCTCGGGTGGTACGCGCGCAGCGCCGCCGTCAGCGCGGCGATATCGACTTTCAGCGGGCCGTCGAAGACGACCGTCACGCTCAGCGGATTCTCGATGTCGGGTGCCGCGATCAGCTCGACGGAGTTTTCGGGTGCTTCCTTGCGGCCAAAGAATCGGGATATCAGGCTCATCGGATTAGGTTCGTGTCGAAGCCGTTTCAGGGAGAGTGCCCCGTTCTCTCGGTCGGGGCATGCCGTCGGGATGGCGGTCGCCCGTAGTTTCCCCGGGTTCGGCGAATCTGGCAAATGCGCGGGGAATGCCCGATGGCGCGGCGGTGGCGTGTTCGAACACTTTCGGGAGGAGATGGCGCGGACACGCCGGGCCATGCGGCCCGGGGCCGCCGGTCAGCGCGGCAGTGCTTCGGCTTCGGCCCAGCGCTTGAACGAATCGAGGCGCCGGCGCGTCTGCACGAGATAGAACGCGCCGATCAGCGGTTCGAGCAGCCAGCGCAGCCAGGCCGGCTGGGCGCGGAAGTGGTACGTGAATTTCACCTCGGTCGTGCCGGGTGTGCGCTCGGTGAAGTTCCAGCTGCCGCTGAAGCGTTCGAGCACTTTCGGCCCGTCGACCATTTCGACGGCGGCGACCTGCGGCGGACGGTACGAGATGTAGCGCGACACCATCGTCGCGCCCGACTGGCTGCGGCAGAACGCGTCGACGCCGACGTCGGCCGTCATGCCGTCGAGCAGATAGGCGTCGGTGAGGAAGCTGTCCCACACGAGCCGCCGCGCGTAATCCTGCGACCACGTGAAGAGGCGTCTGCGATCGACGCCGACGGTCCGGCTGACTGAGATCCTCATGATGGCGGGCGCAATGGCGCGGATTGGGATGAAATCGAGTGTACCCCGCCCACGCCGTGCATTTCTTCAGACTTCGTCAAGTCGAGCATGGGCTCGATTGACGCATTCCGGGATTTCCCCTAGGATTCGATTCAACCCTTCGGGAAAGACCCGAAGCGTTTCAATCTCTTGAGGGAGCCTCATGAGTACGCAACAGAACCGGCGCTTCGACGCGCTCGTTTTCATTGGTCGTTTCCAGCCTCCGCATCGTGGTCACCTGAATGTGCTGAAGTCGGCACTGAGCCGGGCCGAGCGCGTGTGCGTGCTGATCGGATCGACCGACAAGCCCCGCACCAACAAGGATCCGTTCTCGTTCGACGAGCGCCGCCAGATGCTGGCTTCGCTGCTCGACGCGTCCGAGCGCGACCGCGTCACGATCGCGCCGTTGCAGGATTCGACCTACAACGACGGCGACTGGGTGCGCTGGGTGCAGGACGCCGTCGCGTCCGCGCTCGGCGACATCGCGCAGCGCAAGGTCGGGCTGATCGGCCACGAGAAGGACGCCACGTCGTATTACCTGCGGATGTTCCCGCAATGGGAGCTCGTCGACGTCGACGCGACGGAAGACATTTCCGCCACCGAGATCCGCGACCAGTATTTCGCCGAACGCCCCAACAGCTTCGTGCAATGGGCCGTGCCGGAACCCGTGTTCGGCTGGCTCGAGCGTTTCCGCACGCAGCCGGAATTCGCGCAGCTGAAGTCGGAAGCCGAATTCATCGCCGCGTATCGCAAGGCGTGGGCGGCCGCCCCGTATCCCGTCACGTTCGTGACGGTCGACGCGGTGGTCGTGCACTCGGGCCATATCCTGCTCGTGCGCCGCCGCAGCGAACCGGGCCGCGGCCTGTGGGCGCTGCCGGGCGGGTTCGTGAACCAGGACGAGCGGCTCGACGCGGCCTGTATCCGCGAGCTGCGCGAGGAGACCGGGCTGAAGCTGCCGGAGCCCGTGCTGCGCGGCTCGATCAAGGATCGCCAGGTGTTCGATCACCCGGCGCGTTCGCTGCGCGGCCGCACGATCACGCACGCGTGCCTGTTCAACTTCCCGACCGGCGAACTGCCGCGCGTGAAGGGCAGCGACGACGCCGACAAGGCACGCTGGGTGCCGCTCAACGAATTCGCGCAGATGCGCAACGTGATGTTCGAGGATCACTTCGACATCGCGTATCACTTCCTGGGGAAGCTGTGATTCGCTGATTCCCCGCATGACGGTCCGCCGCGACAGACGCGGCGGCACTTCAACGGCCTAGAGGAGCTCTAGCCATGCAACACGATCTCGGCGGCTTTGCCGCGGTTCTCGCCAATCCGATCCTCAACACGGATTCGTACAAGGCTTCCCACTTCCTGCAATATCCGCCCGACGCATCGGCGATGTTCTCGTACGTCGAATCGCGCGGCGGCCGCTACGACCGCACGGTGTTCTTCGGCCTGCAGATGCTGCTGAAGGAATATCTGTGCAAGCCGATCACGCACGCGATGATCGACGAGGCGCGCGATTTCTTCACGGTGCACGGCGAGCCGTTCAACGAAGCGGGGTGGCGCACCATCGTCGATCGCTACGACGGCTACCTGCCGGTGAAGATCCGCGCGGTGCCCGAGGGCTCGGTCGTGCCGGTGCACAACGTGCTGATGACGGTCGAATGCGAAGACCCGCAGGTATTCTGGCTCGCGTCGTATCTCGAGACGATGCTGCTGCGCGTGTGGTATCCGGTGACGGTCGCGACGCGCAGCTGGCACCTGCGGCAGACGATCCGCCACTTCCTCGAAAAGACCGACGACGATCTTGCGCAACTGCCGTTCAAGCTGCACGACTTCGGCGCGCGCGGCGTGTCGAGCGCGGAATCGGCCGCGATCGGCGGTGCCGCGCATCTCGTGAACTTCATGGGTTCGGACACGGTGCTCGGCGTACTGGCCGCGAACCGCTTCTATCGCGAGCCGATGGCCGCATACTCGGTGCCGGCGGCCGAGCACAGCACGATTACATCGTGGGGGCGTGAGCACGAAGCCGATGCGTACCGGAACATGATTCGCCGCTTTGGGCTGCCCGGAGCGATCGTGTCGGTCGTGTCGGACTCCTACGATCTGTTTGCCGCACTCGATCTGTGGGGCGGCGAGCTTCGGCAGGCCGTACTCGATTCGGGCGCGACGCTGGTCGTGCGGCCCGATTCGGGCGACCCGGTGGCGATCGTGCTGCAGACCGTGCGTGCGCTCGACGCATCGTTCGGCTCGACCTTGAACGGCAAGGGGCGGCGCGTGTTGAATCGCGTGCGCGTGATCCAGGGCGACGGCGTCGACGAACTGTCGATCGAAGCGATTCTGGCAGCGCTCGACGACGCGGGCTATGCGGCCGGCAACGTCGTGTTCGGCATGGGCGGCGGGTTGCTGCAGCAGGTGAACCGCGATACGCAGCGCTTCGCGATGAAGTGCTCGGCGATCCGGCGTGGCGGCGTGTGGCACGACGTCCGCAAGGATCCGGTCACCGATCAGGGCAAGCGCTCGAAGAAGGGACGGCTCACGCTGCTGCGCAGTTTCCGCACCGGTGAGTATCGGACGACGACGCTGCCCGCCGCGTGGGACGACCGGATGCTGGAAGGCGAATGGGAGGAAGCGCTGGTAACGGTGTTCGATACGGGACGGTTGCTCGTCGATACGTCGTTTGCGGAAGTGCGGGCGAGGGCGCACGCGGGGGAGGTGTGACACAAGCGGCGGGGCATCCCGCCGCCTCGTTCGCGCTCAGGCGGCGCGTGTGACGAGCGTGCGCAGCACGGCGTCTGCATCGATGTCCCCCTTCAGGACCTCCGCAGGCGCCGACGCGAAGTCGATCCAGCCTTCATTGAAGCCGTCGAGCATGCGCATGCGCGGTTCGGGGTAGCGCATCCGCTGCGCATCGAACAGGCCGGCCCACGTGTCACGCGGGACGGCTTCGGCTTGCACGGGGCGCTCGAGCACGCGGGCGAACGCGGCGGCGAGGTCGTTCGGGCTGACGCGCCCCGGCCCTTCGAGTTCGACGACGCGTGCGCCGGACCATTCATCCTGCAGCAGCGCCGCCGCCGTGCGGCCGACGTCTTCGGTGGCGACCATCGGCACCGGCCGGTCGAGCGGCTGGAGAAAGCTGTGGATCACGCCGGCGTCGCGCGCGGTCGCGACGTCCCATGCGGCGTTTTCGAGGAACCATGCGGGACGCAGGAACGCGACGGGCATCGGCAGGTCGCCGAACGCCTGCTCGATCATCGTCAATTGCGTCAACAGATTCATCTGCGTCGCCTGCGCGCCGACCGTCGACAGGCAGACGACCTTGCGCGGCCGCGCGGCGCGCAACGCCGCGCCGACGGCGTCGATTACCGCGCGCGTCTCGGGGAATCCGGGCGACGGATCGAAGTAAGGCGGCAGCAGCACGAATACGCCGGCCGTGTTCGCGAAGGCCGTCGTCAGCGCGGCGGTGTCGGCCATATCGGCGAGTGCGACGTCGCAGCCGCGCGCGGCCCACGGCGCGGCGCGATTGGCGTCGCGCGCGACGGCCCGTACGGGCCGGCCGGCGGTGAGTAACGTCCGGGCGAGCGCGCCGCCGACCTGTCCAGTGATGCCGGTAATGGCGTACATGGTTCGAAATCCTCATCGAGAAGTGGAGAAGACGCCTGCCGGAACGATTGGGCGCCGGATCGGCGTGTCACGACCGGGCTTGCCGTCGCGATGCATCGGGTTGCATGATAGGGACCAGTGATTCCTGATGGAATCGAATCCATGTCATTTGATTGGTGATCTTTTGTCATGAGTGAAATCATGAGCATCGACGGGCGGATCCTGGCGAACGTGGGCGTGCTCGCCGCGATCGTCGAAAGCGGCAGCTTCGCGCGCGCGGCCGACGCGCTCGGCCTGTCGCCGTCCGGTGTCAGCCGGGCCGTGGGCCGGCTGGAGGCGCGCGTCGGTGTGCGGCTGCTCGATCGCACGACGCGGTCGGTCACGCTGACGGACGAAGGGCGTCGCCTGTACGAGGACATCGGCCCGCTGCTCGCCGGCATCGGCGACGCGGTCACGCTGGCTGCCGGTTCGGCCGCGGCCGTGCGCGGCAGGCTGCGCGTGAATGTCGACGCGTATTTTTCACGGCGGGTGCTGGCGCCGCATCTCCCCGCGTTCCTGGCGCGTCATCCCGATCTGTCGCTCGAACTGGCGGCGCGCGAGCAACTCGGCGATCTGGTCGCGGAAGGATTCGACGTCGCGGTACGGTTCGGCGAGCCGCCATCGTCGTCGCTGGTGGCGCGCAAGCTGCTGGAGACACGGGCGGTGACGGTTGCCGCGCCCGCGTATGTGAAACGGCACGGGCGTCCCGAAGCGCCTGCCGACCTCGTCGGCCACGCGTGCATCCAGATGCGCAACACGCTGACCGGCCAGCCGCTTGAATGGGTGTATCAGCTCGGCCGCAAGCGCGTGCCGGTGAAGACGACAGGCAGGCTGCTCGTCAACGAGGCCGGCACGATGCTCGGCGCATGCCTGGCCGGCGTCGGGATTGCACGCTTCAAGGCGAGCGGGGTCGCGGGGCTGATCGAGCAGGGGCGGCTCGTCGAGCTGCTCGCGGATTGGCGCGGCGAGGCGTTCCCGCTGTTCGCGTACTATCCGTCGCGCCACCTGCCGCCCGCGAAGGTGCGGGCGTTCGTCGATTTCGTCGCGGAGATCGTGGCGGCCGGTAGCTAGCGCGCTCGCCTGCCGTCACGATTCGCGGGCGAGCACGTGCGCGGTCGTGTCCGCCGCCCGCACCGCCTCCATCGCCCGCGCCAGCGCATCGAACACCGCCGGCCCCTTGCAGCGCGACACATTGAAGCGCAGGTACGACGTCGCGCTGTGCGATGCGCTGAACACGTTGCCAGGCGCGAGTACCACATCGTGATCGAGCGCATGGCGCGCGACGCGCGCGGCGTCGAGCCCGTCGGGCAACGCCGCCCACACGAACAGGCCGCCGCGCGGCTCCGTCCAGATCCGGAGCCCGGCGCGCGTGAGGCGTCGGAGCGTTTCGCCCATCGCATCCGCGAGGCGCGCGCGCAGACTGTCGACGTGGCGCCGATACGTGCCGTCGACGAGCAGCCGGTGTACGACGTTCGCGCCGATCTGCGCATGGCCGAACGACGTCGCGAGCTTCAGGTCGACGAGTGCCTCGATCCATTCCGGGCGCGCGGCGACATAGCCGCAGCGGATCGCGGCCGACAGCGTCTTCGAGAAGCTGCCGATCGACACGACGCGCGACAGCCCGTCGAAGGCCGCGAGACGCGGGGCCGGCGTGCTCTCGAAATCCGCGAAGATGTCGTCCTCGACGATCAGCAGGCCATGCTCGGCCGCGAGCGTCAGCAGCCGGTGCGCGACGGGCGCCGAGAGTGTCGCGCCGGTCGGGTTGTGCAGCGCCGCGTTGGTGATGTACAGGCGCGGCCGGTGCTCGGCGAGCACCTGCTCGAAGCGCGCGAGATCGGGGCCGTTCGGCGTGTACGGGACGCTGACGATCCGCGCACGGTGCGCGCGCAGCAGCGCCTGGAAGTTGAAGTAGCACGGATCGTCGAGCACGACCGTGTCGCCCGGCTCCAGCAGCAGGCGGCAGACGAGATCGAGCGCATGCGAGCCACCGTCGGTCAGCATGATCTGCGCGGGTTCGGCCTGGACGCCGTGCTGCGCGAGCCGCCAGGCGAGCTGCTGGCGCATCGCGGGCAGGCCGAGCGGCGTCGCGTAGTCGGTCAGCGCGTCGGATTCGTCGCGCGACGCGGCGCGCAGCGCGCGGCGCAGGCTCTCGTCCGGCAGCCACGACGGCGGCAGCCAACCGCAACCGGGCTTGATGGACGTCGGCGCCGCCTCGAGCGACTGGCGCGACAGCCACAGCGGATCGAGCCCGCGATCGAGCTGCGGGCCGAGATCGGCGAGCGCGAGCGGCGGCGCGTGCCCCGACACGTAGAAACCCGAGCCGCGGCGCGCGACGAGCACGCCTTCGCTCGCGAGCCGCTCGTATGCATCGACGACGGTCGATTTCGACACGCCGAGCGCGTCCGCCATCATCCGGATCGACGGCACGCGCGCACCGGGCACGAGTGCGCGGCTCGCGATTCGTGCGCGCAAGGTATCCATCACGGTTTCCACGCGTGTGCGCGACGGGGTGGGCGGAACGGGAAGCGGGGTGGCCTGGCTCATGGCGAAGAATGAACTGTACGGCCAGTTGTCCAGTACAGTTTGTCCGAATTGTATTGGGCTGTAGCTTACGCGCTTTTCGCGGGCGGCGGATCATCGGTCATCCACTTACCCCGTTCAGGATTTCCCGTGCAAAAGACGACCGACGGATGGCTCAGCGGCTTGCTGGGCGTGATCATCTTCAGTGGCTCGCTGCCCGCGACGCGTATCGCGGTGCAGGGGCTCGACCCGCTGTTCCTCACCTTTGCGCGCGCGACGATCGCCGGCGCGCTCGGCCTGTTGCTGCTCGTCGTGCTGAAGCAGCGGCGGCCGACGCGCGCCGAGGCCGTGTCGCTGGCCATCGTCGCGCTCGGGGTCGTGATCGGCTTTCCGTTGCTGACGGCGCTTGCGCTGAAACACGTGACCTCCGCGCATGCGATCGTGTTCGTCGGGTTGCTGCCGCTCGCGACCGCGCTGTTCGGCGTATGGCGCGGCGGCGAACGGCCGCGGCTGCCGTTCTGGATCTTCTCGATCATCGGCAGTGGCGCGGTGGCCGCGTTTGCGCTGCGCAACGGTGGCGAAGCGTCGGTGGTCGGCGATGCGCTGATGCTCGCCGCGATCGTCGCATGCGGGCTCGGTTACGCGGAAGGCGCACGCCTGTCGCGTGAGCTCGGCGGGTGGCAGGTGATCTCGTGGGCGCTCGTGCTGTCGCTGCCGTTGATGCTGCCGCTCACGTGGCTCACCTGGCCCGCGTCGTTCGACGGCGTCGATGCCGCCGCGCTGTGGGGCCTCGCGTACGTGTCGCTGTTCAGCATGCTGATCGGCTTCGTGTTCTGGTATCGCGGGCTGGCGCTCGGCGGGATCGCGGGCGTCGGCCAGTTGCAGCTGCTGCAGCCGTTCTTCGGCTTGCTGCTGGCGGCCGGGCTGCTGCACGAGACGGTGCCGCCATCGATGGTGGTGGTGACGGTCGTCGTGGTCGGCTGCGTGGCGGGCGCGAAATATTTCTCGAAAATAGTGCCCGCGCAGCGTGCGAGCTGACGCACACGCCTTCGACGGGCCGCGGGCGCGACCCGTCGAAGGTCGGCACGCTCGCGCTCAGTCGTCCGGCGTGCATACGCGCAAGCGGTGGCCGTCCGGGTCGAGCGCGACGAACGTCAGGCCGAATACCGCCGTCATGGGCGCTTGCTCGAACGGCACGCCGAGTGCCTGCCACGCTTCGTACAGGCGCCGGACTTCGCGGTCGTCGTCGACCATGAAGGCCAGCTCCGAGCGGTGGCCGGCGCCGCCCGATACGAAATCGCGCGCGCTGGTCGACCACAGGCCCAGATGCAGCCCGTTGTCGAATGTGAATGCCGCATAGGTAGGAAACACCGCGACGGGCGAACGCTGGAACAGGCGCTCGTAGAACTGCGCGCTGCGCGCGGGGTCCTCGACATACAGAAGAACGAGATTCGGGGAAGTCATGCGGAGCCGTCCTGGGATCGATTAAGATGCGTCCCATTCTATGAATGGATGCTGTCAGAAAGTGGCAGCATGGAACGATGACGCGTGCCGAACGATTGCTCTCGCTGCTGCAGGTGCTGCGGCGCTACCGCCGCCCGGTGAGCGGCCGCGTGCTGGCCGGGGAACTCGGCGTCAGCCTCCGTACGGTCTATCGCGATATCGCGTCGCTGCAGGCGCAAGGGGCGGACATCGATGGCGAGCCGGGTGTCGGCTATGTGCTGCGCGCCGGGTTCATGCTGCCGCCGCTGATGTTTTCGCAAACGGAACTGGAAGCGCTGATGCTCGGCTTTCGCTGGGTCGGGAAGTTCGCGGATGCGCAGCTCACGACGGCTGCTGCCGATGCGTTCGCGAAGATCTCCGCGGTGCTGCCCGCCGAATTGCGCCGCGAGATGGAGTGCACGACACTGCTCGTCGGCCCGCGCACGATCGTGGATCGGGAAACCATCGACATGAGTGTCGTGCGCGCGGCAATCCGAACCGAAGGCAAGCTCAGGATCCGCTACACGGGCGAGGGCCGGAAAGCGACCGACGAACGGATCGTGTGGCCGTTCGCGCTCGGCTATTTCAATGACGTGCGGATTCTGGCGGCATGGTGTGAAGGCCCGAACGATTTCCGGCATTTCCGGACGGATCGCATCGTCGGGCTCGAACCGCTGGACGTGCGCTATCCGCGGCGGCGCGCGGCGTTGCTGAAGGCGTGGCGCGCGGCGGGCGCCGACGTGCGCGTGGCGGTGAAGTAGCGCGCGGCCGGCGGCGGGACGGAAAACGGGCCGCGCATCGCGCGCCCCGTTCCGTGCGGCCGCTCGACCGCACGTATTGCTGCGCTCAGGCGACGTGCGCCACGCCGTATTGCGCCGACAGGTACCGCCGGATATCGGCAGGCGAATCGATGAAGCGCCTGCCGTTGTGCTCCCGAATCGCAAGGGTGTCGTCGTCCGGCACCTGTCCGTCGCCGAGCACGAGCACGGGGGCCGACTGGTTGTCCGCACCGATCAGTGTGACGATCGGCTGGCGCGGACGCGGGGCGTCGATGTATTCGACGTCGACGGCGTCGCGCAACTGCGGATAGAAACTCAGCAGCCCTTCGACGGAAACGGAATCGCCGCAGTAGAACGGACCTTCGGAGTCCTTGAAGAAGCCCGGGCGGAGAATGAACAGTGTGTCTTTCATGATGGTCTCGCTATGACAGAGGGAAAAACGTCGAAAAAAACGTGATGTGGGGGGGTACGTGACGTCGCCGGATTTCACGCTTCCGCGAGCGCGGCGGCGCGCATTCTCGCGAAGCCGGCGGCCAGGTCGGCAATCATGTCGTCGGGATGCTCGAGCCCCGCATGAATCCTCAGCAGCGGGCCGGTCGCAGCCCATTGGGTGGCGGTGCGGTGGCGCGCCGGATTGGACGGGATGATCAGGCTTTCGAAGCCGCCCCAGCTATACCCCATGCCAAAGCACGTCATGCCGTCGAGCAGGGCGCGCACGGCCTCGTCGGCTTGCGGATGCAGCACCACACCGAACAGCCCGCACGCGCCCGTGAAATCGCGCTGCCACAGCGCATGGCCGGCGTCGCCGGGGCGTGCCGGATACAGGATCCGCGCGACTTCCGGCTGCTGCGACAACCACTCGGTCAACACGTGCGCGTTGCGCTGATGCCGTTCGAGCCGGACCGACAGCGTACGCAGGCCGCGCAGCGCGAGATACGCGTCGTCGCCGCTGACGGTCATGCCGAGCTGCCGGTAGAAGCGCGTGACTTTCGGCGCGAGCGCCTCGGTCGTCAGAATCGCCCCCATCAGCACGTCCGAGTGCCCGGCGATGTACTTGGTCGCGGCGTGAATCGACACGTCGACGCCATGCGAAAACGAGCGGAAATTCAGCGGCGTGCCCCATGTGTTGTCGAGCAGCACGACCGCGCCGTGCCGGTGCGCGACCTGGCAGATGGCCGGAATATCCTGCACTTCGAAGGTCAGCGAGCCCGGCGATTCGGCGAATACCGCGCGCGTGTTCGGCCGCATCAGCGACGCGATGTCCGCGCCGATCGTCGGATCGTAGTAAGTCGTCGCGATGCCGAGGCGCGCCAGCGTTTCGTCGCAGAACGAACGGGTCGGGTCATACACCGAGTCGGCCATCAGCAGATGGTCGCCCGGATTCAGCACCGCGAGCAGTGCGGTCGTGATCGCACTCAGGCCGCTCGGCGTCAGCAAGGCGGCGTGCGCGCCTTCGAGCCGGGCGAGCGCTTTCTCGAGTGCGCGCGTGGTCGGGCTGCCATGACGCCCGTACGCGAGCGGCGTGCCGCGCACGGCGTCGAGCGCGTCGGTGCCGTGAAAGAGCAGCGTCGACTGGCGATAGACCGGCGGGTTGACCGGCGAGCCGGGCTGGCCGTGCGAGCGGCCTTCATGGGCGAGAACGGTGTCGGACGAATGCAGGTGGTTCAAGATGTCTCCTTTGAGTGTCGATCAATCGAGGCGGGGCGGCCGTCGCGCGGTCAATGCAGGATCTTGTCGAGGAAGTCGCGCGCGCGTTCGGAATGCGGCGCCGCGAAGAACCGGTCGCTGGCCGCGTCCTCGACCACCGCGCCCTGGTCCATGAAGATCACGCGATGCGCGACCTTCCGCGCAAAGCCCATTTCATGCGTCACGCAGACCATCGTCATGCCGTCGCGCGCGAGCTCGACCATCACGTCGAGCACCTCGTTGATCATCTCGGGATCGAGCGCGGAAGTCGGCTCGTCGAACAGCATCGCGACCGGGTTCATCGACAGGGCGCGCGCGATCGCGACGCGCTGTTGCTGCCCGCCGGACAACTGCCCCGGATACTTGTGTGCGTGCGCTTTCAGGCCGACACGGTCGAGCAGCTTCATGCCGTTCTCGACGGCCTCGTCCTTGCGGCGGCCGAGTACCTTGATCTGCGCAAGCGTCAGGTTGTCGGTGATCGACAGGTGCGGAAACAGCTCGAAATGCTGGAACACCATGCCGACGCGGGCGCGCAATTGCGCAAGCTTCGCGGCGGGATCGCCGAGCCGCGTACCGTCGACGGTGATGCTGCCTTTCTGGAATGGTTCGAGACCGTTGATCGTCTTGATCAGCGTCGATTTTCCGGAGCCCGACGGCCCGCACACGACGACCACTTCGCCCTTCGAGACTGCCGCGCTGCATGCCGAGAGCACCTGGTGCTTGCCATACCATTTCGATACGTTGTCGAGCGTAATCATGTTCTGTCCGTCGATGGAGTTCATGTGAAGGTCGGGTGCGCGTTCAATGCGTGGACGGCAGCGCGAGGCGCGTCTCGACGCGACCCTGCAGCCGCGTGAGCAGCGTGCTCAGCACCCAGTAGATCGCGGCGGCGGCGAGATAGAGCGGCAGCGGCTGGAACGTCGCGGCGATCACCTCCTGCGTCGAGCGCAGCAATTCGGTGACGGTGATCACGGAGACCAGCGACGTGTCCTTGATCAGGCTGATCAGCGTGTTGCCGAGACTCGGCACCGCGAGGCGCAGCGCTTGCGGGCAGACGACGTAACGCAGCGTCTGCACGTGCGTGAGACCGAGACTGTGGGCGGCCGCCCATTGCCCGCGGCCGATGCCGAGAATCGCGCCGCGCATGCTCTCGGACAGATAGGCGCCTGCGTTGAGCGTCAGCGTGAAGATGCCGGCCGTCGTCGGATCGAGCGTGATGCCGAGATCGGGCAGCCCGTAGTAGACGACGAACATCTGCACGAGCAGCGGGGTGCCGCGCATCAGGCTCACGTAGCCCTGCGCGAGGCTGGCGGCAAGCCGGTTGCTGCCGATGCGCATGATCGCGATCACGAGCCCGACGACGAGACCCAGTGCCATCGACGCGACGGCGAACTTCAGCGTGAGCATGGCGCCCTTGACCATCACGGGCAGCGTATGTACGACCAGTTGGAGTGCTTCCATTGCGTGTCTCCTGATTGTGTGCCGGACCGCCCGCGCGTTCGTGCATTCCGTGCGCGCGGGCGCGGGGCGGGCTGCGTTATTGCGTCACCGGCTTGGTCGTGTCCGCGCCGAACCACTGCATCGAGATCTTCTTCAGCGTGCCGTCCTGCTGCAGCGATGCCACTGCATCGTCGATGGCCTTCGCGAATTTCGGATTGCCCTTGCGGAACGGGATGCCCATCCGGTCCTCGCCGCCCGGGAGCACGGAGCCCGGGCGCAGCGGCAGGTGCGAGTTCTTGATCAGGTAGCTGAGCATCAGGCGATCGTTGACCGCCGCGTCGATCCGGCCGGCCGCGAGGTCACGCAGGTTTTCCGGCGTACCGGGGTAGACCTGCAGGTCGATCGCGGGCACGGTCTTGACCAGATCGACGTAGTTGCTGCCCATCGTCACGCCGACCTTCTTGCCCTTCAGTTCGTCGAGCGACTTGAATGCGCGCGCATCGTTTTGCCGTTGCAGCAGCTGCGCGGATGAATACACGTACGGCGCGCTGAAGTCGAGCGCCTGCTGGCGCGACGGTGTGATCGCGACCTGGTTGACGATCACGTCGAACTTTCCGGCCTGCAGGCCGGCAAGAATCCCGCTCCATTCGGTCGTCACGAACTGCGGCTTCACGCCGAGACGAGCGGCAACCGCCTTCGCGACGTCGACGTCGAAGCCTTCGAGCTGGCCGTCGGCATTGCGGTAGTCGAACGGCGGGTAGGTGCCCTCCAGCGCGATCTTCAGCACACCGGCCTGCTTGACGGTGTCGAGCAGGTCAGCCGCGTGCGAGGTCGCGGTCGCGATGCAGAGGAGGGCGGCCGCGATGCCTTGCTTGAACGTCGGGGTGAAGTGCTTCATGGTTGTCTCCGGGGTTGTTGTCGAAAATTCAGGGTGTGCGACGCCGCGGCGACGGGCGGCGTCGCCGTGAGCGGAAAGTCGGTGAAGCGTGACGCGCGAGGTGGCGGGCGTGGCTGCCGGCCGTGCGCGATGCCGTGCGTTACGGCATGCGTTCGTGGGCGATGAAGGACCGGTGTGCGTGCGGATGGATGACGCAGGCGCGTGAGCAGCAGCGAAGGCCGGCGTGCGCGGCGAAGCGTTCAAGCGTGCGATTCATGATTGCCCGTGCAGCATTGCGAGTGTGGTGGACCGGATGCATCGTCGATGCGTATCCGGCGACAGGAATGCGGTGCGACTGAGGCCAATCTTAGTTTTGTCAAAAAGGAATGTGTTTCCAAAGATGCGTGCACTTTTCACGCGTCGTGGAATGTTTTTCTCTGCGCGCGAGAGGTGGCGCATGCGATCTGCTGCGGTTGCGCACGATGCGAAGGATCAGGTGCTACGGCACGGGCGGACGGTTGCTCCCGGCTGCGATCCGGCCGTGCGCCGAAAAGCAGAACGGCCAGGCTGCCGTGAGCGGCAAGCCTGGCCGTTGGCCATCGTCAAGCAGGAAGCGCGTTACTCGAACGTTTCGAGCGCGAGCAGTTCTTCAATGGTCTGCCGGCGGCGGATCAGCCGCGGCGCGCCGCGATCGACGAGCACTTCCGGCGCGAGCGGCCGGCTGTTGTAGTTCGATGACATCGACGCGCCGTATGCGCCCGCGTCGTGCAGGAACAGCAGGTCGCCGATCTGCGGCTGCGCGAGCTTGCGGTGCGTGACCACGCCGCCCGCGTCCTGCGTGAACACGTCGCCCGATTCACACAGCGGCCCCGCGATCGCGAGATCGACGAGCGGCCGGCCGGCCGGCAGCGCGCCGTCGTGCGTGTGCACGGACACCGCGTGGTAGCTGCCGTACATCGACGGGCGCATCAGGTCGTTGAAGCCCGCGTCGATCAGCACGAAATCGTGCTTCGGCCGGCGGTTGACGGCCTGCACTTCGGTGACGAGCGTGCCGGCTTCGGCGACGAGGAAGCGGCCCGGTTCGATCTCGATGCGCACCGGGTGGCCGAGATGCCGTTCGATCCGCTTGCGCGCGGCGTCCCACTGGCTGAAGTAGTGACCGACGTCGACACGCGGTTCGCCGTCGCGATACGGGATCGACAGGCCGCCGCCGGCCGAGATCGCGTCGATGTCATGACCGAGCGACGTGACGAGATCGACCATCGCATCGCACACCTGCGACAGGTGGCCGTAGTCGACGCCCGACCCGATGTGCATGTGGATGCCGACGAGCTTCAGCCCGTACTGGCGCACGATCTCGATCGCGCGCGGCACGTCGTCGATCCAGATGCCGTGCTTGCTTTGCGGGCCGCCGGTGTTGGTCTTGTTGCTGTGGCCGTGGCCAAAACCGGGGTTGACGCGCAGCCACACGCGGTGGCCCGGCGCGTGCTCGCCGATGCGCGCGAGCATGTCGAGCGAACCGGCGTTGACGGTCACGCCGTGCTTCAGCACGGCCGCGAGTGTCGGGCGGTCGATCAGGTCGGCCGTGAACACGACGCCTTCCGGTTCGCCAGAAGGGCTGAACCCGGCCGCGAGGCTGCGCTCGATTTCGCCGAGCGACACGGCATCGACGCACGCGCCTTCGTCGCGCATCAGCTTCAGGATATGGAGGTTCGAGTTCGCCTTCTGCGCATAGCGGATCACGTCGAACTGACGCAGTTGGGCGATGCGGTCGCGGATGACGTCGGCGTCGTACACCCACAGCGGGGTGCCGTATTGCTGCGCGAGCGACGCGAGCTGGCGGGAATCGAGGGACATGGCAGATGAATCGGATCGAATGAACGGATAGCGTCGATGATGCGCCTGATTGGCTATACAGTAAAATGCCTGTTTATCGGCATTCAATTCATATCTGATATAGCAGATCATGCTCACGCACCGTCATATCGAGGTCTTTCGCGCGTTGATGGTCACCGGCAGCACGACGCGCGCGGCCGAGATGCTCTATACGTCGCAACCGACGATCAGCCGCGAGCTCGCGCGGATGGAGCAGGTCGTCGGCTTCGCGCTGTTCGAGCGCGCGCACGGCCGGCTGCGACCGACGATGGCCGCGCTCACGTTGTTCGACGACGTGCGGCTCGCGTATGTGGGGCTTGAACGCGTCGCGGCGACGGCCGCGCGCCTGCGCGAATTTCGCGACGGTCAGTTGTCGGTGATCGCGCTGCCGGCGTTCTCGCACGCGATCCTGCCCGGTGCGTGCCGGCGTTTTAACGAGAAGCACGCGGGCGCCAGCGTGTCGGTGGCGACGCAGGAATCGCCGGTGCTCGAGGAGTGGCTGACCGCGCAGCGTTACGACCTCGGGCTGACCGAGCGCGACGTCGCGCCGGCCGGCACCGTGCTCACGCCGCTGCTCGAAGTCGACGAAGTGTGCGTGCTGCCCGACGGCCATCCGCTGCTCGCGCAGGATGCGATCGATCTGCTGGATCTCGCCGATCGCCCGTTCGTGAGCCTGTCGCTGAACGATCCGTACCGCATCCTGATCGACGAGGCGTTCGCGCAGCTCGGCGTGGCGCCGCGCTCGGTCGTCGAAACACCGTCGGCCGTGTCGGTGTGTGCGTTCGTGCGGCAGGGGCTCGGCGCGGCGATCGTCAATCCGCTGACCGCGCTCGATTTCGTCGGGCGCGACCTGCACGTGCGGCCGCTCACGCGGTCGTTTCCGTACCGGGTCAGCGTGATCGTGCCCGAGCACCGGCCGAAGAGCCTGCTCGTCGATGCGTTCGCCGACGCGCTGCGCAGCGAGGCGAAGGCGATCCGCCGCCGGTTGGCAGCGCTGCTCGGCTGACGCGGCCGTATGATGGGCGTTTCGCCGTCATCGTCGTCTCTTTCCGGAACCCCTCATGACCGATGTTTCTGCTTCCCTCGAACCACCGACTCTCACCGGCGAACGCGTCGAACTGAGGCCGCTCGACCGATCCGACCGGCAGGCGCTGCTGGACGCTGCCGCCGACGGCCAGTTGTGGAACCTGAAGGTCACGGTCGTGCCGGGCCCGGACACGATCGACGCTTATATCGATACCGCACTGCAAGGGCGTTCGGCCGGCACCGTGATGCCGTTTGCGATCGTCGATCGCGCATCGGGCCGCGTGATCGGCAGCACGCGTTTCTGGAAGATCGATCGCAAGAACCGCAAGCTCGAGATCGGCCATACGTGGCTGGGCGAATCGGCGCAGCGCACGCGCGCGAATACCGAGGCGAAATGGTTGCTGCTGGGTTACGCGTTCGACGAGCTGCAATGCGTGCGCGTGCAGTTCACGACCGACGAGCTGAACGAGAAATCGCGCGCGGCGATCCTGCGGCTCGGTGCGAAGCAGGAAGGCATCGTGCGGCACGAACGGATCATGCCGGATGGCCGCAAGCGCAATTCGGTGCGCTTCAGCATCATCGATGACGAATGGCCGGAAGTGCGTGCGCGGCTGTTGGCGAAGCTCGCGACGTAACGTGTGACGCGTGACGTTTGACGTGCGTCGCGCCGCCGGAAGGGGAGTGGCGACGCGATCGACAGGGGAAGCAGCGCGCCGCGCCTAAAGCGCGGCGCTGCGGCGCGTTACTGCGCCGATGCGAGGTGGTGGCGTTCCGCGAGTTTCTGCGCGTCGGCGTAGTGCTTCTGCAGGATCGGCAGCGACTGGCGGGCGACTTCCTTCAGCTTCGTGTCACGGCCCGACGCGATTTCGGCCTGGAATGCCGAGATGGCCTTCTGCTCGCCGGCAAGTGCGACCTGCTCGATATACGCCTTGTCGAACTCGGCGCCGCGCAGGCTCTTGATGCTGTTCAGCACGGCCGTGTCGGGGTCGTTGGCCGGCACGTCGACGCCGCGCGGGCTCGCTGCGCGCATCGCCTGGATGATCTTTTCATCGTCGGTCGACACGCGTTGCGCGAACGCCTTGACCTGGCTGTCCGACGTGCGCGAATCGGCGATGCGTGCCGCGTCGTGCTGGGTCGACACGGTCTTCGTGCCGTCCGTGATGAAGGCCTGGTCGGCTTCGTGGATGCGCGTCGCGGCGGCAGCCGGTGCAGCCGGTGCGCCCGGTGCCGGTTGTGCGGTTTGCGCGGTCGCCGTCACGGCGACGAGAAGCAGGCCAGCGGCAGACAAAGCAAGGCGCGAGACTTGGGGAAAGCGGTTCATGGGACCTCCTTTCGATCGGGGCTCTGGTTGAAAAACGGATCACGTGATCCGTCGCTGTGCGAGAGACCGGGCGCGCCCGGGTCGGATTCGACCGCCGCTCTGCCGCGGCGCCGGTCGACGTGTTTCCCGACCCGACCGATTCTAGGAGAGCGATCCGGTAGCAGGTGCAACCGCGCTGTGGTTTGTGTAACGGTTGGTAAGACGAATCGATGCGCAAGCGCGCAGGCCGGTATTGCGTACCTGTCGGGTGTGCAGTGGCGGCAATTTTTGCGCGCATGGGGCGTGCGAGATGCACGTATGTTTCATCGGCTTTTCATCGTCGTGCTGCTGCGTCGTGCGATGACGTGCGCATCGAGCGATGGGGCGAACCGGATGCGTGAAGCGCGCGAATGCGTCACACGCGATCGAGCAATGCGTCGAGACGAGGCAGCAATGGCGTCGCGCAATGCGCCTGCAACGCGTCCGGCGCGGTGTAGCCCCACGCGACGCCCTGGAATGCGATGCGCGCGCGTCGTGCCGCGTCGGCGTCGCGGATTTCATCGCCGACATACAGCACTTCGTCGTTGCGCACGCCGGCCTCATGAACGAGTGCGCGCAGGCGGCGTGCCTTGCCGAACAGCGGAATGCCGCACGCGAAATGCTCGACGCGGCTGCTGGCTTGCGGGCCGAGCCGGTCGCGCACGATCGCCTCGGTATTCGACGTGGCGATCGCGATGCGGATGCCGCGCGCGACGAGCGCGTCGAACGTTTCGTCGACGCCGGGGAACAGCGCCACTTGTGCGACACGCGGCTGCATCAGGCGGCGCATGTCGATCGTCACGCGCGGCACTTTCCACATCGGCACCTCGAGCGCGCGAATGATGTCGCGCGCCGACATGCCGCGCAGCGCCGGGCGCAGCTCAGGCGTGGCGTCGCGAAAGCCGTGCAGGCGCGACGCTTCCGACAGCGCCGCGAGAAAGCTGTCGAGCGAATCGGCGAGCGTGCCGTCGAAGTCGAATGCGATGAGGCGGTAGGGCATGAAGCGGCGTGGCAGGTTGATCGGGCAGGCGACATTGTCACCGAATCGCGTCCCGTCGTCCGCACGGCCGGTTGCGCATGCCCGTTCGCTGGGGGAGCAGCCGATAAGTGTCGCCGCTTGTCGCCCCTCGCGCCGCGCGGTATCGTCAGCGTTTCGCCTTCCCCTACACCAACCGGAGACCGACGTGCCCGCTGCCACCCCTGCCACGCTGAGATTTTCCACCGACAAGCGCGAGCTCGATGTCGACGCGATCTTCGACTTCCTGCATCGCGACGCTTACTGGTCACTGGGTATTCCGCGCGACGTGGTCGAGCGTGCGATCGAGGGCTCGTTGTGCTTCGGCGCTTACGTGGGCGACCGGCTCGTCGGCTTCGCGCGGCTCGTCACCGATCACGCGACGTTCGCGTACCTGTGCGACGTGTTCGTGCTGCCGGCCGAGCGCGGCAACGGCTACGGCCGCGCGCTGATCGACCACGTGTTCGCGCAGGAGATGGTGCAGGGCCTGCGCCGCATCATGCTCGTGACGTCCGACGCGCACGCGCTGTACCGGCCCGTCGGCTTCGAGCCCTCTGCGAATCCCGAGCGGGTGATGGAGATCCGCCGCCCGGACATCTACGCGAAACGCTGACGCACGGCGCAGCGCATACAATATGCGCTTTCCGTTTTTGCCGAAGAGAAGCCCATCATGACCGAACAGGAAGCCGAACAGCTCGCGACGCATCGCCATTACAAGGGCGGGCTGTATCGCTACATCGGTGTTGCTCGCCATTCCGAAACCGAGGAATCGGTGGTCGTGTACGAACACCTGTGGCCGCATGCGCGCGGGCTGTGGGTGCGGCCGGAAGCGATGTTCAACGGGAACCTCGAAGACGGCACGCCGCGTTTCCGCAAGCTGCGCGACTGAGTGCGCGCCCGGGCGGCAGGCGCCTAGCGGGCACCGCCCGGCGTATCGCGCGATGCGTGTTGCCGCATCGCCATCGCGAAAAAGCGCCGGATCTCGTCCATCAGTTCCACACGGGCCGACGCGAAATCGAACGCGTGCCGGTTTTCGTGCGCATAGTGCTGGCGCCAGTCGTCGGCTGCGCGCCGCGCTTCGCGCGCCCGCAGATCGTCGAGCTCGGGCGTGCGCAGTGCGTGATCGGCGATCAGCGTCACGCCGTCCCGGCTCACTTCCAGCAGGCCGCCCGCGACGAGCAGGCGGCGGTGCTCGCCGCCCGGCGCGGCGACGACCGTCACGACACCGGGCCGCAACCGCGTGAGCAGCGGCGCATGATGCGGGTAGATTCCCAACTCGCCGCTTTCCCCCGGCGCGACGACGAAATGCGCGTCGCCCGAATACAGCACGTCCTCCACGCTCAGGATGTCGAGCTTCATCGACGATTCCACGATGCCCTCCGTCAGACGGCCGCCGCGCCGGCGACGATCTCGCACAGCTCGGTGGTGATCTGCGCCTGCCGCGTTTTCTGGTAAAGGCGCCGCAGGTCGCGCAGCACGCGATCGGCATTGTCCGTCGCGGTCTGCATGCTGAACATGCGTGCGCATTGCTCGCACGCGTAGTTTTCAACGACGGCCTGGTAGAGCGTCGCCTCGACATGGCGCAGCAGCAGCGTGTCCACGGCCGGCTTCGGCGCGGGCTCGTACAGATAGTCGGACGCCGCGGCACCGCCGGGCGGTGCGCCGGTGTCGAGCCCCGTGAGCGGCAGCATCGCGTCGATGCGCGGTTCGTAGGCGAGCGGGCTGGTCAGCCGGTTGTACGCGATGTGCACCTCGTCGAGTTCGCCGTTGACGAACGCGGTGAGCGGCACGAGCAGCGCGCCGAGCAGTTGCTCGAAATGCGCGCCGGCGGCCAGGCCGCTCGCGCGCGCGGTGACGGTCGCGCCATAGCGCATCAACGGCGGGAGGCCGCGCGCGCCGATCACGCTCAGCTCGCATGCCACGCCGGCGCGATCCCAGCGTTCGAGCGCATCGACACACTCGACGAGCAGCCGCGCGTTGAACGGCCCGCACAGCCCGCGATCGGTGCTGACCACGATCAGGCCGACGCGGCGCACGGTAGCGCGCCGAGCCATCAGCGCGGAGACGTGTTCGGGCCGGTCGCGCAGCACGCGTTCGGCCATCTCCCGGATACGCATCGCATAGGGGCGGAAATCGCGTACGCGCCGCTGCGCACTCGCCATCTTGGTGCGGGCCATCATCTCCATCGCCTTGGTGATCTTGCGCGTGGACGAGGTGCTGTCGATTTTCGAGCGGATTTCGCGTGTGTGCATGGCAGGCGGGCAAGGCGGGGCGCCCGATGTCGCCGGCGCGGTTGTAGCGCGATGCGCGGCTGGGCGCGGGGGCCGCGGCCAGCCAACTGTCATCACACCGTTTCATGCTATAGGGACTTCACCTGAAACGATTGACGTGGGTCAAACGATGGGCCGCCGTCGCGCACGAGAATCCGTTCACCTGATCCTCACGAAGAGGCGTTCGATGGCCGATGTCCGCCAGCATCAGAAGTGCGACGCGCCGATCGCGCGTTGCCGTGCGCTGCGCCCGGCGACGGTCGCGGTCGCGTTCGACAGCGTCGGGCATCGGGTCGTGCACGGCGGCCCGTATTTCACCGCGCCGGTGCGGATCGATGCACGCGTGCTGGAGAAGATCGAGTCGCTGGCGCCGCTGCGTCAGAAGCTCGCGACCGACGATAACCTGATGATCGCGCGGCATACGCGTCGTGTGCTGGACGACATGACGCTTCCCGCTTTGCTTCCAACCCTGTGAGTGAGCCCTTCGATGAAATCCAGCGAAACGTCCATGCAACCAGCACTCGCCACGCCGTCCGACCGTCCGCCTGCGTTGCCGATCTTCTGGCCGATGGCGGCCGCCGCCGCGATGTTCCAGGCCGGCACCGAAGTCGCCGCGCGCAACCTGCGCTTCCTCGCGGAAGAGGAGAAGCTGCATTTCGAGCCGCATCCGGTGCTGGCGTCGGCGAATCGTCCGCTGCTGGCGTTGCGGACGATGACGTTCCGCGATTACTCGGTCGAACCGGCGCACGGGCTGCCGACGATCGTCGATGCGCCGTACGCCGGGCACAGCGCGATGATCGCCGACTACCAGCCGGGGCAGAGTCTGATGCAGACGCTGCGCGAGCATGGCGTTACGCGTCTGTACCTGACCGACTGGCGCTCGGCGACCGAGGACATGAAGGATCTCGAGATCGATCAGTACCTGGCCGAGTTGAACGTATGCGTCGACGAGCTCGGCGGTCGCGTGAATCTCGTCGGGCTGTGCCAGGGCGGGTGGATGTCGGCGATGTACGCGGCGCGTTTCCCGCACAAGGTCGCAAGCCTCGTGCTAGCGGGCTCGCCGATCGACACCGATCTGGGCGACGGGCCGATCAAGCGGATGGCGCACGCATATCCGATGTCGTTCTACGAGGAGCTCGTGACGATGGGGGGCGGGCTGATGCGCGGGCGCTTCATGCTGCGGGGCTGGAAGAACATGCATCCCGACCAGCACTACCTCGCCGAGCACGTCGACCTTTACGAACACCTCGACGATCCCGGCTACCTGCACAAGCGCGAAGCGTTCGCGAACTGGTACGAAAGCCCGATCGACCTGCCCGGGCGCTGGTACCTGCAGGCGATCGGGCAGATCTTCAAGGAGAACCGGCTTGCGAAGGGCACGTTCGTCGCGCTAGGGCGCACGCTCGACCTGAAGCACGTCACGTGTCCGGTGTATCTGCTGGCCGGTGAAGCCGACGACATCACGACGCCGGAGCAGGTATTCGGCGCGCAGGCGCTGGTGGGGACGCCGGCATCGCGGCTGACCCGCCAACTGGTGCCGGGCGGGCACATCGGGCTGTTCATGGGATCGCGCACGTTGAAGGATGCGTGGCCGGGTATCGCGAGCTGGATCGCCGCGCAACGATAACGCGCGAGGCCGACTGTTGCCCGGGCGCCTACGCGGCGCCCAGCGCCTTCACCAGCTCGGGCGGTGCGTCCCTGGTCGTGACCTCCGGCGTGCCGTGCCATGCCGCGAGCTTCTTCACGGCCTTCGCGACGTCGGCCGCGAGCCCCGTGCCGAACCGCACGCCCGGCTCGACATGCACGGCCTTCAGTTCGAACGTGCCGAGCGTGCGATGCGCCTTCGCGTCGATGCGCCCGACCAGCCGGCCGCGATGCAGCACCGGCAGGCAGAAATAGCCGTAACGCCGCTTGTGCCCGGGCGTATAGCATTCGATCGTGTAATCGAAACCGAACAGCGTCGACGCACGCCGCCGGTCCCAGACGACCGGATCGAACGGCGACAGCAGCGTCGTGACCGTCGAGCGCAGCGTGTCGGCCTGCGCGGCCGGCAGCAATGCTTCGAGCGAGCGATGCACGTAGGCCGGTTCCTTCCAGTCGTCGATCGCCACCGGGATCAGGTCGCCCGCGTCCGCGAGCTGCTCGAGTTCCGCGCGGTACGAACGGCGCGGCAGCCGATAGTAGTCGGCCACCCAGTCTGCGCGCACGACGCCGAGCGCGCGGCACGTGTAGTCGAGCAGCGCGGGCAGCACGGCGTGGCGCGGCGGCAGGTCGCGCGTGTCGTCCCAGTCGGGCAGCACGCGCTCGCGCACGTCGTACACGCGCTGGAAATTGCGGCGTTCCGACACCATCAGGTCACCCGTCGTGAACAGCACTTCCAGGTGCTGCTTCTCGGGCTTGCGATCCCACCAGCCGTTGCCTTTCACGCCATCCTCGCGGGCGAAATCGGCCGAGCGGACGGGGCCCTCGTCGCGAATCCGCGCGAGCAGCCGTTCGATGTCCGGACGATTCTGCTCATGCCACTCGGCTGCGTACTTCCAGCCCATCCCTGACGGATCGAGCATCTTGTAGCGCATCAGGCCGAACTGCTCGACCGGCAGGAAGCGCGCTTCGTGCGACCAGTATTCGAACAGGCGCGCCTCGGCGAGATGTTCGTCGAGCCACTGCGGCGAGAAATCGCCGAGACGGCTGAACAGCACGAGATACGGGCTGCGCGCGACGACGTGGATGGTATCGATCTGCAACTGCGCCATCCGGCGGATCGTGTCGAGCACGTCGGATTTGGTTGCCTTGCGGCGGGGCGGCGTCAGCAGGCCCTGCGCGGCGAGATGCAGCGCGCGGGCGGCGGCGGGCGAGAGCGTAAGCATCGGAAGGGCGGCCGGGAGTGATGGTCGGGAACCACTTTAGCGCGAAAGCGGCGCGCGCGTGCGACGTGCCGATGCACCGTGTCTGACAATGGTTGACAGACGCGTTTTGCAAGTTTCCCTATAGTGCAGTTCATGGCGCGACGACAAAGACGCGCAACGATTTTGCTTCCGACGCACATATGTCCATGGCACGCAGGAAGCGAATCCGGGATTCTCAACCCCCATCGGGAGACCCGGAGCCCTGAGCGGACATCCATGCGGCTGTGCACCGGCCCCGTGTGGATGTCCGCTGATTTTTTTGTATTTTCCGGTTTGCCTCTCGGGACGCTTTTCCTTCTGTCCCTTCCACCGATTTCCGTTTGTCAGCCGGTCGTCTAGGACCGCTTGCCACGCGCGACTTCGTCGCCGGCGCCGGGCGGCAACCGCCGCGTGATCGGAATCGACGCGAACGAGCACAGCCCGACCACGAGAAACGCGGGCCAGAAATCCGACCACACCATCTTCTGATGACCTTGCAGCCAGTGCGAAATGTGCAGCACGAGGCCGGCCACCGTCACGCCCAGGCCGAGCGACATCTGCTGCACGACGCTGCCGAGGCTCGTCGCGCGGCCGGCATCGCGCGGCGAGATGTCCGCGTAGACCATCGAGTTCAGGCTCGTGAACTGCAATGCGGGGAAGATGCCGCCGACGAGCACGATCAGCCAGATCGCCCAGGTCGCCATGCCGGGATGGAACACGCCATAGGCGGCGATCGCGAGACCCGCGAAGGCCGCGTTGTAGATCAGTACCGTGCGGAATCCGAAGCGGCGCAGCGTATGGGTGGCCGTCGAGCGGCTCATCGCGCCGCCGAACGCGGACGCGCACGTGATGAGACCCGAATGGAATGCGCTCATGCCGAGCCCTTCCTGCAGCGCGAGCGGCAGCAGGAACGGCACCGCGCCGAGGCCGATGCGGAACAGCGACCCGCCGACGACGCTCGCGTGATACGTCGGGATCTTCAAGAAGCTGAGGTCGAGCACCGGGCGCTCCTTGCGGCGCGCGTACGGCACGTAGAGCGCGAGCAGGACGGTGCCGGTCACGCACATGACGAGCGCGTTCGAGCGCGACGTGAGCGAACCGTCGATCAGCGTGAGCCCCATCAGCAGCAGCGCGGCACCGCTGGCCGACAGCAGGAAGCCGAACCAGTCGAGCGGGCCGGGATCCGGTTCGCGCGTGTTCGCGATGTGCTTGCTCGCGAGGTAGATCCCGTAGATGCCGATCGGCACGTTGATGAAGAAGATCATCCGCCAGTGCAGGTAGGTCGTGATGAAGCCGCCGACGAGCGGCCCGACCGTGGGCCCGAACAGCGCGGGAATCGCGAGGTAGTTCATCGCGCGCACGAGATCCGAGCGCGGCACGGCGCGGAAGATGATGATGCGGCCGACGGGCACCATCATCGCGCCGCCGACGCCCTGGATGAAGCGTGCGAACGTGAGCACGCCGAGGGAACTGGATGCCGCGCACATCAGCGAGCCGACGACGAAGATGCCGATCGCGGTGCGGAACACGGAACGTGCGCTGAAGCGGTCGGCCAGCCAGCCGCAGATCGGGATGAACACGCCGAGCCCGACCACGTAGGCCGTGATCGCAATGTTCAACGTGACGGGGCTGTGCCCGAAGTCCCTTGCCATCGCGGGGAGGGCGGTGACGATGATGTTCGCGTCGACGCTTTCCATGAACAACGCACAGGCAACGATGAGCGGTGCTAGAAAGACGGGCGACATGGGCTGGGCGCGCGGTAAAGGCGTCATTATGCCCACAATGTGACCGTTGAGTCACGTACGACAACAGTTGTTCCGCATGTTGCAACAGTCGTCTTTTTTAGCGGGCGGCATGGAAAGAACGACTGCGCGGATGCGGCGCTTGCATGGCGTCTGCGTGCCGCATGGGTCTGGACGGCGGACAGTACGATCTTGCCGTCGCCGGACGCATTCACGTGCTCGACACCTGACAGGATCGTGACGATGTTGAAGTCGCGATCCCGGAACGGTATCTCGCGGCGCGCCTCGATCACGCGTTCGCATGTGTGGTGGTCCGGCGTGCGCCTGACCCGCACGTCGGTCACGCGTGCCGAGTGGAACCCGGCGTCGTCAACGCGCGGCGACACGTTTGCGCCGTGAGTCGTGCGGAGCGGCGCGATGGGTTCGCGCCGCAGTCATAAGCGCTGCGGCGCGGGGCGGCCAGGCCATTCGGGGCGTGTCTTCACGAGGATGAACAGGGTGGGCGAGGGCGCGGTCAGCCGGGGCACGCTGATTCCTTTTGACGGCGTGGCAGGGCGTTTCTAGAATATGAGCGTTTGCTCATATTCGAAACTCGCGTTCCAGCCATGTCCGAATCGTCTTCACGAATCCCGCTGGCGCCGCGAAAGGCGCCGCGTCAGCGCCGCTCGGTGGCCACCGTCGACGCGATCGTCGAGGCCGCTGCTCGCATTCTGGAGCGCGACGGCTTCGACGGTTACACGACGAACGCGGTCGCGGCGCTGGCCGGCGTGAGCATCGGCTCGCTCTATCAATACTTCCCGAACCGCGATGCGCTGACGGCCGCGCTCGTCGAGCGCGAGAGTGCGCACCTGCTCGACGACGTCGACCGGGCTGGCGCGCTGTCGTCATGCGACGACGTACTGCGCGCACTGGTACGCGCGGCCGTCGCGCACCAGATGCGCCGTCCCGTGCTCGCGCGGCTGATCGATTTCGAGGAGGCGCGGCTGCCGCTCGGCGCGCGCACCGCACGCGTCGCGGATTGCATCCACGCGACGCTGCTGCATGCGCTCGCGCAGCGCGATGCGCCGCGCGTTGCTGCGCCCGATGTCGTCGCGCACGATCTGCTCGCGATCGTGAAGGGGATCGTCGATGCGGCGGGGGCGCGCGGCGAGACCGATGCGGAGGGGCTCGACGCGCGGGCGTGGCGGGCCGTGCGCGGTTATCTGCGCGAGTCGCGCGAATCGAAACTTGCTTGATGGGCGCGTTTCGTGCGACAGTCGGACCCACTCGCAGCACAAAACGACGCGCATCGATCGAGGGCCATCGAGACGAGCGCGCGCGCGAACGAGACCTCGTGCCGACCCACTCACCATCGAAAGGAGGGGACACGTCATGACGTCACGTCGTGCCGCATCGATTGCATCTCGCTTCTCTGGCCGCTTCCCGACCCGCTTCCCGCTCCGTCTTTCACTGCATCTCGCGCAGCCCGCACCGCGTCTTCGCTGGGCCGCCGCACTGGCCGTCGCGTATCTCGCGGTGGCCGGCTGCGCCGCGCAGGCCGACAACGCGAACCAGGCCGCCGCGCAGGCGGCTGTCCAGTCAGCACCGCCGCCCACGGCCGCGATTGCCGCCCCCGCGTCGGGCACGCTGCTGCCGCCGCCGAGCCAGCTCTACGGCGACCTGTTCGTCGCGGTGCAGACCGCGCAGATCTATCCCGACCAGAAGACTTTCGTCGACGCGACGCCCGATAGCGACCCCGCGACGATCGTGCAGTTGTATCAGCAACAGAAATCGCAGCCGGGCTTCTCGCTGAAGGCGTTCGTCGGCCAGCATTTCACGCCGCCCCCGGAAAGCGGCGTGACGCCGCCGCCGAACCAGACGTTGCGCCAGCACATCGACTGGCTGTGGCCGCAGCTCACGCGCACGAGCGCGACGGTGCCGCCCTACAGTTCGCTGATCCCGTTGCCGAAGCCGTATGTCGTGCCGGGCGGCCGCTTCCGCGAAGGCTACTACTGGGATACCTATTTCACGATGCTCGGGCTGCAGGTGTCGGGCCGCGAGGATCTCGTCGACGACATGCTCGACAATTTCGCCCATCTGATCGACACGATCGGGCACATCCCGAACGGCAACCGCACGTACTACGCGAGCCGCTCGCAGCCGCCGTTCTTCGCGTACATGGTCACGCTCGCCGCGCAGGCCGAAGGCGACAAGGTCTATCAGAAATACCTGCCGGAACTGCGCAAGGAGCATGCTTACTGGATGCAGGGCGAAACCACGACGCCGCGCGGGCAGGCCGCGCGCCACGTGGTCGCGATGCCCGACGGCGCGGTGCTGAACCGCTACTGGGATGCGAGCGATACGCCGCGCGACGAGTCGTATCTCGAGGACGTGACGACCGCGAAGTCGGTGCCGGGGCGTCCGGCGAACGAGGTCTACCGCGACCTGCGCGCGGGCGCCGAAAGCGGCTGGGACTACAGCTCGCGCTGGTTCGGCGACGGCAAGACGCTCGCGACGATCCGCACGACGTCGATCGTGCCGGTCGATCTGAACAGCCTGATGTTCCATCTCGAGACGACAATCGTGAAGGGCTGCACGGTCACGCGCGACGTGGCATGCGTGACCGATTTTTCAGCGCGCGCGTCGCGGCGCGCGGCCGCGATCAACCGTTATCTGTGGAACCGCCGCGGCTACTACGGCGACTACGACTGGCAGCAACGCAAGCCGCGCGATGCCGTGACGGCCGCTGCGCTGTATCCGTTGTTCGCGGGCGTGGCCTGGCCCGAGCGCGCGAAGGCGACCGCGCGCGAGGTGCGCAAGACGCTGCTGCAGCCGGGCGGCCTCGCGACGACCACCGAGAACACCGGGCAGCAGTGGGATGCGCCGAACGGCTGGGCGCCGTTGCAGTGGATCGCGATCGACGGGCTGCGGCGCTATGGCGAACCGGCGCTCGCGAAGGACATCGGCACCCGCTTCCTGTCCGACGTGAAGCATGTGTATGCGACCGAAGGCAAGCTCGTCGAGAAGTACGTGGTGGAAGGCGCCGGCACGGGCGGCGGTGGAGGCGGTGAGTATCCGCTGCAGGACGGTTTCGGCTGGACCAACGGCGTCACGTTGAAACTGCTGGGGCAGTACGGCGAGTGACGCGCGGCGCGGGCCGCGCGCTGGTATCGCAAGAAAACGCACGGGCCGGACTGCCGCGCAAGCGGCCGTCCGGCCCGTGTTTGCATCCGGCTTGCGTTAGAACGTGATCGTCGTGCGCACGCCGACCACCGTTTCGTCGCCGATGCGCGCACCGGCCGCGTTCGGGTTCGGGATGCCGCCGCCCGGACGGAAGAAGTGCTGCAGGTCGGCCTGCATCTGCCACCACGGCGTGACCTGGTACTGGTAGGTCGCTTCGACGACGGTCTCCGCGCGGCGCACCGGGTAGCCGGGCGTCGAGTAGACGCCGGTGTCGCCGTCGAGGCCGCGCGCATGCGAGCCGATCTTCGCGTAGCCGACCGCGATGCCTGCGACGTCGTTGTCGCGTCCCTTGAACGGCGCCTTCAGCGTCACGCCTGCGTTAGCAGCGAAATCGACGGTATTGCGATCGCCCGGCGCACCCATCACGCGCGCGAACACGTTGACCGAGCGCGGGCTGTCGGCCGACGGCCGCCATACCATCTGGTCCGCGACCGCATAGAACGAGTAGTTGCCGCGATGGGTGGCGGGCGTGCCGTTGCTCGCCGGATCTGCGAGCGACAGGCCGTCGGTGCCGAAGCGCGGGTCGTTCGCATGCTGCGACTGATACCAGAAGCCAAGCTTGTACGTGCCCGGCAGGCCGGCCGGCTGCGGTGCCTTCGGATCGGCGGGCGGCGCGTTCAGCGCGTACTGCACTTCGCCGATCACGAATGCGCCGCTGCGCAGGTTGAAGTTGGTGCCGTGCGCGTTCAGCACTTGCGCGTCGCCGTCGGTGCGGCCGGCCGGGTTGCCGTCGAACACGCCGACCATTGCGGTCCACGCGTCGGCCGGCTTCACGCGCAGCCGCACGCCGAGCGACGACAGCGGATAGGCGGGGCCGCCGGCCGGCAGGTCGGTCGACGGCAGCACGGGCCAGCCGAACGTCGCGTTCATGAACGTCGCCGCGTTCTGGCTCACCATGAATTCCTGGTCGACGCTCTGCTGGCCGACCTTCACGTCGACCTTGCCGTCGAGCAGCGACTGCTGGTACCAGAGTTCCCACAGGCGCGTGGTCGAATTCGCCTCGATGCCGGTCGCGGTCTGCAGCGTCTGCAGATAGCGCTGCGTGAGGTTGGTGCCGTGAATCTGCAGCGCCGACACGTTGAACGTGCCGCCCGGCAGCCCGACCGCCTTGCCGGTGTCCACGTTGAAACCGAATTGCGTGAGCCCCTGGTACGCGCCGCCGCGATTCGTGCCGCCCGACGTGTTGTACAGGTACTCGCTGGTTTCCTGCAGGCTCAGCGTGATGCCGTGATCGCCGAGCACGTCGCGCAGGCCGCCCATGTTGCCGAGCAGGTTCGAACGCTCCCAGAACCCGGTGGGTGCGGGCGCGGCAGCATCGGCGGCCTGTTGTGCGGGAGCGGCGGCGTCGCTGGCGCCGGCCGCCGGTTCGGCCGCGGCAGGCGGCGACGATTGCGCGAACGCGGGCGCGGCGGCGAGCGACAGCAGCAGCGTGGCGAGCGCGTTCAGGCGGAGCTTGCGCGGGACGGGTTCGAGGTAGTTCTTCATGTGGGTTCCGTTGACGGTTTGATTAGTTAAGCTGAAGAAACGAAAACGTGTTGCGAGAAGCGTGGCGAGACGATCGCACGGCGGCACCTGGCGCGTGGCACGGCCGCGCGACGAGGGACTTACGGCAGCCAGCCGCCGACGCGCCCCACCTGTGCGAAGCCGAGGCGCGGCGCGACGGAGCACAGCAGCGCGACGAGCGCGACCGCGGCTGCCATTACCGCGACCATCAGGCAGTCGAGCGGGCGAGGCGCTGCCGGCACGTGGGCGAGCACGGTGCCGCGCCAGTTGCTGAACGCGTGAGCGAGCGGCGAGAGGCCGGAAACGAATGAGCGGTCGCATGCGACATGCACGATGCGCTTGAGTCTGACCGCGAACGATTGAAGAAACATGACGCTGCCTCCGTCCGGTCCGGCTCGGGCCGGACGACGTGGTCGAGCGCGGGCGCATGACGCGGCCTGCGATCGGAGGGTGGAACGTAACGGAGCGTGCAACGGATGAACCGGCGATGGCCGGCCCGGGAGGAAGCGCGCTAACCCGACGAATGCGAGCTAGCGGCGAAAGACATGCGTCTGGCTGCTATCTCGCGATGGCTTGGCCGGCCTGGACCGGCATCGAACTACAACTAGAGCATGTGTCCACGGAGGGACTCCCTTGATGAATTGCGGCGGATTGTATGCGTGTCGTTTGCTGCAGCGCAAGTAAAAAACGCATAAAAAGCGACGCGCGTTGTGCGAGCGCCGCGACGGCCTGCTCGGGCACGGGGCGGGCGGCAGATGAACACGACGGGAGGCGCCGCCCCGTTGTTCATACGCATCGGACCCCGACGGGACAACGCGCCCTGAAAGGTTGTGCCGCGTGTTTTCAAGGGCAAATCTTTCAGTGCCGCGAAGCAGGAAATTTATTTCGAGAAAAGGGGTTTCGAGGGGTTGACTTCACTTTCGGGGCGTCCATAGAATCCGCCATCTTCACTTTTGGGGCCGCCGCCTTGGACGCCTGCAGTAGTCGATCTTCGAACGAAATTTCCGCCTGAGCGACAAACGTCCGCGCCTCACTAGAAGCCGCCGTTTGTCACCCAGGCAAACGGTGCGCGCAGCAGTATTCAGCAGTAACTCCCTACGTGCACCCTGATTCGCGCCGGTTAGCGTGATGCGTTTTCGCATGCGCCGTCCGGTTTCACCGCCGCTTGGCAGGCGGCCGCGTTCGCGCACGCCTTTCCCGGGCTCGCGAATCCCGGCCCGCAGGCCTGACGGCGGTCAACCGTGTTCTCCGGAACACCGCACAGGAACAGGAGCCGCCATGAACGACAGTGACAGTTGTCCCTTATGCCCATTGCACATACAGACCCTTTTGAACCCGGGTCGCAGGGACAATCCGGCCGACTAGCCTGACACGTCGTTCAGGCCCCGGACTGGCCCCGCGCCCAACACGCGGCCGGCACGCCTGCCGTCGCCGCACGGAGCCAGATCATGAACTTCGGCCTTCTGCTGTCGAACCTCCCGCACGTCACGGAATCGCGTAACCACTACGACGCGATGCTGACGCTCGACGCCCGTCCGCGGGTGTTCTCCCGCCTGTTGAACCAGCTGAAATCGTTGATCCACTGAAGCAAGCAGTACCGAGCGCGCCTCGGCATGCGCACGCACGGCCGCCATCGAGCGGCTGCCCCGCGCGCATTCCAAGGTCACACGCTCTTTAGATAACCCTTAGCCGTACGGAATAAATCATGTCCACGCCATCCAACGTTTCTCCACCGATCGCCGCCGAACGCAGCGCCGTGCTCGACGAAGCCCACCTGGGCGATATCCGCGGCGCGCTCGGCACGATCGCGCATCACGACACCGGCACCCGCGGCACGTGGTGGGCACGCCTGCGCACGCTGCTCGCGATCATCGGCCCCGGCCTCATCGTGATGGTCGGCGACAACGACGCCGGCGCATTCGGCACCTATACGCAGGCCGGCCAGAACTACGGCACGACGCTGCTGTGGACGCTGCTGCTGCTCGTGCCCGTGCTTTACGTGAACCAGGAAATGGTGCTGCGCCTCGGCGCGGTCACGGGCGTCGGCCATGCACGCCTGATCTTCGAGCGCTTCGGGAAATTCTGGGGCGCGTTCAGCGTGATCGACCTGTTCCTGCTCAATGCGCTCACCATCGTCACCGAGTTCATCGGCATCACGTTCGTGCTGGATTTCTTCGGGCTGCCGAAGGTGGCCGGCGTGTGCGTGGCCGCGGCACTGACCATGGCCGCGGTGAGTACCGGGGATTTCAGGCGCTTCGAGCGGTTCGCGATCGTGCTGTGCCTGCTGAGCCTGCTGCTCGTGCCGGTGCTCGTGTCGATCCATCCGCCGGTGGCGCAGATCTCGCGCGATTTCTTCGTGCCGAACTGGCCCGCGCATGCGAAGCTGTCCGACGTGATGCTGCTCGTGATCGGTATCGTCGGCACGACGGTCGCGCCATGGCAGTTGTTCTTCCAGCAGAGCTACGTGATCGACAAGCGCATCACGCCGCGCTTCATGAAGTATGAAAAGGCGGACCTGTGGATCGGCATCGCCTTCGTGCTGGTCGGCGCAGTCGCGATGATCGCGTTCTCGGCCCAGCTGTTCTCGGGCCATCCGGAATTCGGCAACTTCACCGACGCCGGTGGCATCATCGCGGGCCTCGAGAAGTATTCGGGCCGCACGAGCGCGACGCTGTTCGCCGTCGCCTTGCTCGACGCGTGCATCATCGGCGCAGCGGCCGTATCGCTGTCGACCGCCTATGCGATCGGCGACGTGTTCAAGATCCGCCACTCGCTGCATCGTAACGTGTCGGACGCGAAGGGCTTCTATCTCGTCTACTTCGGCATCGTCGCGGCCGCCGCGGCGCTGGTGCTGATCCCGGGCAGCCCGCTGGGCCTGCTGACGGAAGCCGTGCAAACGCTCGCGGGCGTGCTGCTGCCGAGCGCGACCGTGTTCCTGCTGCTGCTTTGCAACGACAAGCAGGTGCTCGGCCCGTGGATCAACTCGACGAAGCTCAACGTGTTCACGGGCGCGGTGATCTGGGTGCTCGTGATGCTGTCGATCATCCTGACCGCATCGGTGATGTATCCGGACATCAGCGGTGAAGCGATCCTCGATGTGCTGGTGGGCGGCAGCGTGCTCGCAATCGTCGGCTATCTCGCGACGGTGCTGATCCGCCGCAACAAGCGCGTCGTCGAACCGGGCGTCGACCGCTCGCAACGCGACACGTGGCGCATGCCGCCGCTCGACACGCTCGAGCCGCAGAAGATGACGCTGACGACGCGCGTGTGGATGGCCGTGCTGCGCGGCTATCTCGTGATCGCGGTCGGTCTCGTGATCGTCAAGGTGGTGCAGATGATGCTGCTGAAGTAACGCAGCGCATCTTCCAGGAAGCGGCGCCGGACCCGGCACCGCGCCGCAACCCGCACATGCCGGCCCCCGAGGCCGGCATGTGCGTTTACGCGTCTGCTTGCGACGCGCCGCGCCGCGCACGCCGGGCGGCCGTCAGATCAATTCGAGCTTCGACGTCAGGTAGGTGAGCTGGATCCGGTTCGCGACGCCGAAGCGCTTGCGCAGCTTGCGCAGGTGATAGTCGACGTTGTGCGCGCTGGTGTCGAGGCGCCGGCCGATCTCCTTGTCGGAGGCGCCTTCCGCGATGCCGAGCAGCAGTTCCTGCTCGAACGGCGTGAGCCCGTTCACCGCGCGTTCGCGCGACGTCGAGATCAGTTGCGGCGACGCGAACTTGTGCACCGACAGCCCGATCGACAGCGCCTGCTCGATCGTCGCCGGCGTGATCCATTCGCGCGTGCGGCGCGGCGCGGTGAAGCTCATGAACGCGTGCAGCCGCGTGCCGGGCACGGCCATCGAATACATGACGCCGCTGCACATCCCGTCGTCCTGCATCGTCTGCAGGAAGCCGTCGAGCGCGGCCGGCGTCACGCGCGGGCCGGCGTCGCGCTCGCGGTGTTCGCGGCGCAACTGCTGCAGGTCCCACACGATCGGCATGTTGCACACGCGCGCGCCGAGCGTGCGCGGATCGATGTCGTGATGGTTGTGCCGCACGTAGTCGCCGCGATAGGTGGCCGGCGTGAACGCTTCGTGCAGGTAGAGACTTTCGACCCGCTCGTGCGCGAATTCGAGCGCGAAGTACGCGAACGTCGAGAAGCCCGTCAGATGCAGCAGGCTCGCGACGATCCGGCTGCGCTCGGCCGTGCTCTGCGCGTGTGCGAGCGTATCGGCGACGCCGAGCTTCGGCGCGTGCGGCTGCGTGAGCGCGCCGTGTTGCACGTCGTCGCACCAGACGACCTGCACCGGGCGCTCCCGCAGCGCGTCCGGGCACGCGTCCAGCCCGTGCGACGGGCGGGGAAAGATTGGGGCGACCGCTTCTTCATGCAATGCAATATCGGACATGAGCCATCCCTCGGAATCGACGCGCATCGCCTGGCGGCGGCCGTATCGTGTACGGCATTCGCGGCGGTGCGATCGCGCATCGGTGTGATATGCGCCGATCGTCATCCCTGACGAAACGCGGGGGCATTGTACAAAAATGCCGGTGTACGCGTAATATGCCGTAATACTAATGGCGGCGAAAGATTCCTATTCGCACGCATATAACGAAGACCAGAAAATCCATAAAGAAAAGACCAGATCGTGACGGGGCGCAGGTTCACATATTGGGAAAGGGCGGGCTCCTCATGGCATATGCTGACGGCGCACCACGCGTCGAGTGGTTTTCGCAGGCCGATATCGCAACGGCTGCGGCTTATTCGAATGAATATCAGGCAATCGGGCATGACGTTTTTACCGGCATTCAAATTGAATCCGGTAAAACCGACCTTGGCTCGGTCGATTTTGCGCAATGCCATGCGCGATTGCGGCAAATCGGTTTCAGTACGCTCGGTTACGGCGCTTTTGAAATGATCGGGCGGCGCATCCTGTGCGCGCATCTGCTGCGCGACCTCGCGCCCGCGACGTTCATGCAGCCGTTTATCGAAGGCATGCTCTACGAGAGCGACCCGCGGTTCGCGCAGGTGCGGCAAAGCGGCTTTCCGGTCGCGTGGCGGCTCGACGAGATCGAGGCGGCCGCGCAGGGCAGCGGCGACCGCAAGATGCTGGCGCTCGCCGGCCATCTGCGCGCGCATGCGATGCACAGCGGCGTGCTGTTCGGCCTGTCGGCGCCACGCCTCGACCTGCGTGTCGCGGTGAACGTGACGTCGGAGACGCACGGCACCGAATGGATCGACGATCGCGTGATCGGCGGCGCGCTGTCGGTCAGCCTCGCGGTGCATCGCGTCGCGCTGCCGTTCCTCGAGGCACGCATCGCACGCATGCGCGGCTTCGCGCTCGGCGACGAGCAGCAGCAGGTGCTCGACCGCCTTGTGCACGGGCTGTCCGACCAGGAAATCGCGAGCGCGCTGCGCACGTCGCTGCACAAGGTCGGCCACCATATCCGCTCGCTCGAAAAACTCTTCAACGTGCAGAACCGCGCGCAGCTTGCGTATCTGGCGGCGCGCCGTCTGCCGTCCTGACGCAGTCCGTCCCCTGTTTGCTCCGCGTGACCCGATGATCGTCGGGCCGGCCTGCCCGTGGCCGGCCCGACGTGCCGATTCCGATTCGGCCGCGCGCGCCGCCGCGATGCGCACACGATGCTTGACAGTGCTTTTTTCGAGTGATTGCAGCATTCACCAGTGAATTATTGCTGATTTATTTCTTCGTAATATGGCTCGACCGTCACGCCGGACGGCGGGCCGCGAGGTTGCGCCATGCGTGACGGAACTGGTCAACAGGGGCGGACAAATCAATGTGCGGAATCGACGGCTTTTTGAATAGCGTCGCCTTCGATGAGGAGACAGCGCGCGGCACGCTCGCGCGCATGACGGCAAGCCTCGCGCATCGCGGGCCGGACGGGCAGGGGATCTGGGTCGATCCGGAAGCCGGCATTGCGCTCGGCCACCGGCGTCTCGCGATCGTCGACCTGTCGGTACACGGCCGACAGCCGATGGCATCTGCGTGCGGCCGCTACGTCATGGTCTTCAACGGCGAAATCTACAACCATCGCGAACTGCGTGCCGAGCTCGAGCGCGCGGGTCGCGCACCGGCGTGGCGTGGCCACTCCGACAGCGAGGTGCTGATCGCGGCGATCGTCGCGTGGGGTGTCGAAGCGACGCTGCGGCGCGCGACCGGCATGTTCGCGATCGCGCTGTGGAATCGCGAATCGCGGGTGCTGACGCTCGCGCGCGACCGGATCGGCGAGAAGCCGCTCTACTACGGCCGGATCGGCGACGCGCTCGTGTTTGCGTCCGAGCTGAAGGCGCTGCGCGGCTATCCGGGCTTCGACGGCGCGATCGATCGTGACGCGCTGTGCCTGTATCTGCGCCAGTCGAGCGTGCCCGCGCCGCACACGATTTATCGCGGCATCCGCAAGCTGCCGCCCGGCACGTATATCCAGTTCGAGCATGCGCGCGACACGCCGCGCCTGCGCGCGTACTGGACGCTCGAACAGGCGATCGAGGACGGCCGCGCGCAGCCGTTCGAGGGCAGCGCCGACGAGGCGGTCGGCCAGCTCGACACGGTCTTGCGCCAGGCCGTCGCGCGGCAGATGGAGGCCGACGTGCCGCTCGGCGCGTTCCTGTCGGGCGGCGTCGATTCGTCGACGATCGTCGCGCTGATGCAGGCGCAATCGTCGACGCCGGTCGACACGTTCACGATCGGCTTCCATGAAGCCGGCTACGACGAAGCCGGTTATGCGAAGGCCGTCGCGCGCCATCTCGGCACGCGTCATACCGAGCTGTACGTCACGGCCGACCATGCGCTCGGCGTCGTGCCGAAGCTGCCGTCGATCTACGACGAACCGTTTTCCGATGCGTCGCAGATCCCGACCTTTCTCGTGTCGGAGCTGACGCGCCGGCACGTGAAGGTGAGCCTGTCCGGCGACGGCGGCGACGAGCTGTTCGGCGGTTACACGCGCTACTTCCTGACGCCGCGCCTGTGGCGCAAGCTGCATCGCGTCCCGGGCGCCGTGCGCGCGCGGATCGCCGCCGCGCTGCATGCGTTGCGTCCCGATCACGCGGATCAGCTCGCGGCTGTCGCACAGGGGGCGTGGGGCGGCGTGGAGGCTCGCGAATCGGCGACGCGCATCGGCGATCGCCTGCACAAGCTCGGCCACGTGATGACGGCCGAGAGCCGCATCGGGCTGTACCGGCTGCTGATGTCGTCGGTGCATCATCCCGAGCGCCTCGCGCTGTCGGGGCAGGAGCCGGCAACCCCGCTCGACACCGTATCCGCGTGGCCCGCGCACCTGAGCTTCGCCGAGCAGGCGATGGCGATCGATACGCTCACCTACCTGCCGACCGACATCCTCGCGAAAGTCGACCGCGCGGCGATGGCCGTGAGCCTCGAAACGCGCATGCCGTTCCTCGACCATCACGTCGTCGAATTCGCGTGGCGCGTGCCGGCGGAGGTGCGTTTGCCGGAAGGGCAGTCGAAGGCGCTGCTGCGCCGGCTGCTCGACCGGTACGTGCCGACCGCGCTGATCGACCGGCCGAAGCAGGGTTTTTGCGCGCCCGTCGATCACTGGCTGCGCGGTTCGTTGCGTGACTGGGCTGAGGCGTTGTTGCGGCCGTCGCGGTTGCGCGAGGAAGGCTTCTTCGATGCGGCCGCGGTCGAGCGCCTGTGGCGGCAGCACCAGACCGGCCGGATGAACTGGCAGCACCAGTTGTGGACGGTGCTGATGTTCCAGGCGTGGCTGGAAGCGCAGCGCGCCGCGTAAGCGGGCGCGCTGCGCGTCGTCACTGATCGAGGCAGCGCGTGCAGCGCTGTGTCGCGTCGTTCGCGTGCGGGCCGCGGCACCGCGTCGTCACGGGCCGCGCATGGCACGAAGGCGGATCGGCGGAGGCCGCCGGCGACGCTTGTCGACGCGCGCGATCGGGCGGCGTGGTCGCGACGGCATCCATCCGTCGCTGGCGTGCGGGCGGCGTGTCGCGCCCGGCGCTGTCTTCATCCGGATTGCCCGACGTCGTCGACGCGACGTGAAGCGCGTGGTCGTTCGCCGCGTGTGCCAGGCGCGGCGCGGCGCACGCGAGCGCAACCAGTGCGTACAGGCAGGCGACAACGGTTCGCGAATCGCGCATCTTCAAGGTCGTTCCGTTCGTTCAGGGGCCGGCGGCGCGCAGGGCGCGCGGCTGCTGCGTCGATTGTAGGGACGGCAATGGTCGTGTGTCACGCCGGAATCCGTCGTCTCGGGCATGGGCGGCGGCGGCGGCCGGAGCGGTAGCGACGAAGCGTGGCGATGCGCGGACGCAGGCGTCCAAAAGCGACCGCCGCCCGGAGGCGGCGGTCGGGTCGCGACTGGCTGGCGGGCCGGGCGGCGTGCAGGCCGCGCCCGACGGGCGGGCCGCGAGGCGCTGCGGAGCGGCGCAGCGCGGTGGGGGGAATGTCGCTCGCGTGCCGCGATGGCGCGGCACGTGGGGCGAATCGTCAGGCGTAGTCGGCGGCCATCACGGCCTGCGGTGCGACGCGCAGCAGCGGTGCCGCTTCGTGGCGCTCGACGTGCGTCATCGCCGCACCGAACAGCACCAGGCGATAGCCGACTGCGTAGATCGGGATGATCCGCAGGTTCTTGTCGTGATCGAGCTGCAGCTTCGAGCGGATACGCGAGATATGGGTGTCGAGCGTGCGCGACGACACGCCGAGTTCACGGCCCCACACGGCTTCCTGGATTGCCTGCCGCGGCACGATCTTGTTCATGTTGTCGAGCAGGAATTCGACGACGTCGAATTCACGCGGCGTGACGTCAACGACTTTGTTGTCGATTTCGATCGTGCGGCGCACGAAGTTGATTTTTATGTTGTCGATGTACAGGTATTTGCAATCCATGGTGGCCCTCGCATGTCCATAAAGGAGTGTTTGCGGGTCCTGTGCTGCAACTTTCGGGCCAGGGGGCAAATCGTCATCTATCGACAGGGGACTGCACCGGCGCAGGCGGCGTGGCGGCCTTGAATTTAAAAGAATTTTTAACGCGAGGCGCGGAACGGGTGGAAAAGGGGGCGGGGCAACCGTGAAGGATTGTTACGTAGCATCGGGGGGTGACGTTACGGCCGTTACGTCGGGCGTAACGTGTGGGAGGCGGGAATCGGGGCCGGCGGAACGTCGCTGCGGACGGAGGTCGAACCCTGCATCGAACCTTGCGTGAATCGACGGGTTCTCTATATGGATCAATGCGTTACGGGCGATTTTCGCCGACATCGAACCCTGCATCGGCCGCGTCCGGAAAAAAACGCCGGCCGCAAGACGTCTTCCGTCCCGCAGCCGGCGTTCCGGCCCGTCATCAAGCCTTCGCGCTATCCGCCGAATCGAACGGCAGCACGTAGTGCCGCTTGCCCGTCGCCGCGAAGATCGCGTTCGCGACAGCCGGCCCGACCGGCGCGACGCCCGGCTCGCCGACCCCGGTCGGTGCTTCGGCCGACGGCACGATATGCACTTCGACCTTCGGCATTTCCGCGATACGCAGCACGTGGTAGCCGTCGAAGTTGCGCTGCTCGACCTGGCCGTCCTTCAGCGTGATCGCGCTGTGCATCACCGCGCCGAGCCCGAAGCCGATGCCGCCTTCCATCTGCGCGGCGACGATGTCGGGATTGATCGCGATCCCGCAATCGACCGCGCACACCACGCGCTCGACCTTCACCTGGCCGTCCGCATCGACCGACACCTCGGCCACCTGCGCGACATAGCTCTTGAACGCCTCGGCGACCGCGATCCCGCGCCCGCGGCCCTTCGGCAGCGGCTTGGCCGGATCCCAGCCGGCCTTCTGCGCGGCGAGGTCCAGCACCGCGCGCATGCGTGGTTCCTTCTCGAGCAGGTCGCGGCGGAACGCGTACGGATCTTTGCCGGCCGTGTGCGCGGCTTCGTCGATGAACGCCTCGACCGCGTAGGCGGTGTGCGAGCTGCCGACCACGCGCCACCACAGCACGGGCACGCCCGTCTTCGCGGTGGTGAGTTCGACCGACACGTTCGGCACCGCGTACGGCAGGTTCGCCGCACCCTCGACCGAGGTGGCATCGACGCCGTTCTTCACCATGAACGCCTCGAACGGCGTGCCGGCGAGGATCGACTGGCCGACGATGCGGTGGCGCCAGCCGACCAGCTTGCCGTCCGCGGTCAGCCCCGCGTCGAGCTTGTGGAAGTACATCGGCCGGTAGAAGCCGCCCTGGATGTCGTCCTCGCGCGTCCACTGCAGCTTGACGGGCTTGCCGTCCGCGCCGAGCGCCTTCGCGATCGACACGGCCTCGACCACGTAGTCCGACCACGCGTTCGCGCGCCGGCCGAAGCTGCCGCCCGCGTACAGCGTGTGGATCTGCACCTGCTCGGGCATCAGCCCTGCCGTCCGGGCCGCGTTGGCCTGGTCGACCGTCTGGAACTGGTCGCCGGCCCAGATCTCGCAGCTGTCCGCCGTCAGCTTGACGACCGCGTCGAGCGGCTCCATCGGCGCGTGCGCGAGATACGGGAATTCGTAGGTCGCGCCGATCTTGCGTGCCGCGCCCGCAATCGCCGCATCGGCATCGCCGTCCTTGCGTGCCGACGTGCCCGGCTTGTCGGCGAGCTGCCGGTATTCGCGCATGATCTCGTCCGAGCTGCGCTTTTCGGCGTTCGTTTCGTCCCATTCGACCTTCAGCGCGTCGCGGCCCTGTTTCGCGGCCCAGAAGCCGGTCCCGACGACCGCGATGCCACCCGGCACCTGCACGACCGACACGACACCCGGCACGGCCTTGGCCGCCGTCGCGTCGAACGATTTCACCTTCGCGCCGAAGCGCGGCGGCCGCTGCAGCAGCGCGACGCGCATGCCGGGGAAGGTCGTGTCGAGCGTGAAATGCGCGGTGCCGTTCGATTTTGCCGACGCGTCGACGCGCGGGATCCGGTGACCGATCAGCTTGAAATCGGCCGGCTGCTTCAGCGTGACCTTGTCGGGCACCGGCAGCTTCGACGCATCGGCGACGAGCGTGCCGTACGCGGCCGTCTTGCCGCTCTGCGCATGCGTGACGACGCCATTGGCCGTCGTCAGCTCGCCGGCCGGTACCTTCCAGCGGGCCGCCGCGGCCGATACCAGCATCGCGCGGGCCTTGCCGCCCGCTTCGCGCAGCTGCTGCCACGAGTTCGACATGGCCGAGCTGCCGCCCGTCCCCTGCATCGTGCCGAACGCGAGGTTCGCGTAGCGTTTCGCATCGGCCGGCGCGCTTTCGACGCGCACGTGCGACCAGTCGGCGTCGAGCTCCTCGGCGACGATCGTCGCGATGCCCGTATACGCGCCCTGGCCCAGTTCGACGTGCTTCGCGATGACCGTGACGGCGCCGTCGGGCGTGATGCGCAGGAACGCGTTCGGCGCGAAGTCGGCGGCGGGTGCCGTCGCCGCCAGCGCGCGGCGGCCGAGGCCGGCCCATTCGAAGCCGATGGTCAGGCTGACGGCGGCCGCGGCGCCCGCGGCCTTCAGGAACGTGCGGCGCGACGGACGCACCGAACCGGTGTTGTCGAGTTCGATCGTCATGGTCACGCTCCCAGCGTTGCGGCCGCGTCGTGGATCGCCGCCCGGATGCGGGCGTAGGTCGCACAGCGGCACAGGTTGCCGTTCATCGCGGCATCGATGTCCGCGTCGGTCGGCTTCGGGTTCTGTTCGAGCAGCGCGGTGGCCGACATGATCTGGCCCGACTGGCAGTAACCGCACTGCGGCACCTGCAGCTTGACCCAGGCGGCCTGCACGGCCTGCGCGGGCTTGCTCTGCAGGCCTTCGATCGTCGTGATGTGCTTGCCCGCGATGCCGGCGAGCGGCAGCACGCACGAGCGGACGGCCTGGCCTTCGAGATGCACCGTGCACGCGCCGCACTGCGCCATGCCGCAGCCGAACTTCGTGCCGGTCAGTCCCGCGTGTTCGCGAATCGCCCAGAGGACGGGCATCGACGGATCGGCGTCGAGCGTGACGTTCTTGCCGTTCAGGACAAACGAGGTAGGCATTGTGATTGTCTCCGTGGGGAAAACCCGGCATGCGCCCGGTCAGCGGGCAGTGTGCGCGAGCAGCGGATTTTTGCGTCTACCCAATCCTGCAAATTTATTGAACAATCCTGCAAATCCCGGGCAGGCCGCGGGCGGTTTCGCTATGCTCCCGCGACATGAGGAAATTGATCGAGGAAGTGTCATGGACATGACCGATATCGTGGCGTCGCGCGAATCCGGGCGGCGCGAGCTGGCGATGCTGATCGGCCGTTTTGCGCCGGCGGACGGCTCGCATTCGACGGCCGTGCCGGGCCTGATGCTGCACCGGCACACGCGGCCGGTCGATCTCGGCTGCGGGGTGTCGCGGGCCGCGCTCGTGATCGCCGCGCAGGGCGCGAAGCGCGTGATCGTGGCCGGCCAGGCTTACGAGTACGACACGCAGAATTGCCTGATTACATCGATCGACTTGCCGATCCTGTCGCGCGTGACGCGCGCGTCGCCGGACGCGCCGTACCTGTGCCTGTCGCTGACACTCGATCCGCAGCGCATCGTCGAGCTCGCGGCCGAGATGCGGCTGCCGGAACCCGACGCGGGCCCCGAGGGCGAGGGGATCGCGCTCGCCGAGCTGACGCCGCCGCTGCTCGATGCCGCGCTGCGGCTGTTGCGGCTGCTCGATACGCCGGCCGACATTCCGGTCGTCGCGCCGCTGATCGAAAAGGAACTGCTGTACCGGCTGATGACGAGCGGGCAGGGCACGCGGCTGCGGCATATGGCGATCGCGGGCAGCCAGACGCACCGGATCGCGCGCGCGATCGAATGGATCCGCGATCACTTCGCGGAACCGATGCGCGTCGAGTCGCTCGCGCAGGCGGTCAACATGAGCGTGTCGTCGCTGCACCATCATTTCAAGCACGTGACGACGCTGAGCCCGCTGCAGTACCAGAAGCAGTTGCGGCTGCACGAGGCGCGACGGCTGTTGCTGCGGCAGGGCGGCGATGTCGGGTCGGTGGCCGCCGTCGTCGGCTACGAAAGCGCGTCGCAGTTCAGCCGCGAATACAGCCGGCTGTTCGGCGCACCGCCGATGCGCGACGTCGTGCAGTTGCGGAAGAAGGAGCTGCTCGGCTGATGGCGCGCTGCTGACGCGCCACCGGGCACCGATCCATTCACCTGGCGACCACCGACGTCTGCAGGAACGCCGGCGCGATCCGCCAGTCCGGCACATAGTGCGCCGGCCACGCGCCCGGCGTATCGACCGCGTTGAAATACACCACGGCCTTCAGCAGCGGATAGCGCCACAGCGACCGCTGGAATTCGTCGAGCGCCTCGCGCTTGCGCGCATTCGACCCGTCGACGCCGAGCTCCGTGACCATCACCGGCAGCCCGTAGTCGGCCACGCGCTCGTACTTGGTCCGCAGGATGCTCGCGGCGGAGGCGTGGCCGCCAACCGGCCAGACCGCGCAGCGCGGGCAGTCGAACACGGACAGGCCGATGTCGTCCACGTAGCCGCGGCCCGGGAAATAGTCGTCGAGGTTCCGGTTGCCGGCCGGCGACCACACGAAGCGGATCTGGTCGGTCATCGCGCGGCACGTGGTCACGACCCGCCGGTACGCATCGACGTAGGCCGACGCATCGCCGATCGCCCACGGATAGCGTCCGGTGTCGGCCTCCATCTCGTGGCCCCAGCGCACGAACACGGGGCTCTTCAACGCGGCGAGCGCCGAGCAGGTGGCCGCGATCCGCGCGTCGTAGCGTCCGTGCGCGATATCGTCGAGCAGTGCGCCCTGCCGCGTGTCGCCGGCCGCCCACGGCTCGACGGTCAGTATCAGTGAACGGTTGCGCGCCTGCGCGTTCTGGTACGCATCGTCGATTTCCGCGCGGATGTCGGGCGCGTTCCACGACACGAACACATGGTCGAACGCGAGATCCCGGCTGTCCGCGAGTGTCTTCTCGGGATCGTACGCGCCGAGTTCGGGCTGCTTCACCGGTTCGCCCGGCACGGGTGCGACCATGGCCGGCAAACCCGAGCGCCACATCATCGCCTGCCAGCCTTTCGGCGCGCGCAGCCCGATGCCCGACAGCAGCATCGCGAGCGCGATGACGAACAGCGCGTTGCGTACGGGCAGGCGGCTGAAGAACATCTGCCGGAACGCCGACCACTCGAGCCCTTGCTCCCTGCCGTGATTCACCGCGATGACGGCCGCGATCGCGAGATACAGGATGCTCGTCAGCGTCGAGAACAGATAGAAGCCGGCGGCGTTGCGCGGATTCTCGACCGTGACGACGGGCAGGCTGCAGAACAGCGAGATCAGCAGATACGGCGCGACCACGCGCAGCGGCGCATCCTGTTCGATCGTGCCGCCTTTCGGCGTGACCTTGAACGGAAATTCCTTGCCGCGCACGCAGTCGAACACCGCCGACGCGCAGCCGAGCACGACCCACGGCCAGCGCGCGAACACGAACGACAGTCCTTCCCACGACAGCAGCTTCGTATTCAGCGGGCGGCACGACTGGGTCGAATGCGTGGCCCAGGTCACGACGCACAGGATCAGCACGGTCAGCGGCAGCGAGTAGGTGAGGTACGTGAGGTAGTCGACGTGCGCCCATACACGCCCGGTAAGCAGCGCGACGACCGGAATCACGACGCTGCCAGCCATCGCGAGCGCGCACAGCGGGTACCACAACTGGCAGAACAGGAACTGCGCCTTCAGCTTCAGCGGCAGCCCCATGAAATAGTGGCGCGTGTAACGCAGCATGATGATCATCACGCTCTTGGACCATTGGAATTCCTGCGTGGCCAGGTCGCCGAACGTGCGCGGCCCTTCGCCGTTCGCGATCGCGTTCAGCGCATGCATGCCGCGCCAGCCCTTCGCATTGAAGATCATCGTGGTCGAGTGATCCTCGGCGAGTTCGGGCCCGAGCCCGCCGATCTCGCGCAGCGCGCGGCAGCGCACCGCATAGTGCGAGCCGATGCACAGCGGCGCGAGGCCGCCCGCATAGCCGGCCTGCATCGTGCCGTGCAGCGGCCCCTCGACGTTCACGCGCCCGCGTGCGCTCCAGCTTTCGGCCGCGTTGCTGTCGCAGATGCTCGGCGCCGACACGTAGCCGACTTCCGGATCGATGAACGGCCGCAGCATCTCCTCGAGATAGGTACGGGTCGGCACGTGATCGGCATCGAGCTGCGACACGAAATCGTAGTTGTCGTAGCCGACCGTATCGTAGAAGTACGCGAGATTGCCTTCCTTGCACTTGGTCCGGCGCGGCCAGCTTGCGCGGTGGTACGCGGCAATGCCGCGCCGCGTCGACACGAATACGCCGCGCTCGCGGCACCAGTCGAGCGTCTCGGGCGACGGGTCTTCATCGGCGAGCCACGTATCGTGCGGGTAGGTCTGGTCGAGCATCGCGAGCAGCGTCGTGCGGACGATGTCGAACGGCTCGGACGGCGCCTTGGTGACGACCATCGCGACGCGCCAGTCGCGCGGCACCGGCAGCGCGGGGTTCGGCACGACCGCCGAGCGGATGATGAAGATGAAGTAGCCGGGAATGAAGGTGGTCCAGAACAGCACGAAGCAGTTGACGCCGAAGCGGAATGCGTCGACATAGTGCTCGTCGCGCAGCCACCAGCGCCAGAAGATGCCCAGCGCGACGAACCAGCACAACGCGAGGATATGGAAGACGATCCGGGTCCCGCTGTCCATCAACGGGACGAGGAGCGGGGCGTCCGCGTGCGGCGATGCGGCGCGATCCCCTTCCGGGGCGATGGTGTCGGCCGTATCCGGCGCAGGGCCGCCGGCAAGCGACGCAACCAGCTTCTTCATGGTGTTCTCCCGTCAAGGTCAGACCATCAGTCTTGAAGCAGGCCGCGCTGCGGCCGGGTGTCCCCGCTCACGTGCTGTTGTTCCGGTGCCGGGTTGGCCGGCAGGCGATCGCCGCACGAGCGGCCCACGCGTTCGTAGCGGCGAAAGCCGCTGTCGACGGCCAGCCGTTCGCTGAACAGGTTGCGCATGTCGAGCATCACGGGATCGGCCATGTGATCCGCGAGGTCGGCGAGATCGAGTGCCTCGAACGCTTTCCATTCGGTCATCACGACGACGGCGTCCGCGCTGCGCACCGCGTCGATCGCGGAGCCCTCCATGAACACCTGCGGCAGCAGCCGCGACGCCTCGTGCGGACGCGCCGGGTCGTATGCGCGGATATGCGCGCCCGCGCCGACGAGCAGCTGGATCACGTCGATGCTCGGGCTTTCGCGCACGTCGTCGGTCTGGCCTTTGAACGTGAGGCCGAGCACCGCGATGCGCTTGTCCTTGATCGAGCCGCCGCAGGCCTTCTCGATCCGGCGCAGGATCTGTTCCTTGCGCAGCGCGTTCGATTCGATCGCCGCGCTGACGATGCGCAGCGGCACCGCATGCTCGGAAGCCGTCGCCTTCAGCGCACGCGTGTCCTTCGGGAAGCACGAGCCGCCCCAGCCGGGGCCGGCCTTCAGGAACGACGCACCGATGCGGCGGTCGAGGCCCATGCCGTTCGCGACCAGTTCGACATCGGCGCCCACGGCTTCGCACAGGTCCGAGATCTCGTTGATGTAGCTGATCTTCACCGCGAGGAACGCATTCGCCGCGTATTTCACGAGTTCGGCCGTTTCGATCTCGGTCGCGAGCACGAGATGGCCCGTCGCTTCCAGCGGCGCATAGATGGCCTTCATGATCTCGATCGCGCGCGGATGCTCGGCGCCGAACACGACGCGATCCGGATGCATGAAATCGTCGATCGCCGAGCCTTCGCGCAGGAACTCCGGATTCGACGCGATCGCCGCGTCGACGCCATCCGGCGCGCAGCGTTCGACGATCTGCTTGACGGTCCGGTTGGTGCCGACCGGCACCGTCGACTTCGTGACGACGACCGCGAAACCGGTCAGGTTCGACGCGATCTCGCGCGCGGCCGCCTCGACGTATTGCAGGTCCGCCTGGTCGGTGCCCGGCAGCGTCGGCGTGCCGACCGCGATGAACACGGCATCGCGATCGCGCACGCTCGCCGCGAGGTCGCTGCTGAAGCGCAGCGTGCCGCGTTCGACGTTGCGTGCGACGACGGCGTCGAGGCCCGGTTCGTAGATCGGCATGCAGCCTTCGTTCAGCGCGTCGATCTTGCCGAGATTGTTGTCGATGCAGACGACGTCGTGCCCGAGATCCGCAAAGCACGCGCCGCTGACCAGCCCGACATAGCCGGTGCCAACGATGGCGATCCGTACCTTCATGGTGATTCCCCTGGGTGGCGTACAAGGAAACTGGCTTACTTTCCGGATGCGAATTGCAGTTCTTTCTGAAACCACGCCGCGGCGTGTTCGACCATCGGCTCGATCGCGGTGAAACGCGGCCGCCAGCCGAGCACGAGCGCGGCCTTCGTGGCGTCGGCGTACAGCTCGGGCGGATCGCCCGGGCGGCGCGCGGCCGTCACTGTCGGCACGTGGCGGCCCGTCACGGCTTCGACGGCGCGCAGCGCGTCGAGCACCGACGTTCCTTTGCCGGTGCCGAGATTCAGTGCGACGCTGTGGCCGCCGCCGCACAGATAGTCGGTCGCCTTCAGGTGCGCATCGGCGAGATCGCTCACGTGCACGTAGTCGCGAATCGCCGAGCCGTCGGGCGTCGGGTAGTCGGTGCCCATCACCTGGAACGCGTGGCCCGTGCCGAGTGCCGCGAGGATCGCGAGCGGCAGCGCATGCGTTTCCGGTTCGTGGCATTCGCCGATCATGCCGTCCGGGTCCGCGCCCGCCGCGTTGAAGTAGCGCAGTGCGACCCACTTCAACCCGTACGCGCGCTCGAAATCGGCGGCCATCCGTTCCATCGCGTACTTGGAGAAGCCGTACGGATTGATCGGCAGCTGCGGCGTGCGCTCCGAGATCGGCAGTACGTCCGGAATGCCATAGGTCGCGCACGACGACGACATCACGATCCGGCCGACGCCGGCTGCGTGCATCGCGCTCAGCAGCGTGCAGGTGCCCGTGACGTTGACCGTGTAATAGCGGTCGGGGGCGAGCACCGATTCGCCGACGTAGGCGAGTGCGGCGAAATGGATCACGACGTCGGGCCGATGCGCGGCGAACGCCTTCGACAGCGCGTCGCGGTCGAGAATGTCGGCCGCGACGAGCGGCCCCCATCGAACCGCGTCGCGATGGCCGGTCGACAGATTGTCGTAGGCGACCGGCTCATGTCCCGCTGCCGCGAGCGCCTTGCAGGTATGGCTGCCGATATAGCCCGCTCCGCCTGTCACGAGCACTTTCATGTCGTGGCCCCGGTCAGGCGCAGCACCGGCTCGAGCCACAGTTCACGGCTGAAATAGTCGACGGTCCGGCGCAGGCCTTCGTCGAGATCGATGGCCGGCCGCCAGCCAAGCTCGGCCGACGCGATCGAGATGTCGGGCCGGCGCAGGTGGGGATCGTCGATCGGCAGCGGCCGGAACACGAGCTCCGATTTCGAGCCCGTCATCGCGAGCACTTTCTCCGCGAGCTCGATCATCGTGAATTCGCCGGGATTGCCGATGTTGACCGGCGTGCCGACGTTGCGCTCGGCGCGCATCAGGCAGAAGAAACCGTCGATCAGGTCGCTGGCGAAGCAGAACGAGCGCGTCTGCTTGCCGTCGCCGTAGATCTCGAGCGGCGCGCCGTTGAGCGCGCCGACGATGAAGTTCGACACGACGCGGCCGTCGCGCGGCGACATCCGCGGGCCGTAGGTGTTGAAGATGCGCGCGACGCGCACGTCGATGCCGTGTGTGCGGTAGTAGTCGTAACACAGCGCCTCGGCCGCGCGCTTGCCTTCGTCGTAGCACGCGCGCGGGCCGATCGTGTTCACGTTGCCGCGATAGGTTTCCGTCTGCGGGTGCACGCCCGGGTCGCCGTAGATTTCGCTGGTCGACGCCTGGAACACCCGCGCGCCGGTCTTGCGCGCAAGTGCGAGGCAGTGGTTCATGCCGAGCACGTTCGTCATCATCGTATGGACGGGATCGATCTGGTAGGTGGGGGGCGACGCCGCGCACGCGAGATTCCAGATCTCGTCCACCTGCAATTGCGGCAGGCCGAGCGAGACGTCGCCCTTCACGAACTCGAAGCGGCCGGACGCTTTCAGGTCGGCGACGTTGAGCTTGCGTCCCGTCAGCAGGCTGTCGATGCACGTGACGGACGCGCCTTCCATGACCAGGCGCTCGCAGACGTAGCTGCCGAGAAAGCCGGCGCCGCCCGTCACGAGGACGCGCTGACCGGCGCGCGTCTCGAGCGCGACCCTGTCATTCATGGCTTTCTCCTTCGTCGTTCAGCTCAGGGAACCCCACGTCGATCTGCTCGACGGCGGCGCGCACACGCTCCATCCCGCTGCACGGGTAGCGTGTCGGCGAGCGCCGGTTCGCATGGGCTGATGTCGACGAAGCGCCGCGACAGGCGCTCCGGTTTCGCTGACTACCCCGTTGATGCTTGAACGACGCAAGCGTCGCTCGATCGGTGGTGATCTTCATCGCCTTTTCCCCGATACGCTGATTGGCGAGCAGACCGCCGCCCGTGATCTTGTGCCCAGGCGTGCCGCTCGGTGAGAGCCGGAGATCAGGCAATCGGCATGCCATGGACGATGCCGTCGCGATGCGCGGGACGCGTGGCGCCGTGATTGCCGCGCAATTGCCGCACGATAGACGCGCTTTTGTTTCATGCGTGTATCGTGGGGACAGGAAAGCGAGCCGGCCAATTGCCGGATCGATGCAATTCGATACGACGAAACGCACGATAAATCAGGCTTTTGCGGGAATGGGTTCGTCAAACAGGTGTTGAATTTGAATGTTTCATCAATGAGAAATGCGCTGATGACGGATTAAAAACGTGTCTCGAATGCGCTGTTCATCGAATGATTTGGGGTATGAAAAGCAGGGCGAATGAAAGCGCGAAAAGGATGAACGGAGTCCGGGTGAGGTCGCAAGTTTTCATTTGTTTTAATTATTACGGGAGCGTGCAGGATTTCTTTTTTTCGGCCGATTTCGATGCTCGACCGTAGTGTGATCGTGTCGGTATTTTCACGGATGAATCAAATTCGTTTCGGTCATCAGGGGAAACACGTGTCGACGACTTGTCGGAGGCTGCTGTGTCGGGCCCTCAACGCTCGGTGGCGGGCGAATCGATTCTCGTTTGTGATGGCGCGGGAGGGGGCCGCACATGCCGCGACCCACGGTTCGCAAGCGGAAATGGCCGTGTCGCCCGCCCTGCACGGCCGTGCGCTTCTCAAGTTTGAAACACCCGTTCATCTGGCCATCCGGCGCAGGCCCGCGAGCCGGATTCGTCCGTCTAATCCGGCTATTGCATCGCGGCGCTCAACGATCGCCGAGGGTGCCAAACCGTTGTTGCGATACATTCCTGAAACAAAAAATGTCGATCCCGGCGCTGCGGGCCGCCGTGGCGGCCGTTTGCCGTGCGCAATATGCGGTGGAATATCACGTGGCACGCTGCTTGCGGTATTGGACGCACCGGCGGGCGGCCGACACGAAGTAACGAAGATGTGGGGCGGCCAACTCGTCAATAAGTAGTCGGGGAAACGGCGATGAAGACCATAAGCAGTAGCTTGATCGGCGCGTACTTTGCGCATCAGTGGGGGAGTCGGAAAGATCGGGGAGTCGCTCGCGACGCTGTGCCAGCTTCGCGGGCTGCTCTGTACCGGTTTCTTGCCCGCCGCGCGCTTCGCGTGCTGGCGCGGTTGTCGCGCCGCACGGCAGTCGGGCGACAGCGGGGCTCGCTTTCATGCAGTTCACCCGGATGGATCAGGCTGTTCGTGCCGGACAGCGTGATGCCGATTCGTTCTCGGCCGTACAGGGTTGCTTCGATCGCGCCAGGCCCATGCCGGCGCCGGCCGGATTAGATCGAACACCCGTCGGCCGGATTATCCGGAAGACCTTTCGTCGACAGTTCAGGGAGAAGCCATGCCACCTGGCTGCAATGCAGGCCCGTTGTCGCCCGGGTAAAGGGTGTATTTTCAACGGCGCTGCATTTTGCGGTGGTTAATGTATTCGCGAATTTCGATTCCGGAATGGCGTGCCGCGTGCCGGCATGCCGTCCGGCGGGGTGTCGAATATCGCGGGCCGGAAAGGTGTGCGCATCGTTCCGGTTTATCAAATAATTGTGTTTTCGTTATCAGGCGAATGTTCATAAAAATAATCGAAAACACCTATCATAAAAGTTTGGATAACTAAAAGTCACGAAGCTAAGCTTCGTCTGGCAAAAATCACAAAGAATTTTAATTGAAAAGGCAATGGTCTTTTCTAATTGGATAGTGATCCTTATTTTTTGAGGATTGCTCAAGTCAGGAAGGTTGATGGCGTGCGATCTTCCTGGCTCACTCCGTTCACGCCGTTTTGGAGTCGACCATGAAGAAGCTTCTGATTGCAGCAGCAGTTCTGGCGGTTTCGGGTGCAGCGTTCGCTGGCAGCGGCACGGTATCGACCAGCAATTCGTCGAGCGGCGGTTCGACGATGGCCGGGGTCGTCGGGTTCGGCGTTTTCGGCGCGACCGATTCCGGTGCAGCGCTCGGCGCAGCTGGCGCAACGGCCGGCCATGGCAGCAGCGGCTCGATCTCGTACACGAACCACACCAACACCTCGCAAGTGGGCGGCTTCGGCTTCGGCGGCGCACAAGCAGGTGGCAACAGCGGCGCGAATGCCGGCTCGATCGGCTGGACGACGCACTACTAAGCGGCGGAGCGTAGCGTTCGTCAATGGCTGGCGGTACGGACGCCGGGTTTCGCTCGATGGGGGGCAGGCCCGGCTCCGCCACCGCCGAACTCACTCACAGCAAGGGATTGCTATGAAAGCCAACGTCATATTTGCGACAGCGCTCACCGTCTTATCGTCGGCTGCGATGGCAGCGGGTTCGTCCACGACCAACCAGACGCAATCCGTTGCGGCTGGTGTTTCAGGGTCGGTGCTGGTCGGTTCCGGCAGCTATACCAGCAATTCGACTTCGACGGCGGGCGCGAATGCGGGCAGTACCGTGACACCCGCTGGTTCCGCCGGCACGGCATCCGCTTTCCACAACTCGACTTCGACGGCCAGCGGTTCGGGCACGAACGGGGGCGCGTTTGCGGCAGGCGGCGGTATCGGTGCCGCAGGCTCGTACGGTGGAAACAGCAGCACGAACGAGAACGCGAATGCGCTATCGGGAGGGGTAACCGCCACGATCGTACTCGGCGCGAACCACTATACGGCTGCGGGCGGAAACGACCAGGGCATTGCCAACGCAGGTGCCGCTGGCCTGACGGGCAGTGGTGGTTCGGGCGCGATTGCGGGTTCGGATCACATCAACTCGTCGACCGTGTGGAGTACCGGTCCGGCCGGCTCGCCGTCCGCGGCGGGCGGGAGCCAGGGCAGTTCGAGCGCGACCGGAAGCAGTCATTAGTCAGGTGTGGGGGGACCAGTTTCCCAGCGACGCTGGTCTCTTTTCCCCACATTGTTGTCACGTAAGGAGTTGGCATGAAGCAGAAAGTGATTGCCGCCGCTCTGATGCTCGCGTCTCTGACGGCGTATGGCGCTGACCGTATTGCCGACGACGTGCAATCGAATTTGCAGACGTCAAACAACCCTGACCAGACAACCAAACCGTCAGAACAACAAGCGCTTTCTTCCGGAAGTGCCATCGGCGGACCCGACGCCCAGCAGTGGCAGGGCATGTCGGCCGGCTCATGGTCCCAGCTGGGCAACGGCTGGAAACAGTTCGGAGAAGCAGGCAAAGCTGAAGGGAATCAGGGGAATTAGTACGGTTGCCTGGGTGGGAGGTCAAACCTCGTCCGGAGAGTGAAATGAACAGCAACAGGATCAAGGTGGCATGCGCAGCGATGTTCGCGATGACCACGATCGGCGCCCAGGCGCAAACCGCCGATTCGACTTCGAGCGCGCAGTCGTCGACGTCGTCGACGGCGGTCAGCCAGGGCGGCGGCTCGAGCATGAACACGAACAACACGAGCTCGCGCGGCGGTAACGCCACCAGCTCCAGCGGGGTTCGCAGCAGCGGCAATTCGAGCGTGAACGTGAACGTGACGATGCCGTCCAGCACGAGCGGCGGCACGAGCGTGACGCCGCAGTCGCTGCAGTCGTCCGGCTCGCCCGGCACCAACCCGTACAACACCCAGTCGGCGGAGAACGTCAATTACTCCGGGACGCAGACGATCAAGACGAACCCCGCGATCCAGGCGCCGGGCCTCACGACCACGCTGTCCGATACCTGCATGGGATCGGTGAGCGTCGGCGTGTCGTTCCCGGGGTTCGGCGCGACGGGCGGCACGACACTGGTCGACCAGGCCTGCGTCCGGCGTCTCGATGCGCGTGAATTCCGTGCGATGGGCCTGACCGACGTGGCGCTTGCGCTGCTTTGCCAGAGCGACGCGAACCGGCGTGCGGTGGAAGCGACCGGGCACCTGTGCCCGGGCACGACAGCGCCGCTCGCCCGTTCGAACGTGGCGCCGAGCGCAGAAGCGACGGTCGCCGACGACGTGAAGTATCACGATCCGATCGTGCGCGACCGCATGGGCCTGCCGCCGCTGGGCGCTGCCGCGCCGGCACCTGCGCAGCCCCGCCCGGTGGCGACGACCTCGGTGCAGGCGGCACCCGTGTCGGTGCCGGTACCGGTACCCGTGCCGTCGATGGCGCCGATTGCGGCCGCACCGGCTGTTGCGGCACCGGCGGTTGCAGCTGCCGCACCGGCAGTGGCGACGCCTGCCGTGGCGGCCGCACCGGCTGTTGCCGCTCCCGCCGTTGCAGCCGCCGCACCGGCCGCAGCCGCAGTGCCTGCTGTCGCCGCCGCGCCCGCTGCGTCGGTCGTACCGGCGGCCGCGATCGCAGCCGTACCGGCTGCCGCCGTGATCGCCGCACCGGCCGTGGCGGACAAGGCATCGCCAGTGCCTGCCGCGCCGGTCGCCGACACGAAGGCACCCGAGCCCGTGCAGCCCGTGGCCGACAAGGCACCGGAGCCCGTACCGGCGGTTGCCGACAAGGCACCGGAGCCCGCACCGGCGGTTGCCGACAAGGCACCGGAACCTGCACCGGCAGTCGCCGACAAGGCCCCCGAGCCCGTGCAGCCCGTCGCCGACAAGGCGCCGGAGCCGATGCCGACCGCGACCGACAACGCCGCGCAGGCCGCTGCCGCGCCGGCTGCCGACACGACGCCGGCTGCTGCCGTCGTCGCGGCGCCTGCAGCCGATACCGCGATGCCCGCCCCGGCAGCCGATGCGAAGGCCGTCGAACCGGCTCCGGTCGCCGCGGAAGCGCCCGCGCCGGAAGCCGCGCAGCCTGCCGCCGCCGCAGCAGCGCCGGCCGATCAGCCGACCGCCGACGCGAAGGTGCCGGACGAGGCCGCTGCGCAGCCCGCCGACATGCCGGCGTTGTCCGATCCGGCGCAAGGATTGCCGCAGGCTCCGGTCGACCAGCAGGCCGCCCCGGTTGCCCCGGTCGTGCCGGCTCCGGCTGTCATCTCGACGAGCACGTCGTCGTAAGCACGCGGGTCGGTCTCCCGTGCGACCGGAACACCGGCCGCACGGGCGTCGTTCGGACCCGATGCCCGACGGTCGTTGCCAGTTTGCGGGTGTTGGTCCCATCCCCGAGGTCAACACCTCTTTTTGCCTGACGAGGATGCAAGGAGGCCTCAATCATGAGGATCTTTTTGGTCGCTCTGTTGTTGTACAGCGCGCAAGCCGCAGCGCAGGCGGTATTTCAGAACCCGGCGGTCTTCGTGATCCTGGGCGAGCAGACCGCAGCGAACGCCGTGAGCGTCGAGCAGGCGCTGACGACACTCGGTCGCGCCGATAACACGGCATGCGCGCCGATGATGATGATCGGCGATCCGCAGATGATCTACATGATGCCGGAGCAGGGGCACGCGCCGTCGTGGCAATCGCCGGTGTACGGCCGTGGTGCGCCGTTCGAAGCGCAGAACGGACCGACGCCGACCGGCAAGACGATCGGCGCGATGCAGCATGCCGAGGACATGCAGACGCAGCCATGGAGCGACGGCAGCGCGATCACGCAGAAGATCGCCGGCGAGTCGAGCGTGACGGCGGCGGACCGGGTGAGCGGGTGGCAGCGCAACGAGCTCAACTCGATCGAGACGGCCCGTGCGACGGAAGTCACGGTGAACGGCAAGACCTACCGCGCCTATCGTGATGACCTCAACGGTGCCACGAAGCCGGTCGTCGAGCCGCAAATCTACACGCAGCGCGTCGTTTTCTGCCGATAGCGCAACGTCCATCCGAGGACGGCCCGGCGCCGCGCCGCGGGACCACGATGCCCCGCGCTGCGCGATCCGGCAACGGCCGTTTCGACAACCAACCCAAGCGACGAGGCCATCGTGAATTATTGCTGCCAGATCAGGGTGTCGGGCCCGCAGGATTTCGAACGCGATGCGGGTACGGCGTCGTTCGTGGCCGCCCGGCGCAACCATGTCGTACCGTCGCGGCCGCTCGTCTACCTGTCGCAGCAGCCCGATGCCGCGCTCGTCGACTGTCTCGCGTCGCGCGGCTGGGACGTGTGGCGCGCGAAAACCGTTGCGGACGCACTGAATCTCGTCAGGGCAAACCGTCCGCATGCGGGCATCGTCGATTTCGGCGGCTTCGCGTCGCCCGACGTCATGTCGTTCGAGGCGCTGCTGCGCGACCCGCGCGTCGGCTGGGTCGCGCTCGCGGACGATGAGCGGCTGCGGGATCTCGCCATCGCGCGCCTGATTCGCCACTGCTGCTTCGACTACGTGCGCAACGCGACCGCGTACACGACGATCGGCTATCTGGTCGGCCATGCATACGGGATGCTGAAGCTCGCGGACGGCAGCCCGGACGCCGATGCGGCGCCCCCCGGCGGCACGATGATCGGCTCGTGCAACGCGATGCGCCGGCTGTTCGCGACGATCCGCAAGGTCGCGAACACGGATGCCACCGTATTCATCGCCGGCGAATCCGGCACCGGCAAGGAGCTGACGGCGGCGGCGATCCACCAGCAGTCGTTGCGCGCCGAGGCGCCGTTCGTCGCCGTGAACTGCGCGGCCATTCCGTCGACGCTGCTGCAGGCCGAACTGTTCGGCCACGAGCGCGGCGCGTTCACGGGCGCGCACCAGCGCAAGATCGGCCGGATCGAGGCCGCGCACGGCGGCACGCTGTTTCTCGATGAAATCGGCGACATGCCGTTCGAAAGCCAGGCGAGCCTGCTGCGTTTCCTGCAGGAAGGCACGATCGAGCGGCTTGGCGGCCACGCGTCGATTCCGGTGGACGTGCGGATCGTGTCGGCGACCCACGTCGATCTCGAAGCCGCGATGCAGGCGGGGCGGTTCCGTGCCGACCTGTACTACCGCCTGTGCGTGCTGCGCATCGACGAGCCGCCGCTGCGCGTGCGCGGCCGTGACATCATGCTGCTCGCCGACCACGTGCTGCGGCGCTATCGCGGCGACAGTTCGCACCGGATTCGCGGCTTCATGCCGTGCGCGATTGAGGCGATCCACAACTATCCGTGGCCCGGCAACGTGCGCGAGCTGATCAACCGGATCCGGTTCGCGGTCGTGATGACGAACGGCCCGATGATTTCGGCCGTGGATCTCGAACTGCAGCAGTACACGTCGCGGCAGCCGCCGACGCTCGCGGAAGCGCGCCGGCAGGCCGAGCGGCACGCGATCGAGGAAACGCTGCTGCGCCACCGCCACCAGCATGCGGACGTGGCGGCCGAGCTGGGCATCTCGCGTGCGACGCTGTATCGGCTGATGACCGCACACGGGCTGCACGGCTGACGCGCCGCAGCGCAGCCGCTCAAGACCGCCCGACGGCGGCCGTTAAGACAGGCAACGGCCCGTGCGGACCGCCGGCGCAGCCATGCGCGCGCGGCCGGCACGCGGCGCATCACGCTTATCCGAGGTTACCGTGGCAGAGTGCAGTCACTGCGGCAGGACGTTCCTGGTCGGCGGGCGGTCGATCGACGGCCGCCGCTATTGCCGTCCGGCGTGCGCCCGGGCGCATGCGATCGTCGTCGAGGCGGAGCGGGTGCCCGACGCAAAGGTGTGGGAGTACGTGCACGACTGGCGTTACGGGCCATGCCCGATCTGCCGTCGCGACGACCGGCCGGTCGATGTCCATGCGTCGCATCGCGTCGTGTCGTTGCTGTTCGTCACGCGTTGGGCGACGCGGCGCCACGTGTGCTGCCGGCGTTGCGGCCGCAGGAAGCAGGCGGTCGCGCTGCTGGCGTCGGCCGCGTTCGGCTGGTGGGGGCTGCCGTGGGGCCTCGTGCTGACGCCGATCCAGCTCGCGCGCAACGCGCTCGGGCTGGCCGCGCGGGATCCGGAGGTCGCGACGCAACAGTTCGAGCAGCTCGTGCGGCGCAAGCTGGCGGCGCGCCGGCTGCGGCGCGCACGCCAGGGTGCCGGCGCCTGAGCGCGCGGCCCGGCGCGCAGCGCGCGATCAGGAGGCCGGCCGCTCGAAGCCCGATGCGACCCAGCGCTCGGCGCTGGCCTTGTTGAGCTTGAACCCGGCCGACACCTTCGCTTCGGCCAGCAACTCGCCGTACGGATCGAATGCCTTGAGCTGCGCGTACGGCTCGAACTCGTCCGGCACGATGTCGAGCGTCACCGACACATCCTGGTCGTCCTCGCCCTGAACCGTCACTTCCTTGTGCAGCATCGCGCGCCGCTGCTGCTCGTGCCGCATCAGCACTTCGGTCGCGGTCTTCACGAGCGTGCGGAACGCGTTCGCATCCATCGGTTTCGGGTTCTTCTTGTCGCGGCCCATGGTCCACGGCCCGACGAGCGCGGGCTCGGACTCGCCGTCCTTGATCATCTCGACGGCCCATCCGTCGTCGTCTTCGTTCTTGATGATGCGGGCCGTCCAGCCGTTGTCGCGCCAGAGGCCGTCTTCGTGGATGGAGGTGTCGTCGGATTGCAGGTCGGATTCGGTCATGGGGGAAGCGGGGAAGTACGGGCAGCAGGCGTATGGGCAGCGGGCAACAGGGCGGCGGCGCGCGGCCGGCATCGGCGCGTCGCTCGCCGCCGGTGGCCCGGCGCGGCATGCAAAGGGTGCAATTTTACCTGCTGGCCGGCCGTGTGGCCCGCGCGGCCCGCCACGCTGGCCATCCGGCCGATGCCGGCCGAGGCTGGTCGCTATGTGTCGGGTGCTCGAACCGGCGCAAATATCAAACTCGTATTACGTCCCGGACGGCCGATCCCGATGCTGTCCGATATCCCGTCCGCGCGCGGCTTCATAGAATCGACGTTCAGGCTAAAAATAGCCTGAACGTCCTTTCAACGCCAAACCGGCCATGCGCGTTCCGCGTCGCGTGGCCGGCCAACCCCCTGGAACTGCGCATGAGGAAATTCAATGTTCGCATCGTCTTCGCGTACGACTGGCCGTTGACGCTGGCTGGCATCGAGCAGGTCGCCGGCAGCGGCTGCGCGATCGAGATCGTTGCGGTCTACCGGAGTGTGGCCGAACTGGTCGCGTCGTTCGGCAGTGTCGACTGCGATGTCGTGCTGGTCGACTATGCGGTTCGCGGAGACGCGCAGATGGACGGCCTCGCGCTGTTCGACTGGCTGCGGCGCACGCGTCCGAACGTCGGGATCGTCGCGCTGGTCGCGAACGAGAATCCGCTGATCTTCGGGTCGATCCTCGCGACCGGCAGCGTGAGCATCGTCAGCAAGTTCGACGAGGTCGGCCATATCGTCACGGCCATTCATTCGAGCTACAGCGGCGGGCGCTACCTGTCGCCGCTCGTCAGGCGCGCGGTCGACGCATGCGGCGACCGTGGCGAGGCGCCCGCGAAGCTGACGGCGCGCGAGATCGAGGTCATTCGCCTGTATCTGTCGGGGGTGCCGATCAAGACGATCGCGCACCGTCTGAGCAAGGGCAAGCAGACGGTCAGTGCGCAGAAGATCAGTGCGATGAAGAAGCTCGGCGTGAGTAATGACGTCGAGCTGATTCAGCGGGCGGCGGGGTTGGGGCTTGGTGGGGCGTCGCAAGTGTCTGGGGATGCTTGCTGATCGTCACGGGATCTCGAATTGAGTTGGAGTCCGAATGAAAATCATACTTATCCTATAGACAAGGAAATTCTTGTCGGCGACTGTCTATGGTCCGTCAACGCACAAGGTATCCGAGCCTACGGTCCAAAAGGAACATGCCGAATGCCCGTATTTCCTTCATTCATCGATCAAGCTTTACGCAATGGTGCAGCAACTACATACGTTGCCGACCGGGGCGTCCGACGCGATCGATCCGACGTACAACGGCAACATGCAAATGATCTGCACGCGCGCCCCATTCATTTGCACCTACCCGTCTCCCCTGGATGCGGTCATGGGTTCGCGACCGCTCGCGCGTCGTGATGACCATGCTTGACATGATCGATACATGGACCGCCGAGCAGATCGCCGATGCAGAGATCGAAGCATTGGCGTGCAAGCCGCCGACCATAGCCGCCAAGGATGCCGCGATCGGTCAATACGCGATCCATGACCCGGAGCCGGTCGAATGGATCTTTACCAATTTCGATTGAGGACATAACCATGAGCAGGCGAGCAGTCAGGGTCGGTGACCCGACGACGACAGGCGGAATCGTCATCAGTGGTTCGTCAGACATGACTAGCGACAACAAAACCATCGCCGTAAATGGTGACTGGGCGACCTGTAGAAATTGTGAGGGAATGTTTTCGATAGCTGGCAGCGCTGTGGGCGTGATATCCAACGGGCGATGTATGGCTTTAGAAGGCGACTCGGTACTCTGCCCGTGCGGGCACAACCTGCTCATCGCGGGTAGCGATTGCACCTTCTTTTACGAAGACGACGGCGGCCACAGCGCGGCGAACCTGTCCACGGCCAGTTCTGCATTCGCTCGTGTGACGCAAGCGTCAGCGTCGGGAACCTACGACGAACAATTCGTCTTGGCCGATGACTTCGGCCGCCCACTCGCGAATGTCCGATATCGAGTCGTTACCGACTCGGGACAGATTCTCACAGGCATGACTGACAGTGCTGGGCGAACCCGCCGATTCGTCACCGACATGGCTACGTCCTTGAAAATCTATGCGATGGGGTTTTGACGCGATGAGCGATTTTGATGTGAATGATGGCGGGGAGTGGTTCCTTGTTCATTCTGGCGCGATTACTAATACCAACCCCGGTTCGATGATCGAAGTAAAGATCAATACCGAGAAAATTTGTCAGAACATGACAAACAGCGAATTTAGGAAAATGGTCTTGCGTGAGCGCGACCGTGCCGTTTCCTTCGTCGAGCAGCGAATCGCAGAATTGCAGCGTGGGTCTGGCGCTGACAAGGCACGTGTGCGGCAGTGGTTCGGCAAGGCAGACGAAGCGACTTGCATGAGGTTATTTGCCGGTCTGGCGGCGATTGCACGGGTATTGAAGGGGCTTACGGCATTCAATTTTACCCGATGGGATAGCGAGCGATTTAGACACGTCGGATGTGTTCCAAATCCAAACAAGTCCGGGGTCGCAGCATCTGTTTGTGCGCCGGACACCGCAACTCATACCATCGCCATACATCCTGACTTTTGCACGATGCGTCACTTTTCGCGGGATAAGGATTCGGTGGTTTCCACGCTAATTCACGAGGTGAGCCATTTTCACGATACGATGGCCACCGAAGATCATCGCTATTTTATCTCTGAGTGCCTGACCTTCGGGGCGGAGAATCCGGAGCTGGCCATCAGTAACGCTGATAGTATTGCTGGATATGTAATATATGAGGCATAAATTTATTTTTGTTTTGTTGGTTGTCGTTTCTAATCCTGCGATTTCTTGCATCGCAAGCGAGAATTTGGATATATATTTTCAGAGAAATGTCTCGACTATATCGAACGCGGAAATCGTTCGGGTTGCACAGTGGGTTGTTGATCAAAAAATTGCTTACGCCAGCCATGCGGCGAAAGAGACGACTTTAATTAGCGGCCACGCCGAAGAAGGTGAGCGTGGGGCAAAGGCGCTTGCGCAAGCAAGATTGCAGGTCGGGCGAGTTCTGCTGGAGCAACTGGGCTTTCTGCGAGGAACCATTCAGGCAAGCGCGCGGGTCTACTCGCATGGCGACGTGGACAACGGAAGGCGCGTAGAAATTTCTTTCCTGCCCGATTGCCCTAACAAATGTTGCACTGGGAATTGAGATGAGAGTTGGTTCGCTTGGAGCCGCTATGCTCACGTCATGCTGCACACAAGCAGAGTTCGCCCGCGTGCACAGGCACGCGGCCCCCCAGATTGAGTTGGTCGAGTGCGTGGGGCGGCAACGACACGCCGCTCTCGAAAGCCCCCAAGATCAGGCCGGCAACGCAAACCGCGTCACCGCGTCCCGCAGCGCCTCGGCCTGATCGCGCAGCGAATGCGCGGCGGCCGCGGCTTCTTCGACGAGCGCCGCGTTTTGCTGCGTGACCTGATCCATCTCGCCCACCGCACGATTGACCTGCTCGATCCCGGCGCTCTGTTCGCGGGACGCATGGCTGATCTCGTCGAGGATCTCGTTCACGCGCCGCACCGACTGCACGATCTCGGCCATCGTCTCGCCCGCGTGCATGACGAGCGCCGCGCCTTGCTCGACGGTCTCGTTCGACGTCACGATCAACGACTTGATCTCCTTCGCGGCCGTCGCCGAGCGTTGCGCGAGCGAGCGCACCTCGGCGGCGACCACCGCGAAGCCGCGACCCTGTTATCCACGAAGCTATACATTTTCACGACACCATGTCTTCCACTGACGACAAATACACCATCACACCGCTTCTAGCGCCTTGGGGCCGATCGAATCCTAACAACGCCGATAGCATTGCGGGGTACGTTGTCGATGGCGATTACTAAATTCGCAGTTGCCGCCGCGCTCGCGTTGACCTGCGCGCACGCATCCGCCACATGTGACGGCCCATCGAATATGCCAGGCCATTACATCGATATTGTGTTCGATACCGATTCGAGCGCAATTTCGCCGGCCGAGCTATCACGGTTATCCGAATGGTCGATCGACATGCACAAGCGCTTTCCGATCATCGATACCGTGTGGTTGAACGGATTGGCCGAGCGGACCGAACATGACGCACAACAGCTTGCGACGCGACGAGCCGAAAGCGTGATGTCGGTCTTGGATCAATATTCGATCCACGGCGAGAATCGTGCCTTAGCTGGCAAGATCTTCAAGCCGGACAGGTTTGGTCAATCCGGGCGACGCGTTGAAGTCAACGTTAGTCCGGGGTGCCCGAATCACTGCTGCCCGAACCTGAACCCCGTACCGAAGAAGCAGTGACCTACCACGGGACACCAACACAAGCTCGCGCAATGCGGGCTTTTTTGTTCCTGCTTTTCCAGTGCCACCGACCACGATTGATGGAATGAGAGGATGGTGGTTCCCCAAACATCCAGACATCGGAACCCGCCACCTAGCACCGAACATCGTTACCGAGAGGACCAAACAATGAAACGACGCATTGCAGTTGTGGGCGACACGTTGTCAACAGGTGGACAGGTTCTAGCAGGCTGTTGAAATTGGGAACGATGTAAACGGGCCTTGCGGGCGTGCGTTAGAGATAACGTGTTCGTGGTCTTGGTCGGAGGGGGCGATGCGTAGAATGGACGAGATGCAAGAGCCACTGTTCGCGACGGTGAAGCTGAAAGACTTCGTGCCGGCCGATCACCCGTTGCGACCACTGCGGCGGCTGGTCAATCAAGCGCTGAAGCGACTCAACGGACTGTTCGGCAAGCACACGCATTTATTTGCGTGGCGACGTGGATAATGGGCGGCGCGTGGAAATTTCCTTCCTGCCCGATTGCCCCAACAAGTGCTGCACAGCGAATTGATATTGCGGGGTGCTGATAGATGCGCTCGACGTGCAGACAAGAGGACATCCCGATCGATGCCGATCGAGCGTGCGGGCCACGCGCAGGAAAACCGGGCCCGCACGCTTTCAAGTCCTACGCCGGCAACGCAAACCGCGTCACCGCGTCCCGCAGCGCCTCGGCCTGATCGCGCAGCGAATGCGCGGCGGCCGCGGCTTCTTCGACGAGCGCCGCGTTCTGCTGCGTGACCTGATCCATCTCGCCCACCGCGCGATTGACCTGCTCGATCCCGGCGCTCTGTTCGCGGGACGCATGGCTGATCTCGTCGAGGATCTCGTTCACGCGCCGCACCGATTGCACGATCTCGGCCATCGTCTCGCCCGCATTCGTGACGAGCGCCGCGCCTTGCTCGACGGTCTCGTTCGACGACACGATCAGCGTCTTGATCTCCTTCGCGGCCGTCGCCGAGCGCTGCGCGAGCGAGCGCACCTCGGCCGCGACCACCGCAAAGCCGCGGCCCTGTTCGCCGGCCCGCGCCGCTTCAACCGCCGCGTTCAGCGCGAGGATGTTGGTCTGGAACGCGATCCCGTCGATCACGCCGATGATGTCGCCGATCTTGTGCGAGCGGTCGGTGATCTCGTTCATCGTGCGCACGACGTCGTCGACTACCGCGCTGCCGCGCGTCGCCACTTGCGCGGCCTGGTCGGCGAGCGACGCGGCCTGCGCGGCGCTGTCCGCGTTCTGCTTCACGTTCGCGGTCATCTGGTCCATGCTCGACGCGGTCTGCACGAGCGCGGCCGCCTGTTCCTCGGTGCGCTGCGACAGGTCGGTGTTGCCCGACGCGATCTCGCTCGCGCCGACGTTGATGTTCTCGGTGCCCATCCGCACGCGCGACACCATGTCGATCAGCCCGCCCTGCATCGTGTGCAGGGCATGCAGCAGGCTGCCACGATCGTCTTGCTTCACGGTGACGCGCGCGGTCAGGTCACCCTGCGCGATGCGCTGTGCGGCGTCGAGCGCCACTTCCAGCTCGCCGCCGAGGTTCGCACGCACGCTTTTCAGCACCAGCACCATCACGGCGGTCGCGATCCCGCCGAGCACGGTCGTCATCGCGAGCCAGCGGCCGACGCTTTCGAGTACCGCCGAGCGCACGTCGTTCATGTACATGCCGGTCACGAGATACCAGTCCCACGGCGCGAAGCGCTGCACGGCGCTGGTTTTCTCCTGCGGCTTGTCGGCGCCCGGCTTCGGCCACAGATAGTCGACGAAGCCCTTGCCGCCTTCCAGGTTGCCGGCCTTCACGATCTCGACGAACAGGTGCTTGCCGTTCGGATCGGTGAAATTCGACACGTCCTTGCCGTTGAGCTCGGACTTGATCGGATGCATCACGATCACGGGCTTCGAGTCGTTGACGGAAATGTAGCCGTCGGCGCCGTAGCGCATCGCGGCGATCGCCTCGAGCGCTTTCTGCTTGGCGTCCGCTTCCGGCAGCGCATTCTGCTGCGACAGCTTGTAGTAGTGGTCGGCCACGCTCGTGGCCTGCGCGACCAGCGACGCGAGCTCGTCGCGGCGGTCCGTGATCATCGAGGCGCGCGTCTGCCAGGCGCCGAGCCCCGCGATCACGAGCAGGCCGAGCCAGAGGATGACGATCATCGAGGCGAGTTTCTGATTCAGGGAAAGGTTGCGCATGGTGTGTGGTCGGTCGGTCTTGGAAACTCGCCGAAACGGCGTGACGGGGTAAGTGTCTTGACGGCGCCAAGCGCGTGTCGCCGTAGAGGGGTTATCCCTAGGAACCGGTACCGTCGCCGATGCCTTCGACGCCGATACGGGTATCTATGCATATGCATAACGGGCGTCGCTATACTGTCGGGGCGATTGCGCGCGCACCGCGGGCCCGGCTCGGCGGTGCGGCGACGAATGAAACCGAAAGGAGGCAACGATGCGAATTCTGGTGGTAGGGGCCGGCGCGGTCGGCGGATACTTTGGCGGCCGGCTGGCCGCAGCGGGGCGCGACGTGACGTTCCTGGTGCGCGACGGCCGCGCGGCCGCGCTGGCGCGTGACGGGTTGCTGATCCGCAGCCCGCGCGGCGACCTGACGCTAGCGAACGTGCAGACCGTGCGCGCGGGCGATGCGGAAGCCGGAGTCGCGCCGTTCGACCTCGTGCTGCTGAGCTGCAAGGCATACAGCCTCGATGACGCGATTCTCTCGTTCGCGCCGTTCGTCGGCCCGCAGACGCTGATCCTGCCGATGCTCAACGGGATGCGTCATCTCGACGTGCTGCGCGAGCGATTCGGTGCCGCGCGGGTGCTCGGCGGGCTGTGCGTGATCGCGGCGACGCTCGATCGCGAGCAGCGCATCGTGCACCTCAACGACACGCACGGGGTCACCTTCGGCGAACTCGCGGGCGGCGAATCGCCGCGCGTGCGCGCGGTGGCCGATGTGCTCGGCGGCGCGGGTTTCGATGCGACGCTCAGCGACAACGTGGCCGCGCGGATGTGGGAAAAGTGGATGTTCCTCGCGACGCTCGCCGCGAGCACGTCGCTGTTCCGCGGCTCGGTCGGCGACATTCTCGCCGCGCCGGACGGCCGCCACCTGCTCGAGACGATGCTCGCCGAATGCAGTGCGATTGCCGAGCACAACGGCCACCGGCCCGACCCGGCCGCCATCGAGCGGATGCAGCGGATGGTGCTCACGCCGTCGCCGTTGACCGCGTCGATGCTGCGCGACGTCGAGAACCATGCGCGCGTCGAAGCCGATCACGTGATCGGCGACCTGCTCGCGCGCCGCGACCCGCAGGCGGCCGATGCGCTGTCGCTGCTGCGGATCGCGTACAACCACCTGAAGGTATACGAAGTGCGTACCGCGCGCGAGCACGCGGCCGCGTAGGCACCGGAGCGGGCGGTCGTGCGGCCGCCCGGCGGCTAGACCGGATCCTTGCTCGGCGGTCCGTCCGGTTGCTGCGGGTTGTCGTGATGGCCGGGCGGCGACGACAGCGGGTCGTCTTCCGGGTCGCGGTTCGGGTCGGCCGGTGGCTCGGGCGTCGGGGTTGTGTGATCGGTCATGGAGAACTCGCGCAGTGCGTGACGGCGGTGGCGCGGCGGGGGCGCCTCGTCTCCGTTATAGGCAATCGGGCATGCGTTTGCAGCGGGATTGTTGCGGCGATCTTTCGTCTGCGCAATCCGTGCATGGGCGGTTTTCGTGCAGGAATCTGCTGCGCCGGAGCGGGTCATGCGGTGCAGTGCGAACGCTGCGCGATCGCGGTCAGCGCAAATCCGCCGGTGTGTCGACGTCGCGCACGATGCCGGGATCGTCGACGTCGAGCAGCTTGACTGGCGCGCTCGCAAACAGCGCGCGGGCGCCGGTATCACCGTCGAGGGCGGCGAGCGCATCGAAGTGGTGCGCGGAGAACCCGACCGGATGGCCGCGCACGCCACGATGTGCGGGCGCGACGATCGATGCGCCGTCGGCGTCGAGCGCGCGTGTGACGGTTTCGTAGGTGGAAGCCGCGATCCACGGCATGTCGCCGAGCGCGACGAGCCAGCCGTTCGCCTCGGGTGTCGCGCGCACGCCGGCCGAGAGGCTCGCGCCCATGCCGCGCACCGCGTCGGGCGCATAGACGACGTGGCAGCCGGCTTCGTTCAGCAGCATCGCGAGTTTTTCGGCGCCGGGACGCACGACGGCGATCACGTCGGCCGTGACCGCCGCGAGATGGCGGGCGGCCGCGACTGCAACCGGCGTGCCGTCGGGAAGCAGCGCGAGCAGCTTGCTGTGCAGGCCACTCGGGTCGAAGCGTTGACCGAGGCCGCCGGCGAGGAGGACGCCGGTGGCGAATGACGCATAGGACATCGGCGCGGGGGAGAGTGAAGCAGGTGCTGCGATTGTGCGGGAGCGGGCAGGGATCGACAAGTGAGGATGTTACCGAGACCCGCTCGTTTCGTCGGAAAGAATGTCAGCACGCCGCTTCGTCGAGCATGTCTTCCTCGACGGGGCCGTAGATCGCGTGCGATTGATCGTGCATGACGGCCCAATAGCGGTCGCCGAACGACCAATGCCACCATTCCGACGGGTAATTCGTGAAGCCGGCGCCCGTCAGCGCGGCGATCAGCACCTGGCGGTTGCGGGCGGCCGCGCGGCTGATGAACGGGTTGTGCGTGTAGCACGCGCCGGATGATTCCTGGTCGGTGGCGTCGAGCACGCAGCCCATGTCGAGCTCGATGCCGTCCGGCGAGATCAGGGTGAGGTCGACGGCTGCACCCGTCGGATGAGCGGCGACTTCCGGCGGTGCGACGTAGTGGCTCGCGAGTGCGACCAAAGTGTGTTCGTCCGGCAGCGGATTCAGCGTCCGGCGCAGGTGCGCGAGATGCCCGGTGAAGTAGTGGCGCTGCAGGGCCAGCGGACGATAGCCTTCCTTGACGTACAGGCGCAAACCGTCGGGCAGCGCGTGCGCGGCGGCGATCAGCCGTTCCGCCACGCCACGACGCACTTTCAGGAAATGCGGGCTCTTGTTTGCGACGTCGTCGGGGTTGGGAACGACGGCGATGCGGTCATGGAAGCCTGCGAGATCGACAAACCCTTCGTGCGACTCCAGCAGGGCAATCGACCGGACAACGGGATCGGAGAGCGATATCACGATAGCGGACGAGGTGGCGCGATGACGGTTGCGGGCGACGAGCCGGTGCCGAGGCTGGCCGGCCGAGGTGCTTTTTGTCAGACGAATAGCCAATATGCCAGAGTCCGGCGGAGGAGGTGTTGCGGTTTTCGCTGCGGGAGCGTGAGCGGCTTATCCTGGCGTATCGATGTACGTGTCTGCGTGGACGCCTTCGTTCCGCGTGTCGCGTTGCGGCGCTTCCCAACCGCTTTCCTTGATTGGATCGACGGGATCGTCGTAGCGCAAGACTGAGCCGCGCAATACGTCCAGCGGTTGGATTGCATTCCGATGGCTACGCATCCGCCCACTTTCTCAACAGGTTGTGATAAATCCCCGTCAATGAAATGACCATCGGATCCTTCGCGCCTTTCTCGGCGGAAACCGCCTGAATCTGCGTATCGAGCTGGAACAGCAGCGTGCGGTCGGCGTCGTCGCGCACCATGCTCTGGATCCAGAAGAACGACGCGACGCGCTCGCCGCGCGTCACGGGCGTCACGTGATGCAGGCTCGACGCCGGATACAGCACGAGGTCGCCCGCCGGCAGCTTCGCGCGATGCGTGCCGTACGTATCCTCGATACACAGCTCGCCACCGTCGTATGCATCGGGTTCTTCGAGAAACAGCGTCGCCGACAGGTCGCTGCGCACGCGGAAATCCGTGCCGCGCAGCAGCCGGATCGCGTTGTCGACGTGCGTGCCGAACGTCTCGCCGCCTTCGTAGCGATTGAACAGCGGCGGATACACCTTGAGCGGCAGCGCCGCCGAAAAGAACAGTTGGTGGCGCGCCAGCGCGTCCTGGATCGCGTCGCCCACCGCGCGTGCGGCCGGCGCGCCTTCCGGCAATTGCCGGTTGCGTTTCGCGAGCGCGGACTGCGTGCCGGACGTCGCATTGCCGTCGACCCATTCGGCCGCGTCGAGCAGCTCGCGACATTGCGCGACCTGCGCTTTCGTCAGTACGCCGGGGATATGAAGCATCATGATGCGGATTCCATGCAGTGTGGCTGCGGCTGCGGCTGCGGCTGTGGTGGCAACTGCAGCGCCGCCGCACGAAACGCGTCGATCGGCGACGACGCGAGATACGCGTGCATCTTCGCGACGAACGCGGGGGTAGCGGTGGCCGGCACGCGCGCGAGCCACGCGAGCGCTTCGTCGATCTGCCCGCGCTCGGCGAGCAGCCTCGCAAGGTTGAACTGGCCGCGGAAGTCGCCGGCCACGGCGGCGCGGCGATAGTGGTCGAACGCGGCGTCGGGGTCGACCGGTACGACCCAGCCGTCCTCGTAGAAGCCGCCGATCAGGTTGATCGATTTCGCATGGCCGAGTGCGGCCGCGCGCAGGAACCAGTCGAGCGCATCGGCGCGATTCTCGTCGACACCGTTGCCGAGCGCGAGCGCCGTCGCGTAGTTGTACATGCCCCAGTCGAGCCCCGCCTGCGCGGCGAGCCGGTACCAGTACACGGCGACCGGTGCGCACGCGGCCGTGCCCCAGCCGAACTCGTAGCAGCGGCCGAGCATGTTCATCGCCATCGCGTGGCCGGCGCGCGCCGCGTGCCGGAACCAGTTGAACGCGGCCGCCGGATCGCGCGCGACGCCATGCCCGTCGAGCAGGTATTGCCCGTAGACGGCCTGCGCATCGACGATGCCGTTGTCGGCCGCCGCCGCGACCCACGCGGCGGCGCGCTCGGGCGGCCCGGCCAGGATGTCGGCGAACTCGCGCGGCGATACCGACGCGAGCGCCTTCAGCGACACGGCCTCCATCGATCAGTAGCGCGCGTTCAGCGTGACGAACGCCGAGCGGCCCGGTGCGATCGACGCGTAGTGCGCCGGATACGCCTGGTCGAAGTAGGTGCGGTTGAACAGGTTGTTCACGTTCAGCTGCAGGTCGAGCTTCTTGTTGATCCGGTACTGCGCCATCGCATCGAAGCGCCAGTACGACGGCACCGCGTGCTGGTTCGCGGTATCGCCGAACACCTGCGACATGTAGAACGCGCCGCCGCCGACGGTGAACTTCGGCGTCACGTCGTAGTTCGACCACATCGTGAAGCTGTGCTTCGGCGTGTTCGGGAACTGGTTGCCGTTGCTCGCGGTGTCCTTGCCGTTGTCGCGCAGTTCGCTCTTCATGTACGTGTAGCCGCCGAACAGCTGCCACTGCTTCGTGATCTGGCCCGCGACGCCGAGTTCGAGACCCTGCACGCGCTTGTTGCCGACCATCGCGTACTGGTTGTTCGGCAGCGTCACGCGCGCGTTCGTCGTGTCGATCTGGAACAGCGCGGCAGTCAGCGCGAGCTTGTCGTTCAGCACGTTCCACTTCGTGCCGAGCTCGATGCTGCGGTTCTTTTCCGGCGACAGCTGATCGGCGTTCGAGCCGACGCCGCCACGGCCCGGCGTGAGCGACTGCGTTTCGCTGCCTTCGCCGAGCAGCATGCCGGCCGGCGTCGACGACGTCGCGTACGACGCATAGATGCTGCCGTTCTGCGCCGGCTTGAACACGAGGCCGGCCTGCCAGTTCACGAGGGTGTCGTCACGCGTGGTGGTCTTGCCGCCATTGGCCTTGGTGTCGGTGAAGCGGGTCGAATAGTCGTCGATGCGCACGCCGCCGTTGACCTGCCAGCGCGGCGTGATCTCGATCGTGTCGAAGCCGTAGATCGACTTCGTCACGGTGCGGGCATGCGAGTAGTCGTTGTTGCGCGTGATCGAGCCGGCCCACGGGTCGTTGGGATTCGGCGACCACAGGCTCGTGCAGTTGTAGCCCGATGCCGCGCCGATGCCGTTCTGGCAGATCTTGCCGTTCGCGGTGGCGACGTTGTACGTGTCGCGCTTGCCCCATTCGCGCGATAGCTCGATGCCGGTCGTGAAGCTGTGCTTGAACGGGCCGGTGCGGAATTCGCCGAACAGCTCGGTCTGGTTCGCGATGCTGTTGATCGAGCTGTTGCGGGTGTTCGCGCGTCGCCAGACCTTGCCGTTGACCACGTTGCCCTGGCTGTCGTCGGGCTGCGTCCAGATGTAGTCCTGCGTCGATTCCGTGTAGCGCGTGGTGTTGCGGATCGTCAGCGACGACGTGATGTCGTGCTCGATCTTGAGCGTGCTGATGTCCGACGTGGTCTTGCGGAAATCGCGGTTGGTCAGGCCGTAGAAGTTGTGGCGGTCGACGGGCGCCGGGCCGTCGGTGGCGACGCCTTTCGGGAGGTTGAAGCCGTAGAAGTACGGGATGCCGCCGTCGGGCATGTCGTCCGTCGACAGGTGGTAATAGCTCGCGGTCACGCGCGTCGCCGTGCCGAGGCCGAATGCGATCGACGGCGCGACGCCCCAGCGCTCGTTGTTGACCGCGTCGCGGCCGGCGACGTCGTTGTTGTGGCTCATCAGGTTCAGGCGGAACGCGGCGTGATCGGCGAACTGCCAGTTGCCGTCGGCCGTGAAGCGGCGATAGCGGTCGGTACCGAGGCCCGCGCTCGCGGCGGCGGTGGTGCCGAGGTGCGGGGCCTTCGTGATCAGGTTGATGCTGCCACCCGCGCCGCCGCGGCCGCCGTACGCGCCGTCGGAACCCTTGGTGATCTCGATGCGCTCGGTGTTGAAGATCTCGCGCGTCGTGGCGCCCGTGTCGCGCATCCCGTCGACGAACATGCTGCCCTGCGTGTCGTAGCCGCGGATGAACGGACGATCGCCGAGCGGATTGCCGCCTTCGCCGGCGCCGAACGTGATGCCGGGCACGGTGCGCAGCGCTTCGGTCAGCGTCGACGCGCCGCTGTTCTGGATCAGTTCCTGCGGGATCACGGTGACGGATTTCGGCGTGTCGACGAGCGGCGCGGTGAATTTCGCGGAAGCGGAGAAGTCGGCCTTGTAGCTGTGCTCGGCCTTGCCCTGGACCTCGATCGGCGCGAGATGGCCTTCGGTGCTGGCCGGGGCGGGCGGCGGCGTGCCGTCCGCTGCGAACGCGGGGCTCGCGGCGAGCACGCTGCACAGGGTGGTGAATTTGCCGAGCTTCAGCTCGTCGGAACGTGACTTCATGGTGCGCTTCGACCTCGCGGTGTGGCCCCGGGGCGGTGCGCTGCGGAAATGTGCATGCCGCCGGGAATTATTACGATTTGTTTTCAGGCGGCATTCTATGTAATTTTCCGTTAAATGAGAAGCGTTCGTGTTCTCGTTTATTGGGAAATTGTTAACAAATGTGGCGGGGCATTCCGGGCAGGGCCGATGGCCGATCAGCCAGGTGTGACGGGCTTGTCAGGCGGGTTAGAGTGGTTCTGTTGCGGATCACCCGCCATGACATCAAGGTGCTAATATGACAGCATTGAAAGCAAATGTGGTGAGGTGCATCATGCCTGTGATTACCGTTCGAAATTTGCCCGATGAAGTGCACCGCGCGCTCCGAATTCGCGCGGCCCAGCATGGGCGTAGCACCGAAGCCGAGGTACGTGACATCCTTGAGCAGGCCGTTCTGCCGGGTGGCCGGCTGAAGCTCGGGACGCTGCTGGCGGAAATCGGACGGGAGGCGGGCGGCGTCGAATTCGACGTTCAGCGCGACAAGACGCTAACCGACCCGATGAGCTTCGAATGATTCTTGTTGATACGAACGTGATGTCCGAGCCGCTGCGGCGCGAGCCGAGTGCGGCCGTGATCGAATGGCTCGATGCCCAGAACGTCGAAACGTTGTTTCTGGCTGCGATCAGTCTCGGCGAAATGCGCTTCGGTGTGGCGGCACTGCCTGAAGGGCGCAGGCGCGACTGGCTTCACCAAAGCATCGAGCAGCGCGTGGTGCCGCTGTTTCGCGGCCGGATCCTGCCGTTCGACGATGCGGCGAGCAAAGCGTATGCGGGTATTCGAGCGCGTGCGCGTGCGTCAGGCAGCGCGATCGCACCAGCGGATGTTTTTATCGCCGCGACGGCCGAGGCGAACGGGTTGATCATTGCGACGCGCGACGTCGCGCCATTCAAGGCGGTCGGCTTGCGGGTGATCGATCCGTGGGCGTCCTAGGCGCCGATTGCTCACTTGTACATCACGCGAAAAAAATAAAGCGCGCCGGGTTGTCCGGCGCGCTTTTCGCTGAGCGTAGGGGCGCCTGACTAGTGCGCCCCCCGCTGCTCCCTCTCAATCAACCCCGTGAAACACCGCATCCTCCGGCCCGAGATATGCCGGCGGGCGCCACGTCGCGTCGCGCATCGAATGCTGGACGAGGTTCTCGACGCCGAGCAGTATCGCGAAGATCGCCATCCGCACCGGAATGCCGTTGTCGGTCTGGCGGAAGATCGCGAGGCGCGGGTCGCGGTTCAGGTCGACCGACAGGTCGTTCGCACCGGGCCGGCTGTCGCGCGGCAGCGGGTGCATGATCAGCGTATCGGGCTTGCACACCGTATCGACGAGCGCCTGGTTGATCTGGAAATCCGGCGTGTAGCCTTCGAACGACTCGTCGGTGAAGCGCTCCTTCTGGATCCGCGTCGCGTAGACGACGTCCGCGCCGCGCAGCCCGGCTGCCAGGTCGGTCGTCTGCTCGATCACATGGCCGTTCGTCGCGATCTGGTCGACGATGTAAGCCGGCATCTCGAGGGTCGGCGGCGACACGAGCGTGAACTTGAGCCCTCGGTACAGCGCGAGCAGCTTGACGAGCGAGTGCACGGTGCGGCCGTACTTGAGGTCGCCGACCAGCGCGATGTGCGCGCCGTCGACGATCTTGCCGAGCCGCGAGAATTCGCGCTGGATCGTATAGAGATCGAGCAGCGCCTGGCTCGGGTGCTCGCCGGGGCCGTCGCCGCCGTTGATCACGGGCAGGTTGGTCGCGCGGGCGAACTCGGCCACCGAGCCTTTCTCCGGGTGGCGGATCACGAGCGCGTCGACGTAGCCGGCCATCACGCGGCTCGTGTCGTAGATCGATTCGCCCTTGGCCATCGACGAAAACGTGAAGCCCGTCGTGTCGCACACCGAGCCGCCGAGCCGGCAGAAGGCGGCACCGAACGACACGCGCGTACGCGTGCTGGCCTCGAAGAACAGGTTGCCGAGCACCGCGCCCTCCAGCACGCGCGAGATCTTGTGGCGGCGCGCGATCGGCTGCATCACGTCGGCCACGCGGAACAGCGCCTCGACCGAATCCCGCGAGAACTGGTCGACCGAGATCAATTGCGGCTTGCCTTCGAACAGGAACTGCTTCGAGAGACCCTGTTTATCTACGCTTTGCGTATAGTCTCCGCCGTCCGGTGCCGAGCGCTCGACGATTTCCGACACGAAGCGCTCGACGATCTCGGGCATGCCGCGCGATTCCTGCGAGTCGTCAGGCAGCAGCCACGTGTCCAGCGCACGCCGGCTGACGCCGATGCGATTGGCGAACGCTTCGCGGGTCATGTTGAGGCGGCGCATCGCGTCGCGTAGGAAGGCTTGCTGGGGAACGGTCATCGGCGGCTCCTGACGGAAAATGTACGCGGTGCGTATATTAGTTTCTGGCGCGTTGAAGTCAAGGAAAATCTGCGCGACCCGGCTGGGTGGCCCGTGTGACCTGCCGCGGGTGCGTACTGGCGCGCGGCGGCCGTCTCCGTATAATCAGGTCAGGCCCCGTGCCCGGCATCTTGCCGGGCGCCACGCCACAAACGATTCGCCCGTCGGGCTTGATGATTCGAAGGAGAATGGGAATGACGCGTACGATTGCTGCAATGCTGCTGGTGGTGACCGCAGCGCTCGCCGGTTGCAACACGGTGGCCGGCATGGGGCAGGACATTTCGAAGGGCGGCCAGGCGATCAGCGATACGGCTGAAAAGGCCAAGTAAGCCGACCGGTTCAGGAATGCAGAAGACGCCGGGCCGTCCCGCGATCGCGGGGCGGCCCGGCGTTTTTTTGCGTCCGGCGTCCGATGCCGGTGGCGTCACGCGTGCTCGACGAACGCGTAACGGCCTTCGACCTTGCGCGGCGTGAACCCGCCGTAGTCGGGGAACAGCCGGTTGCGGACGAACCAGACATAGCCCACCAGCAGGACCGTGACCACGAGGCTCGGCAGCGTGGTCGACGGACTGCGTCCGAGCTCGGCGATGGTCTTCGGCACCTGTACCAGCGACAACAGGATGAACGCGTGATAGGCGCCGACGCGATGCGTCGCGAAGCCCCAGATGAACAGCAGCGAGAGCAGCACGTTCAGCGCGAGCAACAGCATGACGAGGCCATTGCCGAGCGCGCCCGAGATGCCGAGGTCGCCGCCGGATGTGGCGACGCCGTAAGCGAACGTCAGGCCGTTCGCGAGCTGGACGAAGGCGAGTGCGACCAGGATCCGGACGTGCACCTTGTTCTTGCGGCAGCGTTCGGGATCGGGGCGCGACGCAATCAGGCCGGCGAGCACACGATCGTCGAGCCCGTGTCCGGACAGGTCGGCCAGGACGTCGGCCTTCCTCGTTCCAGCGGACATCAGCACCGCGATTCTTGTTTTGGCTTCCTTCCTGTTCATTGCGCGGCGGCGTGTCGTTCGATGGTCGTCAAAGGTCCCGGTCACGCGAATATTGCATCTCGCCGGGTGGCGCGCAACGGTTTTGCGGCGCGCGGACACATTCCTGCAATCGCCTGTGGCAGCGCGACAGGGCGTGCGACGAGGCCGAGCGATTTCCCATGTCTGGATGACGCGACGAACGCCGATCAATCGGTAGCGGTTGGTGCGGGGCGAGCTGGCCGTATCGGCTTCGCCGGCCGTGCGTCGCGTGCCTGGGCGGGCAGTTCGCGCCGCCGCGTTGCGCCGACGACCATGCCCGCGACGACGAGCGCGATGCCCGCGACCCGCGTGCCGCTGAGCGTTTCGCCGAACAGCGCGACCGCGAACAGCACGGCCGAGACCGGCGCGACCGCCGTGAACAGCGCGGCCTCGGTGCCGCTCGTGCGCGCCGAACCAGCGTACCAGCACAGGTAGCCGAGCACGGTCGGCACCAGTGCGTAGTAGGCGATCGCCGACACGGCGCCGATGGTCCAGCCGGTCGCCACCGCGCGCCATTCGAACGCGGCCGGCACGAGTGCGAGCACGAAGCCCAGGCCCGACATCGCGGTGGACAGCGCCAGCGGCGGCAGGGGGGCGGCAAGCCGCCGGTTGAGCAGGATGAAGACGGCTTCGCACGCGACGGCGGCCAGCACCAGCGCATCGCCGGCAAGCGTGCGGAGCGACGGCAGCGCCTGACCGGGTGCGAACGTGACGAACAGCACGCCAGCCGTTGCGAGCGCGGCGGCCAGCCAGTCGCGCGGCGTCTGCCGCTCGCGCAGCACGGTGGCGGCGATCAGCGTCGACATCGCGGGCAGCGTGCCGAGCATCACGCCCGCATCGAGCGGCGACGACAGCTTCGTGCCGCAGATCAGCAGCACCGTATAGCCGACGCCGCCCGCGGCTGCCTGGATGACGAGCAGCACGGCGTCACGCGTGGAGATGCGTGGCCAGCGCATGCGCTGCGCGCGCATCAGTGCGAACAGCAGCGGTGTCGCGATCAGGAAGCGCAGCGCCGTGGCCGCGAACGGCGGCAGGCCGCCTGCCGCGAGACGGCTCGCGATGACGGTGCTGCCGACGCCCGCCATCGCAGCGGCGAGATAGAGATAGCCAATCAGTCGTGTCTTCATGCGCCGCATCGTCGCGCACGGCGGCAGCGTGCGTCTTGAACGAAATTGCAGCGCACACGGGCATGTCGGATAGGGCGCACGGGATTCGGCATGCCTGCGCCACGGGTATCGGCTGCCACTGCTGCGGTCATGTGGTCACTGCGGTCGCAGCGGCAGTGCCTTCGACGGCGGCTTGCCTGATGGCCTCGCGCGGGAGGCCCGCGGCGTCAAACGGCCTGCGTGAACCGCCCGGGCGTGATCCCGAACTGGCGCGCGAACGCACGCGTCAGGTGGCTCTGATCGGCAAAGCCGGCTTCGGCCGCGGCGTCGGCAATCGGCAGGCCGCTGGCGAGCAGCGCGCGCGCCAGCCGTGCTCGCGACTGGATCAGGTACGCGTGCGGTGTGATGCCGAGTTCGCGGGCAAACCCGCGCAGCAGCTGGAAGCGGCTGACGCCGCTCAGGTCGGCCAGCTCGGCGAGCGAGACGGGGGCGGCCGGCGCCGCGTCGAGCCGCTCCCGGGCGATGCGGATCGCCGGTGCAACGCCCGCCGCCGGCAGCGTGCGGTTCGCGTGCCGGGCGAGCAGCCCGGCGACGAGCATCACGACCGCCTCGTCGCGGGCGAGCGGCTGGGATGCCCCCGCGACGATGCGCGCATGCAGCCGGCCGACGGCGGCTGTGAGCCGCGCGTCGCGCACCGCCGGGTGCGCCAGTTCGACGCCGCCGAGACCTTCTTCCGCGGCGACGCCCGCGACCAGCGCGGGCGCGAGGTACAGCATCCGCCAGCGCCGGCCCGTGCCGGCCTCGATCGGCGAGCCGTCGTGCATCTCGCCCGGGTTGACCATGATCGCGTCGCCGGCCAGCGCGTCGACCTGCCCGCGACCGCTCCACGACCGGTGCGCGCCGCTGACGATCACGCCGACCCCGAATTCGTCGTGCGCGTGGCGCGGAAACGCGCGGTCGGATTCGAGGCTGATCGCCTCGATGCCTTCGCCGGTTCGTCGGTAGTGGGTGACGCGGTGCATGTGCGCTCCTCGCGCCGGTCGCGGCGCGGATTTCGTGCACTTTAGCGCGTTCCGGCGCCGCGCGCCCTTCATCCTTTTGGCCGATACCGCGCGGCACGCGCAGCCCGCACCATGTGCACATGAGCAGCGTACACGGCCCGCCGGGCCTGAAGCTGCGCGGGAGACAGCAGATGGAACGACAGGATCCGGTATTCATTCAGGTTGGCGCGCTCGCGGACGGCTTCGCGCCGGAAGCGAACATCCTCGCGTCCGTCGATGCGCTCGCGGGGCGGACGCTCACGCTCGGCGACGCCTCGGGCGCGTGGCGCGTCTATACGTTCGAGCCCGGCGCGCTGCAGTGGCGCGACGCGGCGACCGGCGCGAGCGGCCGCGAGCCGTGCCGCGTGACGCGGCTGCGCGACGCGCTGTATTTCGTCGACTACCTAGATTCGGCCGCCCGTGCGACCTCGGTCAGTCTCGTGATCGATCTCGACAACGGCGTCTGGACGTCGGTCGTTGGCACGCTGCCGACCGAAGCGGACACGCACATCGACGCATTCACGCGGGTTGCGCGCGGGCTGCCGCTGACGGGCGTCGAGGCCGGGTTCCGGCACGGCACGCTCGGCGGCCACACGCAGCCGGGGCCGTTGCACGGGCCCACGCGCGCGCTGATCGGCAAGCGGACGATGTACCGCTACAGCCCGACCGAATGCTACGAGCACATCTACCTGAACGAGAACTTCTACGCGTGGCAGTGCCTGCTGGGTGTCGAACGCGGGCTGGCCGATGTCGACCGCTGCCATTACTTCAGGATTGCAGATGAACTGTACCTGTTCGTGTGGCGCGAAAAGGTGGTGCCGACGCTCGGGGTCGTGCTGATCGACCTCGCGCAGCGCAAGACCGACGGCAAGATCTTCGGCTACCAGGGGGGCGATTTCGGCACGCTGTCGAATTTCCCGATCGGCGCGCATGCGCAGGTGCTGAACGACACCGTGCATCCGCTCGACGGCGAGGCGCAGCGATGAATGCCGCGCCGGGCAGCGGCCGCCTGCGTGCGGATTTCAGCGGGCGCGTCGTGCTCGTCACGGGCGCCGCGCAGGGGATCGGCGCGGCGATCGCGCGGCGTTTCGCGGAATCCGACGCGTTCGTCGCACTGGCCGACCTGAACGTCGAAGCCGCCGCCGCACAGGCCGACGCGCTCGCGAGCACGGGGGGCGTCGCGCGCGCCTATCGGGTGGATGCTGCCAGCCGCGACGAACTGGGCGCGCTGGTCGCGGCGGTCGAGCGCGACGGCGGCCGGCTCGATGTCGTCGTCCACAATGCCGCGTATTTTCCGCTGACACCGTTCACGCAGATCGACGAGCCGACGCTCGACCGGACGCTGTCGGTCAACCTGTCGGCGCTGTTCTGGCTCGCGCAAGCCGCGCTGCCGGCATTCGAGCGCGCGGGAGCGGGGCGGCTGCTCGTCACGTCGTCGGTGACGGGGCCGCGCGTCGTGTATCCGGGGCTCGCGCATTACGCGGCGTCGAAGGCCGGCGTGAACGGCTTCATTCGCGCGGCGGCGCTGGAACTCGCGCGTCGCAACGTGACGGTGAACGGCGTCGAGCCGGGCATGATCCGCACGCCGGCGGCCGGCAATCTCGGCGACGCGTCGGTTGCCGCGCAGATCGCGCGCGACATTCCGCTCGCACGGATGGGCGAGCCGGAAGACATCGCGAACGCGATGCTGTTTCTCGCATCGGCCGATGCCGCGTACATCACGGGGCAGACGATCGTCGTCGACGGCGGTGCGACCTTGCCGGAGAGCGGGGCGGTGCTGGGCGGCGAATGACGGTCGACCGCGTCGCCTTCGGTGGAACGGAGGCGGCTCCGCCGGCCTGCTGCGCGTTTGCGCGGCAGGCTCTCCATGTTTCCCGCAGGCGGTTGCCGGGCGGCTTCCGCGTATGCGGCATGCAGTCGCCGCTCAGGCGCGGCTTAGCGCCCCTTCTATTCCGTGCAACGCGGGACGCGCCGCCGACGTCTTGGCCAATGACGACCAACGACCACAATCGACAAGCGATTAGCCGCTAGCGGAAAGCCCCGAGCCCCGAGCCCCGAGCCCCGAGCCCCGAGCTCCGAGCCCCGAGCCCCGAGCCCCGAGCCCCAAGCCCCAAGCCCCAAGCCCCAAGCCCCAAGCCCCAAGCCCCAAGCCCCAAGCCCCAAGCCCCGAGCCGCAGCCCCAGCCCCAGCCCCAGCCCCAGCCCCAGCCCCAGCCCAAGCCCAAGCCCAAGCCCCCGGCAACACTTGCCGCGCGAAATCCCGACTCGTTTGCATCGCGATCCCCAACGCTTCGCCCGCATCCGAACCCCGGGCCGTCATACCGGGTGAACCGTTCGCCAGGGTTCTTCCTGTCTGCCAGCCGCTGGACGGTAATCTCACCGGCCAGCCGTCCCGTCTCGCAGTCCCCCCCGTTGCCCGACAAAAAAATCGCGCATTCGTAGCGAATCCGCCTATGCCAGAACGAATCGCGCGGTAACGCCACCGGTTTCCACCTTCTTCGAGATGAATCATAGGATTCTTCCGACAAGGCATTCGCACAAGCAACGCGATCATTTAAGAAAATGAAGAATCGGTTATTGGCTGAACGATAAACCTGTCTTCATTTCGGATTATTTTTTCGATTCTAGGAATATTCCGATTGTGTGCCGGGAATTTTTTCTGGATCATTACTGTGTGTAAAGAAAACGAAAAGCAATTCGAGGCCACCAACATGCATTTCATCGAGTAAATCGAGTCCGCGAGCGGGGAAACGAATCGCGGATTAACGACGGCACAAGACATCATAAAGGGAAGAGCCCCGGCAGGCGCTGAGCGCGATGCCGGGCGGGCTTTGTCGTCCCTGCGAATCGCGAATGGAGCGATGCGCCGATATCGATCGGTGTCGTTCCACTTCGCTGTCTCGTTGCACCGGGATATTCCCTTTTCAATCGTTTGCACCGGCCCGAATGGCCGGAATTCCAATGGGTTAATCAATTGCGCGGCAATTGCGGGTAATTGCGCCGTAATTGTGCGTGCGCCGGAGGCCAGCATGGTCAAAGCGATTCGGAAGGCGGTCTGGTTCGGGCTGATGCTGGTTCCGTTCGCCGGCATTCAGGCCGGGCAGGTCAACGGCACGGTGAACGTCAGCCTGCAGGTGCGCAGCGGCTGTCAGGTCGGCGGCGGGCCGGTCGGCGCGGATTTCGGCGCACTCGACTTCGGCACGCGCGGGCCCACGTGGTCCGAGCCCCTGACCACCGACACGCGCCCGTCCGGCAGCGGCCCGCTGCACGTCGTGTGCAGCCCCGATATCGGCGGCTTCCTGGTGTCGGTCGACGAGGGCCGGCACGGCCTGCAGTCGACCCGCTATCTGGTGCGGCGCGATGCGGCGGGCCGGAGCGTCGCGCGGGTGCCCTACAACATCTATCGCGATCCGGCGCGCAGCGTGGCGTACGTCCCGCAGATACCCCAGTCGTTTCGTGTCGACGAGCGACGCGATGCCGTCGCGCTGCCGCTGTTCGGCGTCGTCGGCACACAGATGCAGTTCGTCCCGGCCGGGACTTATGAAGATTTGCTCGGGATCACCGTCAACTGGTGAGCCCGGGCGGATGCGTAGCAACTTCACCTCTCATTCGTCAAAGGAACACGTGTGAAAACTCAATGGAACACCCTGGCAGCGGTCGCTCTGGCGTCGGCATGCATGACCGCCGGCGCGCAAACGAGCCCGATTACCGGCTCCGTCAATTCGAAGCTCGTGCTGACGACCGGCTGCGCGATCGATGCCGGCTCGGGCTCGACCGGCGGCTCGACCAACTTCGGCACGCTCGATTTCGGCACGCAGCCGTCGGGCTTTACCGGGGCGCTGACGGCCCAGGCCGCGGGCGGCGGCAGCGGCGGCGCGACGCAGGTGACCTGTTCGCCGGACGTGACCGCGCTGCAGGTGACGATCGACGGCGGCCAGAACCTCGGCAAGGGCGTGGCGGTCGGCGCCGGCACGCGCGCGCTCGCGAGCGGTTCGAGCTACATGCCCTACGAGGTGTACTCGGATTCCGCGCGCTCGGTCCAGTACGTCGCGGGCACCGTGCAGTCCGTCCCGGTGCCGGCGCCGGGTTCGGCGTTCAACCTGCCGATCTACGGTGCGATCAACAAGACGAGCCGCGGCGCACTCGCGGCCGGCACCTACACCGACACGCTGAACATCACGCTCGGCTGGTAAGCGTGCGGCCGGCGCCGCCGCATGGCGGCCCGTCGGCTGCGCTGCCGCGAACCCCTTCGACTCACTTGCCATCATGCGGATAGCTGAACCTCTGGTCTTACTGATGGGCGCGCTCGCGTGCCCGATCGCCGGCCTCGCGGATACGGCGGTGCCGACCACCCGAACCTTCGCGGTCAGCGCGCAGATCGTGTCTGGCTGCGGCGTGGCCGGCGGCGGGTCGGGCACGGGGCTCGATTTCGGCACACTCGATTTCGGCACCTATCCCGCGGTCGCGGCGGGGCAGGCCGTCGCGACTTCGGGCGGCAGCGCGCTGCAAATCGAGTGCTCGCCCGGCACGACGCTGAAGATGTCGGTAGACGGCGGCATGCATCCGACGGGCGGCAACACGCAGCGCAACCTCGCGAGCGCGGGCAATGCGCTGATCGCCTACCGGCTCTACGCGGACGCGAGCCGCACGACCGTGCTGGCGGTCGGGCAACCGGTGTCGATCCCGGCCTCCGGTGTCGTCAGCCTGCCGATCTACGGCGCACTGACGCTGCCGGGCGGTGCGACGCCGCCCGGCACCTATACCGACACCGCCCAGGTCACGCTGAGTTATTGATTCAATCAGGATTCCGACATGAATGATGCCGTTTCAGGACTTCGCCGCGGATGTGTGCGGCGCAGGCGCACGAGGGTGCGCGCGGCCGTGGCGCTGGCCATGGCGGTCGCGGCCGGCGCGGCCCGCGCGGCTGCGTCCGTGATGATCTGGCCGATCGATCCCGTCATCGAGAGCGACCAGCGCGCAGCGGCGCTGTGGCTCGAGAACTGCGACATGAAGCCCGTCACGCTGCAGGTGCGCGTGCTCGGCTGGCGCGAGGCGGGCGGCGAGGACCTGTATGCGGAAGACCAGACGCGCGTCGCGGGCAGCCCGCCGATGACGACCGTGCCGCCCGGCAAGCGGCAACTGATTCGCCTGACGCGCTTGACCGATGTCGCGCCCGGCACCGAGGACGCGTACCGCGTGTTGATCGACGAGATTCCGCAACCGGACGACGACACGGCACCGGCCGGCGGCCAGGCGTCGCTCGGCGTGAAGTTCCAGATGCACTACTCGATCCCGCTGTTCGTGTATGGGGCGGGGCTGCGCGCGAAGGCGCCTGCGGAGCGGTCGCCCGGCGAGGCGGGCGTCGGGCAGCCCCGGCTCGGCTGGCGCATCGAGCACGAAGGCGGCAAGCGCTGGCTCGCGATCGAGAACCGCGGCCCGGTGCACGCCCGGCTTACGCAGGTTGCGCTCGTCGCGCAGGGCGAACGCAGCGACGTGGCGCGCGGGCTGCTCGGCTACGTGCTGCCCGGCGCGCGGATGCGCTGGGTGCTGCCGGATGCCGTTCGGGAGGCGCCACAGGCGCGACTGATCGCGACGGTCAATGGCGAGCGCGACGTGGCCGTCGAGCCGGAGCCCGCCGACGCGAAGCGCTGACGCTTCGCATGCGCACAGCGACGCGGAGTCGTCGCACGGGATCCAGCAGGAACGGACGGGATATCACGGCAAACGGGGGCAGTCTTGGAGCGGTTCAATCGACAGGGACGCAGGCGGCCGCGCCTGCGCGGCGCCGCGTGGGCAATCGGCATCGCCGTTTCGGTGACCGGTGCGGCACGTGCGGACGACGCAATGAAACTCGCCGACAACTTCGGGCGCGCGTTGCCGACCTCCGATCCGGCGCTGCGCAGCGGCACGCTGTATCTCGAACTCGTGGTCAACGCGCTGCCCACCGGGCAGGTCGTGCCGGTTCGCTATCAGGACGGCGCGTACTACGTGCGCGCCGGCGATCTCGCGAAGGTGTCGGTGCGAACCGACGCCGAGCCTGACCGGATGGTCGATCTCGCGAAGCTCGCTCACGTCGAGGTCGAATACGAAAGCACGTCGCAGCAGCTCAGGCTCACGGTGCCGCCCGACTGGCTGCCGGCCCAGACGATCGGCACGCGGCGGTTGTACGACCGCACGCCGGCGGCGGCGGATTTCGGGCTGCTGTTCAACTACGACGTCTATACGAACTCGCCGACGCTCGGCCGCAGCCAGACGTCCGCGTGGACCGAGCAGCGGTTGTTCGACCGCTGGGGCACGCTTGCGAACACGGGCGTCTATCGACGCACCTACGGTATCGGTGGCGCATCCGGCGACAACCGTTACATGCGTTACGACACGACCTGGCGCTATGCCGACCAGGACCGGATGCTGAGCTTCACGGCCGGCGACCTCGTCACGGGGGCACTGTCGTGGACGAGCGCGGTGCGGCTGGGCGGCGTGTCGGTTGCGCGGGACTTTCGTGTCAGGCCGGACATCGTCACCTATCCGCTGCCGCAGTTCGCGGGGCAGGCGGCGGTGCCGACCGCGGTCGACCTGTTCATCAACGGCAGCAAGGCGACGTCGGGGCAGGTCAACCCGGGCCCGTTCGCGCTGAACGACGTGCCGTTCATCAACGGCGCGGGCGAAGCGACCGTCGTGACGACCGACGCGCTCGGCCGTCAGGTCGCGACCACGGTGCCGTTCTATGTCGCGAACACGCTGCTGCAGAAAGGGCTGTCCGACTATTCGCTGTCGGTCGGTGCAATGCGTCGCGACTACGGCATCCGCTCGTTCTCGTACGGCAAGTTCGCGATGTCCGGCACCGCGCGCTACGGGCTCACGGACTACCTGACGCTCGAAGGGCATGCGGAGACCGGCGAACGGCTCGCGCTCGGCGGGCTCGGCTTCGACGTCGCGGCCGGCCGCGCCGGGGTGTTCAACTTCGCGGCGACGCAAAGCAGTCTCGCCGGCACGTCGGGGCAGCAATACGCATTCGGTTACAGCTACACGTCGCGCCGGTTCAGCGTCGCGTTGCAGCGTATCCAGCGCACCAACGGGTTTCGCGACCTGTCCGTGTACGACCAGGCGTCCGGCGTGACCTACCGGCTCGTGCGCAGCAGCACGCAGGCGACCGGCGCGCTGAATCTCGGCATGATCGGCGGCACGCTCGGGGCCGGCTATTTCGACGTGCATGGCGGCGACGGGTCGCATACGCGGATCGCGAACGTGTCGTACACGCGCCCGCTGTTCGGGCGCGCGACGCTCTACGCGTCGCTGAACAAGACCATCGGCAATCACGGCGTCGCCGCCCAGATGCAGCTGATCGTGCCGTTCGGCGGCGGCGGCACGGTGACGGCCGGCACCGCGCGCGACGAGCACGACAACTGGACCGAGCGCGTGCAATACAGCCGCTCGGTGCCGAGCGATGGCGGGCTGGGCTGGAATCTCGCGTATGCCGGCGGCGGTTCGCGTTACCAGCAGGCCGACCTGACGTGGCGCAATCGCTACTTCCAGGTGCAGGGCGGCGCATACGGCGGCGGTGCCGGCCAGGGCTACACGCGCTGGGCCGACGTGCAGGGCTCGTTCGTCGTGATGGGCGGTGCGGTGCTCGCGGCCGACCGCGTCGACGATGCGTTCGTGCTGATCGATACGCAGGGGCAGCCGGGCGTGCCGGTGCGCTACGAGAACCAAGTGGTCGGCAAGACCGACGGTGGCGGCCACTTGCTGGTGCCGTGGGCCCCCGCGTATTACGCGGCCAAATACGAGATCGATCCGCTCGGCCTGCCGAGCAACATGCGTGTCCCGACGGTCGAGCGGCGTGTCGCGGTGCGGCAGCGTGCGGGCGCGATCGTGCGGTTTCCGGTCGAGCGCATCGTGTCCGCCAGTATCGCGCTCGTCGACGCGCAGGGTCGGCCGCTGCCGGTCGGCGCGCGCGCGACGCATCGCGAATCGGGGCAGACGGCGCTCGTCGGCTGGGGCGGCGAGACGTATTTCGAAGGACTGTCGGACATCAATCACGTGGACGTCGCGCTGCCGGGCGGCCGGACTTGCGAAGCGACGTTCACGTCCGACGCCGGCGCGGACCGGATGCAGCGCATCGGGCCGCTGCGCTGCGGCAACTAGACGGAAGGGAGGGGACGGATGAAACAGTTCGGCTGGATCTTGAAATGGGCGCTGGCGGTCGCGATGGCCGCCGTGCTCGCACCGTCGGCCGCGTACGCCGGATGCACGGTGACGCCGGCGAACGGTGCGTCGTTCGGCACGGTCACGTCGTTCGCGGCGCTGAACCAGGCGCAGTCGACCTCGACGACGAACAGCGGATTGACCTGCTCGGGCGCCCTGTTGTCGCTGCTGCAGGTCGGCGACCAGATCGACGCCACCATCACGTCGGCCAACGGCGGCCAGATGACCGGCCCGACCGGCGATGCGATTCCGTACACGATCTTCGCGGATTCGGCTTATTCGGTCGTGCTGAACAGGGGGCAGCAATACAACTGGTTCAGCGGCGCGCTGCTCAACCTGCTCGGGATTTTCGGCGGGCCGGCCGCATCGCTGCCGCTCTATTTCCGCACGAGCACCAACAGCAACGTCGCGGCGGGCGTCTATACCGACACGCTGACGATCAACTGGACCTGGAACTATTGCGCGGGGATCGGGATTCTCGGGATCTGCCTCGGCCGCGACCAGGGCAGCGGCGTGTCGACGTTCCAGGTCACGATGACCGTCACCAATGACTGCACGATCACGGCGCCGGACGTGAGCTTTGGCGCCGCGCCGACCGTGTCGAGCTTCCAGCCGGTGTCCGGTTCGATTGCGCTGACCTGCACGAAGGGGATGATCTACACGGTCGGGCTGAGCCCCGGCAACAACGCGGCCGGCAACGGGCGCCGGCAGATGGCGAGCGGTGCGAACCGTCTTCAGTACGACCTGTTTGCCGGCGGCGGCGCGACGGTCTGGGGGCAGGCGAGCAACCGCGTCGCCGGCAGCGGTCCGGCGGACGGAACGTCGGTGAATACGATGCCGTACGTGGCTAGAATCTACAACGACCAGGCCACGCCGCTCGTCGGCACCTATACCGACAGCGTGATCGTCGACGTCCGCTACTAGCGGGCGCGCGAAGGCATGCCTGGTTGGCGCCCCGAATGACGACAAGGATGAGGATGACCACGAGTGACGAACCACCGGGATGCCGGCGAGGTTCCGGGGGCGTGAAGTGACACCGAACGACCGCGCCGGTTCGGCGGCAGGGAGATGACCCGTGGTGCTATGGTCGGTGTTTGCCTCATGTGTCTGCAGCGCCCTCGCGGGGGCGGCGGTGTGGGCCTGCATGAGACGCGAGCGGCTGCGTCTCGAAGCAGCGCTGCGCGCGTCGAACGATGCGCTGGCGTTGGCCGGGCACGAACTGCGCACGCCGCTCGCGGCGATGCTCGCGCTCGTCGACGTCGTGCATCGCGAGGCGCCCGCACACGAGCGCCGGGGCCTGCTGGCGCTCGTGCATGAGACGGGGTTGCGGCTCATGCGTCTGCTGGACGACATCCTCGTGCATGCGCGCGTCGACGCGGGCCGGCTGCCGATCGCGCCGTCGGCGGTCGATCCGCGTGCGCTGCTCGACGACGTATCGGCGTTGTTCTCGGCGCGCGCGGCCGCGAAAGGGCTGCGCCTGCGGGTGCAGGTGGCCGGTGCGGTGCCCGCGTGGGTAACGATGGACGGCGAGCGCGTGCGTCAGATCGTGTCGAATCTGGTCGGCAATGCGATCGCGTTTACCGCGCACGGCGCGGTGTGGTTGCGTGCGGACGTGGTCGTGCAGGCACGCGATGGCGTCGTGCTGGAGATCGTCGTCGAGGATACCGGGCCGGGTGTTCCGGATGCGCTGAAGCCGGGCCTGTTCATGCCATTCGTCACGCACGCCGGTGCCCAGCGCGATGGCGGTGCAGGCAGCGGGCTCGGCCTGGCCATTTCGCGCAAGCTCGCGCGGGCGCTTGGCGGCGACCTGCGGCTGCTCGATACGCATCGCGTTGGCGCGGCGTTTGCGTTGACGTTGCGCTGCCCGGTGGCGGCGCAAGCACGTGCGGGTGCGGTGTGCCGCGCGAGTGCGACCCCGTCTGACTCCGGTGCGGCCGTTGCAGCTGCCGATTCGCAGCACGATAGCGGGGGCGCAGAGGTGCCCCCGTGGCCGTTGTGCGTGCTGATCGTCGACGATCGCGAGGTCAACCGCATCGCGCTCGCGCAGCAACTGTCCCGCCTCGGGCATCGTGCGATCGAACGTCACGACGGGCGCACGGCACTCGATCTGCTGGAGACGGGTGCGATGCCGATCGACGTCGTGCTGACCGATTGCCGGATGCCGGGGATGGACGGGTTCGCGCTGGCGGCCGCGTTGCGCGATCACCGCAATCCGCGGCTCGCGCGCATGCCGGTCATCGGCCTGACGGCCGATGCCGACGCGTCTGGCTGGGCCGGCGCCGGCATGGTTGCGTGCCTGCGCAGGCCGGTCACGCCCGGCGATCTGCGCGACGTGCTCGATGGCCTCGATGGCCTCGATGGCCTCGATGGACTCGCCCCGCGCGTATCGCACGATGCCGGCGACGCGCGTGGCTTCGATGCTACGGCGCTCGACTACGCAACCCTGTTCGATGCGTTGGGCGCAGCGGGAGACGGCAGCGCCGATGCCCGAAACGTGCTCGCCGCGTGCCGCGCGTCGCTCGATGCCGACTGCGCGGTGCTGTCAAGCGCGCTGCACGCGGGGGACCAGCAAGCGCTGCAGGCATGGAGCCATGCGGCGCGCGGCACCTATGCGCTGTTCGGGCAGCCTCACATCGACCGCTTGCTCGACCGCTTTCATGCGGCCCTCATGTCCGGCTCGGCGATGGCAATCGGCAACGTCGGAGCAGAAGTATTGAAGATGACGGATCATCTGCTGACGCACGTCGGCGAACGGGCACGCGCAGCGGGCGCCAGGCGGCATTGAGTTGTTGGCGAGAGACGAAGGAGGGCGAAAGTGAGTATCAGGGTTGTGATAGCGGATGACCATCCGCTGATGTTGTACGGCATTCGTCATGCGTTGGCATCCGAGACGAGTATCAGCGTGGTCGGCGAGGCCCTCGAGCCCGGCGCGCTGCTGAGCTGCATCGCGCGCACGCACTGCGATGTCGTGGTGACCGATTTCGCGATGCCGGGGCGTGCACATGCGGATGGACTGCTGATGCTCGAGGCGATCCGCGAAGCGTTTCCGCTGGTGCGCGTGGTCGTGCTGACGATGCTCAACAAGCGCGGCGTGGCGGCCGACCTGGCGCGCGCGATCGTCGCCGCGTATGCGGGCCGGCCGTTCCTGCCGGCCGTGCGGCCGATGCCGACGGCCGTGAACGACGACGTCTATGCGCTGAGCCCGCGCGAGATCGAAGTCGTGCGAATGTGCGCGAGCGGGATGACGATGACCGACATCGCGCACTACTACGGCCGCAGCATCAAGACGATCAGCACGCAGAAGCACAACGCGATGAAGAAGCTCGGCATCCGCAGCGACGCCGAGCTGTTTCTCTACGTGTCGGGAAACGGGCTGGCCTGAGCGGGCCGGCTGTCCATCCCGTGCCTCGATCCCGCACGATCGGGATCGCTTGCCCTCCAGCCTGGATCGATGGCGGAGGGATTTTTTTGCGCGTCGCGCCATGGCGAAGTGTGCGTCGGGAACGGTCGGCGCCGGGCCACCGGTGACCATTCGGCAATGCACTCGGGTTGGCTGTCGAGCGTCAGCGACGCTCCTATGCCGTCCGTCGACACACGGGTTCGATGACCGTCGGGGGCATCTTCGCGCGCGTCAGTCCGGCATCCCGTTGTGGTCCCCGAGCGGCCTGTCGGGCCAGTCCACCCAGCGGTCCGCGCGGGTAAGCTCGTACGCCTGGTTCATCGGGTAGCGGATGCGGTTGTCGTCGCGCGGACGCTCACCGATCACCATCAGCCGGACTTCGTCCTGCGTGTTGTTGATGAAGGTGTGGCAGATCCCGGTGCCGGCTGGAAACGCGACCGAATCGCCTTCGACAACGGGGTACAGCACGCCGTCGATCCAGACATCCGGCTTGCCTTCGAGCACGTACACAAACTCCTGCTCGGTACTTTCGGCATGCGGATAGGACGTCCGCCGGCCCGGCAGAAGCCGCACGTGATGAATGCCGATACGGGTGATGCCGAGCTCGGCGGAAAGCGGTGCGTCCAGCGCCATCGGCTCGGTATCGCCGCGATAGCAATGCGCGTCGGGTTCTTCGAGCTCGGTCCAGTGCTTGATGAAATCGGGGCGGGTCATCGGTTGCGCTCCTTTCGGGGGGATGGCGACGGTAGCGGTTCAGGCGCCGACGTCAGCGGTGACTCGCGTCCCCTCCCGGCGAATGAACCTCGCCCGATAACTTACCAGCGAATGCGGCAGGGCGATTGCTCGTCGAATTTCTCGAGCGGCCGCGGCGGCGAAGCCGGCTGGCGTGATCTCGACCGCCGGCCATGCGGGACGTCAGGTGCCGGTCGGCGAGCGTCATGGCGGCCCGGATGTCGCTGATCGGGCGGTCGACGACATCCACGGGAATCAGCACCGAACCGCTTCTTGCGTTGTGCCAAAAACGTCTGCGACGCGATGCACGCGTGCTGGCCGCCGCGTATCGCCGCGACTACAGCCAGCCGTTGCGGATGAACTCGACGATCGAATAGCGGCGGTTCTCGAGCTCGTGCTGCCGGACAGCATCGACGATACGCGACACGCCGTCCGCGTAAGGTGTCTCGCCCACCACACGCGATTCGAATTGCAGGCTGCATGCACCGTCGTCGATGCGGATCCGGTGAATCGCGTGGCGGCCGAGCTGATCGTCGGCGACCGCGAATTCGCCGCGCTGCACGTCCGGGTCGCGCACGGAGCGGATGTCTTCCGGCCGCACGCCGAGCGACTGGCCGATTCCGACGGCCGTGCCGGGGACGGACGTCTTGCCGGCCTGGTGCGACTCCGTCAGGCTGATCTGGCAGTCATGAAACAGGTGGCCGCTGGTTTCCAGCATGCTCATGAACTTGAGCATCAGGATGTTCGTGTTCGGACACAGCACGACCGGGAACGCGTGCGAGCCGGCTTCGAGCTCGGAGCCGGTCGACAGCTCGACGAGTGGCGATCCGGTGGCTTCGCAGAATGCGATCACGGCGGGGAGTTCGCGGCCGGAACCGGCGTGCACGACGATCGTTCGGGCGTCGCTGCGTCGGGTGTCGCTACGCTGCGCATCGTTGCGCGCGCTGTCCGACCAGGGGATCACGCGACAGGTTGCCGGATCGAGCCGGTGCGCGCCGAGCAGCTCGCTGGCCAGCTTGCCGGTTCCTACGACGAGTACTTGCATGGAATTGACGGGTTGAGGTTCAGGATTCGGGGCGAGAACGGCGCGGGCCGTCGGGTGGCCCGGTACGGTCGCGGCGCGTGGCACCGGACCGGCCTCGCGCATTATGCCCGGCCGCCCGCCTGCGTGCCCGCCGGGGCTGCACAGGCGACGACGCGGTGCGTCAGCTCGCCGACACCGTCGGCAGCCACGCGTTCGCGGCGTTCTGCGTCGCGAGCTGCTTCGCGATCGAGCGCGCGAGGCGGTCCGTATCGGACGCCACCGTGTCGTGCTTCACTTCCGACACACCGTGCAGGCCGGCGCCCACCGCTGCCGACGTCGCAAGGCGGCCGGCCGCCGCGCCGACTCCGGCGGTTTCAACCATGCCCGGCAGGTGGCCGCTGTTCGCGCTGGACGAGAACGTGCCGAGCGGCTGCGGCGCGCCATGCGCCGGCTGGAACAGCACGGTGACCGATGCCTTCACTTCGCTCTTGCCCGCGCCGAGCCCGATCAGCGTGCGGCGGCGGCGGTTGCCGGCGTCGATCGACTCGAACCGGCCTTCGACGACCAGCGCGTCGCGGCCGTCGGGCACCGGGCCGCGCAGTGCGGGGATGCCTTGCGACCGGAGTTCACGCACGAGGGCGTCGGCGAGCTGGTCGCGGGTTTTCAGCGCGCTTTGCTGGCGCTGCACGTCGGCGGACGATCCGCTCGCGAGGGTCGAAATCTTGCTGATCATCCCGCCGTCGACCTTGACGTCGGTCGTGGCCACGTCGAACGCGGACACATAGACGACGTCCGCACGAACCTGCTGTTGCGTATGGGCTGTCGGCGCGGCGGTCATGGACGTGGTCGCGGTCGATGCGCAGCCGGTCATCGCGAGTGTGCCGGCGATCAGCGCGACACTGGTCAGACGTTTGGCGTGGGCGGCAAGTGCGTGAAGGGAAGAAAACATGTCGATCTCCGTGGCCTGGATGAAGTTGCCGATACTGTCGCGGCATTCAGGAACGCGAACGATCGGAAGCGGGGCGTGATCGCTGGCGGGGGAGAGGTTTCATGCCGTTGCGCAACACGCAGGCGCAAGTATGGGGAGGTCGGGCGGGATGCGCCACGCGGGAATTATGTCGGCGGATGTCACGTGTCGCCTCGCGCGGATACGTGCGGCTGTCATGCAGACGAACGGACAGGCGAACAAGCGAACAAGCGAACAAGCGAACAGGCGAACAGGCGAACAGGCGAACAGGCGGACGGACAGACGGACAGACGGACAGACGGACAGGCAGGCGAACCGTCGGACAGTAAGGCAGGCAAACAGGCCATCAGGCCGACAGCGACCGCGGCACCCCCCCGGACGAATCGAGCGGCAGCGCGACGACGGCCTCCAGCCCGCCGCCATCGCGGTCGCGGAACGTCAGCGAGCCGCCGTGCAGGCGGGCGATCCGCTCGACGATCGCGAGGCCGAGGCCCGTGCCGCCCGCATGGCTGCGTGCGTTCGCGCCCCGGCTGAACGGCGCCTTGAGCCGTTCGAGTTCGGCCGCACCGATGCCGTTGCCGCGATCGCTGACCACCGCATACGCGATGCCGCGTTCGGCCCACGTCCGCACGCCAAGGCCGGTCCGGCCGTAGACGACCGCGTTCTGCATCAGGTTCATCAGCAGCCGCATCAGGCTGATCGGACGGAACGCGAACGGGGGCACCGCGCCTTCGTCGAAGTCGAATTCGTGGCCGAGCCCCGCGAAATCCGCGACGAGCTGGCCGATCAGCGCATTCAGGTCGCCGGTTTGCGGCGTTTCGCGCTCACCGCTGCCCGCGTAGTCCATGAACTGCTGCAGGATCGTATCGATCTGGTCCAGGTAATGCTCGGTCGACGTGGTGAGCGCATCGTGCGTGCCGCGCGGCAGCGCCATCGCGATCGCCAGGCGCAGCTTGGTGAGCGGCGTGCGGATGTCGTGCGACACGCCGGCCAGCATCAGCGAGCGGGTCGCTTCCGCCTGTTGCAGCGCGTCGGCCATCTGGTTGAACGCGCGGCTCACGTCGGCGATTTCGGTCGGGCCGTCGGTGGGCAGCGGCGGCGGGCGCTCGCCCGCGCTGACGCGCTGCGCCGCGCGCGCCAGTGCGTCGAGCGGCCGGTTCAGGTGGAGCTGGATCAGGTAGCCGGTCAGCGCCGCGAGCAGCGCCAGCCCGACCGACAGCACGAGCGCCGTCGTGATGCCGCTCGCCTGCGCGTCGGCGGCCATCGGCAGCGGCACCCAGACAGGCGAGCCGGCCGCATGCAGCCGGATCCACAGGCGCTCGTCGTCGCCCGACTGCCAGCGCGCCGGGAGGTCGGGCGGCAGGTGGCGCCCGAGCGCCTGCATGAACACATCGCGCTGCCAGGTGCGGAAGAACGCCGCCAGATTCGGTGCTTGCGGCGGTGCGGCGGGCGGCAGCGCGGCCTGGCCGCCGAACTGCGCGACCACGGCGCGGCCGGCGTCGGGTGGCAGGCCGGCGAGCGTGCGGTCGAGCAACCGCACATAGTCGGAAAAGACGATCGAGGCCCGCTCGATGCGCGGGCGCTGCACGTAGTGCAGCAGCACGGTGAGCGAACAGGCGAGCGACAGTGCGACGAGCGCCACCAGCAGCGCGATGTTGCGCGCGAGCAGCGAGCGCGGCAGCGGGATGCGCATCACGGCTCGACGCCGGCCACCAGCATGTAGCCGATGCCCCAGACGGTCTTGATGAAGCGCGGCTTGCCGGGATCGTCCTCGACGATCTGGCGCAGCCGCAGGATCTGCACGTCGACGCTGCGGTCGAGTGCGGCATGGTCGCGGCCGCGCGCGCGGGCGAGCAGATTCTCGCGGCTCACCGCGCGGTTCGGCGACGAGCCGAGTGCGTGCAACAGCAGCATCTGTGCTGAATGAATCTCGACCGGCGTGCCGTCGCGCATCAGCGTCTGCTGACCGACGTCGAACGTGAATGCGCCGAAACGCAACCGCTGCGACGTGACCGTCGGCTCGCCGGCCGCCATCTTCTGCCGCCGCAGCAACGCGCGGACGCGGGCCACGAGTTCGTCGGGGAGAAACGGCTTCGCCAGGTAGTCGTCGGCGCCCGTCTCGAGGCCGACGACCTTGTCCGCGGCGTCGCCTTTCGCGGTGAGCATCAGGATCGGCAACGTCTGGCCTTCGGCGCGCAGGCGCCGGCACACGCTCAGGCCGTCCTCGGGCTCCATCATCAGATCGAGCACCAGCAGGTCGTACGGTTCGCGTTGCAGCAGGCGGTCGAGCCGCTTGCCGTCGGCGACCGCGCGCACCTGGAAGCCGTGGCCGGTCAGGAAGCGCTGCAGCATGTTACGCAACTCGGCTTCATCGTCGAGCACGACGATCCTGCAGGACTGTTCCATCGCTTGCCTCCCGGTGGCTTGCGCGGCCGGATGCTCGGGCGGGTTCAACGGGCCGCCATGCGCTGGCGCATGAAACCGGCGAGCTGCTCGAGCGTGACGTAGCCGTTGTGCTGCGTATCGATTTCGTCGAAGTGCTGCGCGACCATCGGCATGCCCGCGGCGGCCTGCTCGCGGGTGAGCTTGCCGTCGTGCGTCGTGTTCGCGCTGGCGAAGCGGGTCTGCAACTGCATCAGCGCACGCTCGACGCGCGCACCGCCGTTGGCCGCGCCGGGCGGCACCTGCTGGGCCGACGCTGCTGCTGAGACGATACACAAAACGACGACGGCAATCATCTTCTTGATGGACTTCATGGGGTTTCTCCTTGCGTGGCCGACGGTCTGCGCCGGCCGGGTGGTTGATGAAACGAATGGAAAACGAAACGAAGCGGCGCCGGGTCAGGCCCAGTGCGCGGGCACCCATACGCGGCCGGCCCAGTGGGCGGGTACCCAGATGACGGCGCGCGGCGGGTGGGCGACATACACGGCACGCGGGGCGACGTACACGGAGCGCGGCAGCGGCGGCGCGAGGTACAGGACCTTCGGCGGCGGCGGCGCGACGTAGACGACGCGCGGCGCGGGTGCAACCACGACAGCCCTCGGCGCCGCAACACGCACGACCTTCGGCGGGGGCGGCGGCGTGACGACGACGGCGGCGGGCACGGGCGGCGGGGGCGTGACCACGACGGCGGCCGGTGCGGGCGCCGGTGCCGCGACGGCGACCGTGGCGGCGGGCGGCGGGGGCGTCACGACCACCGCGGCCGGCGGAGGCGCCACGACGGGCACCGGCACCGGGACAGGAACCGGCACCGTCCCGCCGGCCACGACCACCGTGCCGCCCACCGCCGTGCTGCCATGGATCACCGTCGTGCCACCGGTCGAGACCGTACCGCCGTGTATGACCGTCGAGCCGCCCGACGTCGTCACGACACCCGGCGCTACGCGTGTCCCGCTGCCGGAATGCGTGACGGTTCCGCCGTCGGTGCCCGTCACGGTGCCCGAGCGCGAGCAGGTCGAGCCCGCGCAATTCGTCGATGCCGTGTGGCTGGCCGTGTTGCCGTTCGCGCCCGTGATCGTGCCGCTCGACGAATATTGGCCCGGGCCGTTGCGCGTCACGCTGCCCGACGTCGTGGCGCTGCGGCCGTCCGAGCCCGTCAGCGAGCCGGTGTGCGAGCAGGTGCCGCCCGCGCAGCTCGTGTCGCCGCTGTGTTCGACCGAGCGCCCGTTCGGGCCGACGGCCGTGCCGCTGTTCGAGAACTGGCCGGGGGCGGTGCGCGTGACGGTGCCCGTGTTGGTCGCGATACCGCCGCCGGGGCCGATCACGCCGCCCGCATGCGAGCAGCTGCCGCCGCCGCACGAGCCGGCGTGTGCGCCGTTGTAGGTGCCGCGCGGCGTGTAGGCGGTGCCGTGGCCGGCCCAGCCGGCGAAGGCCGGCGCACAGGTGAGGGCGAGGGCGGCGGCGGTGACGAGGAAGCGGGTTTTCATCTGGTGTCCTTGCGGTTCGTTTCGGTGCACGCAGTGGCGTGGCGACGGGACGAACTTTAGGGCGATGACACACGCCCGTCGCGTCATAAAAGATGTCGCGGTGTTACACGTGGCGTGGTGTTTCGAAGTACGACGAATGCGTGTGCCGGCTGCGCCGATCGCGGGCATGCCGCGCCGGGCAAGGCTGTAGGCGATGCGATGACGTGAGGGTGCGGCGCCTTGGCACGGGTGAGGAACGTGTCGTGCGCAGCGCGAAAGTGTGTCGCGACGACATGCGGCGACATATTTGCCGGCCGATTCATGCGCGTTTTGTGTCGAGCCGCGTCACGCGAATTGAACGCACGCAGTACGCCACATGCGACTGGAACCGGCTTCTTCGTAACAGGGAGCCGCCGGCGCTAACCATCCGAAGAATCGATTTCCTTCCGATCGGTAATGGCAGTGTTCATATGTCGCGCAGGGCTTATCCGTCAGCCCATGTCATGTTGTGTACACCGTCGACCGGCTTCGTCACGGGCGACACGTTTTCCGCAGGACAGGCATACACGCTGCCACAAACCGGCCACGCGCCAGTCCGCAAGTGTCCATGCCTGCCATGCACGACCTGAACGCCTTCCCCTCCGCATGCGGAAACAAATTTCCCGTCGGACACACATGCACGCAGCCCCAACCCGGCCCAGCTCCAGTCCGCAAGCGCCGGCGCGCGCCCTGCACCACGTGAACGCATTCCTTCGCGACACGCGGCGACACATTTCCCGCCGCACATACCTACGCGCATCAACAAACCGGCCACGCTCCAGTCCACACACGCCCGCACCCGCCGCACACCACCTGACCGCCATTCCCCGCGACATACGGCGACACATTTCCCGCGTGGTCTTTCCAATCCGCGCCCACTACAGTGCGTTCCATTCGACGCGATGGCAGCCCGTGCCGCCCATGACGCGTCCGACTCAACCGAAGGAAAGGCCCATCATGCTCACCACAACAGGAAAGCTCGCGTACTACGTCACGCTCTTCATCGTCGCCGTCTCGCTTGTCGAGGCGGCCGTGCTCACCTGGCGCCGCGCCCGCGGGCCCGAACCGTTCGACTGGAACGAAGTGTGGCTGTCGCTCGCCGATCTCGCGGGCCGCAAGCTGCTCGCGCTGGTGCCGCTGTCGCTCGCCACGCCGCTGTTCGACCTCGCATGGGCGCACCGGCTCTTCACGATCCCGCTCCACAGCATCGCGCTCGCGCTGCTCGTGTTCGTCGGCCAGGAGTTCTGCTACTACTGGTATCACCGCGCGTCGCACCGCGTGCGCTTCTTCTGGTCGACCCATGCGGTGCACCATTCGCCGAACCAGTTGACGCTGTCGTCCGCCTTTCGCCTCGGCTGGACCGGCAAGATCGCCGGCGCCGCGATGTTCTTCACGCCGCTCGTGTGGCTCGGCGTGCGTCCGGAGGCCGTGCTCGCGATCCTGTCGTTCAACCTGATGTACCAGTTCTGGCTGCACAACACGTGGATGCCGAAGCTCGGCTGGTTCGAATACGTGTTCAACACGCCGTCCGCGCACCGCGTGCACCATGCGTCGAACCTCGACTATCTCGATGCGAACTACGGCGGCGTGCTGGTGGTGTTCGACCGGCTGTTCGGCACCTATGTCGCCGAGCGCGCCGACGAGCCGTGCCGTTTCGGCCTCGTCACGCCGACCCGCTCGCGCAATCCGTTCGTCGTCGAGCTCGAGCACTGGGCGAGCCTTGCCCGCGACGTCGCGACGGCCCGCGACGTGTGGACCGCGATCCGCTTCGTGCTGCTGCCGCCGGGCTGGCGCCCCGACAACCAGGGCGAAACGACGGAGGAACTGCGCCGCCGCAGCCTCGTCGCCGTGCGCACGGATGCGTGAACGGCGCTACGCTGTGGCCCATTGCCGGCCGCGCACGCAGGTCGCGGCCGGCATGACCCATGCAACATGCATCATCAAGCAACCCTCGATCCAGGAGAAAACATCGATGGAACACGATCTCAAAGGCAAGGCAGTCGCGATCACCGGCGGATTCGGCCATCTCGGTGTCGCGACGGCCGCGTGGCTCGGCGAGCGCGGCGCGCGCGTCGCGCTGATCGGCCGCGGCGCGGCCCCGGCGGCGCAGGCGCTGCCCGGCGTGCCGGCCGACGCGCTGCGCATCGGCGGCATCGATCTCGTCGATCCGCAGGCCGCCACGCAGGCGCTCGACACCGTGCAGCGCGAATTCGGCCGGGTCGACGCGCTGCTGAACATCGCGGGCGCATTCGTGTGGCAGACGATCGCCGACGGCGACGCCGCTACGTGGGACCGCATGTACGAACTGAACGTGAAGACCGCGCTGAACGCATCGAAGGCCGCGCTGCCGCACCTGCTGGCGAGCCCGGCCGGGCGCATCGTCAACATCGGCGCGGGCGCGGCGTTCAAGGCCGGCACGGGGATGGGCGCCTACGCGGCCGCGAAGGCCGGCGTCGCGCGGCTCACCGAGGCGCTGGCGGCCGAACTGCTCGACCGCGGCGTGACGGTGAACGCGATCCTGCCGAGCATCATCGATACGCCGCCGAACCGCGCGGACATGCCGGACGCGGATTTCACGCGCTGGGTGCGGCCCGAGCAGATCGCGGCGACGATCGGCTTCCTGCTGTTGGCCGACGCGCAGGCAATCACCGGCGCGTCGATTCCGGTGACGGGCCGCGTGGCGTAACGCGGCGGGGGCAGGGGCTCGCGCCGCGGCCAGCCGTGCGTACAATGTCGCACCGGATTGCGCGAGCCCAGCCAGAGACCATGCATCAGCCCAATATCCTGATCGTCGAAGATGAAGTGGCGATCGCGGACACGATCGTCTACGCCCTCGGCACCGACGGCATGCAGACCGTCCACTGCACGCTCGGCCAGGCGGCGCTCGACCATCTGCGCGACACGCGCTTCGATCTCGTGGTGCTCGACGTCGGGCTGCCGGATCTCAGCGGCTTCGAAGTATGCCGGCGGCTGCGCACGTTTTCCGACGTGCCGGTGATCTTCCTCACCGCGCGGCACGATGAAATCGACCGGATCGTCGGGCTCGAAATCGGCGCCGACGATTACGTGGTCAAGCCGTTCTCGCCGCGCGAACTGGCGGCGCGGGTGCGCGTGATCCTGCGGCGTTTCTACCGGACGGCCACACCCGAAGCGACGCCCGCGCCCACGCCCGCGCCGGCCGCGACCATCGCACCGGGCTTCACGCTCGATACCGACGGCGCGCGCGTGTCGTGGCTCGGCCACGCGCTGGACCTCACGCGCTACGAATTCGGCCTGCTGGCGTTGCTCGTCCGGCATCCCGGGCGCATCTATTCGCGCGAGCAGTTGATGGACCTCGTGTGGCACGAGGCATTTGATTCGGCCGACCGCACGGTCGACACGCACATCAAGACGCTGCGCGCCAAGCTGCGCGCGATCGACCCCGAGCGCGACCCGATCCGCACGCATCGCGGGATGGGTTACTCGCTGCAACCGTAACGACCGGCACCGCCCATGCATATCGGCCTGCGCATCTTCTTCGGCTTTTTCCTGATCGTCGGCCTGGCCGCGCTGATCACGCTGCGGGTATTCGTGCAGGAGGTGAAGCCCGGCGTGCGCGAGGCGATGGAGGACACGCTCGTCGATACCGCGCAAGTGCTCGCGACGCTGGCCGCCGACGACATGGCGAACGGCCACATCGCCGACGGTGCGTTCGCGCGGCAGCTCTCGAAACTGCACGAAAGCCCGGTCAGCGCGAATGTATGGGGCGTGCAAAAGACCGCGATCGGCTACCGTCTTTACATCACCGACGCGCACGGCATCGTGCGCTACGACTCGTCCGGAAAGGCGATCGGGCAGGACTATTCGCGCTGGAACGACGTGTACCGGACGCTGCGCGGCGAGTACGGCGCGCGCAGCACGCGCAGCGATCCGAACGACGACAGCAGCACCGTGATGCACGTGGCGGCGCCGATCCGGCGCGGCAACGAGATCATCGGCGTGTTGACGATCGCGAAGCCGAACCAGACGGTCGCGCCGTTCATCGCGCGCAGCCAGCGCAAGATCATGCTGTACGGCGCGCTGCTGATGGGCGGCGCGATCCTGATCGGCGTGGCCTGCACGTGGTGGCTGGTGGTCGGGCTGCGGCGCCTGCAGCGCTATGCGCGCGCGATCGCGGCGGGCGAGCGGGCCGACATGCCGCTGCAGGGCGCGAGCGAACTGGCCGAGCTCGGGCGCGCGGTGGAAAGCATGCATCAGCGGCTGGAAGACCGGCAGTACGTCGAGACCTACATCCACACGCTCACGCACGAGATGAAGAGCCCGCTGGCGGCGATCAGCGGCGCGGCCGAACTGCTGCAGGAGGACATGCCGGTGGCGAACCGCCGGCGCTTCACCGAGAACATCCGCCGCCAGGCCGGCCGCCTCGAACAGATGATCCGCAAGCTGCTCGCGCTCGCCGAAGTCGAGCAGAAGCAGCGCCTGTCGGTGCGCGAACCGGTCGCGCTGCGGCCGGTGCTCGACCAGCTCGTCGACGATATCGAGCCGCGCGCGCGGCAGCGCGGCGTGAACCTGGCGATCGACGCGCACGACGCGACCGATCCGGCGGTCGTCGAAGGCGATCCGTTCCTGCTGCGCCAGGCGCTCGGCAACCTGCTCGACAACGCGCTGGATTTCGCGCCGCAGGGCAGCACGATCCGCATCGCGCTCGAACGGCAGCCGGCGGGGAGGGCGCACGTCGCCGTCGTGCGCGTGGCCGACGACGGCCCCGGCGTGCCCGATTACGCACTGGCGCGCGTGTTCGAGCGTTTCTATTCGCTGCCGCGCCCCGACGGGCAGGATCGCAGCACGGGCCTCGGGCTGTGTTTCGTCCGCGAAGTCGCGATGCTGCACCGCGGCCAGGTCGCGCTCGCGAACCGCGACGAAGGCGGCGCGTGCGCGACGCTCACGCTGCCGTCGGTGGGCTGAGCGCGCTTCACGTTCGCCACACATTCGCTTCACACCGGCTTCAATCGCCCTTCACCGGGGCTGCTCATGCTGACCGTACCCTTTTACTCCGGTACCCGTCGGCCATGAATCGAGTCCTGTTGTTCAAATTCGCGATCACCGCGTTTCTCGCGCTGCTGATCCTGATCCCGCTGCACATGGTGCAAAGCATCGTGCAGGAACGCTCCGCGTATCGGATGGATGCGCTGCAGAGCATCTGGTCGAGCTATGCGGGGCCGCAGACGGTGGCGGGCCCGGTGCTCGTCGTGCATTACACGGAGGTCACGCGCGTGCGCGACGACAGTCCGGCCGGCGGCGCAACGAAGACGAGCCTCAGAAGCGAGACGAAGCGCCTGCTCGTGTTCCCGAAGACGCTGAACGTCGACGGCACGCTGACGACCAGCGTCCGCTATCGCGGCATCCACAAGGCGCTGGTGTACGAGCTGGCAAGCCGGCTGACCGGCACGCTGCCGTTGCCGGACCTGAAGAAGCTGCCGCAGGCGGACGGCCACGTGAGCTTCAAGGTCGACGACGCGTATGTCGCGATCGGCATTGGCGACATTCGCGGGCTCACCGCGCAACCGGATCTGCGCATCGGCGGCGCGCGCTTCGACGTCGAGCAGGGCACGCGGCTGGACAGCCTGCGCCAGGGCGTGCACGCGAACGTCGATCTCGCGGCGCTGGCGGACGCGAGCGCGGGGGCGGCCGTGCCGTTCAGCATCGACCTGCCGCTGCGCGGCGCGGATTCCGTCGCGTTCGCGCCGGTGGGCGACCAGAACGATTTCTCGCTGAAGTCGACGTGGCCGCATCCGAGTTTCGACGGCGCGTTCCTGCCGAACACCCGCACGGTCGATGCACATGGCTTCACCGGAAACTGGCGCGTGACGTCGTTCAACACGAAGGCGCGCGAGCAGATTGCGTCGGGCAACGGGGAAGGCGCGATCGAAATGGCGTCGGTGTCGGTGATCGAACCCGTGAACGTCTATCTGCAGGCCGAACGCGCGACGAAGTACGGCGCGCTGTTCGTGATGCTCACGTTCGCGAGCTTCTTCATGTACGAGCTGGTGAAGCGGCTGCGGATTCACCCGATCCAGTACGCGCTGGTCGGCCTGTCGCTCGCGCTGTTCTTCCTGCTGCTGCTGAGCCTGTCCGAGCACATTGCATTCGCGTATGCGTATCTGGCGGCGAGCGGCGCATGCATCGGGCTGCTCGGCTTCTACCTGTCGTTCGTGCTGCAAAGCGTGAAGCGTGGCGCGGTGTTTGCCGCGCTGCTCACGGTGCTGTACGCGGCGCTCTACGGGCTGCTGCTGTCGGAAGACAATGCGCTGATGCTCGGTTCGCTGCTGCTGTTCGCGATCCTCGCCGGCATCATGACGCTCACGCGCCGCGTCGACTGGTATTCGCTCGGTGCCGCGTGGCAGCCGCTGGCCGACAAGGCGGGCGCGGGCGCCGCGAAGCCGGGCGCGCAGGCGAAGTAAGCGCATGGGTGGCGACCAGGCGTGCCGGTCGGGAATGTCCCGGCTGGTGCGTCATACGGCGCGGCGTCGCGTCGCGCTGCACCGCCGATTCACGCACGCGATGCAGGCCGGCGAAACCGCGCGAGCGGAATCTCGGCCACGGCGGTGATCTCGATCAGCAGGTCGGGATGGTAGAGACGCTCGACCTGGACGGTCGTCGTCACCGGATAGGGCTCGGTGAAGTACGTCTTGCGGAGGTCGCCAGCCTGCATGAAGGCATCGATATCGGTCGCGTAGTGCACGAGCGAGATCACGTCCTGCATCTGTCCGCCCATCGTGGCGAGCACCGCGCGGATGTTGTCGAGCGTCTGCCGCACCTGCGTGCGCATGTCGCCGTGGCCGACCACCTGGCCGTCGCGGTCGAGCGCGACTTGCCCCTTCAGATGCACGATCCGGCCGTCGCCCTGGATCACGGCCATCGAGAACGCGCCGAACGGCGCCCAGACTTCCGGCGGATTCACTGCTTCAGCCATGACGCAGCTCCTGTGTGGCGTGAACGGGTCGGGCACAGCGGATCGATGTCGTCGATCGTCGCGCCATTATGGATGAGTTCGCCTTTGCGCTGCCCGCGGCTGGTACGAGCCGCCTGTCCTGATCGGGCGGCTCCAGGACGGCCACATTTTTTCATTCGCGGCGTGAATCGATTCGACTGTTGACGTGGCGGTAATTCTGCGGGGATTCGCGCCTGGAGCACGTATGTACCGATATGATTCATACGCGCATTCCGCGGCCGGGGGGGCGCATGTTCCGAGGGGCGGGCCGATCACGCGCCCGCTGTCGCTTCTCGTCAAAACAAGGAAAACAACATGTGTACGAGTTTTGTGATCCGCACGGTGGATGAGCACGTCGTCTATGGCAGAACCATGGAGTTCGCGCAGGATCTGGGTTCGATCCCGATCGTCATCGAGGCCGGCAAGACGCTGTACGCGTCGCCGCCGCTCGGCAAGCAGGGCAAGAGCTGGACGACGAAGTACAAGGCGATCGGCATGAACGGGCTGAAGATGCCGATCCTGGTGGACGGCATCAACGAGGCGGGGCTGGCCGGCGGGACGCTCTACTTTCCGGAGTTCGCCGAGTATCCGGCGCTGACGCCGGAGAACACCGCTCGCGCGTTGGCGCCGTGGGATTTCCTCACGTGGGCGCTGACCAGCTACGACAGCGTGAGCGGCGTCAAGCAGGCGCTCGGCGACATCGTCGTCGCCGACATCCCGCACCCCGCATTCGACGGCGCGCCCCCCGTGCATTACACGCTGCATGACGCGAGCGGCGCATCGCTTGTCGTCGAGCCGGTCGGCGGCGAACTGCGCGTCCACGACAATCCGCTCGGCGTGATGACCAACTCGCCGCCGTTCGACTGGCATCGCACCAACCTGCACAACTACCTGAACCTGTCGCGCGTCACGCCGGCGAGCAGGACACTGTCGCTGTCGCGCGACGCGAAACACGTGACGCTCAAGGCGTATGGCCAGGGCTACGGGATGCTGGGCCTGCCCGGCGACATCACGCCAGCGTCGCGTTTCGTGCGCGCGGTCGGGTATGCGGCGTACGCGGAAAATCCGCATAGCGGCGCCGACGCGATCCGGCTGGCCGAGCACATCATCAATACGTTCGACATTCCGAAAGGGTGGATCAAGGAGGAAGTCGATCACGACACGCCGGTCTACGAATACACGCAGTGGGCCACGATCGCCGACCTGGAGGCGCGCAAGTATTACTTCCGGACGTATGACGATACGGTGATGCGTGTGATCGACCTGGCGACGTCGAAGGTGTCGACGGTCGCTTCGCCGAAGCACATCGAACTGACACCCGTCTAGCCGTTCGGCCTGCTGGAAGCGGCGGTGGCCCGGATCGACCTATACTGATCGTCTTACTTCACCGGACCACGCCGTGCCGAACCAACCTTCCGGGGATCCGTCCGTCGACGATCCCCGTCCGACCCCGCCCATCCAACCGGAACTGGAAGACTGCTGCAACAGCGGCTGCTCGCCGTGCGTCTTCGATCTCTACGACGAAGCACTCGCGCGCTATCGCGTCGAGCTGGCCGAATGGGAAGCCCGTCAGGCGCAACGCCAGCATCACGCGTGAGCCGGATGCCGGCGAGGCTACCTCTGCACCGTTTCCGCGTCAGACCCTGCCGTCGCGGCGATTCCCGCCGCGCTTACGTGCCTGCATGCAGCCGCCGGTGCAGCGGCCCAAGCATCGCCGACAGCGCGATGCACGCGAGCAATACGGCCGTCAGCGCGAACATCGACGTCCTGAAACCCTGCACATAATCGAGCGCGGCCGGATGCGCGCCGAGCCGGGCGAAGAACATGCCGCCGAGCGTGGCCGCGCCGACGGCCGCACCGATCTGCAGCATCGCGGTGACCATGCCGGATGCGACACCTGCGCGTGCCATGTCGACTTCCGCGAGCACGATCCGCACGACCGACGGCAGCACGAGACCCTGGCCGATCCCGATCGCCGCGATCCCTGCGTAGAAGCCGGGGCCCGGCGCGGCTGCGCCGGCCAGCGCAGCGGCCGTCGCGACGCCGGCCGCGAGCATCGCGAAGCCGAGCGTGAGCACGCGGTGGCCACCGAACCGGCCGACGAGTCGCGGCATCAGCAGCGGGCTCGACAGGAAGCCGAGCCCGAGCGGCAGGATCGCGAGCCCCGATGCGAGCGGCGACCAGTTCAGGCAGCCCTGCAGGTAGATCCCGTAGCTCAGGAAGAATGCGCTCAGCGTGTAGAACAGGAACGCCAGCACGAGCCCGAGTGCGACGACAGGGTTACGGAACAGGCGCACGTCGAGCAGCGGATCGTGTCCGCGCGTCAGGCGGCGCGCTTCGACCGCCAGCAGCGCGCCGAGCATCGGTAGCGCGCCGACGAGACACGCGACCATCCACAGCGGCCAGCCGGCCTCGCGCCCGTGCGTGAGCGGGTAGACGAGCATCAGCAGGAACAGCGACAGCAGCGCCATGCCCGGCACGTCGATGCGCAGGCCTTTCGGCGGCCGGCTTTCCGGGATGAAGCGCCAGCTGCCGATCAGCGCGAGGATGCCGATCGGCAGGTTGACGAGGAAGATCGCGCGCCAGCCGAGCCCGAACGGATGCAGGCTGATCAACGCACCGCCGCCGAGCTGGCCGATCACGGCCGCGAGGCCGAACACGAAACCGTAGAAGCCCATCACGCGCACCTGCTCCTGCGGGCTGAACACGCTGCGGATCGTCGCGAGCACCTGCGGCGCGAGAATCGCGGCGAACAGGCCCTGCAGCACGCGGCCGCCGACCAGCACCGCACCGCTGCCGGCGAGCCCGCACAGCGTCGACGCGACGACGAAGCCGGCCATCCCGATCATGAACATCCGCTTGCGGCCGTACAGGTCGCCGAGCCGGCCGCCGGTGATCTGCACGACCGCGTTCGCGCACGCGTACGCCGACACGACCAGTTGCAGCTCGGCCGGGCGCGCGCCGATGCCGTCGCGAATGGCCGGTAGCGCGAGATTCACAATGAAGTAGTCGAGCGGCGGCAGAATCGCGCCAACCAGCAGGACCACCAGCGCCCAGCCGTGGTGGCTGCGCGGCGTCGCCGCGGCGGCCGGCACGCAGGGGGCAAGGGTGTCGTTCGTCATGGAAGCAAGTCCGAAAGAATGAGTGCCACATTCACGCCGGACGCGACGCCGGGAGCGCCGGATCGGCCATGGGCGGGCGATTGACCCCCATTCTGGGCTGTGGAAATGAATCGGAAAAGCGGGAATTGGTGGTAGCATCCATCGGGTTAATCGATGGATGGAGAATGGCGATGCGCGGTTTCGACCTGGATCAGTTGCGTACTTTCGCGGCGGTCGCGGACGCCGGCAGCCTGACGGCCGCCGCGCCGCTGCTGCACCTGTCGCAGTCGACGGTCAGCGAGCAGGTGCGCAAGCTCGAATCGCGCGCCGGCGTGCCGCTGTTCGTGCGCAGCAAGCGCGGGGTCGAGCCGACCCCGGCCGGCTCGCGGCTGCTGCAGCACGCGCGGCGCATCGTCGCGCTGAACGAGGCCGCGTTCGACGAAGTGCGCGGGCAGGCGATCAAGGGCGAGCTGCGCGTCGCGATCACTGATTACTACCGGACCAACGAAGTCGCGGGCCTGCTCGCGCGGCTGCGGGAGTGCTACCCGCAACTGAGCCTGCACGTCAGCGCGATGAAGAGCGCCGATATCGAGGCCGCGCACGCGCGCGGGCAGGTCGATCTCGGCGTGGTGATGAACCTGTCGAGCGGGCCGTTCCGGCCGGCGTCGGCCGATACGCGCTGGGTGCTGCGGCGCGAGCCGCTGTCGTGGGTGGCATCGCCGGCGCTCGCCGAGCAGTTGCCCGAGCCGCTGCCGCTCGTGCTGCTGCCGGACGACTGCATGATGCATCAGGTCGCGGTGCGTTCGCTCGACGAGCAGCACACGCCGTACCGGCTCGTGCACAGCGCGTCGGGGGTCGCGGGGCTGCAGTCGATGCTGGCGGCGGGGCTCGGGGTGGGCTGCCTGTGCGCGTCGGCGATCGGCGACGGCATGATGCGGCTCGGCACGAAATACCGGCTGCCGCCGCTGCCCGACGCAGTGTTTTCGCTGACGCCGCCGATGCCCGGCGAACGCGAAACCGTCACGCAGGCGCGCGAGGTGCTGTCGCGGCAATTGCTGATGTAAAACCGGGCCGCACGACCAGCGGCGGCGCGTATCTGAGAGGCGCGCGAAGGAACAAGAAAATGAACGACGAACTGCAACGCCAGATGGCCGCGAAGCTGCAGGATGCGCTGGAGCGCGTGATCGACGAGCGCTCGTTGATCCATTTCCTGCGCGTGCTCGGGCACGACTGGAACAAGGAGCGGCAGCTCGAGGCCGACGTGCCGCCGTCGCCGTACGCGCGCGCCGCGCTCGGCTGGGAAAACCACTCGATCGGCGAGTACCTCGACGCGATGGTCGACTGGGCCGAGGCGTCGGAGGAAGGGCTGCGCTTCTACGACGTGCCCGACAATCCGTGGCGGCGCATGGCGGACATCCTGTTCGCCGGGAAGATCTACGAATAGCGCCGCTCGGGCGCTTCGTTCACTTCGCGCGTGTGCGCTGCCGCGAACCGTCTATTCGATGGCTTCGCCGTTCACGTACGCACGCAGCCCGTCAGCCAGCGCATCGAACACCGCGCGGCAGCGCGGGTTCGTCCGCAGGTCCTCGTGCATCACGACCCAGGTTTCCAGCTGCATCGCGGGCCCGTCGGGCAGCACGCGCACGAGCCGCGTGTCGCGTTTCGCGAGCCCGGTCTGGCAGAAGCCGATCCCGTAGCCGGCGCGGATCATCGCGAGCTGCGCGAGGCTGCTGTCGGTGCGCAGCGAGAACGCCTCGCGCTTCCACAGCGGCATGCTGCGGCCCACCGAGCGGATGAACGGTGTGACCGTATCGAAGCCGATCAGCGCGTGATGCGCGAGTTCGTCGGTCGTCGCGGGCGCGCCGTTGCGCGCCAGGTAGTCGTCGCGCGCAAACATCCCGACTTCGATTTCGCCGATGCGCCGTGCAATGAGCGCCTCCTGCGCGGGTGGCGCCATCCGGACCGCGATGTCGGCCTCGCGCTTGAGCACGTCCTGGATGCGGTCGGTCGGCACCAGTTCGATGACGAGCCCCGGATGGTTGCGCCGCAATTGCGCGAGCATCGGCGGCAGCACTTCGACGGCGATCACGTCGCTGGCGGAGATCCGCACGATGCCGCGCACGCCGGCGCCGTGGCTCGCGGCCGCGCGCTCGAACGCGGCCGCCGCGCTGCGCAGCGCCTCCGCATGGCCGCGCAGCGCGAGCGCCGCCTCGGTCGGCAGCAGGCCGGACGGCGAGCGCGTGAACAGCGTCTGGCCGAACCCGGCCTCGAGTGCCGCGACGTGGCGGCCGGCCGTTGGTTGCGTGATGCCGAGCGCGCGCGCCGCGCCGGACAGCGAACCCTCCGTCAGCACGGCGAGGAAGGTGCGGTAGCGTTCCCAGTTCAGATCGGTGGTCATGCATAAATGTATAGCCGATCGATCAGGTTCGGCAATTCCTTGATAACTGAAGGCGCGCCAGAATGCGTGTCATCACGGAAGTTCATTCAAGGAGAGCGGCAATGACGACCCACGCAGGCGGCACCCAACGACAGGCACTCGTGCTCGGCGCGAGCGGCGGGATTGGCGGGGAAGTCGCGCGGCAGTTGCGCGATGCGGGCTGGCAGGTGCGCGCGCTCAAGCGCGGGCTCGACGCCGAGGTCGTCGAGCGTGACGGCATCGCGTGGATGCGCGGCGACGCGATGGACCGCGACGCGGTCGTCCGGGCCGCGCGCGGCTGCAGCGTGATCGTGCATGCGGTGAATCCGCCCGGCTACCGGAACTGGGCCGGGCAGGTGCTGCCGATGATCGACAACACGATCGCGGCGGCGAAGGCGGAGCAGGCCACCGTCGTGCTGCCGGGCACCGTCTACAACTACGGTGCCGATGCGTTTCCGGTGCTGCACGAAGATGCGCCACAGCATCCGTCGACGCGCAAGGGCGCGATCCGCGTCGAGCTGGAGCGCCGGCTGCAGGATGCGGCCGCACTGGGCGTTCGCACGATCATCGTGCGCGCCGGCGATTTCTTCGGGCCGAAGCTCACCGGCAACAGCTGGTTTGCGGCCGGGTTCGTCAAGGCCGGAAAGCCGGTCGCGGCCATCAGCGTGCCGGGGCGGGACGGCATCGGGCATCAATGGTCGTATGTGCCGGATGCCGCGCGCACGATGGTCGAGCTGATCGAGCGGCGCGACTCGCTGGAGCCGTTCGCGCGTTTTCACCTCGGTGGCCATTGGGACGCGGACGGCACGCAGATGGCAGAGGCCGTGCGCCGCGTCGCGCAGCGGCACGGGCTGCGGCCGACGGTGCGTAAGTTCCCGTGGTGGTTCGTGTGGGCCGCGGCGCCGTTCGTCACGACGCTGCGCGAATTGCTCGAGATGCGCTACCTGTGGCGCGAATCGATCCGGCTCGACAACACACGGGTGACCGCGGTGCTCGGCCGCGAGCCGGTGACGCCGCTCGACACGGCGGTGGAGGCGACGCTGGCGGGGCTCGGGTGTCTCAAGTGAGCAACGGCGGTCGCGAACGCAAGCGCGTTCTGCTATGATCCGCGCTCCCTTCCTCGACGCTGCTGCAGGAAGGTACCCACGACCGCCGGAATGCCGGAGGTCGCGTCGTACCTTTTTCATTTCCAGCAGCGATGTCTACTCTTCCTCGCTTAAAAAAGGCCTTGCAACGGCAAGGCATCCATGTCGACTATCACGCCGGCATCTATCACCTGCGCAATGAACTGACGCAGGCGTCCGTCCTGTTGCCCGATGCGCTCCCGCTCGAGGAGAAGGCCGTTCAGCAGTTGCTCGCGTTCGCGGCCGTCCGTTCGCCGGATGGCCATCATGGTGTGTGCAAGGCCTGCGCGACGCCCGATTTTCATCCGGGCGGGGTCGCGCCGGTCGGCTCGATCGTCGCGACCGACGACGCGTTCGTGATTCCCGCCGCGATCGGCACCGATATCAACTGCGGGATGCGTCTCGTCACCACGGGCCTCAAGCGGTCGGCGCTCGCGCCGTTCGAGACGGCCCTCGTCGAGCGGCTGACACGCGCGATTCTCGCGGATCGCCGCGACGTGCCGGTCGCCAGTGACGCATTCCGCGCGCTGTTCGATGCGGGCCCGGCGGCATTCGTCGATCGCGTCGCGCCGCAGGGGCTCTGGCAGCACGTCGACCGCGACCGGCTCATCGACGAGCTGTCGGCGTGCATCGGCCTCGACCGGTTCGACGGCAGCGCGAAATATGCGCCGGACGCACACGTCGGGTCGCGCGAAGTATTCCGCGATCCTTGCCTCGGCACCCCCGGGGCGGGCAATCATTTCGTCGAACTGCAGGTGGTCGACGCCGTGTTCGACCGGCACGCGGCCTACCGTGCAGGGCTCGCGAAGGACGATGTCGTCGTGATGATCCACAGCGGGTCGCGCGATGTCGGTTTCTACGTCGGGCGCCGCTGGATGGACCGGGCGCGCGCGGCGTGGCCGGCGGGCGTCAGGCATCCGGAAAGCGGCCTGTACGGCCTGTCCGGCGAGCTGGCGCGCGAATACCTCGTCGCGATGGGCACGGCCGCGCGCTATGCGTGGCTCAACCGTGTCGTGCTGGCCGAGATGGTGCGCAAGGAGCTGGCGGAACTCACCGGCGAGACCGGCTCGGCACTCGTGGTCGACGTGCCGCACAACGTCGTGCTGCGTGAAAACGGGATGAACATCCATCGCAAGGGGGCGACGCCCGCCCGCGACGGCGATCTCGCGCTGATTCCCGGATCGATGGGCGATGCGTCGTTTCTCGCGACCGGGCTCGGCCATCCCGACTGGCTATGGTCATGCAGCCACGGTGCCGGCCGCAGCGTCCGCCGGCAGGCGGTGCGACGGATGCGCACGGAGCAGGCGCCGGGCACATGGCGCTGCGTCACGCTGCGCGACGAGCGTCGCATCGAGGAAGCGCCGGAAGCCTACAAGCCGATCGGGCCCGTGATCGACGCGCAGGAGCAGGCCGGCCTCATTCGCAGCGCGGTCCGGTTGAAGCCGTGGGTCACGTTCAAGGCGTGACGGACGGCGGCGCGCGTCCTGGCCGCCGTCATGGCTTGCGCCAGGACCGGGGGCCCGTCGTCCGCTTACCCGTGCCGCGGGCCGCGCCCGGGTACGGGGAAAGCGTCATGACGAACCGCGGAACCTGCGCGACAACAATTTTCCACATAACCGGGCGCGTCCGATGCGCATCATGGCGATCAACGTCGAAAAAGCGAAAACGGGGGCGCCATGTTGCATTTCGGATGGAAAGTGTCGGTTGTGGGGGCAATCATGTTCGCATTGAGCGGGTGCACCAACCTGGTTGGTGTGCTGTATTGCGGCAACTCGCAGTTCAACTTCCCGGACTATCACTGCTTTTAGCCGTACCAGCGAGGGCACACGAGGCGACAGACAGCGGTCGTGCCCGTGTGCCGCGCGATGGCTCGTTGCCCGTCACGCGACGACCGGCAACACCTCCACCGCATAGCGGTGCCGAAGACTGCGCCCGAGCACCGGATCGTACAGTTCCATCTCGAACGCATCGCCGTCGCCCATCGCCGCGATCGGGCCATGCACGGCGACCGTGCCGCCATACATCGCGCCGCGCGCGGGCATCTTGCGGCGGTCGTCGAAGCGCTGCCACAGCACGTCGGGCGTGAGCAGGCCGCTCACCGCGCCGTGCTGGTAGGCCGTCCGCTCGCCATCGCGCGCGATCAGCCATGCACGCATCTCGATCGCATCCCAGTGATCCGCGACTTCCGCGTAAAGCCACGCGTCGCGGCCGAGCGGTTTCGCGCACACCTGCTTCGACACCGCGACGCCGTAGGCTTCGACCTCGCGATCCGTATGATCGGAGCCGACGGTCACGAGCGTGCCGGCCGGGCTGTCGACCAGCACGCACTCGATCTCGCCGCCCGAGCGCGTGCCGAGCACGCCGATCGACGGCGCCTGCGTGAGCAGTGCGGCCGACACGCGATAGAAGCAGGGCGTGGTCGATGGTGGCGCGACGCCGAGCGCCGCGAGTTCGTCGATATGTGCCTGGATCGCGACCGGATCGCGGCCGGCCCAGCCGGCGATCACGACGCGCTCGATCTCGACGTCGACGGCGGCCGGCGTGCCGTGCCGGGAAATCACGTTGAACGACAGGGTTGGCATGCGGGTATCCGTTTGAAGTGCGAAGGAATGAATCGGCTGGCGGCGACGGTCAGTCCGCGAGCGGCTTGTGCGCGGTTTCGCGCGCGGCGAGCAGCGCGATCGACGTGACGACGAGTGCGGCGGCGACATACAGCGATACGGCCGTCGTCGTGCCCGTCTGCCGGAACAGCGCGGCGATCACGAGTGGCGCGAAGCCGCCGCCGACGATGCCGGCAAGCGTGTACGCGAGCGACGAGCCCGCATAGCGCACGCGGGTCGGGAACTGTTCGGTCACGAACGCACCCTGCGGGCCGTACATCACCGCATGGATCACGAGGCCGATCGCGACGGCCGCGACGATCGCGCCCGGGCGTGCCGAATCGAGCAGCGTGAAGAACACGAACGCCCACACGATGCCGGCGAGCGCACCGGCGAGATACACGGGCCGGCGGCCGAAACGGTCCGACAGCGCACCGAAGAACGGCACCGCGAGCGCGTTGCAGGCCGTGCCGATCATCACGGCCGTCAGGGCGACGGGGCGCGACAGGTGCAGCACCGTCGTCACGTAGGTCAGCGTGAACACGACGATCAGCGCATACAGCACGTCCGAGCCGATCCGTGAACCGCCCGCGATCAGCAGGCGCTTCCAGTGGTACTTCAGCACGTCGGCGACGGGCACCTCGGCGGTCGCGTGCGATTCGGCGAGTTGCTCGAACTGCGGCGTTTCGTCGACGCCGCGCCGCAGCCAGAAGCCGAACACGACGAGCAGCGCGCTGGCCGCGAACGGCACGCGCCAGCCCCACGACAGGAAGTCGCCCGATGTGGTCGACAGCGTCACGAGCGCGATGCAGCCGGTGCCGAGCAGCGTGCCGAACGACGGGCCGATCTGCGTCCACGAAGCGGACAGCCCGCGCCGTTTCTGGTCGCCGTGCTCGACCGACAGCAGCACCGCGCCGGCCCATTCGCCGCCGAGCGCGACACCCTGCACGAAGCGCAGCGCGACGAGCAGGATCGGGCTCAGGATGCCGGCCTGCGCGTAGGTCGGCAGCGCGCCCATCAGCGCGGTGGTCACGCCCATCAGCACGAGCGTGAGCATCAGCACCGCGCGGCGGCCGATGCGGTCGCCGAGATTGCCGAACACGAAGCCGCCGAGCGGGCGCGATACGTAGCCGACCGCATAGGTCGAGAACGCGAGGATCGTGCCGGCCAGCGGGTCGACCGACGGAAAGAACAGATGATTGAAGACGAGCGCGGCGAGCGTGTTGTAGATCGTGAAGTCGTACCACTCGAGCGACGTGCCGATCATGCTCGCGGTCGCGAGTCGGCTGTTGCGGACGCGGCGGGGCGCGTGGGCGGCGGGCTGGGCGAGAGTGCTCATGGTGTCGGGCATGTCGTGACGAAGGACGGGATGAGGCGCCGGGCGCGATGCGCGGGTGTGCAGCGCGCCTGCGATGCGGCCGGCGTGGGTGATCAGGCCGGCAGGGCAGCGGCGGCAGCGGGCTCGGTTTCGACGTTGCCGCGCACCTCATGCAACGGCGCGGCGGCGCGCCACAGCAGGTCGAAGGTGCGCACGTCGTCATGTCCGGCGAGCGTGGCGGCCACGCGCCGCGTCGTGGCCGCATCGCTGCCTTCGATCAGCACGAGTGCATCGGCGGCCGGGCGGGTAGCCGCATCGGTGCCGATCGGCGCGGAGAGATCAGGCGCGGTGCGAAAGAGCCGCGCGGCGTGGATGCCCGGTTCGTGCAGCACGTCGTCGAAGCGCTCGCGCAGCTGCGGCACGTCGATGCGATCTGGCGGCAGCACGAACAGCGCGAGATGCGCGCCTTCGCCGTCACCCGCCTCGATCGTCAGTTCTCCGACGCGCCGCTGCGTACCCCTCATGCGCTCGAAGTTCGCGAGCGACCAGGCGGTCTGCTGCGTGAACGCGCGCCGGTAAGCGTCACCGCGGAACACGTCGAGCGCGTCCGTCACGTACAGCGCGAGATACTTGCGCGGGCCGCGATCGGTCGCACGAAAGCGCCGCGCATGCGTGAAGCCGGGAATTGCGACGCGTTCCTGCATGTGCTCGCGGTCGTACCACGCGTTGAAATCGGCTTCGTGCGCGGGGTCGATATCCGTCCAGACGCAAAGTTGGCCGTGCGGAAGGGAAAGGCGGGTCATCGCGGGGTTCCTCGTGACGGGGGTATGTCAGGAACCGCAGTGTCCCGAAGACGGGCCACGCCCGTCCAACAAGAAAACAAATTCGCGGTGAACAGGTTTTCTTATGAGCGGCGCGGGCGGCGTTTTGCGGAGGGCGTGGCGGGCGGGGCGGATGGCGTCGTGCGCTTTGCTTTCGCCGGCGCCGTGGCTTTTGTTTTCTTCGCGGGACGGGCGGGTGTTTTGTCCACGCTATCGGGCGTGGCGGGTGCCGCCGCCTTCGCGTGGCTCGCGGCGGCCGACATCGCGCGCGCGACTTCGCTGGCCAGTTCCGCGATGCGCGCCGCCACCGGCTGGCCCTGGCTGCGGTACGTCGCGACGAGCGGCAGCGCGGGGAATTCGGGTTCGACGTCGAGCAGTTCGAGCGCGCCTTCGTGCAGCTCGCGCCCGATGATCGCGGGCGGCAATGCGGCCACGCCGAAGCCGTCGGCGACGAGGCGGATCATCGCGGCGACCGACGTGATGCAGTTGATGCTCGCCGGCCGCTCGACGGCCGCGAACAGCCGCTCGATCGTCGCGTGCGGCCCCGAGTGGCGCGAGAAGCTGATGATCGGGAATTCGGCCAGGCGCGCGACGTCGAGCGGCTGGCCGCCGAGGCCGAAGCGCGGGCTGGCCGCCCAGCGCACCGGGAATTCGCACAGCGGCAGGTTCGTGAAATCGGGGCCGGGCACCGGGTCGGTCTGCAGGATCAGGTCGACGCCGTCGGTGCTGAGCAGACGGATCAGGTGCAGCGTCGTGTCGCTCGTGATCTCGACGTCGAGGCGCGGATAGCGCTCGCGCAGTTGCGCCATCAGCGCGGGGAACCAGCTGTGCACGATCGATTCGATCACGCCGATCCGGATCAGGCCCGCGTCGCTCGCCGCATCGATGTCGCGACGCATTTCGCCGTCGAGCCGCACGATCCGCTCCGCGTACGCGAGCATGCGTCGTCCCGCTGGCGTGAGCGTGGCCGAGCGCGTGTTGCGGTCGAACAGGCGCACGTCGAACGCTTCCTCGAGCGATGCGATGCGGCTCGACACGGCGGCCTGCGTCGTGTGCAGTTTTTCGGCCGTGAGCCGGAAGTTTTCCAGCTTCGCGAGCCAGACGAAGGTTTCAAGAAACCGGATGTTCATCGAGGTCCGAACGGTGAGGCGATGCCGGGCGGGGCGGCGGGATCGGTCGATGGTAGCGGATTTTCCGGGGCGGGAAACGGGCGGGCGGTGCGGTGCGGGCGGCGGCCGCGGCGTGCGCGCGGGCGGGCGGTGGAGGGCAGGAGGACGTGCGCGAACCGCCGCCCGCGACGCGGGCGTCACGCGAGCGGCGTACCCGCGTGCATCAAAGCTTGTCGAATGCAAGCGTCGGCACGTCGACGACCATCGCGCCGCCGTCCGCGACGAGCGTTGCGCCGGTCACGAACGATGCGTCCGGCGACGCGAGGAACGCGCACACGGCCGCAATCTCGTCCGGGTCGGCCGCGCGCCGCAGCGGCACGTCGGCGCTGACGCGCGCATACGCGCCGTCGAGCGTGTCGCCGTGCGCCGACATCAGCGGTGCCATCTCAGCATCGGCCATCGGCGTGCGGACCCAGCCGGGGCACACCGCGTTCGCCCGCACGCCGTGCGGCCCGTAGTCGCGTGCGAGCGACCGCGCGAGCCCGAGCAGCGCGTGCTTGCCGACCGTATAGCCGCACACGCCGGGCCCGGCCGCGAGCGCGGCGATCGACGCGACCAGCACGATGCTGCCGCGCTGCGCGATCAGGTCCGGCAGGCATGCGCGCGCGCTGACGAACGCGGTGTCGAGGTTCGCGTGCATCGCGTCGCGCCACTGCGTGTCGTCGGTTTCGTCCGCGCGACCGAGCCCGTGGCCGCCCGCGCATGCGACGAGCGCATCGACGCGGCCGAAGCGTTCGGCGATCTGCGGCAGGAAGCGGGCCCAGTCGGCGGCGCTCGCGGCATCGCCGGCCAGCGCGAGGCCGCCCGTTTCGGCGGCCAGCGCGTCGAGCGGCGCCTGACGCCGCCCGATCAGCACGACGCGATCGCCGCGACTGACGAAGCGGCGCGCGCACGCGGCGCCGATACCGGTGCCCGCGCCGGTGATCGCGATCGTGCGGGGTGGCTGGTGTGTCATGTCGTGCTCCGGAAAGGTGTCGTTTCCGGTCACTGTAGGTGGCGCCGACGAGCGCCGGTATCAGCCGAAAGGATGAATGCGGGCGGCACCCGGCCGGCCGAATCGGTCGCGGGCCATTTTGCAAAGGCTGACGATGTCCGGTGCCGAATCACTCTATCCTCCACATTTTTGCGATAAGTCACGAAAGCCCGGCAGAATAGCGCGGGCGGGCCGCGCATCGACGCGCGGCGCATCGGCCGGCCGATTCCGTCGTGCGAGCGGAGCGGCAGGCCGGCGATCCCGGCAGGGCGCGCACCCGGCGCGCGGGCGTTGCAGCGGCCGAGGATCGCGCCACGACAACTTATCTCCCGGTTGCGCGCTCGCGCGCCGGATCATCGACAAGAACAGGGAGGGCCGGCGATGAGGCTGGACGACGAAAGGGAAAGCACGAACGTCGAGGATCGCCGCGGCGCCGGCGGGTTCGGCGGCGGGCGCGGTGCGACGATCGGCATCGGCACGATCGTGGTTGCGTTCGCCGCGTCGTATTTCTTCGGGATCGACCCGCGCGTGATACTCGAAGGCGCATCGGCGCTGCAGGGCCGCCAGCAGCAGGCGCAGCCCGCGCCCGCGCAGCGGCAGGGCGCGGCGGCGAACGAGGCGGGCGCGGTATTTACGCGCAAGGTGCTCGGCAATATCGAGCGCACGTGGACGGGCGTGTTCAATACCCAGTTGCATGCGCAATACCAGCCGCCGACGCTCGTGATGTTCAAGAACTCGACGCCGACCGCATGCGGCACGGGGCAGACCGCGATGGGGCCGTTCTATTGCCCGGGCGACCGCAAGGTGTACATCGATCTCGGTTTCTACGACGAACTGCGCACGCGTTTCGGCGCGGGCGGCGACTTCGCGCAGGCTTACGTGATCGCGCACGAAGTCGGCCATCACGTGCAGAACCTGCTCGGCATTTCCGACAAGGTCGACGCCGCGCGCCGGCGGGCGAGCCAGGCGCATTCGAACGCGCTGTCGGTGCGGATGGAGTTGCAGGCCGACTGCTTTGCCGGCGTATGGGCGAACAACGCGCAGCGCGCGAACCAGCGGCTGATGGAACCGGGCGATTTCGAGCAGGGGCTGAAGGCCGCCGCCGCGATCGGCGACGACCGGCTGCAGCAGCAAGGGCAGGGCTATGTCGTCCCGGAAAGCTTCACGCACGGCACCAGCGACCAGCGCGTGTACTGGCTGCGGCGCGGGATGGAATCGGGCCAGCTGAGCGCCTGCGACACGTTCGCCGCGAACGCGCGCTGACGCGAGGGCGCGCCCGTCGCGCGCCAGTATCGTCCCGGCCGAACCCGCGATGCCGGCCGGGCCGGGACGATTTGCCGATTTGTGCTCACTGGCGCTTTTCGGCGCCGGTAGGCTGGCCCGAACTTCGATCTTCGATACGTTCCCCGCCCGCCGATTCCACCATGCCGACCCCATCCGTTCCCGCCGACCCGGCCGCCGCCGACTGGTCACGCGCGCTGCGCGCGTGCGTGGACGCGTTCGATGCGTTCGCGAGCCCGTCCGCGATCGTGTTCTACCGGCTCGACCAGAGCGGCGAGCCGGCGGATTTCGAGCTGTTCGGGATGCCGGAATCGATGCATCGCACCTATGTCGCGCGCTACCGGATGCTCGATCCGCTGCATCCGTCGCGCTGCGCGGCGGGCGAACGCGCGGTCGTCACGCTCGCCTCCCAATTGCCTGACGAAAGGCGCGACGCGTCCGCGTACTGGACCCGTTTCCTGCGACGGCACGACGTGGCCGACGTCGTCGAGATCTGGCTGCGCGATGCGGGCCGGACGGTCGGCGCGTTCTCGCTGCTGCGCTTCGGGAACGGTGAAACGGGCGGCGTGGCCGGCAACAGCACGGCCGGGCGGTTCGCACCCGGCGAGATCGATGCGCTCGCGCGGCTGCAGCCGGTGGCCGAAGCCGCGCTGAGCCCGCTGCTGCGCGCGCGGCGCGGAATCCACCGGATCGCCTGCGAGGAGCGGCTGACCTACCGCGAGGAGCAGATCGCACGCCTCGTGCGCGACGGCCGCTCGAACAAGGAGATCGCGCGCGATCTCGCGCTCGGCCAGCCGACCGTCAAGACGCACCTGATGCGCATGTACCGCAAGCTCGGCGTGTCGAACCGCACCGAACTGGTGGGGGCGTTGTTCCTGTAATTCATCGGATAATTGCGATCCGGAATTCGAACCTTTCGCGATCGCCGATTCATGAATATCAAAGCCAAGGCGCTGCTGGCCGTGCTGCTCGTGTTGCTGGGTGTCTCCACTGCCTCGACAGCGTTTGCGCAAGAGAGCGAACCCGATTCGTGCGTCGTACTGCCTCCGACCCGGATGCTGGCCGATGATGTTGGCGTGGCCGATGCCGATCTCGGCGACGGATGGCTCGCACTGGCGCCGGACGGCCATCGCTGGAAGCTCGCGCCGGCACGCATCCGGCTCGAGCCGGTGCAACCGGACGGCGAAGTCGTCGACGTCACGTCCGACGTAAAAAATGCCGTTGCGCTGTTGCGTTGCAAATCGCTCAGGCAGGGCCGGGTCGACGCGGCGAACCTGGCGTTCCCGAACGGTGGAAGGGTGATCGAACCCGGCCCCGAACCGCTGCGCTTCGCGTTTCACGGCCGCCGGTACGCGTTGCGCTACACCGCATCCGGTGGGGTGATTGCCGACGGTGATGGCAAGCGGTCGGTCCTTTATGATTTCGGCGGCAGCACGCCGCCGTTTCGCGTGACCCTGATCTGGGCGGGCGATCTCGATCGCGACGGCCAATTGGACTTCCTGATCGAATTCGGCAGTGAAATCGGCAGTAATTTCTGCCTGTTCCGGTCGGGCAATGCCAAGGAAAACGAACAGGTCGGCCCCGCAAGTTGCCTGGACGTCAGCGGCTGACCGGCAAGACGCCCGCGCCACCCACCCATTTCGCAAGCCTGATCGGTCGAACCGAACCGAACCGGTCGGCTCGCTGCCGCTGCAAGCGTTCTGCTCGCGGGTTCCCGCCGTCGTGCAGTACCATGCGCGATCGTCGTTTCGATAACAACCTGGGGCCGGGAACATGGACGTCACGATCATTGCAGTTGCGCTTGTGGTCGCCGCCTTGAGCATTGCACTGCCGATTTTCATCGTCAGGACCGTGAGAAGCGGGATCTACGATTCGCTGTACTTCCTGATTCCGCTGGCGCTCGGCATCTACTGGCTGGATTACCAGGCGTACGACTTCCTTGCGTCGATGGGGCACGGCTTCAGAAACTAGCATTGCAATGACCGGGCATCAGCCCGGTAGCGGAGCGGGCATGCCTGCTCCGGTCGAGCACGCCGGCCGGTCTGCTCGCGCGATACCGAGCCGGCGTCCGGTCTCGGCACTCGACCCATCACCGCGGGGTTCGAACCCGCCCCCCTCAGCGCCCACGCGCTGCCAATTTGCGCTCACCGGGCGCGAACCCTCGTCGATACAGTGGAACGACGCCCGCGTGCCCATGCGCACGCGGTCCAGCCACGACAATCCTCGAGACGCCCATGAGCACCACGAATTTCGTCGCCGTCAGCGACACCGTGCGCACCTTCGTTGCGCGCGATTTCGGCCTCTTCATCGACGGTGAAATGCAGCCCGCCCACGCGGCCGCTCGGCTCGACGTGTACGACCCCGCGACGGGCGAGCGGCTCGCGACGGTCGCGGACGCCGACGAACGCGACGTCGACCGCGCGGTCGCCAGCGCGAAGCGCGCATTCGACACCCGCGTGTGGCGCGGCCTGCGCCCGGCCGACCGCGAACGCATCCTGCTGAAACTCGCCGACCTGATCGAAGCCGACGCCGAAACGCTCGCGCAGCTCGAAACGCTGAACCAGGGCAAGTCGATCCACGTGTCGCGCGCGATCGAGGTCGGCGCGAGCGTCGAATACGTGCGCTACATGGCCGGCTGGGCGACCAAGATCACCGGCCAGACGCTCGACGTGTCGATCCCGTTCCCGCCCGGCGCGCGCTATACGGCCTATACGCGCAAGGAGCCGGTCGGCGTGGTCGCCGCGATCGTGCCGTGGAATTTCCCGCTGATGATCGCGGTGTGGAAGCTGATCCCCGCGCTCGCGGCCGGCTGCACGATCGTGCTGAAGCCGTCGCCGGAAACGCCGCTCACCGCGCTGCGCCTGGCCGAGCTCGCGCTCGAAGCCGGCGTGCCGCCCGGCGTGTTCAACGTCGTCACCGGCGGCCGCGTGTGCGGCGCCGCGCTTTCGAGCCATCCGTCGATCGCGAAGATCTCGTTCACGGGCTCGACCGCGACCGGCAAGCTGGTCGGCGCGGCGGCCGTGCAGAACATGACGCGCTTCTCGCTCGAGCTCGGCGGCAAGAACCCGATCGTGATGCTCGACGACATCGACGTCGCGCAGGCGCTCGACGGCGTCGCCGCCGGCGCGTTCTTCAACCAGGGGCAGGTGTGCGCGGCCGCGTCGCGCATCTATGTGCATCGCAGCAAGTTCGCGCAGCTCGCCGACGGCCTCGCGGGCATCGCGCAGTCGATGAAGCTCGGCGCCGGCCTCGACACGACCGCGCAGATCAACCCGCTGGTGTCCGCGCACCATCGCGACAAGGTCGTCCAGCACATCGAAGGCGCGCGCCGCGCGGGCCTCACGTTCCTCGCGGGCGGCACGCCGGCCGACGACCTGCCCGGCTACTACGTGAAGCCGGCCGTGATCGCCGATCCGCATCCGGACAGCGCGATCGTGCGCGACGAAGTGTTCGGCCCGGTGATCGTCGTCGTGCCGTTCGACGACGCGGCCGATGCGGTGCGCCTCGCGAACGCGTCGCCGTACGGCCTTGCCGCGAGCCTCTGGAGCAACGACCTGAAGCGCGTGATGAATCTCGTGCCGCAGATCGAGGCCGGCACCGTGTGGGTGAACTGCCATATCCCGCTCGACCCGTCGATGCCGTTCGGCGGCTACAAGCAATCGGGCATCGGCCGCGAATTCGGCCAGTACGCGATCGAAGGCTTCACCGAAACCAAATCCGTCTGCATCGCGCACTGACGCGCGGCATGAACCCCGAATCCGGAGCCTGAAAGACTCCGGTACAAACGATCCGACAGTGGAGACTGCAATGAGCTACAACGAAGCGAAATTCTGGCACCCGATGCTGCACCCGAACGAAATGAAGCAGCGCAAACCGATCCGCATCGTGCGCGGCGACGGCTGCTACGTGTTCGATGACGAGGGCCGCAAGCTCGTCGACGGCGTCGCGGGCCTGTGGAACGTGAACGTCGGCCACAACCGCCAGGAAGTGAAGGACGCGATCGTGCGCCAGCTCGACGAGCTCGAATACTTCCAGCTGTTCGACGGCATTTCGCATCCGCGTGCAGAGGAGCTGTCGAAGAAGGTGATCGACATGCTCGAACCGGAAGGGATGCGCCGCGTGCTGTACAGCTCGGGCGGCTCCGATTCGATCGAGACCGCGCTGAAGATCGCGCGCCAGTACTGGAAGGTGCGCGGCCAGGCCGACCGCACGAAGTTCATCTCGCTGAAGCAGGGCTATCACGGCACGCACTTCGGCGGCGCGTCGGTGAACGGCAACACGGTGTTCCGCCGCAACTACGAGCCGAACCTGCCCGGCTGCTTCCATGTCGAGACGCCGTGGCTGTACCGCAACCCGTTCACGCAGGATCCGGAGGAACTCGGCCGGATCTGCGCGGAAATGCTGGAACGCGAGATCCAGTTCCAGAGCCCCGACACGGTCGCCGCGTTCATCGCGGAGCCGATCCAGGGCGCGGGCGGCGTGATCGTGCCGCCGGCCAACTACTGGCCGCTCGTGCGCGAGGTGTGCGACCGTTACGGCGTGCTGCTGATCGCCGACGAGGTCGTGACGGGCTTCGGCCGCAGCGGCAGTATGTTCGGCAGCCGCGGCTGGGGCGTGCGCCCGGACATCATGTGTCTCGCGAAGGGGATCTCGTCGGGCTACGTGCCGCTCGGCGCGACGGTCGTGAACGCGCGGATCGAGGACGCGTTCGCCGCGAATGCCGACTTCGGGGGCGCGATCATGCACGGCTACACGTATGCGGGCCACCCGGTCGCCTGCGCGGCCGCGATCGCGAGCCTCGACATCGTCGTGAAGGAAGACCTGCCGGCGAACGCGGCGAAGCAGGGCGCGTATCTGCTCGAAGCGTTGAAGCCGTTTGCGGAACGCTTCGCGGCGGTCGGCGAAGTGCGTGGCAAGGGGCTGATGCTCGCGCTCGACCTCGTCGCGAACAAGGACACGCGCGAGCCGATCGACCCGCTGTCGGGCTACGCGAACGCGGTCGCGGAAGTCGCGCGCGAGAACGGCGTGCTGGTGCGCCCGGTCGGCACGAAGATCATCCTGTCGCCGCCGCTCGTGATCCAGCGCGAGCAGCTCGACCGGATCGTCGACGCGCTCGCGGCAGGCTTCGAGGCCGTGCCGTTCGCGTGATGGCGTGATCGCGTGACGGTACGCCGGCGGCGGGCAGCGCGGCTGTCGCCGGTTTGCCGATTTGCGCTATGACCGGATTATTTTGCCTGCGTATTTTTTCGACATCGGATCGAGGTGTGATCGACAGGGGGCCCGGGGATCGAAGCGCTGAAGCGCCGCCCCGGGCCGACCGCAATGCCATGGAACCCTGGCCGCCGACGAAGCGGCGGCCAGGGTCGACACAGGAAGGAGACAAGGATGTCGGGATGGTCAGGAGTTACCGGCGCAGCGGGCGACACGCCCGCCGGCACGCCGGCTGAAGCGGGTGGCGGCACGGCGCTGAACGCGGGTGCGGTCGGTTTTCCGACCGCGCTGGCGAGCGCCGTCGGCCTCATCATGGCAAGCCCGGTGATTCTCACCGCGACGTCGGGCTTCGGGATGGGCGGCTGGGCGTTCGCGGTCGCGATGATCATCGCGTTCGTGATGATGCAGGCGCAGGCGACGACCTTCTCCGAAGCCGCCGCGATGCTGCCGACGGCCGGCTCGGTTTACGATTACCTGTCGTGCGGGCTCGGCCGCTTCTGGGCGATCACCGGCACGATCTCCGCGTATTTCCTCGTGCACGTATTCGCCGGCACGGCGGAAACGATCCTGAGCGGCATCATGGCGCTCGTCAATTTCGAATCGCTGAATGCCGCGTTCGAGAAGCACAACAGCTCGTGGCTCGTCGGCGTCGGCCTCGTCGTCACGTTCGCGATCACCAACATCATCGGCATCAAGGTGTTCAGCAAGCTCGAGATCGTGCTGACGGCCGGCATGTGGCTGTCGCTGATGATCTTCGGGATCCTCGGGCTCGCGGCCGCGCCGGCCGTGCATCTCGACGGCTGGTTCGGCGGCTCGGAAGTCGGCACGTCGGTGCCGGCCGTGCTGTCGCTGGTCGGGATGGCGATGTTCATGTTCGTCGGCTGCGAGTTCGTCACACCGCTTGCGCCGGAAATGAAGTCGCCGGGCAAGACGATTCCACGCGCGATGGCGCTGGGCCTCGTCGGCGTCGCGATCTGCATGTTCCTGTACGGCGCGGCGATCCGCCGCCAGGTCGCGAACGTGCCGGTCAGCCCCGACGGTCTCACGCACCTGCTCGACACGCCGGGCGCGATTCCCGCGTTCGCGCTGCAGGTGCTTGGGCCGTTCGGCCGCGTGTGGTTCGGCATCGCGTTCCTGTGTGCGGGCGCCGCGACGATCAACACGCTGATGGCCGGGCTGCCGCGCATCCTGTACGGGATGGCGATCGACGGCGCGCTGCCGCGCTGCTTCGCGTACCTGCATCCGCGCTTCAAGACGCCCGTGGTCGGCATCGTCGCGGCGGCGATCGTGCCGATCTTCCACGCGTGGCTGATCAACGGCAATCTCGACAGCATCCTGCACCTCGTGCTCGCCGCGACCTGCGCGTGGGGCACCGCGTACCTGCTCGTCACCGCGTCGGTCGTGATGCTGCGGATTCGCCGCCCGGACCTGCCGCGCCCGTACCGTTCGCCGCTGTTCCCGCTGCCGCAGATCGTGTCGAGCGTCGGCATCATCCTGGCGATCTGGTACATCACGCCGCCGGGCGTGAACGCGCGCGACATCTACGTGCCGTTCGGCGCGATGCTCGGGCTCACCGCGCTGTACGCGCTGTTCTGGACGCTCGTCGTGCAGCGCCGGCATCCGTTCAAGCCGGTGCCGGTCGAGGAAGTGCTGCGCAACGAGCACGTCGCATCGTGAAGATCACGCTCGCCCGCTGGCGCGCGGCGCCCGATGCGCCGCCGCCCGGCCATCGGCCCGGTGCGATCGCCGCGCGCGTGCTGACCGACCTGCGCGCCGAGCGTGATGCCGACGGGGCCGTTGGTCTGACGGCCCGGCTGCCGAACGGCGTGCGCGTGAGCGTGGATGAGCGGATCGACCGCCAGTTCCTGATGCATACGGTCAGCGTGAAGGTGGCGGCAACCGCGTGCGGCCCCGCCGTGCAGGGCAGTGCGCGCGTGCGGCAGACCGGCTGGCTGCGCTGCACGGGCATCGACGCGCTGGCCGCGCCGGGATGTGCCCCCGGATTCGCCGACACGCTGGCCGAGCTGGTTGCCGAGCCGTCGCTGGCCGACGCGCTGCGGCCGCTGCACCTGACCGATTGCACGATCGACGCGCGCGACGGCCGCTGGACGCTCGCGATCGTGCCGTTCGGCGGCAGCGAGGTCGTGAACCGGATGCCGTCGTTCCGCCGCTACGTCCGGCTGACGGGCGAGCAGGCCGCCGCGCTGTCGGCGGCCTGTCTTGCGTTCGAAACCGCACTGCGCAGGATTTTGCACGGGTAAGCTGTGGCGTTGCGCGCCGGGCGAATCCGGCAGCCGCGTTTAAGGGTTTCACCGGAGATGCCGATGCTGTTCCAGTCACGCTCACACGAAGACGTGCACGATCACGGGCTCGCGATCGCGGGCTGGCATCAGGTCTATCGCCAGATGACGCCGGGCCGCTTCAAGGGCACCGTCACGCAGGTGCTGTACGACGATTTCCACTTCTTCCGCGAAACGACCAACCGGCGTGTCGCGCAAACCGGGCTCGCGCCGGCCGGGCGCACGTCGCTCGCGGTGCCGCTGTCGGTGCCGCTCGCGGGCACGTTCCAGGGCCAGCCGGTCGACGGCTACGCGCTGCTCGCGCTGCGTGCCGGCGAGGATTTCGAATTCCACACGCCGGAAGGAATGGGGCTCGTCGGAATCAGTGCGGCGTCCGACATGGTCGACGAGCTGTGCGAAGCCGAATTCGGCGCATCCGGCGCGCGCAAGCTGCGCCACGTGACGCGGCTGTCCGACGAGCAGGGCGTCGCGCTCGGCGTGCGGCTGTCGGCGCTGATCGACGAGGCGCAGCGCAACCCGGGCCACCTCGAATACGCGGCCACCCGCAAGATGTTCCGCGACGCGATGCTCGGCATGTTCCTCGATGCGCTCGAGCAGGGCATCGGCGTCGAGCGCCGCGACATCACGCACGCCACCTACAGCGACATCGTGAGCCGTTGCGAGAAGCATCTGCGCGACCGGCCCGAGGAACCCGTCACCGTGCTCGAACTGTGCCGTGCGCTGCGCTGCAGCCGCCGCACGCTGCAAACGAGCTTTCAGCGCGTGGCCGACGTCACGCCGGTCGGCTATCTGCGCACGATCCGGCTGAACGCGGTGCGCCGCATGCTGCGCACGACGTCGGTGCAGCAGCTCGGTGTCGGCGAGGCCGCCGCGAGCTGGGGTTTCACGCACCTCGGCTATTTCGCGCGCGAGTATCGCGACCTGTTCGGCGAGCTGCCGTCCCAGACGACCCGCCCCGAATGACGCACGCGCACTGCGACGGCGCCGCCGGGCAACGTCGCGGGCAACGCGTGCGACTGTTTGCCGATTTGCGATAGAGGTCCTGAATTTTCGCTGGATAGAGTCCTGTCACCCATATCGATAACCCCATCGATCTGCACTGCGAATCGATGACAAAAGAGGGGCGGGACATGAAGATCGGACGACGACTGGCCGCGGCTGCGGCTACGCTGGGTTGCATGCACGCACACGCGCAGACCTCGGGCAGCGTGACGCTGTACGGCACGGTGGACACCGGCATCATCTACTCGACGAACCAGCAGTTCACGCGCGCCGACGGCAGCACAGGCGGCGGCCATGCGTGGCAGATGGGCGGCGGCAACCTCGTGCCGTCGCGCTTCGGCTTCCAGGGTGCCGAACCGCTCGGCGGCGGGCTCAATGCGGTGTTCACGCTCGAGCAGCAGTTCCTGTCGGCGAACGGGCAGGCGCTGCAGGGCGGCACGGCCTTCAGCCGGCAGGCGTGGGTCGGGCTGCGCCAGGACGGGATCGGCACGCTCGGCCTCGGCCGCCAATATGACTCGTACACGGACATGCTCGGCGCGTACGTGTCGAGCAACAACTGGGCGACGCCTTACGGCTCGCACCTCGGCGACGTCGACAACCTGAACGCCGCGTTCAACTTCAACAATGCGGTGAAGTTCACCAGCGCCGATTTCAACGGCCTCACGTTCGGCGGCACGTTCAGCTTCGGTGGCCAGGCCGGCGATTTCTCCGCGAAGCGCGGCTATGCGGTGGCCGCGACGTACACGCGCGCGCCGGTCGCGTTCTCGGTCGGCTACCTCGACCTGCACCAGCCGCTCGACGCGGCGCTCGGCGGCGCGAGCGGCTATATCGGCGATTTCGCGTGCAGCAACCCGGGCGCGATGTACTGCCTGCTGCAGGATGCCGGCTCGATGCGCGCGTTCGGCGCGGGCGGGTCGGTCACGTTCGGCGATGCGACGATCGCGCTTACCTATACGCATACGCGCCTCGGCGACAGCCGCTATTTCTCGACCGCCGCGCAGCCGCGCACGCAGGCGTTCACGTTCGATATCGGCGAATTGAACGCCACCTACATGTTCACGCCCGCGCTGCAGGGCGGCGTCGCCTATATCTTCAACGCCGCGCATACCGACGGGCGAGGCACGACGCGGTTCCACCAGGTGAACGTCGGCACGAACTACAGCCTGTCGAAGCGCACGGCGCTGTATGCGGTCGCGATCGGCCAGATCTCGAGCGGGAAGGGGCTCGGCACCGATGCGGACGGCAACGCGGTGAACTACGCACAGATTCCGGTGCTCGCGAACAGCAACTCGAGCCGGCAACTGGCGGTGATGGCGGGTATTCGCGTGAATTTTTGAGCGCGGGGCACGGGGCACGGGACACGGCGCGCGGAACGCGGGCAGCCATCGGCGTGCAACGGGTGGCGGGCAGCGGGCGGGTGGTGGGCCGCCGGGCTGCCGCCCGACTCGCTGCGGCAGGCGCCGCGCACCGGCGATCGCCGCGTGCCATAAATTCTTAACGATCGGCGTGAACAATGGCGTTCGCTTCAGGCGGCCAGAAGCGTCGCCCGCGTTGCACACGTGTGCAACGCCTGGCCGTCCCGCCACCACGCCGAACGAGAGAGACCTCATGACCTTGCTGAGCCGCCTGCGCGCGCTGTCCGCCGCCCTTGCGCTGTCCTTCGCCGCCACGCACGCCGTTGCCGCGGATCTCGTCATCGCGGGCCGCGACGACATCTACGGCAAGGGGCTGGCCGACGCCGTCGCCGGCTTCAACAAGCTGCACCCGGGCACCGAGATCGAGCTGCTCAAGCTGCCGAACGCGAACCTGTACCAGAAGCTCAAGCTGTCGATGCGCGAAGGCACCGGCGCATACGACCTCGTGATGATGGACGACACGTGGGCACCCGAATTCATCGGCAACGGCTGGCTGAAGCCGCTGCCCGCGTCGCTCGCGGATGCCGATCTCGTGCCGTCCGCCGTCGCGCTCGGCCGCAACGCGGCCGGTGCGCTGTACGCGCTGCCGATCGTCGGCAACGTCGAGATGTTCGCGTACCGCAAGGACCTGCTCGCGAAGTACAAGCTGCAGCCGCCGCGCAACTGGGACGACGTGCTGAAGATCGCGCAGACCGTCGGCGGCGCGGACAAGAGCGTGTCGGGCGTCGTGTTCCGCGGCACGAAGGGCAACCCGGTCGTGACGGGCTTCCTGCCGATCCTGTGGGCCTACGGCGGCGACGTGTTCGACCATGCCGGCAACGTGACGATCGATTCGCGCGAGGCGCAGGCCGCGCTGAAGACCTTCCTCGCGCTGAAGGCGTCCGCGCCGAAGGACGTCGACGTGTACGGCGCGGCGGAAGTGCGCGATGCACTGCAGCGCGGCACGGCCGCGCAGTCGATCGAGGTGTGGCCGGCGTGGGTGCCGGCGCTCGACGATCCGAAGCAGTCGCGCGTGGTCGGGCAGATCGCGCTGCAGCCGCCGCCGGGGCAGACCGCGGGCCCGGCGCCGATGCTCGGCATCTGGCAAATGGGTATTCCGAAGGACGCGCCGCACGCGAAGCTCGCGCAGGATTTCCTCGCGTACCTGACCGCACGCGACACGCAGACGCGCCTTGCCGGCATCGGCATTCCGCCGACCCGCCGCAGCGTGTTCAACGATCCGGCGCTGGTGCGCCTGTACCGCTGGTATCCGGATCAACTGAAGGCGCTCGAAGCCGGCCGTGCGCGGCCGCGCGTGAAGGACTGGCAGCAGGTCGAGAGCATTCTCGGCGACCAGCTGCAGCTCGCGCTGACGGGGCAGGCCGCACCCGATGCCGCACTGCGTCAGGCGCAGCAGAAGATCGCACAGGCGACGGCCGCGGCCGGCAAGTGACGGCTCGCCTCGAACCATCGAAGGGATACCGCGCATGAAAGCCTTCGGCCGCAGCCTGCCGTTCGTCGCGCTGCTCGGGCCCGCGCTGCTGGTGCTTGCCGCGCTCGCGCTGTATCCGGTCGCGCAGGTGCTGATCGATTCGTTCTGCCAGGTCGACTACTCGGCCGGCCGGCGTGCGTTTGCCGGGCTCGCGAACTATCGCGCGGTGCTCGGCGACGACGCGTTCACGGCCGGCTTCGGCAACACGCTGCGCTTCACGATCGTCGCGTCGCTCGCCGAAGTCGCGCTGGGTTTCGGCCTCGCGCTGCTGTTCGTGCGTGCGTTTCCGGGGCGGCGCATCGCGCTGCCGCTTGCGATCCTGCCGATGATGCTGTCCACGCTCGTGTGCTCGGCGATCTGGCGCAACTGGCTCAACTTCGACGGCTTCCTGAACGCGCTGCTCGCGGCGTTCGGCATCGAAGGCGTGCGCTGGCTGTCCGATCCGCATCTCGCGCTGTGGTCGCTCGCGCTCGTCGACGTATGGCAGTGGACGCCGATGGCGTTCCTGATCGTGCTCGCGGGGCTGCAGTCGATCCCGCAGGAACTGTACGAAGCCGCGCGCACCGACGGCGCGAGCGAGTGGCAGTGCCTGCGCGACATCACGCTGCCGCTCGCGGCACCGCAGATCGGCCTCGCGCTGCTGCTGCGCTCGATCGATACATTCAAGCTGTTCGACAAGGTCTATGCGCTGACGGGCGGCGGCCCCGGCAACGCGACGCAGACGCTGTCGACCTATATCTACGACACGGGCTTCCGCTTCTTCAACGTCGGGCCGGCGAGTGCCGCGTCGGTGCTGATGCTCGCGGCGTCCGCGCTGCTGGTTTCGGGGTACGTATGGCAGACGGTTCGCAAGCGGCGCGCATGACGGCGCAACCCGCGGGCATCACGGGCGCACGAACGGGCGCCGCTTTCGGTCGCGCGCTGCCGTGGGCACTGCGCATCGCAGCGCTCGCGCTGTTGCTGCTGCCGTGCCTGTGGATGGCCGGCGCGGCGTTCATGCCGACGCTCGAACGCCTCGACCATCCGTTGCGGATCTGGCCGGCCGCACCGACCTTCGAGCATTTCGCGTCGGTCTGGTCCAACGGCATCGGCGTGCCGCTGTTCAATTCATTGCTGGTCGGCTTCGGCACGACGCTGCTCGCGCTGGCGCTCGCGTTTCCGGCCGCGTATGCGCTCGTGCGGCTGCGGTTTCCGGCGCGGCTCGACCTGCTGTTCTTGGTGCTCGTGCTCGCGTTGAAGCTGATGCCGCCGATCACGATCGCGGTGCCGCTGTTCGCGCTCGCGAAGCGGCTGCACCTGCTCGATTCGACGCTCGGCCTGGTGCTCGCGTACCAGATCTACGCGTTGCCGATGGCGATCTGGATGCTGCTCGCATTCGTGCGCGACGTGCCGATCGAATACGAGGAAGCGGCCTGCATCGATGGCGCGGGGCTCGCGCGACGGCTCGTGCAGATCGTGCTGCCGTTGTGCGCGCCGGGGCTGATCGCGACCGCGATCTTCGTGTTCATCGCCGCGTGGAACGAATTCCTGATCGCGCTGCTGTTCGTGTCGACGCCGAGCCGCTTCACGCTGCCGCTCGCGATTGCCGGCTACGTGACGGAGAACGGCATCGACTGGGGCGACCTGATGAGCGCGGGGCTGATGGCGTCGCTACCGACCCTGGCCGTGGCCGGCTACGTGCAGCGCTACCTGTTGCGCGGGTTCGCGGGCGGGCTGAAGTGACGCGCGGCAGCGCCGCGCCCGATCTCCCCGTGTTACTCGCAACTGGCCCGCACCACCTGCGTGACCGGCACGACGCGCGTGCGCGACGGGCCGTCGAACGTCTGCATCCGGTCGGCGAGCAGGTCGACTGCCGCCTGCGCGAGGCCGCGCGTGTCCTGCCGGAGCGTCGTGAGCCGATAGGCGTCGTATTCGGCGGCCGGGATGTCGTCGAAGCCGATCACGCGCACGTCGTCCGGCACGCGCAACCCGAATTCGCCGCGCGCGACGTCGATCACGCCGAGCGCGAGCAGGTCCGACGAGCAGAACACACCGTCGGGCCGCTTGCCGTTCGCGAACAGTTGCCGCGCCGCTTCGACGCCGCTCGCATGGGTGTCGGACGGTGTGTCGAGCACGTGCGCGAGCGTCGCGTCGAATGCGTCGCCGCGCCCGATCGCCTGCTCGAACGCGGCAGCACGCGATTGCGCGCTGTAGCTCGCGCCGCGCGGCCCGACGAACGCGAGCCGGTGCGCGCCGGCCCGCACGAGCCGCTGCGCCGCATGGACGGCGCCCGCAGCGTTGTCGCTGACGACGATGTCCGCGCCCGGCAGGTTCGCCTCGCGGTTGATCATCACGACCGGGATCCGGTGTTCGAGATACTGCTGCGCGACCGACAGCGGCGGCGACGCGGACGTCATCACGAGGCCCGCGATCCGGTAGCTGAGCAACTGTTCGAGCGATTGCCGGACCTGGCGCGGATCTTCCGCATTGGTCACGAGCGGCGTGAGCGCGCGCTGCCCGAGCGCGGCCATCAGGTCCGACAGCAGCCGCGCGCGGAACGGATTCTCGAACCCGGCCGTCACGACGCCGATCATGCTGCTGCGCTGCGTGATCATGTCGCGCGCGATCAGGTTGACCTGGTAGCCAAGCGCACGCGCGGCGACCATCACGCGCTCACGCGTCTGCGGGGCGATGCTTGCCGTCGGCGAGAACGCACGCGACACCGCGGAGCGCGAGACGCCCGCGCGTGCCGCGACATCCGACGCCGTTACCCACGGTTTTCTTTCCTTGTCATTCATCGATTCATGATTCCTTCGAGCCACGATACGTGCACGCCGCCTGCCGACTGGATGTCGGCACTCGACGACGCGCGGCTGCTGCATACGCTGACCCTACCGGGCAGCCATGACACCTGTGCGTATACCGTCGACGATCCGCTCGTGCGCACCCAGCGTGCGCCGCTCGACGCGCAGCTCGCGCATGGCGTACGGTTGCTCGACATCCGCTGCCGGCACGTGCGCGATGCGTTCGCGATCCATCACGGCGGCATCGCGCTCGGCATGACGTTCGACGACGTGCTGGCAACCTGTGCGCGTTTTCTCGATGCGCATCCGCGCGAATGCATCGTGATGTCGGTGAAGGACGAATGGCCGGCGCACGCGTGCACGCGCAGTTTCGATGCGACGTTCGATGCGCATCGCGCGCGGCACCCGCGGCTGCGCTGGCATGCCGGCGGCCCGCTGCCGGCGCTCGGCGACGTGCGTGGCGCGATCGTGCTGCTGCGGCGCTTTCGCAGCAGCCGGCCGCTTGGCATCGACCTGACCGCATGGCCCGACAACGCGACGTTCACGATCGATCATCCCGATGGTGCGTTCGTGATCCAGGACGAATATCGCGTGCCGGTGGCCGCGTCGATCGGCTGGAAGTGGCGTGCGATCGACGCGCTGCTGACGGACCTGCCGTCGCCGGACAGCGGCCGCTGGGCGATCAACTTCTGCAGCGGGACCGGGATGGGCGCGAATCCGTCCGTGGTCGCGCACGGTGACGGCAGGGTGCAGGGTATTCATGCGCGGCTGGCCGAACGGCTGCGCGCGCAGCGCGGCCCGTGCGGCGCGATGCTGCTCGACTTCTGCGATGACGACGACTGGGCGCTGGTGCGCGCGCTGATCGCGTGCAACGATCATGTGCCGGCGCCGGGCGTCTGGCGCAAGACGTTTCGCTGTTAGCGGAGCTGGGCGCTGAAGAACGCGAGCGCCTTTGCGTCGAGCGAGTCGTGGAATGCCGCGCGATCGAATCCGTTTGCATCGGTACAGACTTCGGGCGAGTTGCGCGTCAGTTGCTCGGAGCACGGTGCGAGAAATGCGAAATGCGCGGAATTCGGCACGACGTGGAATTCCGGCCGTTGCGGCAGCAGGCCGGCCAGCGCGGGCACTGTTTCCGGCTCGACGCCGTCGCCGCCCGCTTCGGACGCCCAGAGCTGGATCGGCGCGTGCACATCCTTCAGCGTATCGGCGGTCGGGAATTCGTTCATCGGGTCGGCGATGACGTAGGCCTTGATCCGCGGATCGTGCGTGAGCGGCTGGGGCGGCAGGTCATGGTCGCGGATCTGCTTGCAGATCAGCCAGGTCGGGTCGGGGCAGGCCACGTGCGCGTGCACGAAATCCGGATTGGCGCCGGCCAGCACGAGGCCCGTGTAGCCGCCGCGCGAGAAGCCGAAGAAGCCGATCCGCGCGGGATCGATATGCGCGGCGTCGGGCCCGTTGGCCAGCATGTAGTCGACCAGGCGCTTGATGTCCACCGGCCGTTCGGCCAGTTCCCTCAGGTCGGCCGAGTGGCTGGTGTCGGCATGCGTGTCGCCGGGATGGTTGATCGCCGCGACGACGAAGCCCGCATCGGCAAGCGTTTCGGCGAGATCGTGATGCCCGAAGTACGTGCCGGCGTGGCCATGTGAGATCACGACGAGCGGCAGCTTGTCGCCGACGGTCGGGCAGTCGCGCAGCCCTTTCAGCAGGAACGGGCCGATCGTGAGCGGTTGCGCGGGTGTCGCGCAGGGCGTCCAGATGGCCGCGCGCAGCTCGGGGCCGGCCGCGTCGGCCGGGATGCTGGCGAACTTGACGCCGGCCGCGTGCGCGACCGTGGCGGACAGGCAGAGCAGGGCAGCCGATAGCCAGGTTTTCATGTCGATTCCCCTCCGGTGCAGTGAGCGGATTTCCGTTCGGGTTTGCTGGTCAGTTACCGCTGTGCGAGCGCGGCGACTCGGGCGAGTCGCCGATCGTAATGCAGAAATGCAGCTTGTCCGTGGTTCCGGGATTGTCGGTCTGCCACGCTTCGGCGTCGGACACCATCGTGCGGCGGCAGAACGCGGCGGCGTCCTCGAGCGGCCAGTCTGCGAGGCAGACGGTGCCTTGCGGCGCGCTACCGTGCCCAACCCGACCGTCGATGGTCAGGACCCAGCCTTCCCAGCCGTAGATCGGGATGCGATGGCACTCGCAAAAGTCGATGCATTCGAGTGCGGCGGCAAGCGGCAGCACGATTTCGCGACGGGAAATCGACTGGGCGGCGAGCGCGGGAGGCATGGCTCCGAGTTGCGACATGGCGGGCGGGTCGACTGGCGACGACGTGGCGCGCGACGGACGCCGCTCAGCGCGTTGCGATCGCTACTGCTGCACCGGCCATCGCGGTCGCGCTCGTGCGGTTGGCGATCCGCTTCGCGCGTGCCGACGTCAGGAAAGCCCGTGCACGCGACGCAAGCAGCGACCAGAAGCAGTCGGCCAGGATCAGGACCGCGAGCATCGTGCCGACCAGTTCGGCCCACGCGGTTACGCCGACGTGCGTGAGATCGACGATGGTCGGCAGCAGCGCGAGATAGAACACCATGATCTTCGGGTTGCCGAGCGTGACGAGCATGCCCGCGACGAACATGCGCCACGGCGACTGGCCGCGCGGCAGGTCGTCGGTGCCGGTCTCGGTCGGTGCAATCCACATCTTCCAGGCGAGGAACAGCAGGTACGCGACGCCGAGCAGCTTCAGCACGATCAGGCCCGTCTCGAACGTGCGGGCGAACGCGGAGAGCCCCGCGACCGCGAGCGTGAGCCACAGCGCTTCGCCGAGCCACATGGCCGCCAGGAACGGCAGCACGTCCCGCACGCCGTTCGTCAGCACGCGCGCGACCAGCGCGGCGACGCTCGGCCCGGGCGTGCCGGCGGTGACGAGCAGGGTGGCAGCGAAGACGGCGAGCGCGGACAGCGTCATGACGGACCTCGTGGGCGGGGCGTTCGAAACGTATGAAGTTTCGATTATAGTGACGGCCGTTCCAGACTGTCTGCCTGAATTGCCGTCATGACTGCACCGATCCTGATCCGTCCCGCCACGCGGGAAGACGCGGCCGCGATGGCCGCTGTCGAAGTCGCTGCCGCGCAGCGGTTTCGCGAAATCGGCATGACCCACATCGCGGAAGCCGAGCCGACCGATACGACCGCCGTGCTCGTACGCATCGATGGCGGCCGGGCCTATGTGGCAGTCGATGCGCGCGGGGCGTGCGTCGGGTTTGCGTTCTACCGGCTGCTCGATGCGCAGCGGCTTTATCTGGAAGAACTGGATGTCGCACCGTCGCATGCCGGACAGCGAATCGGCGCGCGGCTGATCGAACAGGTGACTGCGCGCGCGGCGCAGGAAGGCATCGCGGAGGTCGTGCTGTCCACGTTTCGCGACGCGCCGTGGAATGCGCCGTACTACGCGCGGCTGGGTTTCAGCATCGTCGACGACGCCACGCTCGACGACACGCTGCGTGCGATCCGCGCGCACCACGTCGCGCTCGGGCTCGACGAGACACAGCGCGTGTTCATGCGGATGCGCGTTCCGGGCTGACGCAGTTCCGGCGAGTGAGGGTGCCGTCTGCGTCACGATCCGGTATCAGCGCAATGCCTGGTTTCCGGTAAGCGGCAGCGACGCGAACGCGGCTTCCACGTGTGCAAGAAAGTCGGACGCGGGCCGCGTCAGTTGCAGCCCCGGCGGCGTGAGCCGGTACAACTGCAGCGGTGGCGGCGACATCGGTAACGGCAGCGGCGTCAGCTTCTGGCCGAACACGGTTTCCGCGAGCGAGAGCCGGGTCCACGAGAAAATCGCATCGTTGGTCATCATCAGGCTGTAGAACAGCGCATACGACGTGCAGCGCGTGATGCAGCGCGGCGGGGGCAGGCCCGCGTGCGCGTGCAGGTCACGGATATACGTAGGGAAGTTGTCGCTCGCATCGGCGTGGATCCATTCCGCGTCGCGCAGCGCGTCGAGCGATGTCGCGCCCGCAAAGCGTCCGTTCTCACGGGTGACGAACGCGGTGTCGAACGTGCGGATCGCCTTGATGTCGACCGACTCGGCAATGGGGCCCGTGACGGCGACGAAGGCGAGATCGAGCGTGCGATTGCGCAACTGTTCCGAGAGCAGGTTGAACGTCAGTTCACGCAGTTCGCACTCGACGTTCGGCCAGTGGCGGCGGAACGCGGCGTAGGCCTCCGCAAAGCCCGTCACCGCGACGATCGGCGTGAAGCCGATCACGAGCCGCCCGTCTCGCAGCCCCTTCATGTGCGCCATGTCCTCGCTCGCCCGTTCGAGCTCGCGCACGACAGCCTGCGCGCGCCCCAGCAGCGCGTCGCCTTCCGGCGTCGGCGCGACGCCCCACGGCTTGCGCTCGAGGAGCGGTAAGCCGAACTCGTTCTCCAGTTCCTGGATCGCCTTGCTGATGGCCGGCTGCGTGACGTGCAGGGTCCGGGCGGCGGCCTTGATGCTGCCGGCCGTCGTGACCGCGACGAGCGCGCGCAATTGATGGATTTTCATGATGCGGAAGATATTACCAAAAGTTATCCGCATCAAAATTCGTGAGTTTTTTGACCCGAAACGCGTCTCTATGCTTGGCCGAGACGGTCGCGACGCGGCCGATTCCACGGAGCCATTCATGACGCAGAACCTTGCTCACGTACTCGCGGCGATTCGCGAGTCGGAGTCCCGATTCGTGGCGATCCGCCGCGACATCCACGCCCATCCCGAGCTCGGTTTCGCCGAGACCCGCACCGCGCAGCTCGTTGCCGAACAGCTGGCCGCATGGGGTTACGACGTGACGACGGGCGTGGGCGGCACGGGTGTCGTCGGCCAATTGCGGCGCGGCGCGTCGGCGCGCACGCTCGGCCTGCGCGCCGACATGGACGCGCTGCCGATCGAGGAGGCGACGGGGCTGCCGTATGCGAGCACGGTTGCGCGCACGATGCACGCGTGCGGACACGACGGCCATACGGCGATCTTGCTCGCCGCCGCGCACTATCTGGCCGAACAGGGCCGATTCGACGGCACGCTCAACGTGATTTTCCAGCCAGCCGAGGAAGGGCTCGGTGGCGCAAAGCGGATGATCGACGATGGCCTGTTCGAACGTTTCCCGTGTGAACGCGTGTACGCGCTGCACAACGCGCCGGGCGTGCCGGTCGGCCATTTCGCGTTGCGCTACGGGCCGATGATGGCCTCATCCGATTCGGTGACGATCACCGTGACGGGCAAGGGCGGGCACGGTGCGATGCCGCAGCTCGCGAGCGACCCGATCGTCGCGGGCGCGCAAATCGTGACCGCGCTGCAATCGATCGTCTCCCGCAACGTCGATCCGCTGAAACCGGCCGTCGTGACCGTCGGCACGTTCCATGCGGGCACCGCGCCGAACGTGATTCCGGAAACCGCGACGCTGCAGTTGTCCGTGCGTGCGCTCGATGCGGCCACGCGCGACGAAATCGAGGCGCGGATCCGCCGGATCGTCGACGCACAGGCGCAGGCTTACGGGATGACCGCGCAGATCGAATACCACTCGATCTCGCGTGTCGTGGACAACGACCGCGCGGCGTCGGATCTCGCGGTCGAGACGATCGCGGCGCTGGCCGGCGAAGGCGCGCTCATGCTGTTACCCGACGGCGTGATGGGCAGCGAGGATTTCTCGTGGATGACCGAATGCGTACCAGGCTGCTACGTGCTGATCGGTAACGGCGTCGATTCCCGGGGCGGGTGTTCGGTGCACAACCCGGGTTACGACTTCAACGACACCGCGCTGAGCTGGGGGGCGGCCTATTTCGCCGGTATCGCCGAACGCTTCCTGAAGGCGGGCTGACGACGGCGCACCGGAGACGCGCCGGCCGGACATGGATTGACTTGACGATAAGGATAACGAATGAAGAAGCGATTTGCACTTGGCGCGGCCTGTCTCGCGCTCGGCGCCGGCAACGCGCGCGCCGTGCCCTATCAGGACGTGTTGCTGGCGGCGGTGCCCGAGTACAACGGTCGACTGACGGAGGGCGTCGCGCTGTATGGTTCGGTCGACATGGGGATCAACTACCAGACGGTCGGCGGCCATTCGCTGTGGCAGACGCAGAGCGGCGGCGAGTGGACCTCCAAATTCGGCTTCTTCGGCCGTGAGAACCTCGGCGGCGGCTGGCGTGCCGAGTTCAACCTTGAAAGCGGTTTTCTCGCGAACAACGGCGCGCAGCAGGACAAGCAGTCGACCTACAACCGGCAGTCGTGGGTCGGCCTGTCGTCGGACAGCTTCGGGCGGCTGCGTCTCGGCAAGCAGATCGGCACGGCGCTGCCGCTGTTCATCGACGTGTTCGGCACGGTGGGCACGAACTCGGTCTATACGTGGCTGGGCGCGGCAGCCGTGCAGACGAGCCGCGGCGTCGGCTACAACTCGGACCTCGGGCCAGGGGCGACGCAATTGCCGGCGCGCGTCGACAACGCCATCACGTACCGTACGCCGATCGTCGCGGGCACCACGTCGCTGATGCTGATGTATGCGCCGAGCAACGTTGCCGGGCGCGCGCCCGCGGCGTCCGCGCAAGGTGCGCTGCTGCAGTGGTACAACGGCACGACCTATCTGGCCGCGAGCTACAACCAGGTGTGGGGCGTCAACGGGGCGAGCACCGTGCGCAACGACCTGTACGGGCTCGGCGCCGTCTATGACACGGGGCGGATCGTGCTGTCCGCATCGTTCAACCAGTACGCGCCGAAGCTGGCCGGCGACGGCATCGCGCGCGTCTACACGGTCGGCGCGATCGTGCCGTTCGGCGTCAATGCGATTCGCGCGTCGGTCGTCTATCGCGATACGTCGGGCGTACGCGACGCGGCCGGCCAGCCGGCCAAGGACTCGGCGCTCGGTGCGATGCTCGGCTACGACTACCTGCTGTCGAAACGCACGGGCCTCTATGCGCGTGCGGGGTTCATCCGCAATTACGGCATCTCGACCGTGTTGCTGAACGGCAACCCGCTGCCGACCGAGCCGGGCGGCACCGCACCACGCACCGGGACGACCCCCGTGACGCTGTCGCTCGGCATGTATCACAACTTCTGAACGGGAATTTTCCGATGCATACCCTGAATCGCACGGCTGCTGCGCCGGTCGATGCCGCGCCGCGCGTGACGCGCCGCACGGTCGTTGCGGCCGCACTCGGCAACGGACTCGAGTTCTTCGACTTCACCGTCTACAGTTTTTTCGCCGCCCTGATCGGCAAACTGTTCTTTCCCGCGTCGAGCGACGTCGGCGCGCTGATGCTGTCGCTCGCGACGTTCGGCGTCGGGTTCGTCGCGCGGCCGCTCGGCAGCGTCGCGATCGGCGCCTATGCGGACCGTGCCGGGCGCAAGCCGGCACTCGTGCTGACGGTCGCGTTGATGGCGCTCGGCACCGGGATCATCGGCTTCGCGCCGACCTATGCGCAGATCGGCATCGCCGCGCCGCTGCTGATCGTCATCGGGCGCTTGCTGCAGGGCTTTTCGGCGGGGGGCGAAGTCGGCGCTGCGACGACCCTGCTGATGGAGTCGGGCGACACCGGCCGGCGCGGCGAGCGGGTGAGCTGGCAGATGGCGAGCCAGGGCGGCGCGACGCTGGTCGGCGCGTTCGTCGCGCTGACGCTGTCGCGCGCACTGTCGCCCGAAGCATTGCACGCGTGGGGATGGCGCGTACCGTTCGTGCTCGGTCTGCTGATCGGCCCGGTCGGCTTCTATCTGCGGCGTCACCTCGACGATACGCTGCCGCACGCGGCGGCCGGCGCACCGCGTGAGCGTGCACGCATTCCGTGGCGGCAGGTCGTGGCCGGTACGCTGCTCGTGATCGGCGGCACGTCGACCACCTATACGATCGTATTTTTCCTGCCATCGTTCCTGACGCTGACCGTCGGCATGCCGGCGTCGGTGTCGCTGCTGTCGGGCTGCGCGGCGGGCGTCGTGCTGCTGATTGGTTCGCCGCTCGCGGGACGGCTCGCGGATCGCGTGCGTCGTCGCAAGCGGCTGGTGGGCGTGACGTGTGTCGCGTCGGCCGTGCTCGTGCTGCCGGCGTTTTACGCGATGAGCATGTGGCCGTCGGTGGTCACCGCGGTCGCGGTCGTGATCGTGCTGATCGGCTTGATGACGCTGTCGAGTCCCGCCGGCTTCGTGATGATTCTCGATGCATTTCGGCCCGAAGTGCGGGCGATGTCGCTCGGGATGATCTATGCGCTCGGTGTGACGATTTTCGGCGGGTTCGCCCAACTGATCGTCGGTGCGATGTGGCGCGCGACCGGCAGTTTTTACGCCCCTGCGTGGTATGTGCTGGGATGTAGCGCGGCGAGCCTGGTCGGTCTGGCGTTGTTCGTGGACGCGCCCGCCGTGGACGGCAGGCGGTGAGCGGGAAGGGCGAGCGCATTGCATGCCCGCCCGGTGGTGTGCGCGACGAACGGACGGGCGAGGCCGGTCCATTCGTCGCGCATGGCTCGCTGCGCGATCAGGCCGCGTCGCTCAGCGCCGGGTAATCGGTATAACCCGTTTCGCCTTCCGCGTAGAACGTCTCCGGCACCGGCTTGTTGAGCGCTGCGCCGAGTTCGAGGCGGCGCGGCAGGTCGGGGTTCGCGATGAACAGCTTGCCCCATGCGATCGCGTCGGCGCTGCCGTTCGCGAGTGCGGCCTGCGCGGTGTCGAGCGTGAACTGCTCGTTCGCGATCAGCGGGCCGCCGAACGCTTCCTTCAGGCGCGGGCTCAAGTGGTCGCCCGAATACGATTCGCGCGTGAAGATGAACGCGATCTTGCGGCGGCCGAGCTCGCGCGCGACATAGCCGAACGTTGCCGCCGGATCGGAATCGCCCATCGTATGCGCGTCGCCGCGCGGTGCAAGGTGCACGCCGACACGGCCGGCGCCCCACACGTCGATCGCGGCGTCGACCACTTCGAGCAGCAGGCGTGCGCGGTTCTCGATCGGGCCACCGTATGCATCGGTGCGGCGATTGGTGCTGTCCTGCAGGAACTGGTCGAGCAGGTAGCCGTTCGCGCCGTGGATCTCGACACCGTCGAAGCCGGCGGCCTTCGCATTCTCGGCGCCCTTGCGGTAAGCGGCGACGATGCCCGGGATTTCGTCGAGCTCGAGTGCGCGCGGCGTCACGTACGGGCGCTGCGGACGCACGAGGCTCACGTGGCCACCCGCGGCAATCGCGCTCGGCGCGACCGGCAGGTCGCCGTTCAGGAACACCGGGTCGGAGATCCGGCCGACGTGCCAGAGCTGCAGCACGATGCGCCCACCGGCCGCATGCACGGCCTGCGTCACCTGTTTCCAGCCCTCGACCTGCTCGTCGGACCAGATGCCGGGCGTATCCGCATAGCCGACGCCCTGCGGCGTGACCGACGTTGCCTCGGTAATGATCAGGCCGGCCGTGGCGCGCTCGGTGTAGTAGCGGGCCATCAGTGCGTTCGGCACGCGTGCCGCGCCCGCGCGGGAGCGGGTGAGCGGGGCCATCACGATGCGGTTCGGCAGGGTCAGGTCGCCGAGGGTGACGGGATCGAACAGTGTGGGCATGGCAAATAACCTCTTCACGAAAGGCGGGCAACCGTCGCGTCATCGGCGACCGCAACCCGGATGGCCGGTTCGGCCGTGTTGGCTAGAGTTCGCGGCGCAGGGCGTCGTGAAATGCGTCGATGACGGCCTCGTTGCGCTGGAAAAACGCCCATTGGCCGATCCGTGTCGACGTCACGAGCCCCGCGCGCTGCAACGTCGCGAGGTGCGCGGAGACGGTCGATTGCGACAGCCCGCAGCGCGCGTCGATCTGGCCCGCGCAGACGCCGTGTTCGTACGGCAGCGTCTGGTTCGGGAAATGCACGTCCGGCGTTTTCAGCCAGACGAGAATTTCCCGGCGCACGGGGTTCGAGAGCGCTTTCAGGATCGCTTCGATGTCGAGTTCGGTCGGCATGGATGGGTTTGGCGTTTCGGTCAGGCAATGGGGCATCGTCGATGGGCGAATCTTATATCGTAACTTGGCGATATGTTTGAAAGCATTGCTGGCAATGGGGTTGATAGCGAACTGCTATTGAGGCGCTTCAAGGCTGGCTGGGCTGGGCTGTCTGACGCCCGAGCCGCTCACGAGGGGGCGTGAGGCGTAGCCGCCGCCGACTACGGGCGCGGAAGCTGCTTCAGACCAAATCGGACGCAGGCTCGGCAGGCACCCGCCGCACGTTGGCGGGCTTCAGTCGTTCGGGCGTGTCATCGCCAGCAATTCGTCGATGAATGCCTGGCGCTGCGTCGGGTCCAGCGGACGTACCCCGCACACTTCATCGAACCACAATCCTTCGACGGCAAAGCGGATGATCCGCGCGGTCCGTTCCGGCAACGCGTCCCGGCTCAGCAATTCCGTCCAGCGGGCAGCGTGGCCCGCATAGACGGGGAGCAGGCTCGGCTCCAGGAGCAGGCTGCCGATCACGGCCGACAAGCTCCTGCCCTGGAGCGCCTGCTCGGAGCTTGCGATGATGTACGCGCGGGTCCAGGCGCCGGGCTGGCCGTCCGCCAGCGCGGCGTCGGTCACGGCCTGCTCGAAGGTGGTCGCTTCGAAATGCAGCAGCCCTGCGAGGAGTTCCGACTTGCTCGAGAAGTGATAGAGCAGCCCCCCCTTGCTGATGCCCGCAACCGAGGCGGCCTCGGCAAGGGTTAATCCCAGGATGCCTTTGTCCTGCAGGATTTTTCGTGAGGCTTCGAATATTTTTCTCTTGGTGTCGCCAATTTCGCTATCGATATTCTCGTTCATCGGGAATTGCGCGGAAAATGCACCGAAATAAGCCGTACCGGCTGGACGGTGCATTATACAAATTCCCTTTGCCATTTTTTTTGAGTTCGGTACTGTACCGGCTGGACGGTACACTTCGCGTCAACGAACCTCGAACCCATCTACCCGGGCATTGAAAGCACGATGAACGAACAGGCAAGCCTCTCCACGATCGACGACTGCACCGAGCGCCGCGACGGCGTGCTGACGCTTCCGCAGGGCAGTATCCGCGGCAGCTGCAAGGATGGCGTCTGTCAATTTCTTGGCATTCCTTACGGAAAGGCTGCGGTCGGCGACTTGCGGTTCAGGCCGCCCGTGCCGGCGCCGGCATGGGACGGAATCCGCGATTGCCGCCGCTACGGCGATGCGTGTCCGCAGGTCAACGACGACTTGCCCGCATGGCAGTTCGATGGAGATCACTCGGCGGATTGTCTCAATCTCAACGTCTGGACGCCGGCGTCGGCGGCGCCCGGCGATCGCTTGCCGGTGATGGTGTGGTTGCATGGCGGCGCCTATCTGTCCGGGTCCGCCAACCTGTCCCTGTACGACGGACGCGTGCTCGCCGAGAGGGAGCAGGTGGTGGTCGTGTCGATCAACCATCGCCTCAACGCCTTCGGTTACCTGCACTTCGGCGATCGGGGCGACAGCCGTTCGATTGCCGCGAACGTGGGGCAGCAGGATATCGTGCTGGCGCTCGAATGGATTGCGGCACACATCGGCGCGTTCGGCGGCGATGCAGGCAACGTGACGCTGTTCGGTGAATCGGGCGGTGGCGGGAAGATCTGCGCGCTCACGATGATGCCGTCGGCCGATGGCCTGTTTCACAAGGCGATCGTCCAGAGCGGGGCCTTTCTCACCCTGCTGACGCGAGCGCAGGCAAAGGTCAGGGCCGACGAATTCCTGTCGATGCTTGGCGCCGACATCCGCGCACTCGATACGATCAGCGACGAACAGGCGCTTGCGGCCGCGCGGCGCCTGATCGACCGGTATGGCTATACCGCGTTCTGGCCCGTCGACGATGGTGTCGTCATCGATGCGTCGAGAATCCCGCGCGCATCGGTACCGATGATGATCGGCACGACCCGGCACGAGTCGGCGTACTTCCTCGCGCCGCGGCTGCTTGCGCACGGCCCGCTCGAGCCGGCCGGCTACCGCGATGCGCTGGAGGACGGCCTGAGGCCGTTCAGCATCGGCCCGGACGATGCGAGGGCAACGGCTGACGCCGCAGGGCGTACGTGTGCGATACCGCCTCGCTCGATCGGCAGGGACCTGACCGACGTCCTGTTCTGGATGCCCGCGGTCGCGCTGGCGGAACGCAACAGCCGGCATGCGAACACGTTCATGTACCGGTTCGACTGGGCATTCCCGTGCTGCGGCGGCCATTACTCGATTCACGGCGCCGAAATCCCGTTCGTGTTCGGCATGCTCGACTACCCATTGCCGGCCTGGGATGACGCCGATCTCCCGAACGCACGGTATTCGGCCGACACGCTTGGCGAGCGGTTCGACCTGGCTGCACGCGTGCAGCGTGCGTGGGCCGATTTCGCCCGATACGGCGATCCGTCCGCCAGCGACGTGTCGGTATGGCCGCGCTACACACCGGACGCGCGTGCGACACGGATTTTCGACCGGGTCTGCCGCGTCGAGGCGGATCCGGATGCCGAGCGCCGGCGGGCGCTGTTCGCCGCGTGTGCGGGCGCGTGACACACACATCATCGACAAGGAGCAGACATGGAGACGTCAGCGGTAACCCCGGAATCCTCATCCACGCGCCCCCTGAACTGGGTCGCGATCGTGTTTTTCGTCCTGGCCACCAACGGGCCCCTCACCAGTCTGATCGGATGCGTGCCGTACGGCGTTGCGTATGGCAACGGCATTGGCATCGCAGGTTCCTACCTGTGCGTCGGCCTGATCTACCTGTGTTTCGCCGTCGGCTTCACGGCGATGAGCCGTCACGTGGGCAATGCGGGCGCGCTGTATGCCTACGTCGGGCAAGGGCTCGGCCGGCCGGCGGGTGTCGGCGCCGCGTTCATGGCGGTCGCGTCGTATTTCGTGATCACGCTCGCGTGTTACGCGTTGCTCGGGTTCTATATCAGCTATTTCATCAACAACCTCACCGGCCTGGTCGTGCCGTGGTGGGTCAGTACACTCTGCGCGGCAGCCGTCGTGCATGCGTTCGCGATCAACAACGTCCAGTTCAACGGCGCCGTGCTGTTCCTGCTGATGATCGTCGAGATCGCGCTGATCGTCGCCTTCAACCTCAAGGTCGCGGCCACGGGCGGTGGGGTCGAGCACTTCAGCCTCGCGCCGCTGCATCCTGCGAACGTGTTCACCGGAAAGTTCGGCACATCGCTGGTGTTCGTCGTGGTCGCCTACATGGGCTTCGAGACGACGGTGATCTATGCGAACGACGTCCGGAATCCGGGCCGCTCCATTCCGGTCGCCACCTACGTCAGCGTCGCGGTCATCATGGCGATCTATGTCGTGTCGACGGTGCAGATGTCCAATGCGTTCGGCTATGCCGAAGTCGTCGCGCTGGCGGAGAAGTCTCCCGCGGATCTGTGGTTCGCGGTGACGGAGCGGGTGCTCGGCAAGCAGATGGTGGTGGTCACCAACGCACTGCTGATCACCAGCATGCTCGCGGCGATCATCAGTTTCAACAATGCGACCGTGCGTTACTGGTATTCGCTCGGCCGCGACGGCATTGCGTTCAAGCGGCTCGCGCAATTGAGCGAGAAGAAGGGCCTGCCCGTCCGAGCCGCGAACCTGCAGTCCGTGCTCATGGTCACGCTGATCGCGTTGTTTGCCGCCTATCGCGTCGATCCGGTGATGGTGATTGCACCGTATCTCAGCATTCCGGCCGCGATCGGGATCGTTTGCGTTCAGGCGTTGACCGCGCTGGCGGTCATCCGCTTCTTCGCGGCCCGCCGCGCGCGCAAAACGCGGTTCATCCGGTGGGCCGTGTTTCCGGCGTTGAGCTTTGCCGGATTCGCTTACTTCCTGTACGCAATGATCGGCAACGTATCGCTGATGGCAGGCACGGCGTCGACCGTCGTTTCGCTTCTGCCGTGGACGACGCCGGCGGTTGCTGTCGCGGGTGCCGGCTTCGCGGTCTGGCTGCGACGTGCGCGGCCTTCTGCGTACAGCGGCCTGGGGCGATTTCTCAGCGATAGCTGAGCATATGGACACATTCCTGAAGCGGGTATGGTTGAATCATTAAGGTATCCATATGGAAGTGCATGAAGAAGATGTTCTGGACTGACGATCCAGGTGGGCGGGTTCGTTTCGACTGACGAGCCCCGCCTCCATGCACGTCGGCTTCAGCCCGGCAGGCCGACGATCTCATACCGCCCCTGCGTCGCATCGACATGCGCGATCGTATCGAGCACGCGTATCACGGGCGGAAAGCCGTACACGCGCTCGACCATCGCCTTGTATTCGTCGCCGTGCCAGTGCGCGGCGGCTTCGCGCGTGCGCCACACGTACACGCCGCCGCCTTCATGCGTGGCCGCGTCGTAGAAGTACCACTTGTGCAGCAAGTCCGGGTTCAGCGCCCACTTCACGGCGGTCGTTTCATAGCGGTTCCGCAGCGTGGGCAGGTCGACGTCGGGCTGCAGCTTGAAGAAGACGATTTCGGTGATCACGGCAGTGCCTCCATTCGCGAATCGTGGGGATGCGGCGGCGATGCCTCCGGGGGCGTTCGAGTCGGACGACAGCCCCCGGGAGGCAGTGTCGTTCAGTACGGCGACGGCCGGTTCTCCGTGCGCCACTTGAGATCGGCCGGCGTGCCCGGCCGCGGCGGGCGCAGCCCCTCGATCGTCCACAGCCCGAACGGCGTTTCGCCGATGTGGATTTCCCAGCGCAAGCCGCGCTCGCCGATGAACGGCGCCAGGCGTTTGCCGACATGGTGCATGAACCGTGCCTGTTCGGCGGGATCCTCGATCTGCCGCGCGATGTGGTCGACCCGGATCCGCACGAAGTCGTCGGTCGGCTGGCCGCCGATCAGGAACGACGCGGGGGGCAGCGGCTGGAACAGCACGTTCACGTAGAAGCGCGGCAGAAACCCGTCGTAGAAGCCGACGATGCGCTCGGCGATCTCCAGTTTGTCGGTATCGGAATAGGTGTGTTCGGGATGGTAGATGTTCCAGAGCGGCATGTGTGTTCCCCGGTTCGTGAGAGAGAGCAGGTGTCGTGTCAGATTGCGCTGTAGCGCGTGGCGGGCTGGCCATCCCGCGTGACGGCATGAAGGAGGGTGCCGCGCGCGCCGTCGAACTGCTGCCATGCGCCGAGATCGTGGAGCGTCGGAAAGCACACCGATTCCTCGTGATCCAGTGCGTGCAACGCGGTGTCGACGAGCGTTTCCGGCGTCATGAACAGCGAATCGGGGAATGGCGCGGACGCATTGCCGAAAAACTCGGTGCGCACCGGCCCCGGCATCACGGCCTGGACGGCGACGCCGCGCGGCGCAAGCTCGGCGTGCAGCGAGCGCGTGAAGTTGAGCACATACGCTTTCGAGCCGCTGTATCCGCCCGCACCGGGCACCGGCATCAGCGTGACGATCGATCCGATGTTGACGATCATGCCGCGTCCAGCAGCACTGCAGCGGCGCGCGGCCGCGAGCGACAGCCGTGTCAGCGCGAGCACGTTGACCCGGATCATCGCGTCGACGGCGGCCGGGTCGACCGATACCGACAGGCCCAGTGCGCCGAGGCCGGCCGCATTGACGATGCCGGTGAAATCGGCGGTGCCGTCGATCAGCGCCTCGACCTGCGTGACGCCGTCGGGGCTCGACAGGTCGGCGACGACGGCCTGCGCATCGCAGCCGTATGCGGACCGCAGCCGGTCGGCGAGCGCCGCGAGCCGCTCGTGCCGGCGCGCAACCAGGATCAGATCGTATCCGCGAGCAGCGAGACGATCCGCATAGACCGCGCCGATCCCCGACGACGCACCGGTTACGACCATCACACCTCGATCTTCTTGCTTCATGTTCAAACCTCCAAAGGGCTGGACTGACAAGCTTTCCTGTAACTCTTATTATTAGAGTAAGTGGGGGGCGACACGCCGTCAAGTGCTGCCGGATGCGATGCGATACGATTACCACCGTGCGCGCACCGGCATGGGCTGCGCATCGAAGTCAGGAAAGGTGAGTTGCGATGAAATCCAAGAGTTTTGACGGCATGATCTGCTCGATCGCCAGCGTGCTCGATGCGCTCGGCGATCGATGGAGCACGCTGATCGTGCGCGATCTGGCGCTCGGGCTGGCGCGTTACGACGATCTGCGCCAGTCCACGGGCGTGACCCATGCGACGCTGTCGGATCGGTTGAAGGCGCTCGAAGGCAGCGGGCTGATCGAGCGCCGGCTGTATCAGTCGCGCCCCGACCGGTACGAATACCATCTGACGCCGCGCGGTCGCGACATCGGCATCGTGCTGATGGCGCTCGCGCAGGTCGGCGATGCCTGGGGGCAGGCGGAATCGAAGGCGCCGCCGCTCCGTTTCATGGAGGCGCGCTCGGGGCATGCGGTGCGGCTGGCGTTGGTCGATGCCGAGACGGGCAGCCCGATCGACCTGCCGGACTTGCGCGTGGAGGCAGGGCCCGGCGCGGACGAGATCATGCACTGGCGACTCGAGAAGACGCGCGCGCGGCGCAGCGAATCGTAACGTGCGCATCCGCGTCGCGCTGCCGGTTCACGACTCATGTCGGAAATCGCGCGGCGCCGGCTTCCGGCGGCAGGCGCAGCCCGTTCGTGAGGTAGCTGACGGTCCGGTAGAAGCCCGCGAGCATCAGCAGTTCGAGCAGCGCCTCGTCGCTGAAATGCGGGCGCAGCGCGTGCCACAGGTCGTCGTCGATGTCGCAATGCCGATGCAGCGCGTCGCACAGCCGGATCAGCAACCGGTCCGCCTCGCTCCAGCATGCATCCTCGGCGCCGCCGCGGGCCAGCGAGTGAAGCTGCTCGCCGGTCAACTCCGCGGCCGGCGAAAACACCGAGACATGCACCCCCCATTCGTATTCGGAACGGCAAAGTGCTGTCGTGCGATCGATGACGATCTCGCGTTGCCGGATATCGAGGTGGCCCTTGTCCAGCAGCCCGGCGGCGAAGAACTTCGTGAACAGGCGCGCGTCGCGCGCCAGCGTGGTGAAGAGGCGCAACGGCGGGCGGCCCCGCATGATCCGGTCGAGCGACGCGGCAATGTCGGGGGCGAACGGCGGCACTGCGCATGCGATACGCTGAGTCATGTGAACTCCTTCGTGCTCGTGGCGGTTGCGTGTGAACACGCGCATTCGCCGATGGCTGAGCCGGTAGCGTAGGTTGCGTGCTTTAAAAAGTAAAGCAAGTGGGAAGAAAAAACGTCGGCAGGGCCATGCGGCATGCGCGCGCCATCGTATCGATTCATTGACGCCACGCGGCGTTTGCTTTAAAAAGTACAGCATGACGACACCCAAAATCGGACAACGCGTTCGCGGATCGAAGACCGGACGACCCATCATGGTCGTGTTGGATCTGCTCGGGCGACGCACCACGCTGCGCATCCTGTGGGAGCTGCGCGGCGAGCCGCTCACATTCCGTGCGCTGCAGGAAGCCTGCGAAACGAACGCACGCCTGCTCAACACGCGGTTGGCGGAGCTCAAGGCGTCGGGCCTCGTCGAGCATGGCGAGGGCGGCTACTGCATGACCGCCGAAGGCCGGCGGCTCGAGGCGGCATTGCAGCCGTTGCTGGGGTGGGCAAAGCAATGGGCGAAGCGCGACCCCGACGGGTTCGACGCGGCCGATCGCGAGCAATCCGGTCAGGCGCGCTGATCGCTTGACACGCGGGTGTGAATCGCCACGTCATGTCGGTTCGCGCATCGTGTGCGAGCCAATTTTTTTCGGAGTCCTTTCATGTCTGTTCGAGCCGTCCTCTTCGATTTCGATCTGACGCTGGCGGATTCGTCGGCCGCGATCATCGCGTGCACGGAGTATGCGTTGCATCGGCTGGATGCCGCCGCCGCGACGCCGGCGCAGATCGGCGCCGTGATCGGGCTGCCGCTGCACGAGATGTTCCGCTCGCTGACGGGGGAAACCGAGCCGGCACGAGCTGACGCGTTCGCGCGTCACTTCGTGGCGCGCGCCGACGAGATCATGGTGCACGGCACGCGCATCTATCCCGAGGTTCCGTCGCTGCTCGCGCGTCTGCGCGAGCAGGGTCTCGCGGTCGCGATCGTTTCGTCGAAGTTTCGCTACCGGATCGAGGCGATCCTAGCGCTGAACGAATTGCAATCGCTCGTCGACGTGCTGATCGGCGGGGAAGACGTGCAGCGTCACAAGCCCGATCCCGAAGGGCTCGTGCTGGCGCTGGCGCGGCTGGGCGTGCCGGCCCGTTCGGCGATCTACGTGGGCGACCACGCGGTGGACGCGCAGGCGGCCGAGCGTGCCGGTGTGGCGTTCGTCGGCGCGGTGAGCGGGATGACGTCGTTCGACGGATGGGCACGCGCGGGCAAGCAGGCGGTGGCCACGCATATCGGCGAACTGGATGCGATCGTGCAACGGATGGGGCGCGATCCGTCCGAAGCATCGGGCTGACGCCTGGCTGCGCCGCCATGGCCGTGGCCGCGCCACGATCCTGGGCGACGTCGGCCTGTCGATCGCCTGATGTCGACGATCCCGGCGGTCAGCTTCCAGGCCAGTGCGATCGCCCTGCCGGCGGCTGGCAGGTCCGATGATGGATGCCGGGAATCGGTGTCCGCGAAATGGCGATTTCGCATGCTTCATCCCGGCATCCCGGGTTCGTCGAGTTGACGAACCCATTGAGGCTGCATTTCGCTCAGGATTCAGGAAATATCATTTTCTTTAAATCCCGGTTTTCGGAATAAATGTAGCCTGGATCGCGTGTCAGCTGATCGAACCGATCACGACGAAGCTGAAATTCCGGTCGCTGTATTTGCCATATGAGTCGCCGGTTTGAATCGTGGCGCCGCTGCCGGAAAGCGCAGGGAAGATCACGTTGTCCAGCGTGCTTTGTCCGCCGCCGTACCCCCATTGCGACCCGATAATCGCCGGCGTCTTGGTGAAGGCGGTGCTGAACGAGAGCTGATACGTGCCCGTGCTTTCACGTTTCACGGCGAATCCACCCGAACCATCCACGACCGTACCGTTACCCTGAACGCTACCCCACAACGTAACTTGAGCCATGATCGCTTCTCCTTATCTATTGTTGAAACAATGTCGATAATTGAAACGGGATGCCGAAGCAGTAATGTCTTAATTGTCCGGATCGGCGGTTGTATTGTATGTGATGGATTTTTAAAGTTTGATCTGGTGTAAATAATTTATTCTGATTTCTATTTTAAATATGCCGAATTTGTAATCGAAAGAGAATACCGTTGCGTAAAATTCGCATTCGGTCGTTGGCCGCGTAATCAAGCGCTGGTCGACGTCGTGATCGGGGGAGGCGCGCGCGGCCGAACGCGAATCAGAACCGGCCGGCTGAATCGCTTTCCGCAACAGTTCGGCAGCGCGCGACGGATTCTGCGACCATCGCCGTTAAAGTCATACCCGCCACCTGAGCCGTCACCATGCCACTCATTTCCGTCGTCTTCGCCCGCCTTAGGTTCGCGCGCGTGCTGCCGGCCGCCCGAACGCTGTCATACGCCATTTTGCTCGGGGCCGCCGGTGCGGTGCTTGGCGTGCCGTGCGGCGCGCGTCCGGCCGAAGCCGCCACGCAGCGCGAACGCCTCGATGCGCCGGTCAAGGCCGTCGCCGGCCAGCGCGTGGCCGTCGAGACGCCGCAGGGCAACGCGGTGCTGCCCGTTTACGCGGATCGTCCGCTCGACCAGGCCGCGCCCGATGTCACACGCGTCTTCGTCGTGATTCACGGCACGCTGCGCAATGCCGACGCGTATTACGCGTCGGGGCTCAAGGTCGTCGAGAAAGCCGGTGCGGCCGGCACGGGCACGATGGTCGTCGCGCCGCAGTTCCTGACGCGCGCCGATACGCGCGCGTTTTCGTTGCCCGCGCAGACGCTGGCGTGGACGCAGGAAGGATGGAAGGGCGGCGACGCGGCCCGTCAGCCGGGGCCGGTCAGCTCGTTCGCCGCACTCGACGCCTTGCTGGCGCATTTCGCCGACCGCAGCCTGTATCCCGCGTTGTCGAGCGTGGTCGTGATCGGCCATTCCGCCGGTGCGCAGTTGCTGCAGCGCTATGCGGTGGCCGGGCACGAGGGCGATGCGCTAGAGCGGGCCGGCATCGCCGTGCGCTATGTGGTCGCGAACCCGTCGAGCTACCTGTATTTCGACGACGCACGGCCGGACGGCCAGGCGATCGCAGGCGGAACCTGCCCGCGCGCGACGCAATGGAAATACGGGTTGGAGTCGGCGCCGCCCTATGTCGCGTCGCAGGACGCGCGCGATCTCGAAGCGCGCTACGTCGCGCGTCATGTCGTGTACCTGCTCGGCCAGGCCGACACGAACCCGTACACGCATTTCATCGACCGTTCGTGCGCGGCCATGGCGCAAGGCCCGTACCGTCTCGCGCGCGGGCTCGCGTATTTCGACTACCTGAAGAAGCGGCACCCGGCCGATCTCGCCCAGCAGGTCGTCGAAGTGCCTGGCGTCGGGCACGACAATCTCGGCATGTTTACGTCCGCCTGCGGGCTGGCCGTGCTGTTCGACCAGGCGTTGCCGTCCTCGTGCCCGGTCGTCGCCGGCACCGCGCCGGGCGTGCGCGCGACATTGCCGTAGGCGGGCGGGCGAGATCCGCGCCGGCCGGCATCGGCCGATCGGAAAATCCATGAACCGGCCGGATCGACGCGTTTCCCTGTCGGTCGCGCCCGTGTTCAGGCCGATCGCGCGATGCGATCGGCGCGCGATTGCGGCGCCGCGCGTCATGCCGTTTTTTCAGTGCCGGGCGGCGCGCTTGCATCGAATACCGTCAGGCCTTCCGTCGGGTCCGTCGGCATATCCCACGGACGTGCCGCGATGGCCCGTTGCGCCGCCTCGTAGCCGGCCTGCCGGCGGGCCGCGATGCCGTCCGGCGTGAAATCGATGTCCTTGAGCTGATTGTCGCCGGCGAGTCGCGGCGCCGCGAGCTTGACCAGGTGCATCGTGGTTTCGCATCCCCACGCGGCGAGCCGGCGCACGGCCGGCGACGCGCGTTCGGCTTCCGGCACGTGCCGGGCCAGTTCGCGGATCACGTGGCGCAGCCGGTGGATCTGCTGCTGGCGCGCGATGTGGCTGTCGGTGCGGCTTGCATACTGGATGTCCTTCTGCCGCTCCGACACCTGCCAGATGCTCTCGGGCTCGGGGCCGGCCGGATTCCACATCTGGACGGAGAAGATGATCGAGCTGCGGCGCGGGTTGTCGTCGAGCACGACCTCGACCGGCGTGTTCGAATACACGCCGCCGTCCCAGTACGGTTCGCCGTCGATCCGTATCGCCGGGAACGCGGGCGGCAACGCGCCCGAGCTCATGATGTGCTCGATCCCGAGCCGTGTATCGCGCGAGTCGAAATAGCGCATCGTGCCCGTGCACGCATTGACCGCGCTGACGGTCAGGCGCGGGTGGCCCGCGTTCAGCAGGTCGGGATCGATCAGCGATGTGAGCGTGTCGCGCAGCGGCGCGATCCGGTAATACGATGCGCGATCGACGCCGAGGCGGGCCATCGGCCCGAGCCACGATGCCGGATTGGGCTGGAAGAAGCCCGCGATGCCGCCGCCGATGATCATCAGCTCGGCCAGCGTCCGGTCCCAGCCGGGCAGCAGCGGCGCGGCGTCGAAACGCGTTCGTTCGGTCACGCGGCGCCAGAACGCCGAGAGCTTGTCGTAGCGCTGCTCCGGCGGATTTCCGGCGATCAGCGCCGCGTTGATCGCACCGATCGACGTCCCGATCACCCAGTCGGGCCGGATACCGGCTTCGTCCATTGCCTGAAAGACGCCGAGCTGGAACGCGCCCAGTGCGCCGCCGCCCTGGAGCACGAGCACGACTTGCCCGGGGATGTCCATGCGTGCCGGCTGGCTCGCGGTCATGGCTTGCCTCGCTGCGTGTGACGGTGGGTCGGATCCGAACGGTTCGATTCAGTTTAGGCGATCGGCGGCGGGGGACCGCCCCCACGTGCAACCGGCGGCCGCGTCTGCGTTGCCAGTCGCATCCGACCCTCAAGTGCATTCGCGGTGGTGCGTTCGCGAGCCGCAGTTCTCGCCGATTTTGTCCGCGCATCCGTAGTCGCGCACAGCCGGTGTCACGCGTCCGGGTACGGCGTGCCGTCCTTGTGCAGGAACCCCCCGTCGCGGCTCGGGCTCATCATGTCGATGTCCGGGCAGGTGATCACGTCGTCCGGCGAGCGTGAGCCGACCTCGAGATAGACCGCAACCGCATCCGACCGGTTGATCTGAATGCGCGTCAAACCTCATCCTTCAGGGCGGGGGAGGATAGCGCGGAAGCCGTAGGCGTCCTTTCCGGCGGCTAGGGGGGGCGATTTCTGTTGTTCGATGTATTTGCGAACGATTTCGATAGGTGCTCCGCCAGAACTTCCGGCAAAGTAAGACCGAGACCACAGCGCACCGCTCCACAACTTTTTTTGCGAATGCTGGAGCAGCACTTCTGTCGGATCATGCGACTTGAGACGCCCCTGAATCCGTTCACTGGCAACCTTGGGCTGATAGTCCACCAGCAGGTAAACGTGATCGTCCTCGTCGTCGAACTCCGCACGTTCGGCTTCGAAGTCGCGGCATACGCCTGAAAAGATGCCACGCATGTCGTCAAGGATTTCCATGATGAACTCGTCGCACCGGTATTCGGTCACGACGACCAAGTGCACATGCATGAGAAAGACGTAATAGCGACCGCGTTGAATGGCTTGACTCTCGCTTGTAGGCCACACATACAATGGCCCAATGCGACGACTCCAGGCTTTCAAGTTCGAACTGATGCCGAACGGCGAGCAGCAGCGCGATATGCGCCGCTTCGCCGGATCGTGCCGGTTCGTCTACAACAAGGCACTGGCGTTGCAGAAGGAGAACTACGAGGCGGGCGGCAAGTTCATTGGCTACGTAGCAATGGCCAAGCATCTGACGGAGTGGCGTAACGGAGGCGAAACGCCATGGCTCAAGGATGCCCCCGTTCACCCGTTGCAACAGGCCCTCAAGGACATGGAGCGAGCCTACAAGAACTTCTTTGCCAAGCGGGCGGCGTTTCCGAAGTTCAAGAAGCGCGGCCAGCGCGACAGTTTTCGCTACCCGGACCCCAAGCAATTCAAGCTCGACCAGCCCAATGGGCGCATTTTCCTGCCTAAGTTGGGCTGGATGCGGCTAAGGCTGTCGCGTCCCGTGCTGGGCGAACTGCGCAACGCAACGGTCAGCTTCAACGCGGGCAAGTGGTGTGTCTCGATCCAGACCGAGCGGGAGGTCGAGCAGCCGGTGCCCCATGCCACCAGCGTGATCGGCATCGATGTGGGCATTGCCCGCTTCGCCACGATGAGCGACGGCACGTTTCTCACACCGCTCAACAGTTTCAAGAAACATGAAGCTCGTCTGCGTCGATGCCAACGTGCGATGAGTCGCAAGGTCAAGTTCAGCAATAACTGGAAAAAAGCCAAGGCCAGAGTCCAGCGTATCCATACGCGCATCGGCAATGCTCGCCGCGACTACCTGCACAAGGCCACGACCACGATCAGCAAAAACCACGCGATGGTGTGTATCGAGGACTTGCAGGTTCGGAATATGTCCAGGTCGGCGGCAGGCAGCACAGATGCGCCTGGCAAGAACGTTCGGGCCAAGTCCGGTCTGAATAAGGCCATCCTCGACCAAGGGTGGTTCGAGTTCAGGCGGCAGTTGGAATACAAGCTGGCCTGGAATGGCGGCTGGCTGGTGGCGGTGCCGCCCGCGAATACAAGCCGGACGTGTCCGGCTTGTGGATACGTGAGTGCGGATAACCGGACCACGCAGAAAAAATTCACCTGTGTCGAATGCAGTTACGAGGAGAACGCCGATGTCGTCGGCGCTCTGAACATTCTGGCGCGGGGACACCGCGTTGCAGCCTGTGGAGAGCCGGTGAAGTCGGGCCGCTCCGTGAAGCAGGAACCTGCCGAGGCGATCTGAGATAAGAATTATCGTTTCAGACGCGGTAGGAATCCCCCGTCTTCAGGCGGGGGAGGATGTCAACAGGTGATGGCCGTTGCCCGAGCCTTTCGGAAACGCCGCGCAGTCGCCGGCACGCAGCACGGTTTCGCCGCCGTCCTCGATCATCACGAGTTCGCCTTCGAGCACGTAGACGAATTCGTCCTCGTCGGAATGCCAGTGGCGCTGGCTCGACCAGCCGCCCGGCGGCACGCGCATCAGGTTGACGCCGAAATCGCGCAGCCCGCCGGCGTTGCCGACGCGCTGGCGGATGCGCTGCGCGCACGGCGCGTCGAACGGCCGCGGATAGCCGCTGCCGCGGCGTTCGGGTACGGCGCTGAGGTCGATCCTGGGCATGGGCGGCTCCGTCGGCCACGCGGGCGAATGGGTTGGGGGCATTGTAGGCGCCGTCGCCCGCCATGCGTCCGCGCGTGTCGTGGTGCGTCGCGTCATTCGACCGTGATGGTCTCCTTCATGTACGGGTGTATCCCGCAGAACACCTTGTAGACGCCCGGCTTGTCGAAGCGGAACGAGTACGTTTCGTCCTGGTCGAGCGCCTTCGAATGAAAGATGCCGGCGTCGTTGACGACGGTGTGCGGCTCCGCGTCGAGGTTCTTCCACGTGATCGTCGTGCCGGCCTTGATCGTGGTCGACATCGGCGAAAACATGAAGTTGTGGATCGTCACGAGCGTGCTGTCCGGGCCTTGCGCGAACGCGGAAAGCGGGGCGGCGGCGCACAGGATCAGCGCGGCGACGACGCTGGATGGCTTGAAGCGGTTCATGTCGGTCTCCTTGCGGTTCGGTGCGTCACGCCAGCGTCGCATCGTGCAGCGACGATGTGACCGGATGGCCCGCGAATTCGACGGTCGTCACGCCGAGCATCGACGGCAGCCGGTCGCGCGGCACGGTGAGCGGCACGGGGCCCGGGCCGTTGCCGGCCGTCGGCTGCGGGAACGCGGTGGAGCGCGCGGTGTGGAACGTCACGTTGCCTTCGACCTTCGACACGATCTGGTGGATGTGCCCGTTCAGCACGGTGACCGAGCCGAAGCGGCGCAGCAGCGCCATCGTCTGCGGCGCGTCGCCGGTGCCCCAGCCCCACGGCTCGTAGATGGTCCACATCGGCATGTGCGAGAACACGACGATCGGCGTGCTCGACGAGCGGCCCTTGAGATCCTGCTCGAGCCACGCGAGCTGGTCGTCGCCGAAGCTGCCGAGCCCGTTCGGCTTGAAATGCATCACGTTGACGAGGCCGATGAAGTGCACGCCCGCGTGATCGAAGCTGTAATACCCGCGGTTGTCCGACGCCTTGCCGAACCGGCCGAAATATTCGGCGCCGGAACCATCGGTGACGTCGTGCTCGCCGGGCACCGTATGCAGTTCCGGCACGCGCAGCGCCGACAGCAGTTGCGACGCGTGGTCGAACTCCTCGGGCTTGGACAGGTGCGTGATGTCGCCGGTATGGATGGCCAGCGCGGGCATCGCCGGCATGCCGTTGACGAGGTCGATCGTCTGCTTCAGCGTGGCCGACACGTCGGGATTCGCCTCCTTGTTGAAGCCGATGTGCGTGTCGCTGATCTGCACGAACAGCGGGCGGCCCGCGTTGGCCGGGAGCGCGTCGCCGGTCTGCGCGAGCGCCAGGTCGAACGGCGTCAGGATGCCGCCCGACAACGTAAACAGCGTGCCGAGGCCGCCGAAGGCCATGCACTGCAGGGCCTTGCGTCGCGACGGGTTGGTGGGGGTCGATGAAGACATGTGAGCCTCGCATTCGTGTGACGAAACCGGACGGCCGGATCGTCCTGGAATAAACCGGCGCCTTCGTGTGCCATACCGGCGCAGTGGCGGATTTATTCCCGAGCGAGGATTTATTCCCGTGCGTTACAAGGTGGACCCCCCGTGTTCGCGGCTTGCGCGGCGCGGCGCGATTCCTGACAGATGGTCTGTCAATGTCTTGTAAGTGACACGTCACATTTGCGTCACGACCGATCGATAGCCTGCCACTCCGAGTCACCTCTCCGGAGCCCCCTTCATGCCGAATCTCGCGGCAACGGAAACCAGCGGTGCGGTCAGCAATCGCACGCGCACCCTCAGCCTCGCGCTGTTTTTTCTGATCATTGCCTGCGGCATCGTCTATGTCGGTGTGCATCTCAGCGCCGATCTCAGTCCCGTCAAGGAAAGCTCGGTCCTCCCGTTCCTGCTGCTGATCGTCGCGCTGCTGATCGCGCTCGGCTTCGAATTCGTCAACGGCTTCCACGACACCGCGAACGCGGTCGCGACCGTCATCTACACGCATTCGCTCGACCCGCACCTGGCGGTCGTCTGGTCGGGCCTCTGGAACCTGTGCGGCGTGCTCGTGTCGAGCGGCGCCGTCGCGTTCGGCATCCTGCAGTTGCTGCCGGTCGAGCTGATCCTGCAGGTGGGCAGCGGCTCGGGGTTCGCGATGGTGTTCTCGCTGCTGATCGCGGCCGTCACGTGGAACCTCGCGACCTGGTACTTCGGGCTGCCGTCGTCGAGTTCGCACACGCTCGTCGGCTCGATCATCGGCGTCGGGCTGATGAACCAGATCGTCAGCGGCCCGTCGGGCACGAGCGGCGTCGACTGGAACCAGGCGCTCGGCGTCGGCAAGGCGCTGCTGTTCTCGCCGCTGATCGGCTTCGTGCTGTCCGCGCTCGTGCTGCTGCTGTTGAAGGCGCTCGTGCGCGTGCCGGCGCTGTACCAGGAACCGAAGGGCAACAAGCCGCCGCCGTTCTGGATCCGCCTGCTGCTGATCCTCACCTGCACGGGCGTGTCGTTCGCGCACGGCTCGAACGACGGGCAGAAGGGCATGGGGCTGATCATGCTGATCCTGATCGGCGTGATGCCGACCGCCTACGCGCTGAACAAGGCCGTGACGCCCGACCAGACGAGCACGTTCGTCGCGGTGGCGCGCCACGCGTCGACGACGCTCGTCAAGTATGCGGATCCGGCCGCGCAGTCGGCCGACCCGCGCGCCGACGTCGAGGCGTACGTGCGCACGCACAAGCTGTCGCCCGCGACGATTCCCGCGTTGGGCAAGCTCACCGACACGATCGCCGACCAGGTCGCGCAGGCCGGCGGCATCTCGAGCGTGCCGCAGAACCTCGTCGACAACGTGCGCAACAGCATGTATGTCGCGTCCGAGGCGATCCGGCTGATGGAGAAGGCGAAGGCGCCGGCGTTCTCGGTCGAGGACGCGAGCGCGCTCGAAGCGTTCAAGAAGCAGATGGACCGCGCGACGAAATTCATCCCGACCTGGGTGAAGGTCGCGGTCGCGATCGCGCTCGGCCTCGGCACGATGGTCGGCTGGAAGCGGATCGTCGTGACGGTCGGCGAGAAGATCGGCAAGTCGCATCTCACATACGGGCAGGGTGCATCGGCCGAGGCCGTCGCGATGCTGACGATCGGGATGGCCGACGCATACGGGCTGCCGGTGTCGACGACGCACGTGCTCGCGTCGGGCGTGGCCGGCACGATGACGGCGAGCGGCTCGGGCCTGCGCTGGGATACCGTGCGCAACCTGGTGCTCGCGTGGGTGCTCACGCTACCCGCTTCGATCGCACTGTCGGCCGTCCTGTACTGGGCGCTGCACGGACTGTTCTGACCCGCGCCGGGGGGCGCGACGTCCGGCTGCGTCACGCGCAGCCGGTCCCATCGATTTTCAATTCAACACAAGACGCTACCGATGGATATCAGTTTCGATCCGAACCGCACCGCGAACGCTTCGGCGTGGCGCGTGATGCCCAACCGCTGGGATGCCGTCGCGTTTCCGCTGATCATCTGCCTGCTCGCGATGACGATCATCGGCTTTCACCAGACGATGGCGCCGATCGGCGTGCTGCAGACGCAGAAGATCACGCTCGATCCGTCGAACCTGCCTGAATACGCGCTGCGCACCACGCTGCGGATGCTCGCCGCGATGGTCGCGTCGCTCGTGTTCACGCTCGTCTACGGCACGCTCGCCGCGAAAAGCCGCCGTGCGGGCATGGTGCTGATCCCGATCCTCGACATCCTGCAGTCGGTGCCGGTGCTCGGCTACATCTCGTTTACCGTCACGTTCTTCATCGCGCTGTTCCCGGGCCGCGTGCTCGGCGCGGAGCTCGCGGCGATCTTCGCGATCTTCACGAGCCAGGCGTGGAACATGACGTTCAGCTTCTACCAGTCGCTGCGCACGGTGCCGCGCGATCTGCATGAAGTGTCGCGCGGCTTTCACCTGACGGCCTGGCAGCGCTTCTGGAAGCTCGAAGTGCCGTTCTCGATGCCGGGGCTGATCTGGAACATGATGATGTCGATGTCGGGCGGCTGGTTCTTCGTCGTCGCGTCGGAGGCGATCACCGTCGGCAACCAGACCATCACGCTGCCGGGCATCGGCGCGTATCTCGCACAGGCGATCTCGGACAAGAACCTCGGCGCGGTCGGCTGGGTGATCGTCGCGATGACGGTCGTGATCCTCGCGTACGATCAGTTGCTGTTCCGCCCGCTCGTCGCGTGGTCCGACAAGTTCCGGATGGAGAACACGGCGTCGGGCGACGCGCCGCAATCCTGGCTGCTCGACATGATGCGTCGTACGCACCTGATTCACCAGTTGCTCGTGCCGGCCGGCTGGCTGCTGTCGCAGGCTGCCCGCGTGCCGCTGCGCGTCCCGTCATTCAAGGGCGTGGGTGCGCGCGTCGTATCGAGCAAACGGTCGTCGCGGATCGGTGACGTCGTGTGGGGCGTGTTGGTGGTCCTGTTGACGGTGTATGTCGTGTGGCGCGTCGTGACTTTCGTCGCGACCGGCGTGACGATGGCCGAGGTCGGTCATGTGCTCGTGCTCGGCCTGATCACGCTGCTGCGCGTGCTGCTGCTGATCCTGATCGCATCGGTGATCTGGGTGCCGCTCGGCGTGTGGATCGGGTTGCGTCCGGCGCTGGCCGAGAAGATCCAGCCGCTCGCGCAGTTCCTCGCCGCATTCCCGGCGAACCTGCTGTTCCCGGTGTTCGTGATCGTGATCGTCCGCTTTCACCTGAATGCGGACATCTGGCTGTCGCCGCTGATCGTGCTCGGCACGCAGTGGTACATCCTGTTCAACGTGATCGCCGGCGCGATGTCCTATCCGAACGACTACAAGGAAGTGACGAAGAACTTCCATATCCGCGGCAAGCAGTGGTGGCGGCAGGCGATCCTGCCCGGCATCTTCCCGTACTACGTGACCGGTGCGATCACCGCATCGGGCGGCGCGTGGAACGCGAGCATCGTGTCCGAATTCGTGCAGTGGGGCGATACGAAGGTCGTCGCGCATGGCCTCGGAGCGTACATCGCGCAGACGACCGCCGCCGGCGATTTCCCGAAGATCATCCTGGGCATTGCCGTGATGTCCCTGTTCGTCACCCTGTTCAACCGTCTGCTGTGGCGTCCGATGTACGCCTATGCGGAAGCCCGGCTCCGTCTCGATTGAGAGTAAGCGCGATGCAAAATCCGAATGTTGTGAATGCCCCCGTCCAGACGAACCAGGCGGCCCAGCCGCCGCGTCTCGGCGAAGAAATCCTGCGCGTCGAGCATGTCAGCCGCGGTTTCAACAAGTCGCAGGGCGAGCTGCTGGTGCTCGACGATGCGAACCTGTCGCTGCGCGAAGGCGAGATCGTCGGCCTGCTCGGCCGTTCCGGCTCGGGCAAGTCGACGCTGCTGCGGATCATCGCCGGGCTGATCGAGCCGACCGGCGGCGAGGTGTCCTATCTGGGCAAGCCCCTTGACGGTCCCGCCGAAGGTGTCGCGATGGTGTTCCAGACCTTCGCGCTGTTCCCGTGGCTCACCGTGCTGCAGAACGTGGAAGCCGGTCTCGAGGCGCTCGGTGTCGACGCACGCCAGCGGCGCGAGCGTGCGCTGGCCGCGATCGATCTGATCGGTCTCGACGGCTTCGAGAACGCGTACCCGCGCGAGCTGTCGGGCGGCATGCGTCAGCGCGTGGGCTTTGCGCGCGCGCTCGTCGTCGATCCGACGATCCTGCTGATGGACGAGCCGTTCTCGGCACTCGACGTGCTGACCGCCGAGACGCTGCGTACCGACCTGCTCGACCTGTGGACGCAGGGCCGCATGCCGATCAAGTCGGTGCTGATCGTCACGCACAACATCGAGGAAGCGGTGTTCATGTGCGACCGGATCCTCGTGCTGTCGTCGAACCCGGGCCGCGTGATCGCCGAGATCAAGGTGCCGTTCAAGCATCCGCGCAACCGGCTCGACACCGATTTCCGCAAGCTGGTCGACGACATCTACGCGAAGATGACCGCGCGTGCGACCAACGAGGCGACGAAGAAGGGGCTCGAGCTCGGCAGCTGGCTGCCGCGCGTGTCGACCAACCTGATGTCCGGCCTGATCGAGACGCTCGCGATGGCGCCGTACCACGGCCGCGCGGACATGCCGGAAATCGCGCGCACGCTGCATCTGGAGGTCGACGAACTGTTCCCGATCGCCGAAGTGCTGCAGTACCTCGGTTTCGCGGACGTGCGGGAAGGGGACGTGTTCCTCACGCCGCCCGCGCGCGTGTTCGCGGAATTCGGCACGCAGGAGCGCAAGCTGATGTTCGCGGATCACCTGCTGAAGCACGTGCCGCTGGCCGCGCGGATCCGCAAGGTGCTGAACGAGCGTCCGGGCCACCGTGCGCCGCGCGTGCGCTTCGAGCAGGAGCTGGAGGATTTTCTGTCCGACGAAGCGGCCGAGGAAACGCTCGACGCGGTGATCGACTGGGGCCGTTACGGCGAAGTCTTCTCGTACAACGACAAGACCGAGGTGTTCAGCCTCGAGGATGTCGAGAGCTGATCGTCGAGTGCGCATGGTATCCCGTCACGCACGACCGTGACGGGATACCATCATGAACCGTCTGCCTCTTCCCATTGCGCGAGAAGCTCCGGCGGAATGGCCCTGACGACATCGACGTAGCGCTTTCCGACGAACTGTTCGGCGCGGTTGAGCAGCACCGGGATGGGGCTGCTCGGTTCGTTCGTCTCGAACCACCGGCGTGCCGCGCAGATCAGCGCCAACGCCGCCTGCCGGTCCGTTGGCGCACGGGGAGCGGTCGCGACCATGGACGTCGGGGTTGGAGAGGCCGCCTCCGCGTCATCCGGACGCGCCGGCGCAGTGGCCGTTTCGTCGAGTGCGGCCAACACCGGCGTATCGCGTTCCTCGTGTTCGACCGCACGCAACGTGCCGGATCGGCTATCGACCTGCGGCTCGCTCGCCTGAAAGAGCTTGAGCAGGCGGAGCAACGGGGAAAAATCCGGCAGGTACGTCTCGAGGTGCGTCGTGCACCACGAATCGATGGCGGAGAGGCTCGAGATCGCGTCGTCGAAGGCCGTCATCGTTGACGGCTGCTGTTCCCGCAGGTTCTGCAATTGCAGGGTGACCGAATCGGGCGCGAGCGCATCGACCGGGCGCGGATGCGCGAACGCGCGCTCGACGTCACGAACCTGCAACCGGGTGGCAGTCGATCGTGTCAATACGATCTCCCGCACATCGGCCAGCAACCCTTCCGGATCCGACAGCACCTGCAGCGCGTTCATTCGCATTTCCAGCGCGGCATGGCGATCGTTGTCGGCATCGGCCTGCGGATGGACCTGGTCCGGAAACGCCTGCAACCACGCCGCCAGTAACCGCGTTCCTTCCGACAGGCCTGCCGCGCCGTCCAGGCGCGTGCGACAGCGCGTATGCAGCACGGCAACGCGTATGTCCTTCGTGCGCGTCATCAACCGCCGGCAGTCTCGCTCGGTCTCGCTCCAGTTGAGCGGTCCGGGCGAATCGACGAATGTGCCGTATTGCACATCCTGTCGGGGTGCGGTGCCGGCAAACAGCACCACGAAATCATGGTCGTATTCGAGATCCGGGCCGCACGGTTCCGTACCGTTCAACGGCGCCAGCCAGTCGTCATGCGGCGTATCTGCGACGGGCGCACGGCCAGGCTTGTTTGGGGCGGGAGATGATTTCTTGCTCATGGTTGATGTTCGGAGGCAGGGGCGCGACGATTGAATTGGCGTGCATGGCGTTCCGGCTCGAAGCGCATGCCGGTGATCGGCTTGTCGGATGCGGGGCGGCCCAGCCAGCCAGACCAGCCCATGCGCTGCTGGCCGCCCATGACGGCCGGCGGCGCGCTCTCAGGCTTGATGCGAAGCTCCAGTTCCCATTCGAGCTCGTGGCCGACGAATGCCCGAACCCATTCGACGAGTCGCGGCAGGTCTTCGCCTTGCGGCGTGAAGCGCAGGTAGGCATCCAGATCGACGGGGCCGATCACGATGCGGAACCGGTGCTGACGGTCCGGTGCGACACGCCCGAGCACGGCGCCCCGGCCCATCGTCGCGGCAGCACCCGGGTACCCGATGCGCCCGCAGTCGGCCGGATCGATTTCGATCCAGTGAAAGACGTTTTCCTCGAGGGTGACCGGAACGCCGAAGTAATGTTCGAGCGTGGCGCGCAGCCCGTCCGGATTGCGCGATTCGCGGACGAGATGGGACGAGGCGGCCAGGCGCGCATGCGACGGAAGCGGGCACCGGTCGATTTCGCCGACCGCTTGTCCTGCGAGGCTTGCGATATAGAACGAGAATTGCTCGTCGTGTTTTCGGTCGAGGCCCGCAGCCGCCTGCGCGGAAGCCCACGCTCGATAGAACAGGGTGAAGAACCGATGATGGAAGATGTCGAAGAAGTCGACGGTGGTGGTGTCGCGGCGACTGCTTTCCCGGTCCTTCGCGATCTCGGTAACGTGGATCGGTAATGGACCGTTGGGTCCCAGCATGCCGAGGCCGAACAGCCGCATCTTGAGTCGCCCGGCCGTCTCGTGTGCGCTCGCGATTTCACTCGGCGGGAAGGCCAGGCTCGGCTGTTGACCGAGCCTGAACGGCTCGGCCCGTGGCCGGCGTGCGCTGCCGATCGGGTCGACCGCCGGGTTCGCACCGATCCGCCTTAACATCGACAGGAATCCGAAGCGCCAGGGTTCGGCCTGCAGGGATGCGAGCAATTCGGGCGACAGCGCGGGTAGTGTGGCGCGCTTCATCACAGTGCTCCGCGCGTGCCCGTGCGCGCCGGCCATCGCGCGATCCGGCCGCGTTGCATCGAGTGCAACTCCGTCTGCGTGAAGCTGTTGATCGAGACGTGCCGCGCGAGCCAATGCTCGAGGATCGCCCCGAAGAGATAGGGGCTCACGCCCGAGAAGCCCGTCTCGTCGACCGTCAGCGCACATTCGATGCCGCGGCCGAAGGTCATCGGGCCGGTTCCCGGCAGCTTGCGCGTGACGGGGCGCGTTTTCGCACCCACGAGGCTCTCGACCTGGCGGCCTTGCCCTGAGTCGCCATCCACGAGGTACAGACGCAGCAGGTCGCGCAGGCCTTGACCGCCTTCCCGGTGATCGAGTGCTTCGAGCGGCAGATAGTTGAAGTTCAGCTGGCGGATCAGGCGCCACGCCATCTCCCGCTCGGCATACGGCGGTAACGGTGCGCTCGGCGGGCGAATCAGGCCGATGCAGTCGACTGGCGCGGACTGCGCGGTTTCCAGGTCGTGCACGCCGTTGCGCGGCACGAGCGTGGCGAGATCCCGGTTCGTCAACAGTGCGTCGACCGACAGGAAGCGAATGTTTTCGCCGTACGGCGCTTCTGCCTGGTCGACGAGCGAGAGAAACACCTCCGTCCCGACGTAAGGCGTGCGCGTACCGTAGCGGCGTGCCGAATCGGACAGCAGGCGCCGCTCGCGCCGCACCGAAAAATAACGACCGTGATTGCCTTCGTCATTGTTCAGCGTCTGATAGAGCGGCCGGAATTCGAGTTCGGAAGTCGTCGCGGCGACCTGCCCGTAGACGGTGCGGACCGAGAACACTTCATAGTCGAGTGGCGTGAGTCTCGCCGGCACCAGATGGAATTCGGTGTCGCGCGGCGAGATCTCGACCCGGTCGGTATGTTTGCGGAACAGATTGATGACGGGCGTGCAGAAGAGCGCGAAGCGCGATACATCGACGAGATTGGCGAGAGGACCGGGCACCCGGTCGAGCAGCACGACGATTTCGACCTCTCTGCCGTTGACCCGCGAAAGGCCTTCGGCAAGGCCGTTCAAAGCAAAGAACCAGAACCGCGCGGGGCACGCGAAGTATTCATGCAGCAGGTTGTGCCCGTGGAATTTGGCCCAGTTGAGCGGCAGCAGGCTTTGGTCGATACCCAATCCTTCGTGTTCGATCGCGTTTTCCATGACGGCAGCGAGCGAGCGGCCCGGTGTGCCGAATTCCCCGGGAGCACCGATCACGGAGGCAATGCCGCCTGCATGCAGCAATTCGAACAGGTGCGACGCGACCTGTTCGTCGCCTGCCAGATACACCGGAAGCCGCTCGAGTCCTTTCAGGTCGGCGATCCGCATGTTCCCCGTGGTCGCGAGTCTGATCCGCAGCGCGCCGCGCACTTGCTTGTCGGGCGGGCTATAGCGCTCCAGCGCCGGGATGTCCGGTGGAATGCCGGTCAGCCGCGCTTCGGTGATCGTGAGCGGCCACAGCGTGACGTCCTGCCCGCTCGTGAACTGGCATGCCGTGCGCTCTCCATCGGGAACCTTCGCGGTGAACGCGGTCCCGCGCGGGAGGCGATAGCCGTCGGCGAGACTGCCTTCGGACTTCCCGGGGTACAGACGGGCGATCGAGATCGACGGGGTCGGCGCGACGTAGTTCGGATAGATGACCTCGAGCAACCGTTCCGTGAAGCGCGGAAACTCCGCATCGAGCTTGATCTGCATGCGCGCGGCCATGAAGCTGAACGATTCGATCAGGCGCTCGACATAAGGGTCCGCCACTTCGCCGGCCTGCATGCCGAGCCGGCGCGCGATCTTCGGATGTGCATGCGCGAACTCGGCAGCGAGCTCGCGCATGTAAATCAGTTCCTGGTTGTAATAGTCGAGCAGTCGCGGGTCCATCGGAGAGGCCTCGTTGTGGTCGTTGTGTGCGCCGCGCTCAGCCGGCGCGCATGCCCGTGATCCGGATTTCGCTCGTTTCGAGATCCAGCGAGCTTTGCACCATGAATTCGAGTGGATACGGATCCATGTGAATCAGGCCGCGGACTTCGAAGGCGAGCACATTGTGATGTTCGCCTGCGGAATCGGTATCGGCGTGGGTACGGGGCGCTACCACCAGCGAATTCGGAATCAGGCGCGGCTCGAAATCGCCGATGGCCCGGCTGATCATCTTTTCGACGTCGTTCCACTGACGCGATGCGATAAAGGTGCCGGCGAGCGGTGGTACGCCGAAATTCACGGTCGATGCCGCCGCTTGCGGATGGCGATTGCGGTCGATCCGGTCCTCGATACTCGTCGTGTTGAGCAGATAGGCGAGATCGCGCTGCACGATGTCGCGCATCTGTTTGCGCGTGACTGTGTATTCCTCCGGGGTCTCGGTCTGCCGATGCGGTGCATCGTCGCGCAGGCGATCGAGCAGGGTCGGCATCAGATGCGAGCTGGCTCGTCGCGGCGTACGTGTGGTCGGCGCGTCGGCACCCGGCTGGTGTTTCCGGCGCTCAGTCATGGGCTCGATCCGCGTCGATCGCAGCAGGCGTCGCGCGCGAGCCGAACTCCGCGTGAGCCAGCTCGAACAGGCTGAAGTCGCCCAGGTCCGTTGCCCAGGTTTTCTGCCCGAGCGCGACGACACCCGTGCGGCCGATGTCGCGCCAGAAGGTTTCGCGTCCAAGGCGCACGGCGTCGCTGTCGGTTTCCGAACCCGGATAGCGAGCCGGCATGAAGCCGTGGACGAGGCCGCCGTCGACGAGCGTGAGTGTGCAGGGCGCCCAGACCAGATCGATCGGTTGGGCCGGCTGCGACACGCGCCATCCAGCGAGATCGGCGAACGGCACCCAGCGATAGTGTCCGGCCGTGATGACTTCGCAGACCGGGCCGAAGCGGGCGTCGCTATCCGAGATCCATGCGGCATGGCCCTGCGGCGCGACGAGCGGAACGTCCGGCGCGGCCCGGAATGCCGCATCGCGGAGGGTGTCGGCCTGTTCGACCTGCCCGTCGGTCGCGTGGCGAATCGCGTCCAGCAGCGTATCGATCCAGGGCGGTGATGCAAGGACGACACCCGGGCGCTCCCGGCCCTCGACCACCTTTGCACGCCACCGTTCGGCACGGATCAGGTCGCGATACATCTGCGCGGTTCGGGCCTGACCCGGGTCGAGCTTTGCCCAAACCTGCAGTTGCTGGATCGCGCGTGACCACTCGCCGACGATACACAGCAGCTGGAACAGCGCCCAGCGATGGGAGGCGGTCGTCGGCTGCGAGCGGATGCGTGCTTCGATACGTGCGATCTGATCGACGAGCGGGAGGCCGTTCGCACGCTGCGCGGAGGGCGTATCGGTGGTGGTTAGCCTGGTCATGGTTGGTCCTTGCGCAAGGGCGCTGTCAGCGGACTGTCCACGGACAGCGCATGGTGCTCGCGCCGGGTAAGCAGCGGAGGCGGCGCGGGGGCGCGGCGCGCAGACTCGGCATGAAATTCGGGCGGCGCGAACAGTTGCAGGATCTCCGGAACGGATTCGCCATCGGGCGCCGGTTCCGCATGGCCGCCCAGATGACCGAAGGCATCCTCGATCGTGCGATTGCCGGACAGGAGTGTCTCGATCGAATCCGAACGCCCGGTCGTTTCGTCGGCATGTGCGTCGTGCGGGTGATCCGACGTGATCTCGTGCGGGAGCGTGTCGTCTACCGATGGGGCCCATGCCGAAGCGATCGGCGCGCCGGGGTCGGTCAGGGCGCGCCAGTACTGCGCATGAAGCGCATCGATCAGTGCATCGGTGTGGTCGGCGTCGATGCCGGTCGTGTCCGCTGCGGCATGCGGATAGGCTGCAGCACCGTCACGGGTGCCGATACCGAGGAGGCCGAGCATGTCGTCGTCGAGGCGAGCGGGGCCGAAGGCGTCGTCCCGCGGCAGCGTGTCGGCAACGGGCTGCGAGCGTGCGTCCTCCGGTGCGGGCGCGAAGAGCGAGGTGTTCGACTGACGACGCCAGGGCAGGCGAAGGGGGCGCATGAGTAGGTTCGATAGCGAAAGATCTGAAAATCAAACGCGAGTATCGATGAATCTTTCATCTCGAAAAAGCACTCTGACAATAAATGTCAGGAAATAGATGGGGGAGTGATTGTAAAAAATTGCAACGGTTAAATAAAAATATGATTCCAATCAATGGGGTGAGGTCGTTTGTTTGCATTTAAGGTTGTTTTGATTCTCAATTTATCTCGAAATAACAATGACTTGAGGGTGGGTGGTTGATGGGTCGTCCGTGACTTGTGCAAGGTTGGCCGGCGCCGTTTGCATGGATTTCGATACAGTGCGAAATAGGACTTGTCTGAATTTTTCATTTCAGGTGAATTGAAAATTAATGCATTGACGTAATTATTGTTTCGTGTCGATAATTCGGCTCATGATTCGGGGTGGCCGTATTTTCCGAATCGGAGAGAGAGGCGTGTTTCGAATATTCGAGGTCCTGTCTGGCAAGGCATCCATCAAGGACTCCTGATTGCCGTGACGGAATCGTCCGCAGCGCGCTAACGAACAGAACAAGACCACCATGAACATTTCACGCCAGACCTTGTTCGGCAAGCTCGGGGTCGAGCTTTACCGAGGAATCGAGTCGGCAACGAGTTTCTGCAAACTGCGCGGGAACCCGTTCGTCGAACTCGTCCATTGGCTGCACCAACTGCTCCAGCAGCCGGACGGCGATTTGCAGCGGATCGTTCGCCATGCGGAGATCGATCACGATGCGCTCGAGCGCGATCTTGCGCGGGCGCTGGCTGCGTTGCCGGCCGGCGCGAGTTCGATCAGCGACTTTTCCTGGCATATCGAAGCGGCTATTGAACGCGGCTGGGTGTTGGCAACGCTCGGTCATGGCGATTGTCGCGTGCGCGGTGCATGGCTGGTTGCGGCGCTCGTGTCGACCCCCGAACTGCGGCGTGTACTTCTCGCCATTTCCCCGGAATTCGGCAAGATTTCAGTGGAAGATCTTGGCAATGTGCTTCCCGCGTGGATCGACGGGTCACCGGAAGCCGCCGACGGGCCGTACGATCACAGTGAACTCGCGCCGGCGCTGCCGGGCGAGACCTCGGGTGCGCTGCCGGTCACGTCGAAAGGCAATTCGCTCGAGCAGTACTGCCTGGATCTCACCGCGCGGGCCCGCGCCGGCGAAATCGATCCCGTCATCGGCCGCGAGCTCGAGATCCGCACCATGATCGACGTGCTGATGCGTCGGCGGCAGAACAACCCGCTGGTCACCGGCGAGGCCGGCGTCGGCAAGACGGCCGTGGTGGAGGGGCTGGCGCGTGCGATCGCATCGGGCAACGTGCCGCCGAATCTTGCGGACGTACGATTGCTGAGCCTCGATGTCGGCGCGCTTCTCGCAGGGGCGAGCATGAAGGGGGAGTTCGAGGCTCGCCTGAAGGGCGTGCTCGAGGCGGCGGCAAGATCGGCGGCGCCCGTCATCCTGTTCGTCGACGAAATCCATACGCTGATCGGCGCGGGCGGGCAGGCCGGCACCGGCGATGCCGCCAACCTCCTGAAACCTGCGCTCGCGCGCGGCACGATCCGCACGATCGGTGCGACGACCTGGGCCGAATACAAGCGGCATATCGAGAAGGACCCGGCGCTGACCCGGCGCTTTCAGGTGTTGCAGGTCGCGGAGCCGTCCGAGGTGGCCGCGACCGACATGGTGCGCGGGCTCGTGCCGACGTTCTCGTCGCATCACGGCGTCGTCGTGCGGGACGAAGCGATCCGTGCCGCAGTGACGCTGTCGCATCGCTATATTCCGTCTCGCCAGTTGCCCGACAAGGCGATCAGCCTGCTCGACACCGCGTGTGCGCGCGTCGCGCTGTCGCAGCACACGACGCCGCGCGAGCTCGACGACGTGCGGCAGCGCGTGGCAGCCGCGCGTGCCGAAGAGACACTGCTGCTGCAGGAGGCCCGTATCGGTCTCGATGCGGACAAGGCGTTGAATCGCGTGCGTACGCGCATCGACGCGCTGGCGGAGGAGGAGGCGGCGCTCACGGCTCGCTGGCGCGAGCAGGTGTCGGCCGCCCAGGCGTTGCTCGCAGGAAGAGACGCCGCGATCGCGGACGCGGAGGATTCGCCGGTGTCGGTCGATCAACTGCGCGAACTTGAACGTGCGCTGGCCACGCTGCAGGGCGATGTGCCGCTCGTTTTCCCCGAGGTCGACGAAGCCATCGTCGCCGAAATCGTCTCGGACTGGACCGGTATCCCGGTCGGCCGCATGGTCACCGACGAGATCGCCGCCGTTCGCCGCTTGCCGGAAACGCTGGGCATGCGCGTGATCGGGCAACGCGACGCGCTGCACCTGATCGGCGAACGCGTGCAGACCGCGCGGTCGGGTCTGACCGATCCCAAGAAGCCGCTGGGTGTGTTCCTGCTTGCCGGCCCGTCCGGCGTCGGCAAGACCGAGACCGCGCTGGCGCTTGCGGAGGCGCTATACGGGGGCGAACAGAACCTGATCACGATCAACATGAGCGAGTATCAGGAAGCGCACACCGTGTCGGGCCTGAAAGGCGCGCCGCCCGGCTATGTCGGCTACGGCGAGGGCGGTGTGCTGACCGAAGCCGTGCGTCGTCGTCCCTACGCGGTCGTGTTGCTCGACGAGATCGAGAAGGCGCATCGCGACGTGCACGAAATGTTCTTCCAGGTGTTCGACAAGGGATACATGGAAGACGGCGACGGCCGCCATATCGATTTCCGCAATACCACCATCCTGCTGACGAGCAACGTCGGTGCCGACCTGAGCGCGAGCCTATGCGCGGATCCGGCACTGTCGCCCGATCTCGACGGCCTGCGGGCCGCGCTTGCCCCGGAATTGCTGAAGGCATTTCCGGCGGCGTTCGTGGGGCGTGTGACGGTCGTGCCGTACCGGCCGCTTGCCGACAACGCGCTTGCCAGCATCGTTTGCCTGCATCTGGATCGCGTCGTGAAGCGCGTGGCGGACAGCCACGACATCCCGCTTGTCTACGACGACACGCTCGTGAACTACATCGTCGGCCGTTGCCTGGTTCAGGAGACTGGTGCGCGCGTGCTCATCGGCTTCATCGAACAACACGTGCTGCCACGCCTTTCCGCGCTCTGGCTCGACGCGTTTGCATCACGCGCGCCGCTCGCGCGCATCGCGATCGGCGTGGCCGATGCCTCCGCATCGCCTGCCCAGGCGCTGACGTTCGAGGCGACCCCTTCTCATCGTGTCGAGCCGTGCCGTTGAGCTCGACATCCGTCAACCACTGTCAGGAGACTGTTCATGTCCGCTAGCAGTTCGCAGAAGTTCATCGCGCGCAATCGTGCGCCGCGCGTGCAGATCGAATACGACGTCGAAGTGTATGGCTCGGAGAAGAAAATCGAGCTTCCGTTCGTGATGGGCGTGCTTGCCGACCTGTCCGGCAAGCATCCGGTCGAACCGCTGCCCGCGGTATCGGATCGCCAGTTCCTGGAAATCGATATCGACAACTTCGACGAGCGCATGAAGGCGATCCGGCCGCGCGTTGCGTTTGCCGTGCCGAATACGCTGACGGGCGAAGGCCAGATGATGGTCGACATGACCTTCGAAAGCATGGAGGACTTCTCGCCGGCCGCGATCGCCGACAAGGTGGAGCCGCTGCGCCGCTTGCTTCAGGCGCGTACGCAACTGGCGAACCTGCAGACGTACATGGACGGCAAGTCGGGGGCCGAAGCGCTCGTCACCCAGTTGCTGCAGGACCCGGCCCTGCTGAAGTCGCTGGCCGCGGCGCCGCGGCTCGAGTCGCAAGAAGAAGGCGCGGCCGATTCGGGCGACGCGAGCTGACCGACCAACCGATCCAGGATGACCATCATGGCAAAACAGCAAGCACAGGCCGTCGAGGCCCAGGCGACCACCCAGTCCGACTTTACGCAGCTGCTGGAGCGGGAATTCCGGCCGAAAACGGACCAGGCCCGCGCGGCGGTCGAACATGCGGTGCAGACGCTCGCGGAGCAGGCGCTCACGCAATCGATCACGATCAGCGACGACGCCTACAAGAGCATCGCGGCCATCATCGCGCAGATCGATCACAAGCTTTCCGAGCAGATCAACCTGATCCTGCATCACGACGACTACCAGGCGCTTGAATCCGCATGGCGCGGCTTGAACCACCTCGTGTCGAACACCGAGACGGACGAACACCTGAAGATCCGCGTGATGGACGTCTCGAAGACCGAGCTGCATCGCTCGATGCGCCGCTACAAGGGGCTGGCGTGGGACCAGAGCCCGCTCTTCAAGCAGATCTACGAGCAGGAGTATGGTCAGCTGGGCGGTGAGCCATACGGCTGCATCGTGGCCGACTATTACTTCGACCATACGCCGCCGGACGTCGACCTGCTGGGCTCGATCGCGAAGGTGGCGGCGGCTTCGCACACGCCGTTCGTGACCGGTGCGGCTCCGTCGGTGCTGCAGATGGAGTCCTGGCAGGAACTGGCCAACCCGCGCGACCTGACGAAGATCTTCACGCAGAACCTCGAATACACCGCGTGGAATTCGCTGCGCAATACCGAGGATGCGCGCTACGTCGGTCTCGCGATGCCGCGCTTCCTGGCGCGGCTGCCGTACGGCGCGAAGACCAATCCGGTCGACCAGTTCGATTTCGAGGAAGACACCAACGGCTCGAACCACAGCCGCTATGGCTGGGCCAACGCGGCCTACGCGATGGGCGTCAACATCAATCGCTCGTTCAAGCAGTACGGCTGGTGCTCGCTGATTCGTGGCGTCGAATCCGGCGGTACGGTCGAGAACCTGCCGTGCCATACGTTCCCGACGGACGACGGCGGGGTCGACATGAAGTGCCCGACCGAGATCGCGATTTCGGATCGCCGCGAGGCCGAGTTGTCGAAGAACGGTTTCATCCCGCTCGTGCATCGCAAGAACACCGATCACGCGACTTTCATCGGCGCCCAGTCGCTGCAGAAGCCGGCCGAGTATCACGATCCCGACGCAACCGCCAACGCGAATCTGTCCGCGCGCCTGCCGTATCTGTTCGCGTGCTCGCGCTTCGCGCATTACCTGAAGTGCATCGTGCGCGACAAGATCGGCGCGTTCAAGGAGCGCGAGGACATGCAGCGCTGGCTCAACGAATGGATCATGCATTACGTCGACGCCGATCCCGCGAACTCGTCGCAGGACACGAAGGCGCGCCGGCCGCTCGCGGCGGCGGAGGTGCTCGTCGAGGAAGTGGAAGGCAATCCCGGCTACTACCAGGCGAAGTTCTTCCTGCGCCCGCACTTCCAGCTCGAAGGGTTGACCGTTTCGCTGCGGCTCGTGACGAAGCTGCCGTCGATCAAGGAAGCCGCTTGACCGCACGGTAGGTCCCGTAGGGCCGGACATCGGCTTGATTTGGCAACCGACGATCGGCCAGTTTCAAATCGTTAAATAAAAGGAGTACTACACATGGCACAGGACATTTTTCTGAAGATCGACGGCATCAACGGCGAATCGCTCGACGACAAGCACAAGGACGAAATCGAGATCCTGAACTGGGACTGGGAGATCCAGCAGGAATCGTCGATGCATTCGGGTAGCGGCGGCGGTGCCGGGAAGGCAACGGTCAAGGATCTCACGTTCGAACACAACATCGATCGCGCGAGCCCGAACCTGATGAAGTACGCGCTGACGGGCAAGCACATCGACCAGGCTGTGCTGGTGATGCGCAAGGCCGGCGGCAATCCGCTCGAATACCTGAAGCTCACGATGAGCGACGTGATCGTCACGCGCGTGAAGCCGTCCGGCAGCAAGGTCGGCGAAGAGAAGAGCCGCGAGACGGTGTCGCTGTCGTTCTCGAAGGTCAAGCAGGAGTACGTCGTGCAGAACGCGCAGGGCGGCAGCGGCGGTGCCGTCACGGCGAGCTTCGACATCAAGGGCAACAAGGAAGCGTAAGTGCGGGGTGCCGCGTGCGGCCGAGTGTTCGTGCTCTCCGCGCGCGGCGCATTTCGCGCTTCATCGAGGTGAATTCTGCATGCGTTCGATTCTGACTGCCGCGTCGCTCGCCGGTGTCGTGCTGCTCTCGGCCTGCGCGAGCGGTGAACCGAAGCCGAAGGAGCCGGTTCGGCTCGAACTGGCCGTCAAGGCGGCATCCGACGTCAATCCGGACGATCGCGGGCGCGCAGCGCCGATCGTGGTCCGCATCTACGAGCTGAAGAGCGACAACGCGTTCGAGGCGGCGGATTTCTTCACGCTGGAGAACCAGGAGAAGACCGTGCTGGCCGACGATGTCGTCAAGCGCGACGAGTTCCAGTTGCGGCCCGGCGAGCAACGGAAAGTCGTCAGGCGGCCCGATCCGGAAACGACCGCCATCGGCGTGATCGCGGCCTATCGAGACCTGCCGAACGCGGTGTGGCGGTCGGTCTACACGATGCCGGCCGCGCCCGACAAGGCGTGGTACCGCTTCACACCCAAGGTGAAACTGACTGTCGATCTCGAGGCCAAGGCCGTCAGGATCGACGAAGCGAAGAAGAAATGAAACACGTCGCGCAACACAACGGACGATACGTATGAGCTGGTACGCCAAGGTCGCCTGGCAGGAAGGGTTGTTTTTCAGACCGCAACTGTTCCAGCAACAGGAACGCTACTTCGAGAAGTACGCACACTTGCGTGCGGCGCCGCTGTCGCCGTTTTTCTTCGGCTTCGCGCATTACGGGCTCGATCTGGAGTCGCTCGCGCTCGGGAAGGTGATCGTCAAGTCGGCCGCCGGCGTGTTCGCCGACGGCACGCCGTTCGATGCGCCGGGCAATACGCCGTTGCCACCGCCGTTGACGATCCGTCCGGAACACCTCGACCAGGTGATCTATCTGGCGGTGCCGGTGCGCTTGCCGAACTGCGAGGAAACGACGTTCGCCAACACGGCGGATTCGATGGCGCGTTATCAGGTGTTCGACACCGAACTGCGCGATTCGAATTCGGTCGGCCTTGCGCCCGAATCCGTACAGCTGTCGAACCTGCGGCTGCGCCTCGTGCCCGAGAAGGAGCTGGGCGATGCATGGATCGGCCTTGCGCTGACGTGTGTGAAGACCATCCGTGCGGACGGCAGCATCGAACTGGACGACACGATCGTGCCGCCCGTGTCCGGCTATGGCGCGAGCGATCTGCTGACGAGCTGGGTCACGAAGATCCACGATCTCGCTCACCTGCGCGCGAATGCGTTGTCGCAACGGCTGGCCGGTACCGACGATACGACCGCGAGTGCGGCGACCGTCACGGACTACCTGCTGTTGCAGATCCTGAACCGGTACGAGCCGTTGCTGCAACACATGCTGCGCGTGCCGACCACGTCGCCTGCCGACGTGTACACGCTGCTGATCGCGATGGCGGGCGAGCTGTCGACTCATTTGCGCACGAACACGCGTCGTCCGCTCGATACGCATCCGCCTTATCGGCATACGACCCCGCATCTCTGCCTGAAGCCGGTGGTCGACGATACGCATCGTCTGCTCAACGCCGTACTGGTGCGGAGCGCGCAGAGCATCGTGCTCGAGGATCAGGGGCATGGCATGCGCAATGCGGTGGTCGATCCGGTGGATATGCAGGGCTTTGCTTCGCTGGTGCTGGCTGTGCATGCGGCGATGCCCCCCGATGCGCTGCGTCAGCAGTTTCTCGCGCAGGCGAAGGCGGGGCCGTCGGAGAAGTTGCCAAGCCTGGTGCGCAGTCATCTGCCGGGTATCGGCATGCAGGTCCTTCCGGTGCCGCCGCGGCAGATTCCGTTCAACGCCGGATATATCTATTACGAGCTGATGCAGGGCGGGGGGCTGTGGGAGGAGGTGGTACGTCACGGGGGGATCGCATTGCACGTAGCGGGCGACTTCCCGTCGCTCAAGCTTGAACTGTGGGGTGTGCGCGCGTGAATACCGAACGGCTCTCCCTGAATTCCGGAATCGCGATCAGCGACGTATCGCCATGAGCAATCAATCTACCGGAGCGGGCCAGTCCGAGAATGGAGCGGCACCCGATTCCATCGCTCGGGAATCGAATGCGTTCATCGGATCGGGTATTCCTTTCCGCGAACGCCTGAGTGCCGTCGAGCAGGCATCGAATCCACTGCGCGAAGCGGCATGGCCTCTTCTTCGAGCACTTGCCGAGATGCCGAATCACCTCGATGCGGGTGAAACGTTCATGCTGCACGATCTGCTCACGCAGGAGGTGCGTACCTTCCAGAGGCTTTGCGAGCAAGCCAACGTTCGTCGCGATCATGTGATCGGTGCCCGGTATTGCCTTTGCACGGCGCTCGACGAGGCTGCCGGGCGGACCGAGTGGGGGAAAGAAGGTTCGTTCGGCATCCAGTGGATCCAGGACGGGCTCGCCACGACGTTCCATGAGGATCGCGATGGCGGAGACAAGGTCTATCTGTTGATCGCCCGACTGCTCAGTGAGCCCGGTGAGCATCTGTATCTCCTGGAAGTCGTCTACGAGATTCTTAGTCTCGGCTTCGAGGGACGTTACCGGCACGAAGCGAACGGCAAACGCAAGCATGAAGTGATTCGTCAGCGACTCTACAACGAGATCACCGTGCGGCGCGGCTCGGCGCCCGCGAAGCTGTCGCCGCATTGGCAGTCGGACGCGAAAGGCAAGCGACTGTCTTTCCACGATTTTCCGGTATGGATCAGTGTCGCGTTCCTGTCGGTGATCCTGCTCGCGATCTTCGGCTGGTTCAAATATGAGCTGATGAGCCGGAGCGCCTCGGTACAGAAGCAGATCGCCGAGATCGGTCGACTGACACCGCCGCCCGCACCGCCGAAATTGCATCTGAAACAGCTCCTCAAGGACGAGATTGCCGCGGGCACGGTCAGTGTCGACGAGGATGCACGTCACAGCGCGGTGACGTTCAGGGGAGATGCGATGTTCCAGCCGGGAGGCGTCACGATAAAAAGCGCCATGGCACCGCTGGTCGCGAAGATCGCCGGTGAAATCGTGAAGGTGCCGGGCAAGGTCACCGTGCTTGGCTACACGGACAACGTGCCGATCCGTAGCCGTCAGTTCCCGTCGAACGAAGTGTTGTCGGAGGAGCGGGCAACGCAGGTCATGCAGATGTTGCAGTCGGCGGGCGTCCCCCCCGGTCGCCTCGAAGCGGTCGGCAAGGGTGATACCGATCCAACCGGCGACAACCGTACAGCCCAGGGGCGCGCGCAGAACCGGCGCGTCGAGATCGTCGTCGCGCAATAGCGCAGGGTCCGCTTCCGGAAACGCATATGAAGAAGTTTCGTTTGTTTCTCGCATCCCGGCAGTTTCTCGGGTTGCTCGCGCTGGTTGTCGCGGCGCTGGTCATCTGGTTCGTCGGGCCGTTCATTTCGTTCGGCGGCCTCAAGCCGCTGGCCGGCGCCGGCATGCGTGTGCTGCTGATCAGCTTGCTGCTCGTCGGCGTATTGCTCTGGCTTGCGGATCGGTCGACGCGCATCGTATTCGTTGCACTGTCGTGTCTGTTGATCTGGTACGCGTCGCCGTTGCTGTCATTCGGTCAAACCTCGCCGTTCGAACCGGCTTCCGTACGGCTGGTTGCGATTGCGGTGGTGGTTTCAGTCTTCGTTGTCTACCGGCTGTTCCGGTTCTGGCAGCGCGCGCAGGAGGACGAGGCATTCCTGCAGAAGATGCTGCACTTCGGCCGCAAGAAGGCGCAGTCGCCTGCCGCGCGACGGCTGCAGAAGGTCGACGCCATCGTCACGAGTGCGATGGTACGACTGAAGTCGATGCGCACCGGTGCAAGAGGGCCGGGCAAGCTGTTTCAGGGAAAGCGTTACCTCTACGAATTGCCGTGGTACATCACGCTGGGCTCCGGAGGGACGGGGAAGACGAGTGCGTTGCTCAATGGCGGCTTGTCGTTCCCGATCGCGGAACAGATGCAACGTTCGGCCGCTGCTTCCGCGGGGGACGCGAATGCCGTGGATTGGTGGTTTACCAATGAAGCGGTGCTGATCGATACGACCGGTTACTACACGCGTCACGGTACATCGCTGGCAACGGAGCTGGACGCTCCGCTCGATCTGCCGGATCCACGGGCGGTCAAGGACGGTGACGGGACAAAAACGGCCGGAGAAGGCAAGGCGTCGACCGTGCAGGCCGCTGCAGGGGCGGCGTCGAACGGAAATGTCTTTCAGTTTCGGACCGATACGCGCGAATGGCGCGAATCGCTCGACAGCGCCGAGTGGCTGGGCTTTCTCGGAATGTTGCGCAGGCATCGGCCTCGTGCCCCCATCAACGGTGCGCTGCTGACCATCGAGCTGACCGCGCTGGCGAGCGCGGACGAGCAGGCGCGCATTGCCGAAGCGGCCGCGCTGCGGGCGCGCCTGGCTGAATTGCGCCAGGAGCTGGGGATCAGCTTCCCCGTCTACCTGCTCGTGACCAAGATGGATCGCCTGCCGGGATTTCCCGAGTATTTCGGTGCGTTGACGGCCGAGAGCCGCGCACAGGCATGGGGCTTTACGCTTCCGCAGAGCAATGGGGCGATTGCGAAGGAAGGTTTGCGCGCGCGTTGCCGCGATGAATTGACTCAACTGGCAGGCCAGTTGTCGAGCGCGGTTCATACGCGTCTTCAGGACGAAGACGAGGCCAGGAAGAATCGCCGGCTCATCCTGTTGCCGAAGGAGTTCTCTGCGCTGATCGAGCCGCTGGTCGACCTGATCGAGCGTGTGTTCCTTGATTCGCGCTATGACAGCACGCAGCTTCATTCGAGCCTTCGAGGCGTCTATTTCACCAGTGCGCAGCAGGCGGGCAACGCGGTCGTCGCCGAGCGCGACACGATCGTTCAACGTCTTGCACCTAAACAGTGGCAAGGCGGATCGGGTACGTGATGAAGTGGGGCGTAGTGCTGTCGGTAGTCAAACCTGGCACCAACGAGGTGGTCGACCGATTCCAGTTGGGGGCCAAAGGAGACGGCGAAGCGGCATGGGCCTATATTTGTACGTATATGCAAGAGGGCCCGGGTTCGTTGCCTCAATCTGACTATCTGGCGCGCGACTACAACAACGAGCGGACATTTAATATTGCGCGTCTGCTTGCTCCGAAGGTGAAATGGCCTGTCGCAATGGATATCGAATCGCGGACGGCTCCTGCGGATTCGGCTTGTCGTGCATCGACTGCTGGTGGGGCATGACGATGGCGGTCGAACCAAATGCTTTATCGGGCTTGGCTCGTTTCTCTCGGGAGCGACTGTCACGATGACTCGACCGAAGTTGAATCCTCCCACGCGTGGCTGGCAGGCTGATCTGCCGGAACCGAATGCTGTTCCAAACGAGGAGCCGGTGTTGGATGGTTATGTGCCGAACCAACTAAGTGATGTTTATCTGGAGTTGCCTCGATCTTATTTGCGGGTGCAGGGAGTTTTGTTGTGGTTGGGTTTGGGTTCTGCATTGTTTTCTATTTTTGTTTTATTTAATTTAACATTGGTTGATGTTGAGTCTTTCTTGATTTCTGGGGCTTTCTTCGTGGTGTGCATTTGGTCTGTGATGCTAATGCTACGCTTGGATATATCTCCTCCTCGCGATTTGCCATTGCGATTCAATCGCCTACGTCGAAAGATGTACGTATACGAGATCGACGTGGTTTGGTGGAACCCGTTCATCCGTTGGCCGATTCGGGCGATTGCCTATGACTGGGCCGATGTTCGGGCCGAAGCATGGTTACAGCAAGGCGCAATCAATGGTGGCCACGTGATGAAGTGGGGCGTGGTGCTATCAGTTGTCAAACCTGGCACCAACGAAGTGATCGACAGATTCCAACTGGAGGCGAAAAGTGATGCTGAGGCAGCGTGGGCCTATATCTGTACCTACATGCAAGAATGCCCGAACTCGCTACCGCCGCCAGATTATCCGTCGCGCGACAGTGAGGACGAACACAGATTGAACATAGCGTACATGCTGGCCCCAAAGGTGAAATGGCCTGCCGAGATGGATATCGAATCGCGGACGGCCCCGGCAGATTCGACCGGTCGTGCATCGATTGCTGGCGAGGCATGACGATGGCAGTCGAACCAAATGCATTATCGAACATGGTTTGTTTCTCTCGAGATTGACTGTCACGATGATTCGACCGAAATTGAATCCTCCCACGCGTGGCTGGCAGGCGGATTTGCCCGCGCCGAACGCTTCTCCGAACGACGAGCCGAGTCTGGATGACTGCACGCCAAATCATCTTGATGATGTGTATTTGGAACTACCTCGATCCTATATGAAAATCAGAGGCTTGTTTTTTTTGGGTGAATATATTTTTTGCGCCAATGCTGTTTGATTCATTTTTTGGAATCAGTGGTTTGTGGGGAAGGGGAGCGATATTTTTCGTGGTGATCTTGACGGCTTTGATTTGTATTTGGGTAGTGCTATTCACTCTTCGCTCAGATATCTCTCCCCCGCGGGATCTTCCACTACGGTTCAATCGCTTGCGCCGAAGGATGTACGCGTACGAAATCGATGCGGTGTGGTGGAACCCGTTCATCCGCTGGCCGGTCCGGGCGGTTGCCTACGATTGGGACGATGTTCGAGCCGAAGCTTGGCTGCAACAAGGCGCAATCAATGGTGGCCACGTAATGAAGTGGGGCGTGGTGCTGTCGGTAGTCAAACCCGGCACCAACGAGGTGATCGACCGATTCCAGTTGAGGGCCAAAGGAGACGGTGAAGCAACCTGGGCCTATATCTGTACGTACATGCAAGAAGGTCCGGGTGCGCTGCCATCACCTGACTACCAGCCGCGTGACAACGACGACGAGCGCACATTGAACATAGCGTACCTGCTGGCCCCAAAAGTGAAATGGCCTACGGAAATGGACATCGAATCACGAACGGCCCCTGCAGAATCAACATGCCACGAATTGGCAACCGACGCTAACTGAAGTCAACAACACAGCCTCAAACATCATTCAACGGAGCTACGATGAGAGCAATAGTTTTGGTTGGCCATCGGCACATGTGCCCGGAGCACGGCGAGGGTGTTGTCGTGAGCGGTTCGACGGGGATGATCATCAACGGCCGGGCTGCGGCGGGCGTAGGCGACTTGATTAGTTGTGGCGCGGTGATTACCAGCGGCGCGTCGTCTTTCGATTTGGGCGACCGACAAGCTGCCCGAGTGGGTGACCGAACGAGTCACGGTGGCGTGTTGATCGAAGGGGATGACAGCTTTTGTGTGGAGTGAGTGCACCGACTTCGTCACTCGACATGCCGTGAAGGATTGCCGCTTGTTAGGCGGAGCGACCAATCTTTCTTCTGCTTGGTGAGGCGGCCTACCCGTGTCGGCCCCAGCTTAACCACCCCTCACTCCGGCAAATCCCGCTGACTGATATCCGGCTCGTTTCCCCCCGAATTGAGATGCTCGATCTTCTCCATCCGCTGCCGCGCCAGTTCCGGCAGCTGGTTCGTCACGCCGATCACGAGCGCCTCAGCGAGCGCGAGCGCCGGCACGTTGGTCTGTAGCATCGCGAACGGCTGCCCCCGGATGCGTAGCACGATCTCCGCGAACTCGCCGATAGGCGAGTGCCATTCGTCCGTGATCAGCAGCACGCGCGTGCCGAGCCGATGCGCGGCCTGCGCAAACCGAATACTGTCCCGTTGATAGCGGCGAAAATCGAAGATGACGAGCACGTCGCCGGGTCCCATGTCCGCCAGCGAGACCGACGCGAGATTCACATTCGGTTCGATATACTGAACATGTGGCCGCGCGTAGGCGAGCGTGAACGAAAACAGAGACGCGAGCGGCGCCGTGTAACGCCCGCCGCCGCAAAAGACACGCACATCCGGATCGGCCAGCAGCGCCACGGCCGCGTCGAATGCGGCCGCATCGAGCCCGTCGATCGTGGTCGCGAGCGACTCGGACAGCCGCTGGAAAATCGCCGCATGGCTGTCGCGCATGCCCATTTCCGAGTGGAATGCATCCATGCGCGCGAGCGGCGAATTCATCGCGGTGTCGATCTCGCCATACAGCGCCTGCTGGAACGACGAGTAGTTGGGAAACCCGATCCGGACGACGAAGCGGAACACGGTCGGGTCGCTGACTTCCGCCTGCTTCGCAAACTGGGCGATGGGCCCGAGCCCGAGACTGGGATAACGATCCAGCAACGCCTGCGCGACCTTCTGTTCCGACGGCGTGAAGCTATCCATCTGGGATAACAGCAACGCCCTGATGCTCGTCCCCATCGGGCACTCCAGCTTTCTGATCTGAATGACAAACGGCAGACGGGTGTCTGCCGGCGACTTCATGCATGTTAGCCGATCGACGTACGGCAGGCCGCCTGCGGCTCGAAATTAGAGGGACGCATCATTCGATCGCCGGATGCGTCTGTCTATGTAATAAAACAAACATACATCGAAAAGCCTCCCCGGGAACAACTGCCTTATATTCAGTGATTACCCTAGGTTTTAGCGCAAAAAAGCGAGTGCTATGATCGCGGCCTCGCCGGAATGTATTGTTTATTACATGCCGGATTGGCAGCGCCGGCACGCGATGACGCGGCGGCGCATCCCGGCCTGGCCCGGTTTATTTGTCTGGAGGATTCCGTCATGAGGCGGCTCGTAGTACTCACCCTGTTGTCGGCCATGAGCGTGTGCGCGTTCGCCGCTTCGGACCCCGCGGTTGAAGCGAAGAACGGCATGGTCGTGTCCTCGCAGCATTTCGCGTCGCAAATCGGCGTCGACATCCTGAAGGAAGGCGGCAACGCGGTGGACGCCGCGGTGGCGGTCGGTTACGCGCAAGCGGTGACCAATCCGTGCTGCGGCAACATCGGCGGCGGCGGCTTCATGACCGTGCACCTGGCCGACGGCCGCGACCGCTTCATCAATTTCCGCGAGACGGCGCCGGCCGCGGCATCGGCGAACATGTATCTCGACGCGAAGGGCAACGTCATTCAGGACGACAGCCTGTACGGCTATCGCGCGGTCGGCGTGCCGGGCACGGTCGCCGGCCTCGATCTCGCGCAGCGCAAGTACGGCAAGCTGACGCGCAAGCAGGTGATGGCGCCGGCGATCCGGCTCGCGCGCAACGGCTTCGTGCTGACGCGCGCCGATACGGACATCCTCGACACGACGATCGACCGCTTCAAGACGGACCCGGATGCGGCCCGCATCTTCCTGCGGCCGGACGGCACGCCGCTGCAACCGGGCGATCGCCTGGTGCAGAAGGACCTGGCCCGCACGCTGGAGCGCATCGCGGAGCAGGGGCCCGACGCGTTCTATCACGGCGAGATCCCGAAGATCGTCGAGGCCGCGGCCAAGAAGGGCGGCGGCCTGATCACGGCGGCCGATTTCGCGTCGTACCGCGCGCAGGACATCGCGCCGCTGACGTGCACGTATCGCGGCTACGAGTTCGTGTCGGCTCCGCCGCCGAGCTCGGGCGGCGTGACGATGTGCGAGACGCTGAACATCCTCGAAGGGTACGACATGCGCAAGCTTGGCTACCATTCGGCCGCGGCGGTCCACTACATGACCGAAGCGATGCGCCACGCATATGAAGACCGCAACACGCTGCTCGGCGATCCGAACTTCATCGACAACCCGGTCGCAAAGCTGACGAGCAAGGACTATGCGGCGCAAATCCGCAAGAGCATCCATGCCGATACGGCAACGCCGTCGGTCGACGTGCAGCCGGGCGTCGGCGTGCACGAGAAGCCGGAGACGACGCATTACTCGATCATCGATCATGACGGCAACGCGGTATCGACGACCTACACGGTCAACGGCCGCTTCGGTGCCGTGGTCATCGCGCCGGGCACGGGCTTCTTCCTGAACGACGAGATGGACGACTTCACCGTGAAGGTCGGCGCGCAGAACCTGTTCGGTCTCGTGCAGGGCACGCGCAACTCGATCGCACCGGGCAAGCGTCCGCTGTCGTCGATGGCGCCGACCATCGTGAAGAAGGACGGCAAGGTGTTCATGGTGGTCGGTTCGCCGGGCGGCTCGCGCATCATCACGATCACGCTGCAGACGGTGCTGAACGTAATCGACTACGGGATGACGCCGCAGGACGCGGTCACCGCGCCGCGCATCCACCACCAGTGGCTGCCCGACGAGGTCTATTACGAAACCTACGGCCTGTCGCCCGACACGCTCGCGATCCTGCGCAACATGGGCTACAAGATGGTCGAGCAGACGCCGTGGGGCGCCGCCGAGCTGATCATGGTCGGCCTGCCGGGTACCGAAGCGGCGAGCCGCCAGAGTTCCGGGAACGATTCGTCCGTGTCCGGCAACGTGCGGGTCGGCTTCATCTACGGCTACAACGACCCGCGTCGTCCGGCCGGTTCGGCGATCGGTTACTGACCTGATCTGATTGCATCATGCTGAATCGCTGCCGCCGGCGTTCGCCTCTGCGCGAATGCCGTTGCGGCGGCAGCACGTCAGTTCGCGGAGATCCGCGAGCCTGACCGGCGCCGGCGCCCGTGCCTGACACACCGGGCACGACCGGCTTGCCACGCGCGCCCCCTGGCACGGCACGGGATGCGCGCCTTTCATCCGTCAACTTCTTCCCGTGCATCGAATTCCGTTATGAACAAACGAATGTCCGCGGCAGGCTGGATCCTGCTCGCGATGGCAGCCGGCATCCTGCTCGGCTACATGATCTATACGCAAATGCCGGACAAGCAGGCCGCGACGGAGATCGCCGGCTACATCTCGCTGGTGTCCGACGTGTTCCTGCGGCTGATCAAGATGGTGATCGGGCCGCTGGTGTTCTCGACGCTGGTCGTCGGCATCGCGCACATGGGCGACGCGTCGTCGGTGGGCCGCGTGTTCGTGAAGGCGCTCGGCTGGTTCATCACCGCGTCGCTGATCTCGCTGCTGCTCGGGCTGCTGATGGCGAACCTGCTGCGCCCCGGCGAAAACCTCGGGCTGCCGCTGCCGGATATCGGCGCGTCCGCGCATCTCGCGACGTCCAAGTTCACGCTGAAGGATTTCGTCGGCCACATGGTGCCGAAGTCGATCGCCGAGGCGATGGCGAACAACGAGATCCTGCAGATCGTCGTGTTCTCGATGTTCTTCGGCGTCGCGCTCGCGTCGCTCGGCGAACGCGCCAGGATCCTCGTCGCGGCGATCGACCAGCTCGCGCACGTGATGCTGAAGATCACCGGCTACGTGATGAAGCTTGCGCCGCTCGCGGTGCTGGCGGCGATGGCGTCGACCGTCGCGATCAACGGCCTGTCGATCCTGCTGAAGTTCGCGGTGTTCATGGGCGACTTCTACCTGAGCCTGTTCCTGCTGTGGGGCACGCTCGTCGCCGCCGGGCTGCTGTTCCTCGGCCGCCGTGTGTTCAAGCTGCTGGTGCTGATCAAGGAAGCGTTCATGCTGTCGTTCGCGACCGCGAGCTCGGAAGCCGCCTATCCGAAGATCCTCGATGCGCTCGACCGTTTCGGCGTGCGCCGCAAGATCTCGAGCTTCGTGATGCCGATGGGCTATTCGTTCAACCTCGACGGCTCGATGATGTACTGCACGTTCGCGTCGCTGTTCATCGCGCAGGCATACGGCATTCACCTGTCGCTCGGCACGCAGGTCACGATGCTGCTGATCCTGATGCTGACGTCGAAAGGCATGGCCGGCGTGCCGCGCGCGTCGCTCGTCGTGATCGCCGCGACGCTGCACCAGTTCAACATCCCGGAAGCGGGGCTGCTGCTGATTCTGGGCGTCGATACGTTCCTCGACATGGGCCGTTCGGCCACGAACGCGGTGGGCAACTCGATCGCCAGCGCGGTGGTCGCGAAATGGGAAGGCGAGCTGATGCCGGAAGCGGAAGCCGAAGCGAATGCGGCGCGGCTGGATGCGGAAGCCGAAGCACGCATGAACGAGGCGGTTCGCGATACGGATCGCGTCACCACTGCCTGAACCGGGATCCCGGGTCGAATCCCGGGCTTTCAGGCCGCCTCGGCGGGGCGGGCCGCGTCGATGCACGCGGCCAGCACCATCGCGGCGGCGTTGCCCGGCGTCGAGCCGAGCAATTGCGGCGCAAAGACGCTGTCGCCGATCTCGATCGGCTGCCCCGACAGCGCGCACACGCCGCGCTTGCGCGTGGTGAACAGCCGCCACTTCTGATAACCGTAGTGCCCGGTGCACGCGTCGCGCCATGAAATCATCACGGTGTCGGCCGTGGGTCGCTCGAGCACGCTGATGGACGGCTTGCTCGTCGCGTCCCATGACGGCAGCCGGTCGCGCGTGACGCTGCGTCGCCGCGGCAGGCCCCACGAGACGGACGGCATATCGAAGCTGCTGATCGCGGCGACGGTCACGAGCCAGGGCGCTAAACGGTTGTTCATGTCAGTTTTCCTCGAAACGTTACGCGACACCGCCACGCGCGGTATCACGAGAGCCGGATGCGCGGCTGCACGCAGCCGTTGATCCGTTCGGCGATCCACAGCAGGGTCGCCTTGGAGAAGCCGTGCAGCGCCTGCTGGTGCCGCCGGTAGAGCATCAGGTGGCTGAACTGCGCGAAACGCCCCTGGATGAAGCCGCCGCGAAAGAACCCGAACTGCCCGAGCGTGCCGAACGCGTCGTAGTCGCTGATCGACACGAGCGCGCCGAAATCGTGGAACGCGAACGGCGGAATCGGCGTGCCGTCGAGCCATGCGGGCAGGTGCTTCGCGAGATGCTCGGCCTGCTGCGTCGCGACTTGCGCGGTGGGCGGCAGCGGCCGTTCCTGGCCGTCGGGCAGCAGGCTCGCGCAGTCGCCGATCGCGAACACGTGTTCGTCGCCCGTGGCCTGCAGCGTCGGCCCGACGACGATCTGGTTCGCGCGATTCGTGTCGAGCCCGTCGAGCGCCTGCATGAAATCGGGCGCCTTCACGCCGGCTGCCCACACCATCAGGTCCGCTTCTGCAAACGAACCGTCGCCGTAGTGAAAGCCGTTTGCGTCGGCCGACGTGACGCGGGTGGACGTCAGCACATGAAAGCCGATCTGTTCGAGCCGCCGCTGCGCGGACGCGGAAATCCGCGGTGGAAACGCAGCGAGGATGCGCGGGCCGCTTTCGAGCAGCGTGAGTTGCAGCCGCTCGCGCACCGTCGCGTCGCCATAGGCCTGCGCGACTTCCAGCAAGCGGCTCAGCTCCGCCGCGAGTTCCACGCCGGTCGCGCCCGCGCCGACGATCGCGACGCGGAACGGCTCGTCGCGCGCGATGCTGCGAAATACGCGCACCCGCAACGCTTCGTTGAAGGTCTCGGCCTGCTTCTGGCTGTCGATGAAATAGCAGTGCTCGCGCACGCCCGGCACGCCGAAATCGTTGGCCTGGCTGCCGAGCGCGAGGATCAGGACGTCATATTCGAGTTCGCGTGCCTCGAGCACGAGTTCGCCGTCCTGCGAGCGAATCTCGCCGAGCTGCACGCGGCGGCGCGCGCGATCGAGCCCCGTCAGTTCGCCGGGCTGGTACGAGTAGCCGTGATCACGTGCATGGGCGAGGAAGATCACCTGCTGCTGCTGCACGTCGCGCGTACCGGCCGCGATCGTGTGCAACATCGGCTTCCAGATATGGGTCGGGCTGCGGTCGACGACGGTGACCTGCGCGCGCCCGGACCGGCCGAGGCGCTCGCCCAGGCGGGTGGCGAGCTGCAGTCCGGCGATCCCGCCGCCGACGATCACGATGCGTGTAGGGGTTGTCATGTATAAATCATCACGTGATGAATAAGGTATGATCCTAGCGCTTCCCGGCTTCGCGTGTCAACGGAGCAGGGCAGGTCACCCGGTTTTCGGCGCCGTTAAAGCGGGGCCTGAACAGGGGTATTCGAATCATTCAAGGAGAGCAGGAGAACGTGGCTGAAGTCACTGAGCGCGCGCCGGCCAAGCGGCGTATGCGAGGGCGGCCGCTGGCCGGGGCGTCGGTGGGGCCGGACGTGATACTGCGGGCCGCGCGTCGCACGTTCGCGAAGCGTGGTTACGACGCAACGAGCGTGCGCGAGGTCGCGCGCGAGCTGGGGGTCGATGCGGCACTGATCGCGCACCATTTCGGGACGAAGGAAACGTTGTGGCTGGCGGTCGTCGAGCAGATCGCCGAGCTGGCCGAGCCGATGTTCGACGCGCTGCGCGCGTTGCGCACGTCGCCGCTGCCGCAGCGCGACCGCGTGCGGCGCGCGATCGAGCTGTGCGTCGACCATGAGTTCGACGAGCCCGACATGGGCATGTTCTTCTCGACGGCGGCGACCGAAGTGGGCGGGCGGCTCGACCGGCTGCAGGAGCGGATCGTGCGCCCGTATTACGACGTGATGTTCCCGCTGCTGTCGGATGCGGTGGAGGCCGGCGTGATCCGCCCGGTCGAGCCGACGGTGCTGTTCTTCATGATCGCGAGCGCGATCGGCACGACGGTGTCGTATAGCCACATGATGCTGGAGTACACGTCGCTGCCCACCCGGCAGGATGCATTTCGGCAGGCCGTGGTCGACGTCGCGTTCAACGTCGTCGGCGGCTGAGCGCCGCGCGCGCTGCGCGCAGTCACATCACTCATACCCGCCCCGGTTCGCGCTCCGCGCTTCGCGCGGTCTCGCGCAGCGCATCGACGCGCGGCGATGGCGTCCGGTACGCGATCGCCGGCTCGTACGCGAGCGGGCTGCCCGCATCCTTCAATTCGCAGAACGTCATGCCTTGCGGTTGCATCGGCACGAACATGCGCGGCATCCGCGCGACGCCGATGCCGCCCGCGACGTGCCCGGCCATCGTCCGCATCTGGCGCGGTCGCGTGCCTCGCCGGGCCGCGTGCATCGTTCGTCACCGGCGCGACGATCGCGGTGAACGGCGGCTGGCGCGCCGGGTGACGCAAGCGACCCGGGCGACCGGGCGCGGCATCGGGCGCCGCGCCCGGCCCATCGGTCATTCGAGGTCCGTGGGCGGCGGGTCGCCGAGCCAGCGCCGCGCGCCGGGCCCGTTGCGGCCCGCGCGGTCCTCCGGGTTCGTCAGCTTGCAGCGTTTCAGCGACAGGCAGCCGCAGCCGATGCATTCGTCGAGACTGATGTAGAGCCGCTGCAATTCCTCGATCCGGCTCGCGACGCGCTGCTTCCAGCCGCGCGACAGCCGCTGCCAGTCCTTGTTGCTCGGCGCAGCGTCCTCGGGCAGGCTGACCAGCTGCTCGGCGATTTCGTCGAGCGTATAGCCGATCTTCTGCGCGAACACGATGAACGCGATCAGCCGCAGCACCGCGCGCGAATAGTGGCGATGGCTCGAGCCGTTACGGTGCGACTTGATGAGCCCGCGCGTCTCGTAGAACCGCAGTGTCGACGCCGGCACGCCGCTGCGCGCGGCTACTTCGCGAATCGACATCAGCGGCCATTGCGGGACTTCCTGGATACCCATGTTGCCTCTCCGGGAAAACTTGACTTGAAGTTAACTTCAACTTTTATGCTACGCGGCAGTTTAACCCGTCGCGAGGCATCATGCTCTCCTTATCCCTACGCAGGACGTCGCCTTTGAGCGCGGCCTGTGCACTGCTGCTGGCGTTGTCGGGCTGTCACGACGGCAAAGGCACGTCGTCGGCCCAATCCCTTCCCGAAGTCGGCGTCGCCACCATCGCGCCGCGCACGATCCGCCTCGCGGACGAATTCAACGGACGCGTCGAAGCGGTCGACGCAGTCGAACTGCGGCCGCGCGTGAGCGGCTATCTGCAACGCGTCGCCTACAAGGAAGGCGACCTGGTCGCGCAGGGCGCGCTGCTGTTCGAGATCGACCCGCGCCCTTACCGGATCGCACTCGATCGCGCGAATGCGCAGCTGCAGCGGGCCCGCGCGGCCGCGAGCCTCGCGAACGTACAGCTCAAGCGCGTGCAGACGCTGATCGATGCGCATGCGACGTCGCAGGAAGAACTCGACAACGCGCGTGCCACGGCCGAGCAGGCGCGCGCGGACCTGCAGGCGGCCGACGCGGCCGTCGCCGACGCGAAGCTCAATCTCGGTTTCACCGAAGTGCGGGCGCCGATCGCGGGCCGCGTCGGCCGCGCGGTCGCCACCGTCGGCAACCTGGCGCGCGCGGACGACACGCTGCTGACGACCGTCGTGTCGCAGAACCCCGTCTACGTGTATTTCGACTGCGACGAACAGAGCTACCTGCGCTACAACGCACGGCGTGCCGACCCGAAGCATCGCGCGATCGGCGCCGATCCGGTGCGCGTGGGCCTCGCGAACGAGACGGGCTTCCCGCATGCAGGCACCGTCGATTTCCTCGACAACCGGCTCGACCCGCAAACGGGCACGATCCGTGCGCGCGTGCGGCTGCCGAATGCGGACCATACGTTTACGCCGGGCTTGTACGCGCGCGTGCAGCTCGTCAGCGGCCGCGACCAGGATGCGCTGCTCGTCGACGACAAGGCCGTGCTCACCGACCAGGACCGCAAGTACGTGTATGTGATCGGGCCCGGCGACAAGGCGTTGCGCCGTGACGTGACGATCGGCCGCGGGCTGGACGGCGAGCGGATCATCGAGAAGGGGATCCAGGCGGGCGACCGCGTGGTCGTCGACGGCATGCAGCGGATCTATTACCCCGGCGCGCAGGTGAAGCCGAAGGCACTGCCTGCGCGCGCCGACGCGGGTGCCGGCAACGGCGCGGGCAGTGGCGCGGGCAACGGGCCGGGCAACGGCACGCAGGCCATCGCCGATGCCGGCGCGCCGGCCGCGCAGTGACGGGAGACACGCCATGGATTTCTCCCGATTCTTCATCGACCGGCCGATCTTCGCGGTCGTGCTGTCGATCGTCATCTTCGCGATCGGCCTGATCTCGATTCCGATGCTGCCGGCCGGCGAGTACCCGGAAGTCGTGCCGCCGAGCGTCGTCGTGCGGGCGACGTACCCGGGCGCGAACCCGAAGGAAATCGCCGAATCGGTCGCCGAACCGCTGGAAGAGGCGATCAACGGCGTCGAAGGCATCATGTACATGAAGTCGGTCGCAGGTTCCGACGGCAGCCTGCAGGTCGTCGTCACGTTCCTGCAGGGCGTCGATCCCGACACGGCCGCCGTGCGCGTGCAGAACCGCGTGAGCCAGGCGCTGTCGCGCCTGCCCGACGAGGTGCGTCAATACGGCGTGACCACGCAGAAGCAGTCGCCGACGCCGCTGATGTACGTGAGCCTCTATTCGCCGGACAACAGCCGCGATTCGCTGTATCTGCGCAACTACCTGACGCTCCACGTGAAGGACGAGCTGTCGCGGCTCACCGGTGTCGGCGACGTCGGCTTGTCCGGTGCCGGTGACTATGCGATGCGGTTGTGGCTCGACCCGAACCGGCTCGCGTCGCGCGGGCTGACCGCGAGCGACGTGATTGCCGCCGTGCGCGAGCAGAACGTGCAGGTGTCGGCCGGCCAGCTCGGCGCGGAGCCGACGCCTAAGAAAAACGACTTCCTGCTGTCGATCAACGTGCGCGGCCGGCTGCGCACGGCGCAGGAGTTCGGCGACATCGTGCTGCGCACCGGCGACGACGGCCAGGTCGTGAAGCTGTCGGACGTCGCGCGTGTCGAACTTGGCGCGGGCGACTACACGCTGCGCTCGTACTTCAACGACAAGCAATCGGCCGTGGTCGGCATCTTCCTGTCGCCGGGCGCGAACGCGCTCGAGGTTGCGAAGGCCGTGTATGCGAAGTTCGACGAACTGTCGAAGCGCTTCCCGCCCGGCGTCGCGTTCCGTCCCGTGTGGGATCCGACGGTGTTCGTGCGCGAATCGATCCGCGCGGTGCAGCACACGCTGATCGAGGCCGTCGTGCTGGTCGTGCTCGTCGTGATCCTGTTCCTGCAGACGTGGCGCGCGTCGATCATTCCGCTCGTCGCGGTGCCCGTGTCGGTGGTCGGCACGTTCGCGTGGCTCTATCTGCTCGGCTATTCGATCAACACGCTGACGCTGTTCGGGCTCGTGCTTGCGATCGGGATCGTCGTCGACGATGCGATCGTGGTCGTCGAGAACGTCGAGCGCAACATCGCGCAGGGCCTGAGCCCGCGCGACGCCGCTCACCAGGCGATGCGCGAGGTGTCGGGGCCGATCGTCGCGATCGCGCTCGTGCTGTGCGCGGTGTTCGTGCCGATGGCCTTCATGTCCGGCGTCACGGGCCAGTTCTACCGGCAGTTCGCGGTGACGATCGCGATTTCGACGGTGATCTCGGCGATCAACTCGCTGACGCTGTCGCCCGCGCTCGCCGCGAAGCTGCTGCGCCCGCACGGCGCGCCGAAGGATGCGCTCACGCGCGGGCTCGACCGTGCGTTCGGCTGGCTGTTCCATCCGTTCAACCGCTTCTTCGATCGCAGTTCCGATCGCTATCACGGCTTCGTGTCGCGTACGCTGAAGCGGCGCGGGGTGGTGTTCGCGGTCTATGCGGCGCTGCTCGCGGCGACCACGCTGCTGCTCAACGCGGTGCCGGGCGGCTTCATCCCCGTGCAGGACAAGCTGTACCTGTTCGCGGGCGCGAAGCTGCCGGAAGGCGCGTCGCTCGCGCGCACCAGCGAGGTGACCGAGCAGATGACGAAGATCGCGCTCGGCACCGACGGTGTCGAGATGGTGCCGGCGTTTGCCGGGCTGAATGCGCTGCAGGGCGTGAACACGCCGAACATCACGAACTCGTACGTGATCCTGAAGCCGTTCGACCAGCGCCACCGCAGCGCCGCGCAGATCAACGCGGACCTGAACGCACGTTTCGCGGCGATCGGCGGCGGCATTACCTACGCGCTGATGCCGCCGCCGATCCAGGGCCTCGGCAACGGCTCGGGGTATTCGCTGTACCTGGAGGATCGCGGCGGGCTCGGCTACGGCGCATTGCAGAACGCGCTCACCGCGTTCCAGTCCGCGGTCGCGAAGACGCCGGGGATGAGCTACCCCGTCAGCTCGTACCAGGCGAACATCCCGCAGCTCGAGGTGAAAGTCGACCGCTTGAAGGCGAAGGCGCAGGGCGTCGCGCTGACTGACCTGTTCAGCACACTTCAGGTCTATCTCGGCTCGATGTACGTGAACGACTTCAACCTGTTCGGCCGCGTGTACCGCGTGATGGCGCAGGCGGATGCCGGCCACCGGCAGACGGCCGCCGACATCGCGAACTTGCGCACGCGCAATTCGAAGGGCGAGATGGTGCCGATCGGCTCGATGGTGACGGTGGCGCCCGCGTACGGACCCGACCCGGTGGTGCGCTACAACGGTTATCCGGCCGCGAACCTGATCGGTGACGCCGATCCGAAGGTGATGTCGTCGTCGCAGGCGATCGAGAAGCTGCAGCAGATCGCGAAGGACGTGCTGCCGCCGGGCATCACGCTCGAATGGACCGACCTCAGCTACCAGCAGGTCACGCAAAGCAACGCGGCGATCGTCGTGTTCCCGCTCGCGGTGATGCTCGTGTTCCTCGTGCTCGCATCGTTGTACGAGAGCTGGACGCTGCCGCTCGCGGTGATCCTGATCGTACCGGTGTGCATCTGCGCGGCGCTGTTCGGCGTTTGGCTGTCCGGTGGCGACAACAACGTGTTCGTGCAGGTCGGTCTCGTCGTGCTGATGGGATTGGCGTGCAAGAACGCGATCCTGATCGTCGAGTTCGCACGCGAGCTCGAAATCCAGGGCAAGGGCGTGATCGAGTCTGCGCTCGAAGCGTGCAAGCTGCGGCTGCGCCCGATCGTGATGACGTCGGTTGCGTTCATCGCGGGCTCGGTGCCGCTGCTGATCGGCGGCGGCGCGGGCAGCGAAGTGCGGGCGGCCACCGGCATCACCGTGTTCGCGGGGATGCTGGGCGTCACGCTGTTCGGGCTGTTCCTCACGCCCGTGTTCTATGTGGCGATCCGCAAGCTCGCGGGCGGCACACCGGCCGTGTGGAGCGAACACCACGGCACCCTCGAAGGAGAAAACCGATGAGCGCCGCTTTCCGTCTTTCCGCGCTCGCGATGTCGGTGACGCTCGCCGCGTGCGCGGTCGGCCCCGATTTCAAGCGGCCCGACACGGCCACCACCGCGCGGTTCGCGCGCGACGCGCATCCGGCGTCGCCGCGCGATACGTCGCCGTCCGATACGACGGCGAATACGCCGCCCGACGCGTCGGCCGACGCCGATGCCGCGTTCTGGCGTGGCTTCGGCGATCCGACGCTGACGCAGCTGATCGACGCGGCGCTCGCGGCGAACCAGGATCTGCAGGTCGCCGTGTCGCGCTACGACGCATCGAATGCGCTGCTGTCGCAGGCCACGTTCGACCGCTACCCGACGATTACCGCGAGCGGGCAGATCGGTCATCAGCTGATGAGCAAGGACCAGGCGTTCGGCGCGCCGCGCAGCCAGCGCGATACGCCGACCTCCAGCGTCGGGATCAATGCGGCGTGGGAACTCGACCTGTTCGGCCGCGTACGCCGTTCGATCGAATCGCAGCGTGCCGAAACGGCTGCCAGCGCGGCGGACGTGCGCGCGGTGCGCGTCGCGATCGCCGGCGAGGTGGCGAGCACGTACGTCGATCTGCGCGGCTCGCAGGAGCGGCTGCGGATCGCGCGCGAGAACGCCGACAACCAGAAGCAGACGCTCGCGCTGATCAATGCGCGCGTCGGCGCGGGGAGAGGGTCCGAACTCGATGCGGCGCGGGCGCGCGCGCAGTACGAATCGACGACGTCGCGGATCGCCGTGTACGAAGCGGCGATCGGCGTCGACGAGCACCGGCTCGCGGTGCTGACCGGGCAGACGCCGGACGCGCTGATCGGCCGCTTCGATCTTCCGAAGGCAGCCGCGTCGGCGGGCACGCCGGTGCCGCTGCCGGCGCTGGCCGCCGACATCGATCCCGGCACGCCGGGCGACCTGCTGCGGCGGCGGCCCGACGTTGCGGCCGCCGAGGCGCGGCTGCACGCGGCAACCGCGCGCGTCGGCGTCGCGACGGCCGACCTGTTCCCGCGCTTCACGCTGTCGGGCCTGCTCGGCAGCGCGACGAGCAGCTACGGGTTCTTCCGCTCGGGCAGCGACACGAACCTGATCGCACTCGGCATCGACTGGTCGTTCCTCGACGTCGGCCGCGTCCGTGCGCGGATCGCCGCGAGCGATGCGGAAGCGGCCGGGCAGCTCGCGCAGTACCGGCAGACCGTGCTCGGGGCGCTGGAGGAAACGGAGAACGCGCTGCTGCGCGCCGCCCGCACGCGTGACGAGACGGACCATCTCGTGCGGGCCGCGACCGACAGCGCGCGCGCTGCGCAACTGGCGCAGGCGCGGTTCTCGGCGGGGGCGATCGACTACTACGAAGTGCTCGACGCGCAACGCACGCTGCTGCAGGCGCAGGATGCGGCGGCCGACGGGCGGATGCGCAGTGCGACGTCGACGGTGGCGCTGTACAAGGCGCTGGCGGGCGGCTGGCCGTCGGGAACGGGGCAGGGCCCGCAAGGCCCGCTCGCGCAGTCGGGGCAGTAGCGCGGGCCGGGTGGCGCGGCAGGCCGGCCTGATCCTGCCTGCCGCGCGCCGCATGACTACACGCTGGCCGGATCGACCTTGTCGATGTCGATGCCGTAGCGCCGGATCGCTTCGCCTACCTGGGCACGCGATATCGCGCCGTCGTCGGCGAGTGCCTTCAGCGCCGCGATCACGATGAAGTGCCGGTCGACCTCGAAGAACGTGCGCAGCGCGTCGCGCGTATCCGAGCGGCCGAAGCCGTCGGTGCCGAGCGACACGAAGCGCCGGCCGTCGACGAACCCGCGAATCTGGTCGCCGACGATCTTCATGTAGTCGGTCGCGACGACCACCGGCCCGGTGCGGCCGTCGAGGCATTGCTGCACGTACGGCACGCGCGGCGCCTGCTCGGGATGCAGCAGGTTCCAGCGTTCCGCGGCAAGCCCGTCGCGGCGCAGCTCGTTCAGGCTCGTCGCGCTCCACACGTCGCTCGTCACACCGAAGTCCTGCGCGAGCAGGTCGCTCGCGGCGAGCACTTCGCGCAGGATCGCGCCGCTGCCCATCAATTGCACATGCGGCACATGCGGCACATGCGGCACATGCGGCACATGCGGCACATGCGGCACATGCGGCGCATCGGCCGCCCGCGACGGGCCTTCTCGCAGCAGGTAGAGACCCTTGAGAATGCCGGCCTCCGCGCCGTCCGGCAGTGCCGGATGCGGGTAATTCTCGTTGAGCAGCGTGATGTAGTAGTAGACGTCCTCCTGTTCCGCGAACATCCGCCGCAGGCCGTCGCGCACGATCACCGCGAGTTCGTACGCATAGGTCGGGTCGTACGACACGCAGTTCGGAATCACCGACGACAGCACGTGGCTGTGCCCGTCGTCGTGCTGCAGTCCTTCGCCCATCAGCGTCGTGCGGCCCGACGTCGCGCCGAGCAGGAAGCCGCGCGTACGCGCGTCGCCGGCCGCCCACGCGAGATCGCCGACACGCTGCAGCCCGAACATCGAATAGAAGATGTAGAACGGGATGGTCGGCAGGCCGTGGTTGCTGTACGCGGTGCCGGCTGCGATCCACGACGCGATCGCGCCCGATTCATTGATGCCTTCCTGCAGGATCTGCCCGTCCTTCGCTTCCTTGTAGTAGCTGAGCTGGCCCGCGTCCTGCGGCGTGTAGAGCTGGCCGAGATGCGAGTGGATGCCGATCTGACGGAACAGGCCTTCCATCCCGAACGTGCGCGACTCGTCCGGCACGATCGGCACGACGAGCTTGCCGAGTGCTGGATCCTTCAGCAGCGTGCCGAGGATGCGCACGAACGCCATCGTCGTCGACAGCCCGCGCTCGCCGCTGTCCTTGAGCTGACCGTCGAACGCGGCGAGCGGCGGCACCGGCAGCGGCGCCACAGTGCCGAAGCGGGCCGGCACGTGGCCGCCGAGCGCGGCACGGCGCTCCGCAAAGTAGCGTGCCTCGGCGCTGCCCGGTTCGGGTTTCAGGTAAGGCAGGTCGTCGAGTTGCGCGTCGCTGACCGGCAGCGCGAAGCGGTCGCGGAACGCGCGCACGGCGTCCGCGCTCATCTTCTTCAACTGGTGGTTCACGTTCTGGCCTTCGCCGGCTTCGCCCATCCCGAAGCCCTTGACCGTCTTCGCGAGCACGACGGTCGGCCGTCCTTCCGCGCGCATCGCCTGCGCATAGGCCGCATGCACCTTTTCCGGGTCGTGGCCGCCGCGCGCCAGTTTCCAGATGTCGTCGTCGGACAGATCGGCGACGAGTTCGAGCAGTTCGGGATACTTGCCGAAGAAATGCTCGCGCACGTACGCGCCGCTCTGCGATTTGAAGGTCTGGTAGTCGCCGTCGACGCATTCCATCATGCGCTGGCGCAGCAGGCCCGTCGTGTCGCGTTCGAGCAGGCGATCCCAGCCGGCGCCCCAGATCACCTTGACGACGTTCCAGCCCGCCGCGCGGAACGTGCCTTCGAGTTCCTGGATGACCTTGCCGTTGCCGCGTACCGGCCCGTCAAGGCGTTGCAGGTTGCAGTTGACGACGAAGATCAGGTTGTCGAGCCGTTCGCGCCCGGCGAGCGAGATCGCGGCGAGCGATTCGGGCTGGTCCATTTCGCCGTCGCCGAGAAAGGCCCAGACCTTGCGGCCCTGATGCGCTTTCAACCCGCGATACTCGAGGTAGCGCATGAAGCGCGCCTGATACGCGGCCGTGAGCGGCCCGAGCCCCATCGACACGGTAGGGAATTGCCAGAAATCCGGCATCAGCCGCGGATGCGGATACGACGACAGCCCGTCGCGTCCCGCTTCGCGGCCGGTCTCGCGGCGGAAGTTGTCGAGTTGCGCGTCCGTGATGCGGCCTTCCAGGTACGCACGGCCGTAGATGCCCGGCGCCGAATGGCCCTGGATGTAGACCATGTCGCCGTCGAAGGTGTCGGTGCGGCCGCGGAAGAAGTGATCGAAGCCGACGTCGTACAGCACCGCGGCCGACTGGTAGGTCGCGATGTGCCCGCCGACGTTCGAATGCCGGCCCGCGCGCAGCACCATCACCATCGCGTTCCAGCGGATCATCGCGTTCAGGCGCCGTTCGAGCGCGAGATCGCCCGGATAGGCCGGCTGCCGTTCGCGCGGCACCGTATTCACGTACGCGGTCGTCACGCGGCCGTGCAGGTCGCCGTGGCGAGCCGCGTCGAGGTCGGAAAGCTGGTCGAGCAGGTAGTGTGCGCGCGGACGGCCTTCGAGCGCGATCACGGATTCGAGTGCATCGAGCCATTCACGGGTTTCCTGCGGGTCGATGTCGGGTAGCGCGAGAGATGCGGTCATGCAGTGTCTCCAGAAGCATAAGGCTGCGCGGGGCGACGGTCGTGGCGCCGCGACGCGCGACGGAACGCCCGCCGATCGGCGGGCAGATAGTTGCAATTGCAATCGTATGAGGGCAATTGTTATCGAGGTAAAATTTAATTGCAACTGCAATTCAACGAGAGGAACGACCTGACATGAGCGCACCCGAACCCGATCTGTGGTTCTCGTTCGTCCGCGCGCACCGGACGATGATTCGCGAGATCGAGCGCCGCCTCGCGGCGGCCGGCCTGCCGGCCTATGCGTGGTACGACGCGTTGTGGGGGCTCGAAAGCGGGCCCGACGGCACGCGCCGCATGCATGAACTCGCCGACGTGCTCGCGATCGAGCGCTACAACCTCACGCGGCTCGTCGACCGGCTCGAACAGGAAGGGCTCGTCACGCGCGCCCGTTCGGCGGACGACGGCCGCGCCGCGTACGCGAGCATCACCGACAAGGGGCGGACGCTACGCAAGAAGATGTGGAAGGTGTACCAGTCGACGGTCGCGGAGCTCTTTCTCGACCAGTTCGGCGGCAAGGAGCAGGCTGCGATCGCCGCCGCGCTCGACCGTGCGACCGCCGCGGCGCGCGACGCGGCGGCCGACGCGAAGTAGCGGCGGCGGGCCCGCGCGTCAGTCGCTTGCATGGCGGCGCATTGCCTGCGCGGCCCAGTCGGCCGGCACGCGGCCGTCGTCGGCCAGCAGGCGTAGCGCGACTGCGGCGATCCAGCGCGCATCCGGCGCGCGCATGCCGGGGCCCGGGCCGGCCAGATCCGCGCCGAGTGCCGTAAAGCGGGCCGGTACGAACGCGCCGATCTGCGCGGCGACGTGCCCCGCATAGCCCGTCACCGCCAGCACCGGTATGCGGCTGTCGCCGAGGCATCGGCGCACATGCGCGATGTGCGGTTCGTCGTGCGGGTGCAGCAGGTTCCACCGATCGGCCGCGCGACCGTCGCGGGCGAGTCGCGTGTAGCTCGGGCAGCTCCAGATCGTCGAATCGACGTGCCATTCGTTGTGCAGCAGATCGGCCGCCTCCATCACCTGCGCGAGCGTGCTGCCCGCGCCGCACAGCCGGATCTGCGCGGCCGCGCCGGCTGCCGCGCGCCGGCCGGCCCGCACCATGCCGCTGAACGCATCGCGGGCCGCCGTGGCCGATAGCGGCTTCGCACCGGGCACCGGGTCGTCGTGGCTCGCGAGGTAGCAGAATCCCGGCTGGCCGGCGACATAGAACGTGCGCAGCGCGTGGCGCAGGATCGCGATCGCCTCATGCCCCGAAGCCGGATCGTACGGCGTGCACGCGGGGTTCGCGGCCAGCCAGTGCGGGACGTCGGGCGTCACGCCTTTCGGCCAGGACGACGCGACCGTTTCGGCATCGTTTACGAAGATCCCGCGATCGACGGTTTCGACCGACGCCAGCCGCAGCCGGTCGGTCGCGCGCGCATGCAGCAGGTACAGCAGCGGCCGCTCGAACCGTTTGCGCGCATCGAGAAACCGCAGCGGCCATGCACTGATACGGCGCTGCGCCCCTGCGTCTGCAACCGGCTCCCGCGCATCGGCGCGCACGATCCAGACGCGTTCCGAGGTCGCCGCATCGCGTTCGAGGCAATCGGCGGCCGCGCGCATCGCGCCGAGCGGCGATACCGCGCGGCCACGCGGCGCGAGTCGCTGCGTGATCAGCCTGTCGAGGCAGGCCGCCGCGGCGCGGTGGGTGTCGGGTGTCCGCACGGGCGGACCGGGTCGCGCAGTCTGCATGTCCCTCCTTCGAGTACTGGCATGTCGCCGGGCTATCGGTTCCGGCGTAGGATTGCAATTGCAACGATTGTAGTTGCAACTATAACCGGAAGACAAGGACCGACATGATCTCGACGCACCCCCTCACGTTCTATACGGCCGACACGCCGAACGGGCACAAGGTTGCCATTTACCTGGAAGAGGCCGGGCTCGCGCACGACCGCGTGCATGTGAACCTGTCTGCCGGCGAGCAGCGCAGCCCGGCGTATCTCGCGATCAACCCGAACGGCAAGATCCCGGCCATCGTCGACCACGACATCGGGCTGACCGTGTTCGAATCCGGCGCGATCCTGAGCTATCTCGCCGCGAAGACGGGCTTTCTGCATCCGGACACGCTGGCCGAGCGCACGGCCGTCCAGCAATGGCTGCACTTCCAGATCGGCGGGATCGGGCCGATGCTCGGCCAGCTCTGGTGGTTCCTGCATGCATCGAAGACGGTCAATGCGGAAGCGCTCGAGCGCTACCGGAACGAGGTGCGGCGTCTCTATGGGGTCGTGAACGGCCGCCTGGCGGAATCGGCGTATCTCGCGTCTTCGCGCTACTCGATCGCCGACATCGCCGCGTTCCCGTGGTTGCGCTCGGCGGCCACGCTCGGTATCGATCTGGTCGGCTACCCGCACGTCGAGCGCTGGCTTGCCGGCATCGATGCGCGGCAGGCCGTTCAGCGCGGCCTGGTCGCATGCCGAGCGCCGGCGGTGGAGGGCGCGCACTGACGTCGCATCGCCCGCGTCATACGGATGGCGCGGGTGCCGGCCGCTGGCCGGCCGGGAAACATTGCTCTCCTTCGTCGTAAACGTCTCGAATGCGTGATATTTGCGCCGCGCGATCCGGTTTAGAGTGGCCGCGAATCGATGACGATGTGTCGTATCGCCGCAGTCCCGGGCCGTACAGATGCACCAGAGGAGTGGGAGACAAATGAGTGAAGGCAGGATTACGCAGGTCGAGTCGTTCGGTTTCGAGCGCATTCCCGATGTATCGCGCTATGCACGGCCGATCGATCTGTTCAGGTTGCTGTTCGGCGGCTGCAATACGTTTTCAACATCAGTGCTCGGCAGTTTTCCCGTGCTGGTCGGGCTGTCGTTCAAGGCAGGAGTCTGCGCGATCGTGCTCGGCGTGCTTGCCGGCACCTGCATCCTCGCGCCGATGAGCCTGTTCGGCCCGCGCAACGGTACGAGCGACCCCGTGTCGTCCGGCGCGCATTTCGGCATCCACGGCCGGATCGTCGGCTCGTTCCTCGCACTGCTCACGTCGATCGCGTTTTTCTCGCTTGCGGTGTGGAGCTCGGGCGATGCGCTCGTCGGCGGTGCGCACAACATGGTCGGCGTGCCGGTCAACGGCTTCACGCTCGGCGCGGCGTACATGGTGTTCGCGGTGCTCGTGCTGATCGTCTGCATCTACGGTTTCCGTTTCATGCTGTGGGTCAACAAGATCGCCGTGTGGGCCGCGAGCGTGCTGTTCGTCGCGGGCCTGTTCGCGTTCGCCGGTCTGTTCGACATGAACTACGCCGGCACGGTGCAGCAGGGCAGCGCGGGCTTCTGGGCCGCGTTCGTCGGCGCAGTGCTGGTGGCGCTGAGCAACCCGGTGTCGTTTGCGTCGACGCTCGGCGACTGGGCGCGCTACATCCCGCAGCGCACACCGAAGCATCGCGTGATGGGCGCCGTGTTCGCCGCGCAGATCGCGACCTTCGTGCCGTTCTTCTTCGGCCTCGCGACCGCGACGATCATCGCGACGAAGGCGCCCGCGTTCATCGCATCGAACGACTACGTCGGCGGGCTGCTCGCGATCTCGCCGCGCTGGTTCCTGTTGCCGATGTGCCTGATTGCGATCATCGGCGGGATGTCGACCGGCACGACCGCGCTGTACGGCACCGGCCTCGATGTATCGAGCATGTTCCCGCGCCTGCTGAACCGCGTGCGTGCGACGCTGCTGATCGGCACGATCGCGATCGCGTTCATCTTCGTCGGCCGCTTCTGGTTCAACCTCGTCGAAAGCGTCGCGACGTTCTCGACGCTGATCGATACGTTCAGTTGCCCGTGGATGGCGATCATGGTGATCGGCTATGTAACGCGGCGCGGCTACTATCTCGCCGATGACCTGCAGGTGTTCAACCGCGGGCTGCGCGGTGGCCATTACTGGTTCACGCACGGCTGGAACGTGCGCGCGATGGGCGCGTGGCTGCCGGCGGCGTTCGTCGGGCTGTCGTTCGTGAACCTGCCGGGCCAGTTCGTCGGGCCGCTCGGCAACCTCGCGGGCGGGCTCGACCTGAGCGTGCCGGTGTCGCTGGTGATGGGTGGGATGCTGTATTTCGTGCTGCTGACGCTGTACCCGGAACCGGACGGCGTGTACGGCCCGCACGGGCGACGCTTCGTGCGCGGCGGCAGGCAGGCGGCGCGCGGTAGCGGCGCGCCGGCGATCCAGCCGAAGGGCTTCTGAGCGGCGCGTGCTGGGTTGCTCCGCACATGACGATGCCGCGGCGCGGGAGAGCCGCGGCATCGTCGTTTCCGGGTGCGTGATTGCCTGAACGGGAAGGCCGTACTTTCCACTCGGTGGCCCGCAAACGAAAGCGAAAGCGAAAATGAAAACGCCCGCCGGATTGGCGGGCGTGCGTCGATCTGGATGCGTGTCAGTGGAACGCGCTGCCTGCGAGCATCCCGCCGTCGACGATGAATTCCGATCCCGTGCAGTACGCGGATTCGTCGGACGCGAGGAACAGCACGAGGTTCGCCACTTCGTCGGGCTTGCCGATGCGCGCGATCGGCAGGCCGCTGTAGATCGACGACGGATCGAAATCCGCGAACTCGGGCGGGCGCGCCATCACCGTATCGATACCGCCCGGGTGCACCGAGTTCACGCGAACGCCGTAGCGGCCGAATTCGAGCGCGGCGGCCTTGGTCATCCCGCGCACCGCGAACTTGCTGGACACGTATGCGCTGCCGCCCGCGACGCCTTCCATCCCGGCCGTCGACGACACGTTGACGATCGAGCCGCCCCCTGCCGCCTTCAGCGCGCCAAGCGCCGACTTCATGCCGAGCCAGCAGCCGACCTGGTTCACGTCGATCACCCTGCGATAGTCGTCGAGCGAACACGCTTCGATCGGCACGAGCTTCAGGATCGCCGCGTTGTTCACGAGGATGTCGAGCCGGCCGAACTGCGCGAGCGTTGCATCGACGGCGGCCTGCCAGTCGGCTTCGCTCGTCACGTCGAGATGCTGGAAACGTGCGGCGTCGCCGAGTTCGGCCGCGACGCGCCGGCCGGCGTCGTCCAGCACGTCGGCGATCACCACGCGTGCGCCTTCGGCGACGAACCGGCGCGCTTCCGCTTCGCCCTGGCCGCGGGCACCGCCCGTAATCAGCGCCACCTTGCCTTCGAGTCGTTTCATGCTGCTTGCTCCAGTGAGTGAGAGGGGCTTACGCGGAGGTGCCCGCCGCGTCGATGATGCGAACCGGATCGGTGCCGTCCCAGGTGCGGGCTTCGGCGATGCCGTGCGCGATCATGTCGCGCATGCCGGCGCCTTCGATCACTTCGATGCGCACGCCGGGATCGTCGGTGTCGTCGAGATACGCGACGCGCGTGGCCGGGTTGCGTGCTTCGAACACGACACGCAGGCCACGGGATGTGAGCCGCGCGAGCGCGGCATCGAGATCGTCGACGACCCACGCGACGTGATGCAGCCCGACGAGCGGCTGCCCATGCGCATCGCGGTACGGCGACGCCGTGTCGTTCGTCACGTGAATCAGTTCGATCTGCAGATCGCCGCGATACGCGAGCCCGACGTCCATCGTGACCGTCACCGGTGCGCCGAGATGATGGCCGTCGAGACGCACGTTGCGGAACACGGTCCACGGGCCGGCGTCGTGGCGTTCGCGCCAGCGCGCGATGCTGCGGTCAAGATCGGCGACCACGTAGCCGATCTGGTCGATGGTGCCGAGGACAGGGTCGTTCATGGCGTCTCCGTGGCGGACGCGCGTGTGCGTGCCGCGCGATGAATGACGGCCATGATCGCAACAAAGCGCGCGTGGCGTGCCGTCCAAACGGACTAGCCGAGCGCGGCGGTCATGCGGTAGCACTCATGGAGCGCCGCGCGCCGTGGTGGCACCGGCACGGGCGAAAGCAGAAGGGGGCGAACGTCAGCGCGTGGCGAGCACCTCGCGCACGCAGTCGACGAACTGCGTGGCGGCCGGCGTCAGCGAGCTGCCGCGGCGCTGGATCGCGCACATCTGCAGCTGGGGCATCGGGTCGTCGAGTGCCACGCGCCGGATCCCCATCCGCTGGAACACCTCGTTTGCGAGGGGCTCGACGAAGAAGCCGACGTGATCCAGTTGCGCAACGAGCGCGAGCGCGGTCGAGATCGAATCGCCGTGCACGATGCGCGCGGGTACCGGCAGCCCGAACGATCCGAACAGCCACTGGGTTGCCGACATCGGATCGTTGCCGTCGCCGGGCAGCACCCATTCGGAATCGAGAAACTCGCGCACGGTGCGCCGGTTGCGCAGCGGATGCTTGTTGCGCACGCCGAGTACGAGTTGCACGGGGGCAAGGGGCTCGCTGACGAATTCGTCAGCGAGCGACTGCGGATTGACATGCATGATCGCGACGTCGGTCTGTGCGTCGCGCAATCGCGCCAGCGTGCCGGGGAGGCCCGATTCGGTCACGTGGACCGTCACGCCGGGGCGCCGCTCACGCAGCAACCGGTACGCCGGTACGAACACCGTCTGCGCGAACGACGTGCTGATCGCAACGCGAACGTGACCGAAGTTGCCGTCGCGCAGCTGGACGATTTCGTCACGGGCGCGCTGCATGTCGTCGAGCAGCAGACGCGCACGCGGCAGCATTGCGGCGCCGTACTCGGTGAGCGCGATGCCCTTGACGCTGCGCTCGACGAGCGGTGCGCCGACCTCACGCTCCAGTTCGCGGATGATCTTCGTGACGGCCGGCGCCGATACGCCGAGCTGGCGGGCCGCGCCACGGATGCTCATCTGAGTGGCCACGGCCACGAACGCATGCAACTGGTTTGGCTTCACGGAGCACTCCAGGGGGTGTAAACCAAATGGCAACGAGTGTAATGGATTGTTGTCTTTTCGGGTAACACAGGGCCGCCTAGAATGCGTCGCACATAACCAGTGCGATACCGCACAACGAAGGAGATACCCGTGATGGCACCCCACCCGCAGTCCGGCGCCGATCTGCGCCGGACGATCCTCGCGACGACCGTCGGTAACGCACTCGAATACTTCGACTTCACGGTCTACGGTTTTCTGGCGCTCATCATCGGCAAGCTGTTCTTTCCGTCATTCGACGCGGCCGGGCAATTGCTGCTGGCCGTCGGCACTTTCGGGGCCGGCTTCGTGATGCGGCCGCTGGGCGGCGTCGTGATCGGCGCATACGCCGATCGTGCAGGGCGCAAGCCTGCGATGGTGCTGACCATTTTCCTGATGGCACTCGGCTGCGGGATGATCGCCGTGCTGCCGACCTATGCGGAAATCGGTGTTGCCGCGCCGATCCTGATCGTCGTCGCGCGGTCGATCCAGGGGTTCTCGGCCGGAGGCGAATTCGGCGCGTCGACCACGCTGCTCGTCGAACAGGCGCGGCCGCACACGCGCGGCTACATGGCGAGCTGGCAGTTCGCGAGCCAGGGGCTCGGCGTGCTGGCGGCCGCGCTGACGGTCGCGATCCTGTCGTCCGCACTGACGCCCGACGCGCTCGAGCGCTGGGGCTGGCGCGTGCCGTTCGCGCTCGGGATGCTGATCGCGCCGGTCGGCGCATATATCCGCCGCCGGCTCGAGGAAACGCACACGGGCGAATCTGCGCGGCCCGCACCGGGCCGCGTACGGAGCAACGGGCGTGTCGCGACGCTCTGCCGCGAGCACGGTCGTGCGGTTGTCGTCGCGATCATGATCACGATGGGCGGCACGGGCGCGTCCTACGTCGTCAGCTTCTACATGCCGACCTATGCGATCCGCGAATTCGGGATGAGCCCGGCCGTGGCGTTGTCGGCCGCCGCGCTGACCGGCGCGCTGGCATTCGGATGCGCGCCGCTGGTCGGGCGCTGGTCGGACCGCGTCGGCCGCAAGCCGCTGATCGTCGCGGGCCGCATCGCGCTCGTTCTGCTGATCTATCCGGCGTTTGCGTGGCTGAAGGCGTCGCCGACCCCGGCTGTCCTGTTCACGGTGGTTGGCCTGCTGACCGTCGTGCTCGCGATTCAGGCCGTACCGAGCATCACGATCCTGCCGGAGATGTTTCCCGAATCGGTTCGCGCAACGGGCATGTCGCTCGTATACAGCGTGGGTGTCGCGATCTTCGGCGGCTTCGCACCGTTCATCAGCACATGGCTCGTGAACGCGAGCGGCAACAAGGTTGCGCCGGCCTGGTACCTGATCGTCGTCGCACTCGTGTCGATGGCCGGCCTGCCGTATCTGCGCGACCGCACCGGTGAAACGATCGACACTCCCGCCGTTTCCGGCGCTTCCTCCTACTCGAAGGTCTGACCATTCCATGGAATCTACCGCCGTTACCCGCTATTTTTCCGGCACCTATGCCGAAGCCCGCCAGAAGTTTCTCGACGCCGCCGCGCACCGTCGCGCGACGCTGGAGTCGTTCGTGCTGCCCGGGCTGCACGGTGCGCTCGGCGAAGCGCTGGCGATCGATGTGGCCGGCCTCGGCATGGCCGATGCCGAGCGGCTGCTGATCGTCAGTTCCGGCACGCACGGGCCGGAAGGCTTCTGCGGGTCGGGCTGCCAGGTTGCGATGCTGTTCGACGAGGATCTGGTTGCGCGGCTCGCGCGCGCCGGTGTCGGGCTGCTGCTGATCCATGCGATCAATCCTTACGGCTTCTCATACCTGCAGCGCACCAACCAGGACAACGTCGACCTGAACCGCAACCACATCGATTTCAGCGCGCCGCTGCCTGCCAACAGCGCGTATCCGGACATCGACCGCCTTGTGCTCACCGAAACCTGGCCGCCTTCGCCGGACGACGAGCGGGCGCTGGCCGACTACATCGCACGAAACGGCAAGCTCGCGTATCACGGCGCGCTGAGCAGCGGGCAGTACGCGACACCTGACGGGATGTTCTACGGCGGACGCGAGCCGACCTGGAACAACCGCACGATGCGTACGATCCTGCGCGAACGCGCCTCGCATGCGCAGACGATCGCGTGGATCGATATGCATACGGGCCTCGGGCCGCGCGGACACGGTGAAAAGATCTACGCGGGCCGCAACGACGCCGCGGAACTTGCGCGCGCCCGAGCGTGGTGGGGCGCCGACGTCGTCGCGCCGTTCGACGGCGAATCGGAGTCGCCGGGCGTGTCGGGGCCTGTTGCGTCGATCGCGCACGACGAATGCCCGCGTGCGGTTGCGGCGCTGATGGCGCTTGAATTCGGCACGCTGCCGTTCGACGACGTGATTTACCGGCTGCGCGCGTCGCACTGGCTACTTCGCCACCCCGATGCGCCGGCGGAGTTGCGTCGCGACATTCTCCAGCGGATTCGCGACGCGTTCTACGGCGACGACGACGCCTGGAAGGGCGCAATCTGGGGGCAGACGCGTGTCGCGCTGCTGCAGGCATTGATGGGTCTGGCTGCAACGTAAGGGCAGGACGACAGGCGGCTTGCGTTGCCTGTCATCGCATAAGAACATTAATAAGGAGATCTGATGAAAATAAATGGAGTCATCGCGGCGGGCGTGGCGGCTTCCGTCGCCGTCGTCGCGCATGCGCAGAATTCGGTCACGGTGTACGGGACCATCGACAATGGCGTGAATTACGTCAGCAACCTGGGTGGCGGCAAGGCGTTCCAGGCTGTATCGGGCACGCTGTACGGAAACCGTCTCGGTTTCAGGGGCAGTGAGGATCTCGGCGGCGGGATGAAGGCGATCTTTACGCTGGAGAACGGCTACGACGCGAATACGGGGCGGCTCGGGCAGGGCGGCCTGATGTTCGGCCGGCAGGCGTTTGTCGGCCTGACCGGGGGATTCGGCACCGTCACGCTTGGCCGCCAGTACGACGAGCTGAGCGGCGAATATCTCGGCCTGCTCGCGGCCGGCTGCAATTTTGCCGGCTATCTTGGCGCGCATGCGGCCGACGTCGACAACCTGAACGACACCGCGCGTATCAACCACTCGATCAAGTACAAGACGCCGGACTTCAATGGCTTCTCGATGGCGGCGCTATACGGCTTCGGCGGCGTGCCGGGCAGTTTCTCCGCGAACCGCGCGATCAGCGTCGGCGCGCGCTATGAGCGCGGCCCGCTGACGCTCGACGCCGCATACGAGACGGTCAACGACCCGGGCGTGGCGCTGTGGGGCGCGAGTGTGAATCCCGCACCGAACACGGCCTTCTCGACCGCGCTGCCTACGCCGATCTGGGGTGGCTACCAGTCGGCATCGAAGCTGCAGATCTATGGTGCCGGCGGCAGCTATGCACTCGGCAATGCGACGATTCGCTTCGTGTACACCAACACGCGCTTCCAGGACATCGCGCAGACGCTGAGCACGCGATACCGCGGCAAGGCCGCATTCGACAACTACGAAGCCAACGTCACGTACCTCGTCACGCCCGCCGTGTCGCTCGGCGTTGCATATACGTACACGGCGGCGCCCGATGCGAAGTATCAGCAGGTCAACGCCGGCGCGCAGTATTTCCTGTCGAAGCGCACGACCCTCTACATGATCGGCATCTACCAGCATGCGTCCGGCCTCGACTCGTACGGCCGGCAGGCCGTCGCGCAGATCAACCAGACGACACCGTCGTCGACCGCCAATCAATTGCTGCTGCGGCTCGGCTTGCTCGTCAAGTTTTGAGGTCGGGCGCCGCGACGCGTTACCGCGCGTTCGGCCCCTTGACCGTCAGCCGGCACACCGTCGCCAGTGCAAGCAGGTTCGGGTCGCGTTCGCGCCGATGCAGGAAGCTCAGGCCGATCGTCTGGCGGATCGCGGGCCCGGCGAGCGGCACGAGCGCGATCTTGTGCGCGAACAGGTCGCGCACACGGCCGGGCAGCAGCGAGCAGCCGACGCCGCCAGACACGAGATTGATCAGCGAGAAGATGTCGCCCACCCGCATCACGACGTTCGGCGCGATGCCGGCCGCGCGAAACGCTTCCGTGAAGCCGTGATGCGTCGCGAAGCCTTCGCCGAGCGACACGAACGGCGCGTCGCCGCACGTACCGAGATCGATGGCGTCGTGCTGTGCGTACGGCGAGTCGATCGGCGCGGCGAAGAACATCTCGTCCTCGAACAGCGCAATCGATTCAATCTCGGCGTCCGGTTCGGGCAGCGCCATCAGCGTCGCGTCGATCGCGCCCTGCCGGAGCTTGTCGAGCAGGTCGGCGTTCGAGCCGAGCACGAGCTCGGCCTGCAGCTCGGGGCGGCGCTCCTTCAACGCGATCACGACTTCGGGCACGGTGCGGATCGTCAGCGAGTAGAGCGAACCGATCTTCAACTGGCCGGCGCCGTAGCCGGCCGCCTCGCGCGTCGAGCGGATTCCGTCCGTCATCGTCTTGAGCACTTCGCCCGCGACTTCGGCGAGCACCTGCGCGGCGTCGGTCGGAATCAGGTTCCGCCCCTCGTGGCGGAACAGCGCGCAGTGCATCCCTTCCTCGAGCGTGTGCAGCGCGCGGTGCACGCTGACCGTGCTCACGCCCAGCGCCTCGGCGGCCTTCGCGAGACTGCCGGCTTCCATGAAGGCGAGCAGCACCTCGAGCTTGCGGAACGTGATCTCTTCGTTGATGCGGTTGCGCATGATGCGGACGACGGGAAGGGTGGCCGACGATTCTGCCGCAGAACCGGGGCCGCAACAATGCGCGAATTTCCGGGGTTTTCGCATGGCGGAGCCTGGCGGGGAAACATTTAATCTCCGGCTAATCATCCGCTGCGGGCGTTAATTGATGCGGGTTTTCGGTGTCCCTATGATCGTTTCACGCCGGTCGTGCGCGCGGGCCGCGAGGTTCCGATGGTGCGGGCCCGAGCCTCGTCGGCCGGCGATACGAACAGCCGGTTCGCCCATGCCAGCCACGGAACGCGGCACGCATGCGGCGCGGCGCCATGAGACTGCAGGAGACAAGCATGCACGACTCACGTCGGAACTCGCGGCATCGGCAGGTGGTTGCCGCTGTCGTCGGCAACACCCTCGAGTGGTACGACTTCATCGTTTACGGGTTCTTCTCCGGCATCATCGCGCGGCTGTTCTTTCCCGCCGAGAGCCAGTACGCGTCGCTGCTGATGTCGCTCGCGACCTTCGGCGTCGGTTTCTTCATGCGCCCGGTGGGTGGCATCCTGCTCGGGCTCTATGCGGACCGGAAGGGCCGCAAGGCCGCGATGCAGCTCATCATCTTCCTGATGACGCTGTCGATCGCGCTGATCACGTTTGCGCCGTCGTACGCAGCGATCGGCCCGGCGGCACCGGTCCTGATCGTCGTTGCGCGGCTGCTGCAGGGTTTCGCGACGGGCGGCGAATACGCGAGCGCGACCGCGTTCCTCGTGGAAAGTGCGCCGGAGAACCGGCGCGGGCTGTACGGATCATGGCAACTGATCGGCCAGTGTCTCGCGGTGTTCTCGGGCGCCGCGATGGGCGCGTGGGCCACGCAGTCGCTGTCGGAGGGGGCGCTGCATAGCTGGGGCTGGCGCGTGCCGTTCGCGCTCGGGCTGCTGATCGGGCCGGTCGGCCTGTGGATCCGCCGGCACATGGAGGAGACCGAGGCGTTCCTCGACGCGAGCAAGTCGACCGTCGAGCCGCCGGCGAGCGTGTCGCGCGTGCTGCGCGACAACCTGCGCGGCGTGCTGGTGTCGATGGGGCAGACGATTACCGGCACGGCCGTGTTCTACGTGATGCTCGTCAACATGCCGACGTTCGTGCACAAGACCTTCGGGCTGCCGCTCGACCAGGTCTTCAAGGTGCAGATGGCGGCGGTTGCGCTGCTGACGGTGACGATTCCGTTCGCCGCGCTCGTGTCCGACCGCATCGGCCGGCGTCCCGTGCTGATCGCCGGTTCGCTGGCGCTGCTGACGGTCACGTATCCGCTGTTCACGTGGCTGGCTGCCGCGCCGGGTATCGGGCGCCTGCTCGTGATGCAGCTCGTGATCTGCACGATCATCGGCATCTGCTATGGCCCCGCGCCGACCACGCTCGCCGAGCAGTTCGCGACGCGTTCGCGCTCGACCGGCATCGCGCTTGCGTACAACGTCGCGGTGATGGTGTTCGGCGGCTTCGCGCCGTTCATCGTCACGTGGCTGACGCACGCGAGCGGGTCGCCTGTCGCACCTGCGTGGTATGTGCTGTTCGCGGCGTCGTTCGGGCTGCTCGCGAGCGTATTCATGCACGACGGCGCGCCGTGTGTGCTCGCACGCCGGCAGTTTCAGGGCGAGCCGGTGAGCGCCAAGTAGCGGCCGCAGCCTGTCGCCCACACTGGTGACCCATCGGCGCGGGCGACAGGCAAGGTATTGGCGCAGCCGATGCTTAGCATCGCGGGCGGCGGCCTACCGCGGCGGCCGCCCGGTCGTTACGCTTGGGCGATCATCCACTCTGTCCGGAAGGTCGCCATGTCCCGGCTCGATTACAAGTTGCTCGGCCCCTGCCTGCTCGCGATCGCGATCGACGCGATGGGATTCGGGCTCGTCTATCCGATGATGTCCGCGATCTTCAGCGATCCGCATGCGGGCATCCTGCCGGCCGACGCCGGTGCGCACGCGCGCAATTTCTACCTCGGTCTCGGCTACGGGATCTACCCGTTGTGCATGTTCTTCGGCTCGTCGCTGATGGGCGACCTGTCCGATCGCTACGGCCGCCGCAAAATCATGCTGCTGTGCGTGCTCGGCCTCGCGGCCGGCTACGCGATGATGGCGGCCGGCGCATGGCATGCGAGCGTCGCGCTGCTGCTGGCCGGCCGCGGGCTCACCGGGCTGATGGCCGGTTGCCAGGGCATCGCGCAGGCAGCGATCACCGACCTGAGCACGCCGGAGAACAAGGCGTACAACATGAGCATCATGTCGCTCGCGTTCAGCGCGGGCGTGATAGTCGGCCCCGTGCTCGGCGGCGTGACGTCCGACCACACGATTTCACCGCTGTTCGATTACGGCACGCCGTTCGTGCTGGTCGCCGCGCTGTCGCTGATCTGCGCGTGCTGGACCTGGGCGTCGTATCGCGACTCGGCCGCGCCGCGCGGCGACACGCGTATCGATCCGCTGCTGCCGCTGCGGATCATCGGGGAGGCCGCGCGCCAGCGCAACGTCGCGTTCCTGTCGGTGGTGTTCTTCCTGATGCAGGTCGGCTATGGGCTTTACCTGCAGACCATCATGCTGCTGCTGCAGGCGAAATTCGGCTACACGAGCGCGCGGCTCGGGCTGTTCAGCGGCGTGATCGGCCTCTGCTTCGTGTTCGGCCTGCTGTTCGTCGTGCGGCTGATGCTGCGCGTGTGGCGCGTGGTCGACATCGCGAAGACGGGCCTGCTCGTCGCGGGCGTCGGCCAGGTCCTGTCCGCGCTGTTTCCGCACGAGCCGGTGCTGTGGGCGCTCGCGATGGTCGTCGGCTGCTTCGACATGGTCGCGTATACGACGATGTATACGGCGTTCTCCGACGCGGTCAGCGAGGATCGGCAAGGCTGGGCGCTCGGTGTGGCCGGTTCGGTGATGGCCGTCGCGTGGGTCGTGACGGGCGCGCTCACGAACCTGCTGCCGGTGTTCGGCGAGATCGGCCTGCTGCTGATCGGCGGCGCGGGCTTCCTGCTCAGCTTCGCTTTGATGGTCGCGTACGGCCGCACGCAGCCCGGCGCGCGAACGGCTGCGCTGTCATAGCCGATTTGCACGTTGGCCCGAATCTGTCGGACGTTGTCCCGCTCGCTGCTGTCGCGCCAGCGCGCGCGGCCCGACACTGGCGCCTCGCGTCCCGGGAGTGTCCGGGACGCGTCCGGCGGCGCCGGCTGGCCCGGCGCGCCGTTTCTTCGATAGGCCAACCGAGAGAGCGACCCATGCAACATCCGACCATCCGTACCCTGGCGGGCGCGAGCGCGCCGACGTCGATCGCCGCCGCCCGCACCGCACTGCTGGTGATCGATTTCCAGAACGAATACTTCAGCGGCCGCCTGCCGATTCCTGAGGGGCCGCGCGCGCTGGGCAATGCGCAGCGCGTGATCGCGTTCGCCGATCGCGCGGGCATTCCGGTGTATCACGTCCAGCACGTCGATGCGGCCGACGGCCCGATCTTCGCCGATGGCAGCGACGGCTTCCGCTTTCATGCGGACGTGCAGCCGGCGCCGCATCACACGGTGGTGAAAAAGACGTCGGTGAGCGTGTTCCCGACGACCGACATCGATGCGCGCCTGAAGGCGGCCGGTATCGACACGCTGATCGTCACGGGCCTGATGACGCATGCGTGCGTCGCCGGCGCGGCACGCGATGCGGTGCCGCTCGGCTACGCGGTGATCGTCGTCGACGACGCCTGTGCGACGCGCGACCTCGACATCGCGGATGGCGGCACGGTAGCGCACCGCGACCTCCATCGCGCGACGCTGGCCGCGCTGTCGGACACGTTCGGCGACGTGCTGACGACCGAGCAGGTGCTGGCGCTCAGCGTCGCCTGACGGCCGCCGCGGGCGTGCTTCAGTCGGCCCAGCCCGGCGCGGCGTACACGACTTCGCCGCGGAAGCACGTCTCGATCACACGGGTTTGCGCGAACGTCTCGACCGGGTGCGCGAACGGATTGCGGTCGAGGATCGCGAAGCTCGCGTCCTTGCCCGCTTCGAGCGAACCCGTGCAGTCGTCGAAGCGCAGTGCATACGCGGTGTTCACCGTATAGGCTTCGAGCATCGTGAGCAGGTCGAGGCGTTCGTGCGGATTCCACGGCGGGCTGTCGGGCTGGTCGATCAGCAGGTGCGTGACGCCTGTCTGGATGATCTGCATCGGGTCCATCGTGCTGACCGACCAGTCGGAGCCGGCCGCGAGCATCGCGCCCGCGTTGCGCAGGCTGCGGAACGGATAGTTGCGCGCAGTGCGTTCCGCGCCGAGCAGGTCGTGATAGAGCTGCTGCTGCTCCTCGCGCGCGGCCGTCCACAGTGTCTGCACGCTGGCGATCGCGCCGAGCCGGTTGAAGCGGCTCATGTCGGCCGGATCGACAATCTGCAGGTGCGCGAGCTGCGCGCGACGGTCGCGCATGCCGTTGCGGATCTGGACATATTCGAGCGCGTCGAGCGTCATGCGGACCGCGCGATCGGCGAGCGTGTGGAAGTGCAGGTCGAAGCCGGCCGTATCGGCGAGCAGGCAGATCTCGTTCAGCGCGTCCTGGCTCCACAGCGCGAGGCCGCAGTCGTCGGTGCCGGCGTACGGTTCGAGCAGCGCGGCGGTTTTCGATTCGGGCACGCCGTCGACGAAGATCTTCACCGTATGCAGGCGCAGGTTGTCGCATTCGTACTCGCGACGCCATCTGGCGAAGCGCTCGATCTGCTCGTGCGGATCGCGGCGCGGGTTCGCATAGAGGCCGGCGCTCATGTATACCTTCAGCGTGCCCGCGCGCTGCGCGTCGGCATACGCCTTGAGTTCGGCTTCCTCGACGCGTGCGTCGAACCAGCCGGTGATGCCGTAACCGTGTGCCATCGCGTGCGCTTTCGCGAGCGACTTCGGGTAGCCGGCCGGGCTCAGTTGGGGAATGATCGGGCAGACGCGGTAGAACGCCGCTTCGTGCACGACGCCATTCGGCGCGCCGGACGCATCGCGCTCGTACACGCCGCCGGTCGGATCGGGCGTGTCCGCTTGGATGCCGGCCGCTTCGAGACCCTTCGTATTGAGGCAGCCGCTGTGCACGTCGAAGCCGACCACGAGCAGCGGCCGGTCGGGCACGATCCGGTCGAGCAGCTCGCGGGTCGGATACGCGCCGAAGGCGGCCAGGTTGGCACCGCCGAGATAGACCCACGGTTCGTTCGGCGTCGCGTCGGCACATGCGCGGATGCGCTGCAGGATCGCGTCGGGATCGTTGATGCCGGACAGGTCGAAGTCGCCGAGGATCTGGTGGCCTTCGAGCGGGTGCACGTGGCCGTCGATGAGGCCCGGCAGCATCAGCCGGCCGGCCAGGTCGACGATGCGCGTCGCGGGGCCGGCCAGCGGACGGATGTCGTCGTCGCGGCCGACGGCGACGATCTTGCCGTCCTGGGTGGCGAGCGCCTGCGCGAAGCGGCGCTGCGCGTCGCCCGTGTAAAGCAGGCCGTTCAGATAGACGGTGTCGGCGTGTTGCATGTGTCTCCTCCGGATGGGGGCAGATCGACGGGCGCACGTGTCCGGCGGGCGGGCCGTGTGGCTCGTCCGGTCGCGTGAACCCGGTCGGGTTGGAATGAGATGAGGGGCGGCTAGGTGCCGGTGCGGTGCGGCAGGCTCGGCGATACGTCTTGGAGCGGGCCGGCTGCTGCCGGAGCGTCATGCCGATCTCGCCGCCCGGTCTGAATCGGCAGGTCGATGGGCGACGCGCGCGCGGCCGTGCGGGCCGGCGTCCATCCGGTATTCGGCATTCCGTGTCTCCGTGATATCCGACGCGTTCCTGTCGTCGGGTGAGTCAGATACTAGGAGCGGGGCGGCCGACTGTCTGTCATCGTTTTGAGGACAAGCCGCGACAAAGGCGGCGGGGGCGAGGGGCGTCGCAGCGATGCGGACGCGTCATCTAGTGACCGCGATCCTCCGGCGGTTCCTCTTCGGTCACGCACCACGCGAACAGCCCGGCCCGGTTCGCGACGCCGAGCTTCGCGAGCGCGCGCCCGAGATAGGTGCGCACGCTGCTCGGCTTGAGCGCCAGCGTGTCGGCGATCTGCGGGACGGGCTGGCCTTGCAGCACCGCGCGGCACACGAGCCGTTCGCGCTGCGACAGCGCCGCGCCGCTGGCCGACAGGCGCTGTTCGAACCGCTGCAGCAGCGCGCCGTCGTCCGAGCGCGGCGTCAGGCGTGCGAGCCGCGCATGCTGGATCAGGAGCGGCAGCACGAAATCGCCGAGCTGGCGCAGCAGCGCCAGTTCGGCCAGCGTGTAGGACGGCTGGCCGCGCCGGCGGAACAATGAGAACGCATAGACATAGTCGCGCTCGCTGCCGAGCAGCGTGCAGTCTTCGCCGAGTTCGCCGAGCGCGAAATGGCGGCCGTATTCGGTCGCCGTGTCGACTTCTTCATTGCACGAGAACACGAGCTGCGAATCGGTGGCGCGCTCGATATGCGGGAGCAGCGTGTCGGTGCGCCAGTCGCCCTGCGTATACAGATCGAGCGCGTGGCGCGTGCCGTCGGGATCGTCACCGCCCGCGAAGAACAGCACGTCGACGCTGTCGACCGATTGCGACGGCGCGTCGCGACGGTAGCGCGTCGCGACGCTGTAATGGGATTGCGGATCGACGGTTTCGCGCAGCCACGCCCAAAGCCGGGCGGGAAACTGCGGACTGCCGAGGCTGGCGACCAGGTCGCCGGCATTGCTGAGGGAAATATGGGCGGGGCTCATCGTTGACACCGTCTTCGCGAACGGCCGCCCGTGCCGGCCGTGTTTCGCGTACGACGGCGCGCCGGCGGCGGTGCGGTCATGCGGGACGGAGGCCGGCGCGGCGGCGAAGCTCGATTGTAGGGGACTTCGCCGCTGCGGGGCACACGCGCTTGTGCGGCGGGTGGCCGATCGTCCGTCGACGGGCGGCGCACAACGTTGCGCACCGCGTACCGGCCCGGCGCGTCAGAACATCGTGTTCGCGTTCGCGGCCGTTTCGGGCACCGGCTGGATCACGTCCCAGTGTTCGACGATCTTGCCGTCCTTCACGCGGAAGATGTCGACGACGGCTTCGCCGCGATCGCCCGGACGCTCGGTCGCATGCACGTGCAGGTAGACGAGATCGCCGTCGGTTGCGCTGCGCACGATGCGCGCACGCGATGCCGGGTTCTTCTGGAAGGCGCCGACGAAGTACGACACGAACGGCTTCTTGCCGTCCGGCACGTGCGGGTTGTGCTGCTTGTAGTCGTCCGCGACGACGGCGGCGGCTTCGACCGCTTCGTGCTTGTTGAAGAAGCGGTCGTAGAACGTCAGCACGAGCTGACGGTTGGCTTCCTCGGCGGCCAGGTCGCGCGTGGCCGGGCCGGCGGCCAGCGCGGCCGTCGACGCGGCCAGCAGGACGAGCGCGGCAACGGCGCGAGCGGGGGAGCGGAGCGATGGCATGGTGCGGGTTCCTTGTCTGACGAAGCGTGGGTTGGCGCGCGATGCGCGACGGCGGGGTGACGCGGCCGTGCCGATCGGCGGGCGAAGGGGCCTGGCTGCGGATGCATGTGCGTGATCGACGCGAGGGATTCGCCGCCCGGTCCGTATCGTCACGATATGGGCAGGGCGAGGCCGCGCGTTGTCGTCATGCTTCGTTCAACTGGCGATTCGGCGCGGCTGTCGGGCCGATCGAATGGTACAGTTGCCGCGAACCCGTCACAAGAAGTCAGCGCGGTGTGAACAGGTCACACCGCGCTGACCGTGCGTTGCCCGTGAAAGAGAATCCAGCCATGCCGTCCCAGCCCGCCGATGAAACCGTCGAACTCGATCAGCCGTGCCCGATCCGCGATGTGCTCGACCGCATCGGCGACCAGTGGAGCCTGCTCGTGCTCGAAGCGCTGTCCGGCGGCACGATGCGCTTCAACGAACTTGGCCGCGCGATCGGCGATGTGTCGAACCAGATGCTGTCGCGCACGCTCAAGCGGCTCGAGCAGGACGGCTTCGTCAGTCGCACGTTGTTCGCCGAAGTGCCGCCGCGTGTCGAATATGCGCTGACCGACCTCGGGCGTTCGTTCCTGATGCCGATGCAGGCGATGATCCGGTGGGCCGACGAACATCATCGTGTGATCTGCGCCGCGCGACGTCGTGCACGGGAGCTGGAGGGCGGCGGGCGCTGAGCGGGGCGTTCGCGCGGTCCTGTCGAAGGGCGTTGTGCTGCGATCGGATGCGACGCGACGAGATAGGGCGAAACTGCATGTGCATCGCCATCGCGTGATTTCGTTATCCGAATGATTCGGTCGGGGCGGGCAGGGGTGCCGATGCTTCGGTGTATGCCGTTTGTCCCGAATGCGGTAATGCGCTGGCGGTGCCCCGTGTACGAGGCGTGCGCCGGGGCGACCGAAATAGCGGGTCTCCACTGCGCGACGCACGACGGGTGCGGCAGTATCCGGTCGATTCGCGAAGACGCCCCGTAGATCGGCGGGCATGTCGATGGTTCAGGGGACGTGGCCAGGCGCCTCGGCATCGATTTGGGCGCCGGCATCGGGGCGGAGTGGGGCAGGATTCGCGGAGGTGCCTGCCGGGTATCACGATGTCGGGGCCGAACGGCGCGGGTTCGCTCGCGCCGCCCGGTTGCAAGCCTGCCTTAGGCCGGATGCCGGGTGCTTGCCTAGCGCCACGTACCGTCGACGTAGATCCACACCGGTCCCTGACGGCGCCAGTAGCCGGGCACCCACCTGCGCCCGGGGTGCCGCGTGACCCAGCGGCCGGACACCCATATATAGTGGCCACGCTGCCAGCGCCAGTAGCCGTCCGTCCATATATAGCCATGCGGCCGTGGCGGCGGCGGGCGGCGGTCGTGCCGGGCGGCAGGCGGCGCGAAGCCCGGGCGGTCCCCATAGGGCGGCCCGCCGGGTACGCCGTTCGGACCGGACGGTCGGTACACGGGCGGCGCGGGCTGGGCCGAGGCGGCGCGGAGCCAGCCGCCGGCGCCGACGAAGGCGGCGGTCAATCCGATGGCGCGTAACAACGAGCGTCGATTCATGGCGTGTCCTAGTCTGTATACGAGGCTGCCTTACATTAGCCTGCCAGTCGGCCGGCCGGGTTACGCGAGCGGTTAAGGCTGTTACGGTGTGTCACGGCGGGCGGGCGAACCGCTGGCGGGTCGGGGCTGGCCTTTCTGTTTCAGCAACTGATGGGTGGACGGTGCCCACTGCACGAACGTCGCGCGCTGTTTACTGGCTGACGGATGGGTTTTAGGCGCCCGGCGCCCGAAATTCGAGACTGATTTGGGTAAAATTTGCCGATTCCGGGGTGTCGCGCTGAATCCGTTTGTTGTTTCTATGCAACCGTCAAGACGATGACATGAAAGAATGGTGCGATGGAAGCCTCCAAAAAGGCCCCGTCAAGAAGTCAAAAACAAACGTCAAAACAAATACTTATAACGCGGCCCCACTTTCATTATTTCTAGTTCTGGAAAAGCTTATTTCTTTATTTGCGGATCGCTCCCCTAGGGTACACCCCTAAACTCACGGTTCCCAAACGGGCAACTATCCGGGCGCGGCCAGCAGGATCGATGGCGCTCCCGGGCGGTTGCAGACCGTTTATGAACAAGGTCGCGAGACCTGCCTCTTTTTAGAAGGGAGTTCCACGAATGAACAAGACTCTGATCGTTGCAGCAGCAGCAGCATCGTTCGCTACCGTCGCTCACGCGCAAAGCAGCGTCACGCTGTACGGCGTGCTGGACGCAGGCATCACCTACCAAAGCAACGTCGCAACGGGCGTTAACGCAGCTGGCAAGCCGGTGAACGGCAAGTCGCTGTGGTCGATGGGCTCGGGTATCGACCAAAGCCGTTTCGGTCTGCGTGGTTCGGAAGACCTCGGTGGCGGCCTGAAGGCAATCTTCACGTTGGAAAGCGGCTTCGGCATCGGTAACGGCAAGCTGGGCAACAACGGCGGCATGTTCAACCGTCAAGCCTTCGTCGGCCTGTCGAGCCAGTACGGCACGGTCACGCTGGGTAAGCAGTATGACGCAACGCAAGACTACCTGGCGCCGCTGACGGCAACGGGTTCGTGGGGCGGCACGTACTTCGCGCACCCGCTGAACCTCGACCGTCTGAGCACGAACGGCGATGTCGCATCGAACAACACGGTCAAGTTCACGAGCGCGAACTACGCTGGCCTGCAATTCGGCGGCACGTACTCGTTCTCGAACAACACGAACTTCGGCAACAACCGTGCGTACAGCGCGGGCGCTGCATACCAGTTCCAAGGCCTGAAGCTTGCTGCTGCATACTCGCAAGCAAACCTGGGTGACGGTTCGAACGGTAACGGCGCAACGTCGTCGGCAATCGGTGGCATCGCTAGCCAAGGCCGCGTCCGCACGTACGGTGCTGCTGCTGGTTACGCATTCGGCCCGGCACAAGTCGGCGCTGCATGGACGCAAGCACGTCTGGACAACAATGCAGTCGGTACGGGTTCGGTGCGCACGGACAACTACGAAGTCAACGCAAAGTACAACCTGACGCCGGCTCTCGGCCTGGGCGCTGCTTACACGTACACGAACGCGAAGATCAACAACGGCAGCACGCACTGGAACCAGTTCGGTCTGCAAGCTGACTACGCACTGTCGAAGCGCACGGACGTCTACGCACAAGCTGTGTACCAACGTGCAGCGAAGAACGGCGTTGGCGCATCGATCTACAACGGCGACATCAACACGCTGCCGAGCTCGTCGATCAACCAAACCGCAGCAACGGTTGGTCTGCGTCACCGCTTCTAAGCGTGACGGCGGGGTAACCCGCTACGCAGCATCAAAAAAGGCGCCTTCGGGCGCCTTTTTTTTCGTCTGCGGAAAGTGCTGTCGACGATTCGCATCGTCCGGATGCAAAAAAGCGAGGCCTGTGCCTCGCTTTTTTCGTTGCGTGCCGTTGCGGCGCGGTGTCGGCGGCAGGTGGCGTCAGCGCGTGTATTCGCCGTTGGCTTCCGGCTGGAACACGATCGCGGCGACCTTCATCAGCTTTTCGGCGCCGCTCGGCTGCATGACCTTGACCATCTGGCCACGCTGGGTGCCCAGCAGTGCCATGCCGACGGGCGAGAAGACGTTCAGGCGGCCGTGCTCGAGATTGGCGGCATCCGGATAAACAATCGTCCAGGTGGCTTGTTCCTGGGTCGCTTCGTCGAGCAGGGTGATCTGCGAGTTCATCGTGACGACGTTCGCCTTGATGGCGTCGGGCTGGACGATGTCGGCACGCTCGAGCAGCGTATCGAGCATCGTCTGGAACCGCGGGTTGTGTTCGGCGTGCTTCTCGAGGCGAGCGACGTCGAGTTCGGTCAGCTGGTAAAGGCGTTGTTTCATGGCAGTTCTCCAAATGATCGGCAGGGGCAGGCAGGGCGTGCCTATGGGGATCGCCCGGAGCCTGTCTGACCTGGCTCCGGGAGGAGACCGAGCCGTCAGATCAGGCGCCGGGCAGGGGCGAGCGGCGCCTGGGCCGTGCGTCGAGCGAGGGGATGCGCCGGATAACCGGCGCGCGCGCGCACGCCGGCCGGGCCGGACGGCGAAACCGAAAGGGGCGTGAGCGCGTACATGGTGGATGGAAGATCGACTAGCGAATATAACCTTACGATTCTACAACACAACCTTCGGGATATGTGATCTGGCTGTCGGCATTTCGTCAGCGATTGTTGTGCGAATGAAGCAAGTTGCGCCGATATCGCCCGGGAAGGGCCGGTGATTTTTGTCGAAATCGCAACGCTGTATGTTCAAACTAAGGGTTTCCCCTTGGGGTGGCGAGAACTACACTGAATTCAATCGCTTCAGACAGTCCTGCCGAGGCGACGCCATAAGAGAACATATTCCGGAGGTAAATCATGAAGTCGATCATCTACGCAGCCATCGCCGCATCCGTCCTTGCCGCCCCGATCGCATCGTTTGCCCAGTCCGAGCAGGGGCTGACCCGAGACCAGGTCAAGGCTGAGCTCGTGCAACTCGAACAGAACGGCTACAAGCCGCTGGCGACCGATTCGCAGTATCCGGACAACATCCAGGCCGCCGAACAACGCATTCAACCGAATCAGCCGATGCTTGCGCGTGCCGATACGAGCGGCTACGGCGCAGTCGCGACGGGTGCCGGGCAAGCCGGCCGTCGCATGACGCGCGAAGCACCGAATCCCGTGAACTCGGTCTACTTCGGCAACTGATTGTCCCCGGGGCTGCCCGAGCGCACCGCTTATTCGACGAGACGCGCGCCAGTTGCGCGCGTCACCCGCCCGCAGGAGCAGAACCTCCGTCGCCGCATTCCGGCGGCTTTCCGCCCAGACGCTCGCGCGTTTGGGCCTTTTTTGCTGGAGCGGGTCAGGCGGACGTGACCGCGGGTGTGCCGTGGATATAGTGTTCGAGCTGGCTGATCGTGAACTGCTGATCGGCGATCACGCTCTTGACGAGGTCACCGATCGAGATGAGGCCGACCAGCTTGCCGCCGTCGAGGACGGGCAGGTGGCGCATCCGGTGCTCGGTCATCAGCGCCATGCACTCGTCGGTGGATTGCGAGGGTTCGACGTAGCGCACCTTCGCCGTCATGATTTCCTCGACGCGAGTGGCTTTCGACGAGCGATCCTGCAGCACGACCTTGCGCGCGTAATCGCGCTCGGTGACGATGCCCGCGATGTCGTCGCCGTCCACGACCAGCAGCGCACCGATGCCCTTTTCCGCCATCAGCTTGATGGCGTCGTAGACGAGATCGGTCTTTGTGACGGTGTAGATGGTGCGGCCCGAATCCGGCTTGGCCTTGAGAATCTGCGCGACAGTCGTGCTCATTCGCTTTCTCCGTGTGCAGGTCGATGCTGGGCAGGCGGGGCGTGATGCGTGTCACCCGACGAGCCCAGTATAGCCGCGCAGGTGGCGGCAGTCGCGTGACGATTCCAGATTAGCGGTAAACTCCCGTCACGCACTATCCACACAACTCCTACATTCCTGAACGTTTCGATTGAATTCATGATGTCTTCGCGTCCCCAATCACCCACGCCGGGCAACGGCCAGGCCGACGAGTGCGTGACACTCGTCGCCACCGCGTCGCTGCCCACGCGCTACGGTACGTTCAAGTCATACGCGTTTCGCGTATCGGGCAGCGATGCCGAACATCTCGCGCTCGTGATGGGCGACGTCGCCGGCGAGCAGTCCGTGTTGACGCGGCTGCATTCCGAATGCCTGACCGGCGACGTGTTCGGCTCGTACCGCTGCGACTGCGGCGAGCAGCTCGATCTCGCGTTGCGCTACATCGCGGCCGAAGACCGCGGCGTGCTGCTGTATCTGCGCGGTCATGAAGGGCGCGGGATCGGCCTGAGCAACAAGATCCGCGCCTATGCACTGCAGGAGCAGGGGCGCGACACCGTCGAGGCGAACCTCGACCTCGGCCTGCCCGACGACGCCCGCGAATACGACTCGGCCGCCGCGATCCTCCGGATCCTCGGCGTGACGTCGGTGCGGCTGATGAGCAACAACCCGGCGAAGTTCGACACGCTCGCGAAGCACGGCATTCCCGTCTGCGAGCGCGTGGCGCTTGCGGTGCCCGTGCGCGAGGAAAACGAGCGTTATATCCGCACGAAGCAGGTGAAGTTCGGGCATTACTTCGAGGAAAACGAGTAGCGAAAACAAGGGGCTCTGCGGAGCCCCTTGCTCCATCTGGCTCTCACACCTCGAAGTCTTTCTGGCAAAGGGTTTGAGCGGAAAGTTGCGTTTGTCAGGTGCCTTGTCTGCACTTGACGAAATAGGCGAAAACTTGGCACTCTGGCGTAACATTTTCCTACGCCAGACCGAAAAGCTACGCTGCGGTCCCGGCCTCCAACAGAAACCTACGCCGACCGCCGATGAGATTCGACGCACGTACCGCGAGCAAGCTGCCTGCGGGCCAACATATGACCTTTGACGGGTTTCCCGGACTTCGCTTCCAGGCGAGCGAAAGCCGCCGATCTTGGATCTACCGATACAAATCCCCCATCGACGACCGCATGCGCCAGGTGAAGCTCGGCGAATGGCCAGCCATGGGTTTCCCTGCGGCGATCTCTGAGTGGGAGCAAAAGCGATCCGAACGTGATGCTGGGGCGGATCCCGCTGCCGCAAAGCGTGAGAAGCGTGCCGCGGTTGTTGCTTCTCGCTCTGTCGACGCCTATACCGTCAAGCAGGTGTGTTTCGACTATATGGGCGGCTATCTCGAGCCGAACCGCAAGGAGAAGGGCGTCGTCGAGGTGAGGCGAATGTTCAAAGCCATGCTGGGACCGATCGAGAGCGTTCCGGCCGCGTCGATCACCCGCGCCCAGGCGTTCGAATTTCTGGATTCGTACCGGGCGACGCCAGCGCTCGCGGCGCGACTTCGGATGGAACTGGGCGGCGCTTGGGACTATGCGATGGACGCCGGCCGACTCCCCGACGGAACGCCAAACTGGTGGCGAATGATCCTGCGCGGGAAGCTGCGGAGCAAGGGGCGTACGATCGATGGCGTCGCCATGGGCACAAAAAAGCGCGTATTGAGCGAAGGTGAGATCGGCGCGCTGCTCCGCTGGCTCCCGAATATGAGCCTAACGGTTTCAGACGCGATCACGTTGTATTTGTGGACCGGGGCCCGCGGCGGCGAAATCATTTCGATGGAGTCGCACGAAATCGCAGACGAGGCGGACGGCCTCTGGTGGACTGTGCCGAAGGAAAAGACTAAGAATTCGTGGCGCGCGAAAGCAGGGGATTTGCGGGTGCCGCTCGTTGGGCGAGCCGAGGCCGTTGTCCGTCGACGCAAAGACCAGGCCGTAAACGGCTATCTGTTCCCGACGTCGACCGGCGCGATGATGAAGCAGACCGTTATTTCGCACGGCATTTACTATCATCAGCCGTACTGTAAGCAGGTGCCAAATCATAATCGGCCGCGGCTTCCTGTCACGCACTGGTCGCCGCATGACTTGCGCAGGACTGCCCGAACAATGCTTGCGGCGCTCGGGTGTCCACATGATGTGGCAGAGGCGGTACTCGGTCATATTCAACCCGGTGTGGCTGGTGTGTATAACCGTCACCACTATGACCGCGAACGACGTGAGTGGCTCACGCGCCTCGGGCAGTTTCTTGACGAGCTCGCGCTGAAGTATCCGAATAAGTAGCGCGCCGACGTCGGTTGCCGTGGCCCGTGTTGGGCGGAGGCGCGAGGTTCGATTCCCGGCACGCTTCTGCCTAGGCTTCCACGTCGCGCGTCATCGAGGCTACGCGCCGATCGGAGAGCAGCCGCGGCTTCGGAAATTTGCTCTCGCGCACGTGTTTCTGAACGGTCGCTTCCGACAGCGAGAGAGCTGTCGCGACTGCGGGCAGGTCGAGGTAGAGCGGCTTCATGGTGGTCGATGCGGGCATGCTACGATCCCTCTGTCTCAAAATGGTGTTGAATCAATGCAGAAGATATTTTTGATGCGCGGGTACGAGATGAACTGCGAACCGCGCGTGACGGAGGACGGCAAGTACGCCGCCCAGGTCGAGGTAACGAAGTTGGGATTCAGCCGTGAGGCCGCGTTCCGCGCGCTCGGCACGTTCGATACCGAGGTCGAGGCTGTCGCCTACGCGAAGAAGTTTTCGGAAGAGTGGTTGAGCCGGTACGCGTGACGATCGATACCCCATGCAGTGCCTGCATTGCAATGCATGGTGCATCTGCCGATATTGAGCCACGACATCTCGAGCTGGTTGGAGTGGTTGCGCGGAATGGGAGTCCGTTCGAAGAGCACTATCAGTGCCCGATATGTGGCGCCTCGTCTTCACGTTCCGTAGCGGCAGTGCCGGAGGCGCGCATCTGGTTCTTGGTCGATGGCGCGCGGCATTGATACGTATTAGCTCTGATCTGCCCGGTCTCTCAAACCATCATGCCGAGTGCGTGGCCCAGGGCCGGCGTAAGCGTGGTTGGGTAGGGGCGCGCGGTCATGGGGCCATCTGTATAAGCCTGGACTAGACGAGACAGCGTATGTTCAGCTGACTCAGTTCGGCCACGCAGAGTCATCCGCTCGCACGGTTGCCCAGACATTCAGACGTCTGTTCTGCGCTGGTGAGCTGCCATTCCCTTCGCGTGGCCACCGTGCGCCACGCATGGCCGTCGCGTAACGCTCAATCCCTTGGGCGGCTCGACGCGTTGTCAGCCCTTCATTTGCGCAGGGCTTCTCGCTCGATCAGCTCGCGGGGCAAATGCCGGACGTCCGTTCCCTTGACGATATAGATGACGAGTTCCGCCAAATTCGTCGCATGGTCACCAATCCGTTCGATGGCCGATGCGATGGCCAGGTAGTCGAGTGCGGCGGTGATGACACTAGGATCCTCAGCCATGTACGTGACCAACTTGCGCATGAATCCGCGGTACTGGTCATCGATCGCATCGTCTTCACGCAAGATTTGCGCTGCGGCACTAGTGTCGAGTCGAGCGAATGCATCGAGGGCATGGCGCAGGATGGCCGCTGCCAACTGACCGGACAACAGTATTTCCGCGATGTTGATCTTGATGCCGGCTCCCTCTTGGGCGATACGCAGGGTCCGTTTCGCAACCTTGCGCGCCTCGTCGCCGGCACGCTCGAGATTGGTGATGCCCTTCGAGATCGCCACCAGCAGACGCAGATCGGACGCTGCGGGTTGGCGTCGCGCGATCACGTTGCAGCACTCCGCGTCGATCTCGACTTCCATCTCATTGAGACGATGCTCTGTGGCAATGACATTCTCGATCAATTCCAAGTCAAAGTGGTTCAGCGCCGCGATCGCATCATTCAATTGCGACTCAACGATGCCCCCCATCTCGAGAAATTTGGACGACAGATGCTGCAGTTCAGCGTCGAAGTGACTTGAAATATGTTTGTATGCCATGGAGAGCTCCGTCGACGTATTGACCGGCACTGTTATCGTCGCTTTTAGTTCGGTGACTGCCTACAAGAGGCATCCGCCCGTGATGCAGTTGGCGGCCAAGAAACTTGGTTGCCTCATTGTGGTCAGAAGAATGTGGCACTGTCTATCGCGACCAATATTCACTGCTCTGACACGAGCGGGGCGCAACTCGTCGGTTGTCCCTCAGCGCGCTCGAAGCCATGTGCAGGAACCTACCGACGTCGAGTGGACTGTTGGGTTACGGCCGTCGGACGACCCGAGTTTCATGTCGTTTCGCATGATTGCTTGATCGGTCCGGCTGGTAACGTTTCCGAACTGGGGCATCCACCTATAGGGTGGCGCCCCCGATTCAATACGATCAAGCTAGAATGTTCCCACTAAATTAACATTGCGTTCTGATGGGAAAGAGTCGGGTTTGCCCAGCTTGCCCTTGCCCCCGAGTCGTTCGGGCAGGCGTCGAACTGCACAAGGGAGCGTACAAATGACGGGTTTCACGCCGGACCAACTGGTTGCCTCAAGCAAAGCCACGGTGGCCGCCATGTTTGCGCTCGCGAACCAGGCGTTCCACGGTTACGAGCAAATGATTCAACTTAACCTGCAAACGGCTCGACAGGCGCTTACCGAAAGCCGGTCGTATTGGCCTGAAGCGCTGTCGCACAAGGCTCCGGAGCATGCCATCGCACACCATACGATGCTGTTGCAATCGAGCACCAAGATTGCGCTGTCGTATGGCAGTCAACTTGCCGCCATTGCGTCCAACACTCACGCAGAATGGTTGAAGATCGTCGGATCGCAAGTCGAATTGCATTCCCGCGGCCTTCCGCGCGGCTAACCGTCTTGCGAGGCATATACCGGCCCGCACGGACGTTACAACAAGCATGCTGACCGCGTTGTTTCGGCTGCGGTCATTGACCGGGGTCGCGTTGTTGTTGGTACCACAGCGATGTGGCGTCGCCATGTGTCTGCGCATGCATCCATATTCCATGCGAGGAGCTTACGATGCCGAGTCCGCACGAAATCGCCAAGTTGATGATGGCGTGGGACGCCCCGGACCAGATTGAATCCGACCGCGAAGAGCTTTTCACGTTACTGGAGCGCCAACTGATTGCCTTTGATCCGTCGGCGTCAGAAGATCGACATATTCTGGTGACGGCCGAAGGTCACGCTGTCCTGAAAGCGGTCTCACGAATTCGTTAGGCAGACTGGGCAATTCGACAAGGCTTGCCTAGTCTATCCAAGCCAGCAGGGCGGCGCGATAATCGACCATAACTCTCAGACTAGGTGGGAGTCAGCCGTCGCCAGGACTGGACGCAATGACGGAGGCAACGATGGACGGATCATGGGTTGGGATCGTGGTCGGGACGTTCGTGCTGGCCCTCGCGGCGCTCGCTGTCGCGAGCCACTATCGCCGCGAGCATCGCCGTGCGGAATTGCTCAGAAACTTGGATCACCACGACTGGTGTCGATGGACACATGCGCATCGAGCCGGTTCAAGGTCAGTGAAACGATGAGACGCTGTTCGCTGAAAAAATGAATCAAGGAGTAGAAACCGGCCACACGCTCGATGTGCTGCCGGTTCCACTCCCTCGCAATGGCTTGTCATCGGTTTTTGTTACCGACATGATCGGAAAACAACCAAGTACCGGGGGCAATATGCGGAATCCTGAAGAAGTACCGGCTGGGCCGATTTGGGGGGTGATTGCCGGCGTCTTAATGGTAGCGACTGGAATCGGCCTCGGAATCGCCTCGAAACTCGTCAACGGCGCCGGCAATTTCGATGAGTCGTTGGCTATTAGCGCCGTGATGTTCGGCGTCCTGCTCGCCGTGTACGCAGGTCATGAGATGACGCGCAAAAAGCGACACTGAACGAAGCAGGCACTCTCCGCTAATTCCGCGATTGCCGGTCACACATCGATACGCTCAGCAGCAGGTCATCAACGATGATCTGGCCTGCTGCGCGCCCCGCACGCACCGCTTCCAGACTTTCGGCGAACGGCTTCCCGCGATCGCCGGCTAGTCGAACCGGCGTGAAGAGTAGCGCAGACGTGTCGCTCATTCGAACCTGCACAACCACAACGTATCCCCGACCGTTGCTCGTGATCTGGGTGCAGGCATCAGCGAGGCAGGTATCGACTTCGCATCGCACCTCAATCGTGTAACCGTGATAATCGTACGTGCTGCTCATCGGTACCTCGACATGTTCGGATTGACGTAGCAGTCGGCTCATCCAATCCGGGGTGTCCGATGGCGACGTTATCGGCCCGCAGACACACCTTCTGCGCTTACGCGTGAACGATTGTATAGAAGCTCGACGATCTGCAGTGTGGGCACGCTGGTCGGAAGCGAAGTCACCTCGAAATGTCCGAACCATCGACAGCGCGTGATCTCCATGCCCGGTTGTGGTTTGGCGTGCACAGGAACGTCGGCCACGAACACATGGTGCAGCTTCGTCAATCCTCCGAACTGGAAAACATAGGTCAATTTCAGCCCGATTAAACCCGTTTCTTCCCTGAGTTCACGATGGGCGGCATCAACGGGAAATTCGTCAGACTTAATGGTGCCGCCCGGCAGTGCCCAGCGCGACGCGGTACGCGCCACGAGCAAAACTTTCTGCCCTTGACGGCAGACGATGGTGGCTCGCTCTTTGAGATCTGGCGTGCTTGATCGAGGGGACATGGCTCTGGTTACGTTGCGTGGGATAAAGGCCCAATTTCGGCCGGACGGATAGTACCTCACTCGTGGTGAATTACCACGTACGTGACGAATATCGTAGCGCAACGTCGGGGGCGCCAACGACGGGCCAGTAACCAAGTCCGATGACCGTTGCACGCCTGAGACCTGCCATCCGTAAGTTATTCAAATGACCGGCCGCAGTGGGTCGATCACGGCCCTTGATGAAGTGACGGCCAAGCAATCTCAGACCTGATCTGCCGCTGACTGAGAGGTCAAGTCTTGACTTGCGCAAGTGACCTTGCGGCGCCGGTTGCCGTGGCCAGTGTTGGGAGGAGGTGCGAGGTCCGATTCCGGGCATGCTTCTGCCCAGGCTTCTACCTCGCGCGTCAGCCAGGCAACTCGCCGATCGGAGAGCAGCCGAGGCTTCGGAAATTTGCTCTCTCTTACCAGTTTCTGGACGGTCGCCTCCGACAGCGAAAGAGCGGTCGCCACAGCAGGTAGATCGAGGTAGAGCGGTTTCATTTTGGTCGATGCGGACATGCTACAGATCCCTCTGTCTCAAAATGGTGTTGAATCAATGCAGAAGAAATTTGTGATTCGCGGGTACGAGATGAACTGCGAACCGCGCGTGGCGGAGGATGGCAAGTACGCCGCCTAGGTCGAAGTAACGAAGTTGGGATTCAGCCGGGAAGCTGCGTTTCGGAATCTTGGCGTGTTTGGCACTGAAGCCGAGGCTGTTGCCTGCGCGAAGAATTATTCTGAAGAATGGCTGAGCCGGTACGCGTGACGGAGCAGGAGCAACACCTATCTCTGCTACGACGTCGAGATTGAGGCGACCAAACGAGATCCGGATATAGCGGTGGCGTCGTAAATTTCGCGGCACGCCTGCCAAAGTGCGCCGTCAACCTCAAACAGTGTGCCGCTTCCCGAAATCTCAGTCGCCGCCGCGTGCTACGATGATTGATCGGCGAGCGGGGGGAGCAATGGACCTGGACGAATTCAAGCCATATCGTGGCTATTTCTACCGAGTCTCTGCAAATTTCGGCGACGATGGCCAGTGGCGCGGCACGATAGATGTTCTTCGGCGCCATTGGAACGGCACCACCGAAACCGTGATTTCGCAGATGAGCGTGCCTGGCACTTTCATTTCGGAGGGCCTGGCACTCGACGCCTCCGACGCCTACTGTCATTTGCTCATCGACGAGGGGAGTTTCGGGGAGGAGTAGTTTCAAGACACCGTCCAGTCCGGAATTCAACAACCCACACCCAGGGGTTTTTATCCCAGCCGTGACCGCGGGCGGCGTCGATGGCGGCATCGAGTTCATCGGCGCGCAGCGTGTCGCCAATGCCGTTGATCACGCTCCAGCGCTGGCCGCGCCGTAGGCATCGATACCGCTCGGCACACACCTTATCGTCGTCTGTCACCTCGGCGCGCGGCTCCGGCTGGCAGATCGCACAACCGTCGCCGAGAACCTTCGTGCGCATATCGCAGGTGCATTGCGGCTTCGGCTGCTGAGCGGCGAGGAGGGCGCGGGCGAAACCGTGATAGTCGAAGTAGTCGCCGGGGTTCGGCAGCAGCCGGTACGGGCGCGCAAAGTCATCGATCTGCTCATCCGTCAGCGTCTTATTCATGCTTGGCTTCATCATTCGCTCCAGTACGACATTTCGCAGTCGGCAGCACCCTCTGGATCATTTTCAAACCCGAAGTCGGCCACGTTCTCGAAGGCCGCTTCTGCGTATGAGGCTGCAATATGCGGATCAACGTTGCCGCGCCGAACAAAGCGAGCAGCACATCGGCGAAGCCATTGCTCGTCGGTCATGGGTTTCGGCTCGATGGGCGTCTGATTCACTTCGCGACCAAGGCTCATGATGGCGTTGCGCCAACGTTGGATGAAAGACGGTTCGTTCATTGCTTGTCTCCTTCGAGAAGGGCGCGGATGCGGGCTGCGATTGAGCGCACGAGGGCATCATCAGATCCGCGATCGCACTTGCTTTTCGCTATCCTGTCGACCAATTGAGCGCACCTTTCGATCGTTGCAGATCGAACCTCGGTGATCTGCTCCTCCGTCAGCCCCTGCCGATTGGCGACCTGTGCACCATGCTCGGCGAACCACTCGCGGATGTTGTCGCACACAAGCTGCGGATCGACGATGTCACCACCAGGGACGCAGGCGCGAAGCATTGTCTCGATGTCGATCTGAGTGGCGACCTGCGCGGGCGGGGCGGTGTAATAGACAATGCGACGATTGCTCGGCAGACGCTCGGAATAGTAGGCGGGCGTCACGTCCGCCCAGGAACTGGTTTCTTCCACCCAGACCTGATGAGTTTTCGTGGACGCCGCTTCCACCGCCTCTTGCCCCGCTGCCGCTGCGGCCTGCGATGCTGCCGCGCGGGCTTCGTCGCGCTCGTTGATCAGGTCGCTGACGATCTCGACCGGCGAGTCGTTCCAGTGGTAGCCGGGCGCCATCCTCGAAATCTGTTCGAGCAGCGCATAGCCGATGTTCGCCATGTCGGCGACGGCGTGCCGTGCATCTGGCTCGAAATCCAGAGCGTCGGCATTGAACGCCGCCCGCTCGTCTTCCGGCGCTGCCGCTGCATCTGCGGAGGGAGGCTGCGGGGCGATATGCGGGGCCGAAAGAAAGGTGCGGGCGGCTTCGACCAGCACATCAACCGCATCGTGCTGCGCTTCGGTGAACTCGTACATGCCGAAATACTTGTACTCGGTGACCTTGATTGCTGCTTCGATTTTCGAGCGTTTTTCATCCGCAATTTGCACCGCCTTCGGGTCCCCATATACAAGCGGAATCCATCCTTCCTCGATCGCCTCTGCGTCAGTCGAGTGGCAGTGGTCCGGGCAAATCGTGTCGCACCATACCCATGCAATCGGCACCGCTCCCGCCACCTCAGTGCGAGGGGCGCGGTAGACGATGCGGCGCGCGTGCACAGGGTGTGCATCAAATACCTTTTTGTTCGTGTCGCACCATCCTTCTTCGTCGGCGAATGAGATTTGATAGATCTCCCCTTGCGCCGTCGCCCCATTGCCCGTGCCTTCGAGCGGGGCGGAGAGTGCGGGCTGTGCGGGGCCTGGACGCCAGCGGTCAGAGCCCGGCGTGTAGACCAACCCCATCGCTTGCACAGTGCGCATGGCTGCGTCGCGCATTTCTTCGGCTGAGTCGGCCGGCGCTGCTTCGTGCTGCTCGACAGGGGATGCGGCGAGGATGGCGCGGATTGCTGCCGCGCATCGCCGCATCGAGTCGGTGCCGATTTTCTGGATATAGCTGCCTCGCCCGCTGGCAGGCCCGAGCCGTTCGTTGGCGTCGGCCATGTCATCGCAGATTTTCGCGGCTTCCGTCAGCGCATCAGCGCTCCTCGTCTCGACAGGGGATGCGGCGTTATCCATGGTTCGATCCTTCAAGTTCCTTCTCCGCTAGTTCGCAAAAAATCCCGCACTCGATCTTCGGCTCGTCGTCGTACCGGCCGACGTCGGGAGGTAGTTTGTCCAGATAGGTCCGCTTGCCCTTGTGGCGGCAGATGGACGCGCCGATGAGGCGTTCCAGCTTTGCCATGCGATCGAACGCGCCCGGGAAGTCGACGCGGATCTTGTTCCAGTAGCCAGCGCCGCCCTTGACGCAGCCAACGCAGTTGTTGTGCGTGTAACCAAGGCGGTACATTTCGGGCAGCCGGATGCCGGCGCGGTCTACGAGTGCCAGGCAGTCTGAGTGCGTGATCTGCTTCTCGGCGAGCACTGACCACAGGCGGATCTCGTTGTTGGCGTCGATGAAGCGATCAATGCGCTCCTGCTCGTCGGCCGTGTACCCGAAAACGTGCAGGTCGCCATGTCGCTGGAAGGCTTCGCGGACGCGCTTCTTCAGCGCCCGCGTGCACGGCGCACCGGCCACGCCGACGATGTACCGTTCCTTCTGGAAAACGTTGAAGATCGACGTCCCGAACTTCTCGCTCGACAGCCTGACGATCGGAACGCCGAACCACGCTTCACACTCGCCGGCGAATCGCTCGTTGTCGGGATGCTCTTCGTCGATCACGCAGCGCGCGACGACGATCGGCAGATTTGCGCCGCGGGCGTTCTCAGTAATCGCGATCTTCGTAGCGACGGCGGACGCGGCCCCGCACGAAAACCAACAGACGATTCGTTCAGTCATGGCGCTCCTCACGCGTGCGTTGCATATACGGCGTACGGGCCGTCGTCGTTGTCGCCGATCTCGATCAGCCACCAGCCTGGCTCCGGATCGGGATTCCAGAGCGAGACACCTTCGCCGCGTTCCCAATACGCCACGACGGCCGGATGATCTGCCGGCTCGGATTCGAGGTAGTAGATCGACGTCTTGATGCCGGCCTGCGCCTCGAGCGCGGCCCACTGTTCCTTCGTGCAGTGCTCGGCGCTGTCCCTCGTGACCGTCCAGAAGTGGAGCAAATCGGGGTGGATGAAATAGCCGTCTTGGTCACGCACGACGGGGATTTTTTGCAGCATCGGTGTGGTGATCATGTGTGGTGCTCAGGACGTCGGAAGGTTGTATTGCATTCGTGCTAGGCTCGGACTCACATAGCGGAGGTCGTCATGCAGCGAACTATCCAGTACCGCGGCTTTGAAATTGATGTCGAACTGACTTCATCTGCTCCGGACATGTACGACGTCACGTTCCAGATAAAGGGTCACGACAATCTCGGTATCCTTGGTGCGCGTGGACATCGGATAAAGCTTCGAAACGGCCCATTTACCCGACGCTGGGCATACCTCGTGGCCGAGATCGCAGGGCAGGCGGCGATTGACGTTCTGCTCGGACCAGCTGATTGAATTCCTATTTCTTTCATCAGTAGATAGAGATGTCCCAGCAGATCGGGCCGTAAAGTTGTCGATGAGCATTTCGCAGCCGAGGGTCAGCGGCAAGGTCACCGGATCACGCAGCATCGTCATCGTCGATCAGTAATACAGCCCCAATTGCGGGTGCTCGGCTGCACTGAGTAGCCGAGCATCCGCCGTTGAAGCCGGGAAGAAAAAAAGAAGGGCGCCGAACAGGCCACCCGCAAGAAGAAACCGCGCATCCGAGGCAACGGAATTTGCGCGGCTTGAGGGTAGTGGGGGAGTCAGTAATCTCCGCGACCGGGATACGACGTATCGATGTCGTCGACGTCGCAATCAATGACCAGCTTCGTACCGGTTGCGTAGAGTTGGAACAGCTTCCGTTCGAAACCGTAAATCGGCCCGATGAAGAGCGTATTCTTCGGGTCGATCTCGTTGATCCTGACGCTGTACACGCGCCCGTCCATCGTGTCAATTCGCCACGGGCACCGATACCGGTCGATTCCGGCTTCCTTGTCGAGCCCGATATGGGTGAATGACCCCTCGGTATCCACCGTCAACGTGATTCGGTCGGGCAAGTCGCACGAGCAGGAATATGACTGCTTCTCGGCCTGAAATTTGATGAAGTCCGCAACCAGCTCGGACAGTTTGATTTCTTCCGGAGCAGGAGCGAGAAGTTCGTCGAGCTGCGTCGCCACGTGCCTTTCGATCTGCTCATTCAGACCTTCTTCGACACGCTTCCGAATGATCTTGAGGATCAGGTCGTTGTATCCGGGGAGGCCGAGCTTCGAGAAATCGACCTGGACAGCTTTCTTGACGTGTTCGCTCAGTTGCTTGCCGAATTCCGAATAGCTTTGCAGCTCCTCGTTGACGATCGACGTGATAGTTTTCGTCAGCTTCTCTTCGATGGCTTTCTCGATGGTGCCGGACGTGACGATGTTCGAAAATGCGTTCGAGACGGCTTGTTCAAGCTCTTTCATGGGCTTTCCCGTAAGTGTGCGATGTCGAAGTGGTCGCGACAGGCCGCGCGTTAAGTGTGCTGGGCGACTGGCGCGTGTTGGATGCGATCGGAGTCTTGTTGCAGAATGGATTGCAGGCAGAGGAATACGATGATGGCCGCGAGCGCGCCGAGCCAGACTTTCACCACGGCCACGTGAGAACCCTCGCGCGGTACGCAACACAGAGGAACCAGACGCAGCCGATAGCGACACCGCATGCCGTTGCGACTGCACTACCCTTCGCGACATACCCACGCATCTGATTGCAGGAGGCGAGCAGGGCGTTATCGCTCGGCGAGCGCGTTACTGGTCGTCTGTTTTGTGGAAGTGCAGGCTGTAGGCTGTTCATTGATCCCTCGGTGTTGTTGTGTCCGCTGTCGATTTAGATGACGGCAGTGAGCGTCGTGCTGCCATCTCCGTGGTCGGTGTGCAGCATCAGCGGAGAGCTGCCAAACAGTTCCGGTCGGAGGGCGCGCAGCGCGTTGCTGAAATTTGCGGGCGCCTCGAATCCGTTTCCGAGGAGTGCGGTCGTGACCGCGAGCTCCGGATCGTCGTCGCCGGGTGTGAAGAACGACGCGAGAATCGGAATCCTGTGTTCCTTGCAGATCGCGATGATCTGCGTCATGAGCGGCGAGATTTGCTCGTCGTAAATTTGTTCCTTGGTGACGGTTGTCATCGTGGGTTCCTCAAGAGATGGTCAGCCGAGGCCGGTTTCGGTGAGTGCATCGCGGGCTAGAAAGGCCACATGTTCGAACGCTGCAGGCGGGCTAGAACAGGCCATCCATCACCCCGGGCGTCCAGTTCGTGATCACCAGCTCGCCGCTTGTGTCCGGCCGACCGTTGCGATTGGCAACGGAATAGCGAATGTCGAGCTCGAGCATGTGGAAACCATCGAAGGCGCGGCGAATGTCCGGATGTTCGTTGATCGAGACCATGACCTTGCCTCGTGCATCGCGCATCAGCGCTGCCATTGCCTCGTATTCTTCAAAGCCGAATGGGACGCCGTATCCCTCGGTTTGCCAGTACGGCGGATCGAGGTAAATGAACGTGTGCGGTCGGTCATATCGCTCGACGCACTCTCGCCACGGAAGGTTTTCGACGTGAGTACCGGCTAGGCGTAGGTGTGCCGCCGAAAGCTGTTCTTCGATCCGCAGCAGGTTGACCGAAGGTGCGGTCGTGGCGGTGCCGAAAGTCTGTCCGGAGACCTTCCCGCCAAACGCGTGATGCTGAAGGTAGAAAAAACGGGCCGCCCGCTGAATGTCGGTCAGTGTCTCGGGCCGCGTGATCTGCTGCCATTTGAAGACTTGCCGGCTGCTGATCGCCCATTTGAACTGGCGGACGAACTCTTCCAGGTGGTTTTGTACAACCCGGTAGAGATTGACCAGTTCGCCGTTGACGTCGTTGATGACCTCGACGGGTGCCGGCACTGGTCGCAGGAAGTAGAGTGCAGCGCCACCGCAGAACGCTTCGACATAGCATTCGTGCGGAGGGAAAAGCGGGATCAGCTTGTCGGCAAGGCGGCGTTTGCCGCCGAGCCAAGGAATGATTGGTGTTGGTTGCATCTATTGGCCAAGTGAGTCCATCCGTGATAGCCTTTCGTCCGCCTCTGCAGGGGTGACGTGGCCTTGCCGGATTCGCAGTGCGCACTGCGGGTGCGGGGCGTGCCGGGTGCTCTAACACCAGGTACGTCGCCGCGTCCTTTCCTACTGCTGCTGGTCGATCGCGACCAGCCTTATCGATGCGTTGCCATTCGCGTCCGATCTCGTTATGCGCTGTCTCGCTCGCGGGCTTGTTGATTCAAATCGCTGACGGCCCGCGCTGACAGCAAAATGCGGATGTCCGTATTGCCGATGACGACGAAATCGTCGTCAATCTCGGTCGCCCCTGCTTCGCGCAGAAGCAGGAGCGCGGCTTGTGAGAGCTTTGCCATGCGTTCTCCAAGGCCCGCCGTAGCGGGCGCGGGTTATGTGGTCGCCGGTTCTAGTTCTGTGCGTTGGTTCGGGCGATTGGCGATCGCGGCGATCAGTTCGAGCCCGCGGTCCCGAGTCACGGGCCGCTTCGTCTTGCGAACCCGATGCCCCGTGCGCTCATACACGAGGACGACGTGGTAGAGCTTTTCCATCGTCTTTCTCCTGTCGCGGGAGCAGTGGTTAGACGGGGTTCAACCGCGAAACGAGCGGATGGGCGTGGCTGCCGGAGTCGAGCCGAACGCGGACGCGATGAACGCATGGCACGTTCAGGCGCTCTTCGTTCCATTGGCCGTGAAACCATTCCTTGTGGCCCTCGACCGTGGCCGATTTGACGCGGCCCGACATGGTGGTCCAGGTGACGCGCTGTCCTTGCTGCGGCATCGCGCGATAAGCCTTGCGGCGCTGACGTGCGTTCATCGGCGTTTCCCCTTCGTGTTGCGTTGGTCACTGTTTCCGCTGTCGGCGTGGCCCTTGCCGAAGATCAAACACCACGACGAGCAGAAGGGCTGAAGCGAAAACACCGAGACCGACACCAACAAGTAATGTGGTCATAGATTAGTCATCCGAAATATATTGAGGCCGGTTAGATTTCTGGCGGCCTGACCGCGCTCAAGGAATGGCACTGAAGGTCAATGCGATTCGATCAGCGCGGTCGATGGCCGGTTACGTATCCGGCGACGGTTGGCATCCCGCCCGTTCTCTCGACCTTCCGTCGGCTTGCCAAGCCCGCTTTCTGAGGTGACGGGCCCACTTCCTTTATCACTCGCAGGGCGGACGAGTCGCGCTCACCGATGGAGTGTGCTGTCCATCTACCCGGGCGCAATTTCGAAACTCTCAAGGGCGCGCACTCGACGTCCTGTTTGCGCTGCAGGTCGGTTGATTGGTGCGGAGGATCCGCGTCCGAATGCGCGCTCTTGAGAGCTGTGTGTCCCGCACTTCGAGCAACTGTCATGCGGCGGGTCGGTCGGGGCATGTATGCGACAGGGCCAAAGGCCCGGGCAACTTTTATCCCAGCAGTCAGGTTAAGGAGCAATCCCCCGGAGGGGAGGCGCAGCGTTCTGTGCTGCGTTGGATTGAACTTTAGCGAAACGCGAAAAGATTGTCTATAGCGAAACGCGAAAATATTGAGGGGGAATTTGTAACGCCGGACTTCGCTCGTTGGGGGGATGCCGCGGCCGCTACGAGCGGGCCGCAAAAAAGCCCGCTGGTGGCGGGCTCGGGGAGGTGTATGGTGGAGTCGCGTGACAGAGACTAGTCCGCAGCGGTGGCGCTGTATCGATCGATGGCGGCCCGCAACTCATCGCGTGGTAACCCAATGTCCCCCAATTCGCGAGTCAGTTCATCGCCCTTGGCCTCGATTGCCGCCAAAGCGATGCGTAGTTCGTTTGCCGTTTCTGCGATGTTGCGAAGCTCTCGTGCTTCATCGTTTTGAGTTGAGCGTAAGAGGTTGGTCGCATACTGATTCATAGGGCCTGTCGCTACGATATCGAGGTCCCGCCGTGCTGCGGCCATGAGGGCCCTAGTGGATCTGAGATCTCGTAAAAGGGCCTCTCGTTTCGCGATTTTTGCGAATGCGCCGGAGGCTGACGATAAATATTCGTCTGTTGCTCGGTTCAGGCTGGTCTTTTCGAGTGAGGATGCCGTGGCTAGAGAGCGTGACTGAACGTCCTTCACTGCGTCCCAGGCTGTCTCACGCACCGGCGCGATTACTTGCCCGTAGTCGGCACCAAGCGTCCTGTCGGCCTTCAGGGTTGTTGCAATTGTCTTAGATGCGAACGTCGCTACCTTTGTGAGGCGGATAACTTGCCTTTCTCTGGCAGCATAAAGCGCAATAAATCCGACGATAGATACGCATACCACCAGTCCTGCGACGATCGATTTTCCCCGAGATGTGATCATTCTCTTTCTAACGTTCGAATGGTTGATTTCGCGCCATGCGCCGTTGAGGCGGAACTGATGTGTCGAAACCAGAATGAAAGCATTATAGACGCAGGGCTTCCCGGCGCCGCACTGGCTTGCCAGGGGAGTCCGACAGGCTTTAGACTTTGACTATCAGTATCTTGAGGATCTGATGTGGTGTCGGCGCGACTGAGTCGGCTGGCTCCCGCGTATCACCTCTCTAGGGGCGAGCGGGTTTCGATATTTCCCGAAACTTCCTGAAGTCAGGAGCCGCTTATGGCCTCGTCAATCGCGCGAAACCGCGCACGTGCTTTCAATCACCAATCTGGTCGGTGCTTCTACTGCGGTTGTCCAATGTGGGACAACGGCGTAACCCTGTTCATGGCGCGATACAAGCTTTCTCGGCGCCAGGCGTTGCAGCTGCAATGCACGGCCGAGCATCTTCATGCTCGAATGGACGGGGGGAAGGATTGCCAGGGGAACATCGTTGCAGCGTGCCGAATTTGCAATGCACGGAGGCATCGCAGGAAGGCCGCGCGAGATCCGCGCGAGCACCGGTCATATGTTCGGCGCTGCATAAATCGAAGGAAGTGGCACGGCAAATGGGTCTTCGAATCCGGCCTTATCTAGGTGTGTGCCGGTCGAGGCACGTGCGGCGAAAACTCAGTAACTTCGGCTCCGATCTTAACCACGCTGCTTATCTAGTTGAAAGCTATCTGTTTACTTGGCAAACTACTGTACATGCATACAGTGTTCTAAGTGGGTAAGCGGGGGCTAGTGTGGGGCAAGAAGTGAGAGAGGCGGACCGAAAATGTGGGCGAGACGGAGCGCTTTCCGCGCACGAGCGCATAACACCGCATGATTGCGCGGGGTTATGCGCGGGCATTCCTAACTGGAGGCTGTCTGGCAAAGTTGGTTGGCAGCAGGGCCGCAACGGCAAGGTTGTGGCCTCCGTTGTTCAACCGCAGGGAGTGCATCTTGAAAAACAATGATTGGGGTATAGCTGAGGGCGTTGCGCGTGCGCGGGGCCTGCGTTGTCGCGCGGGAAATGAGGCGAAGGTGATCGACTCGCCAAATGAGGCGCTGGTCGGGCGTACCGTCGATGTAGTGCGGTTACATCACGACGGGCGCTGGGAGTGCGTTCTCCAAGGGGACGCTGTGTATGGTTTGGCCGATGATGGACTAGGCATGCTGCTTACGCGCGATTGGTTGTTCCCGGACAAACTTCTCGAGCCGCGACGCGTTGAAACCGAAACGGCGCTATCCACCCTTACCGAATCGTTTGCCTGTTGAAGGCGGATCTGTCTGCTGGGTGGCTGCTTGCGAAAGGAGCCAGCCGATGAATGATTCAACCTTCGCTCGTTGATCTGAGTTCAATTGATCCCATCCTACGGGGGCGGCCGTCGATGGAGCAGGGGGCGCCGTTTCCGAATGGTCGGTGTCAAGCCATCCAAGCGGCTTTCCTGCGCTCTCTTCAATTTTGCGCGCTGTCGACGCGCGCATGCCACGAGCACGTCCGGTCTTCGAGTCTTTCGCGCCATCGCGCAAGTTTGTGAATTGTGAATGTGACATACCGATCACTGCGGCTGCGGCGGCAGGGCCACCGCTCTCGGCTTCAATGAGCTTGAGGTTGTCGCGACGGATTTGGTCAATGTCCTTCATGACGTGCATTCAATAGCAAAACGCTAAAGTCGTATATGCGCGAAACGCTATAGACATTCCTTTTGCGTTTCGCTAAAGTTTCGTTATGGATCTGAGAACCTATCTCGACGCCGAGCGCGGACGACTTGTGAAGCTAGCTGCGGCAATCGATGCGCACGCGTCCGACATTAGTGCATGGGCAAACAAGAAGCGGCCCGTGCCAGTTCCGTTCGGCTGGCCGATCGAACGCGAAACTTCCGGCGCAGTCGGTCGCCTCGATCTGTTTCCGGCAGACGTGATCCGAGACGTTTGGCCCGAACTCGCTCAACAAAAGGAGATCGCATGAAGCGCCTGTACGCACGTCTGGTTCTTTGGCTGATCCGGCCGGCACTCGCAGAGCGCGAGGTCGGGCTGGCGGCGGACCAGGCCGTCGGTGAGCGCATCAATGCGATTTCGGCCTTGTGCGCATCCAACACGGCGTTGATCCAGCGGGAAATCAAATGTCGCGAAGCTGCTGAGGCAACAGGGAGTGCAGGGCGCTCCTGAATGCTTCGATTTGGCCGTCCTTCATGGTGCTGTTGAGTTGGCCGACGTTTCGAATTTCGGCCTGGTTCTTGAGTGCGGCTAGGAACACCGGATTGTGTGCATTGGCCTCAGCGAGCGCGCGAATCACGGTTGCAGCTGCCGCACGGTCCGCGACGAGGAAAGCGATCTGAGAATTGAGCTCCTCGACCACGGTTACGAGTTTTTTGAGGTTGTCTTCCATGAGGGTTCCCCGTCCGTAGGAATGGTTGTGTGAGAGCTGCCAATTCTACAGATAGGGCCGGAACCCTCGCCATAGTCCGATCTGCATCGAGATTCGATGCTTGAAGTTTAGAAAATTCGACCTTCAAGGTCATTCAATCAGTTTTGAACGGAGTTGAGTTGCTATGAGCACAATTGAAGTCATCCGGAAGCCGAGCATCGAACGGGCGTTCCGGGAAGCGCTGAGCGATCCGCGTAGCCGCGGGTCGGTGGCGGATGCACTCGGCTGGGACGACTCGCAGGTGAGTCGATTCCTGTCGGGGAATCTGGGCGTACCGATCAACAAGATCGACGCCGGTCTGAATGCGCTCGAGCTGCGCGTCGTCTCGCGAGAGTACCTGGATGGGCTGTCGACGATGAGCAAGGTGGGCGTGAACTGCCACTGCGCGCGAGAAGGTTTCGGGGAGTGTGGCGGTCGGTGGTGATGTAAGCGACGGGCCTAGGCAAAAGCGCTTTCGACGGAGAGTGCTTCTGTCTTGGTTTAGTACTCCTATATGGAGGTTGAGGGTGAAAAACGAAATTTTCTCGGCCCCGCAGGATGCCAGCGAATACATGCAACGTGCGGCAGCGGAGGGGCGAATCAAGTTCTACAACGTGCCGGAAGGGATGCGGGCGACTTTGCTTCGGGCGCTCTCGCAGCCCGATCGCTCCGACGAAGTGAAGCGCATCACGCGCGACATCAACCGACACCCGATGTACCCGCGCAAGTGCCTGTCGTGCGGGGCGGTCGAATCCCTCGACGGCTCCGTGCCGTGTGGCCACTGAAATGGCCCGCTTCCATTGCCGTTGCCGACACTGCGAGACGCGCCGGGTGCTGAAGAAGCGTCCCGACGAGTACGTGCGGCAGCCGCAATGCAACGTCTGCGGTCGGCGTGATTTTCGAATCGACGCATGGATGCAGAAGCGAAACACCCGCCTCATGGCATGCACGTGCGCTGGTTACTGGTTTTGGCATCGCCGAGGCTCGCTGTACTGCTGGCACCGCTCGGACGGCTCGATTCGATCACCCGGCGATTCCGATTTCGCGGATCGCAATCCGCCGCCCGATGTGCTGGCGGCCTGACTTTTCCCTGGAGGAAACGTGGCAAAAAGCTCCGTTGAAGCATACGGCGCGCAGAGCAAGGTAACTGCGCTTGCGATGGACCCGAACGACCTCGAACTTGTCACGGACCCGTCGCACCCGCTGTACGACCGGCGCGTTCATCAAGAGCCGAACCCGAAGACGGTGTTGAACTACCGCGCGATTGGCGTGCGCAAGCCGGTGCTGTTCTACAAGGATCCGGAGACCGGCAAGAACCTGGTCATCGATGGCCGAACACGGGTGATCAATGCCCGCGAGCTCAATCGGCAGCTGATCGCCGCCGGCGAGTCGCCGATCACGATTCCGGCCATACCGCAACGGGTCATCAACGACGGCGGAAAGTCGTTCTCTGCCGTTATGGTCAGCACGAACGAAATCCGCAAAGAGGATTCCCCGATCAATCGCGCCGAAAAGATGGCGCGCATGCTCGAAGTCGGCCACACGGAAGAAACTGTCGCAACTATGTTCGGTGTCGAGGTGCCGACGGTCCGCCAGCAGTTGAAGTTGCTCGATTGCACGGCTGCCGTGCGTGATGCGCTCGAGGCTGACCAGATCACCGTATCGAACGCGCTGAAGCTCGCGAAACTGACTCCGGATCAACAGCGCCAGAAGGTGCAGGCCGTCGTCGCTGCGGCTGAGGGCAAGGAAGGGCATGCGAAGGCGCGCGCGCAGAAAGAGGCCGTGACCGGAGACGCGGCCCCGCGCATGCGCACCCGCAAGCAGATTGCGGCCGAGCTGGAGAAGGCCGCGGGCGAGCGCGCTGAAGCGTTGCGGTGGGTTCTCAATCTGGAAGGTGATGTCGGCGCACAGGATGCAGCCGATCCGCGTCAGGCGACGATTGATGATGCCATTTCAGCTACGCAGGGATGAGTGCGTGTATGGCGCTCGCGCACGTCATTCCTATGCCGGAGCGGCCGCGCTCCGCCCAAGCTGAAGAGAGGTACACCCGCGTGCCGCATAGCGTTCTGGAGGCCCTTGCGCTGGCTGATTTTGGCAAGCGGCACTACAAGATTTTGATGGTGTTGATGCGTCAGACATACGGCTATGACAAGGCCGCTGACGAAATCAGTCTGACGCAGTTCCATGACAAGACCGGTGTCTTGCCGCCGCACATCTCTGCCGCGATCGGCGAGTTGATTGACATGCAGGTTCTTGTGAAGTCGCCGGGACGATACGCCGCGAGTCTGTCGATCAACAAGGACTTTGATCAGTGGATAGGCAAAGCGCGGATCGATACGTCGAAGATTTTGGGTTACCAAAACGGTAACGAAGGGGTTACCGAAACGGTAATAGAGGGTTACCAAAACAGTCATGAGGGGTTATCTCGATGGCGCTCGGCGGCGTCGCACAGATGTTGAGCCCGCAGCAGGCCGGGCTTGCCGGGGTGGCCGACAACGGCACGTCGTACTACTTCAACGGACCGGTGAACAGCGCTGCGCAAGGCGAACCGGTGTCGCTCGTGTACGGCGAAATGGTCGTCGGGTCAAAGGTCGTCAGCTCGGGCATTTACACAGAGGATCAGGTGTGAAAAAGATCTACGCGGAATCCGGGCTGAAACGGATCAACGGTGCAAAGGGCGGTGGTGGCGGTGGAGGGGGCGGGGAATCACCGGACAACCTGCACTCGATCGCGCGCGCGAAGGTGCTCGACATCATTTCGGAGGGACCGATCGTCGGTCTGGTGAAGGGCATGCAGTCGGTGTTTCTCGACGGCACGCCGATCCAGAATTCCGACGGATCGGTCAACTTCCAGAATTACAGCGTCGACGTTCGCACCGGCACGCTCGACCAGGAGTTCATGCCGGGCTTTCCGGCGGTCGAGCGCGAGTCGGCTATTGGTGTGCCTCTGACGTCTGATGCGCCGTGGGTGCGGCAGGTGCAAAACACGCAGCTCACCGCCGTCCGTATTCGATTAGGTGTGCCGGCGCTGCAAAAGAGTGATCCGGCGACTGGTGTTTTCGGTTACCGGGTTGAGTATGCGGTCGATCTATCGGTCGACGGTGGGTCATACGCGCAGGTGCTGTCGACGGCGTTCGACGGCAAGACGACATCGCTTTATGAGCGTTCGCACCGGATCGAGCTGCCACGCGCGAAAACCGGATGGCTGGCGCGTGTGCGCCGCATCACGCCGAATGCGCACAGCTCGTTGATCGCTGATGCGGTGAACATAGAAGCGATCACGGAGGTGATTGATCGCAAGCTGCGGTATCCGATGACGGCGCTCGTCGGCATGACGTTCGATGCTCGATCGTTCTCGCAGGTGCCGGTGCGTTCGTACCACATTCGCGGCCTGATCATCCGCGTGCCATCGAACTACGATCCGGAGACGCGCACGTATTCGGGGGCATGGGACGGGACGTTCAAACCGGCGTGGACGAATAACCCGGCATGGATTTTCTATGACCTGCTGCTGAACGACCGGTATGGCCTCGGCAAAACCGTCGACGCATCTATGGTCGACAAGTGGGGGCTGTACGAGATCGCGCGCTATTGCGATGTGATGGTGTCGGACGGCAAGGGTGGCGTGGAGCCGCGCTTCACGTGCAATTGCGTGATCCAGTCGGCGGCCGACGCGTACAAGGTGCTGCAGGACATCGCTGGAGTGTTCCGCGGTATTGCGTATTGGGGGCCGGGGGCGGTTGTTGCATCGGCGGATATGCCGTCCGATCCGGTGTACGTGTACACGGCTGCCAACGTGATCGATGGGGCGTTCCGATACGTCGGGAGCGAGCGCAAGACACGATATACGGTCGCGCTCGTCAGTTACAACGATCCGACGAACCAGTACAAACAAGCCGTCGAGTACGTACCGGATGAGGACGGTATCGCGCGGCATGGCGTTATCAAAACGCAGGTTACGGCGTTCGGGTGCACGTCTCAGGCGCAGGCGCATCGGCTTGGACAGTGGCTGCTTCTGACGTCGCGCTACGAGTCGGGCACGGTGTCCTTCAAGGTCGGAATGGATGGCGTGCTCGTCGGCCCCGGGCAGGTGATCGCGATCGCGGATCCGCGGAAGGCGGGCCGGCGCATCGGTGGCCGGATTCGTTCGGCGGCCGGCGCGGTCGTCACGCTGGACAAAGCGCCGACCGTGGCGCCTGGCGATCGCTTCACGGCGATCCTGCCGTCAGGCGTTGCGCAGTATCGCGCGGTGAAGTCGGTTGATGGTGATGTGCTCACGCTCGCGAATCGGTTCGACGCGGACCCCGTGCCTGGCGCTGTATGGATGCTGGAAAACGCCGACGTCGCGGCGCAGCTCTACCGTGTCGTGAGCGTGCAGGAGGGCGATGACGACGGCCTGATCGAGTACACGATCACAGCGACGAAGCACGAGCCGGGGAAGTACGCGGCGATCGATGACGGCGCGCAGATCCAGCAGCGGCCGGTGACGGTCGTGCCGCCGTCGGTGCAGGCACCCCCGACCAACGTGCGCATCACGACGTATTCGGCGGTCGACCAGGGCATTTCCAAAACGACGATGGTCATCGCGTGGGATGCCGCGGACAACTCGGTGACCTACCTGCCGGAATGGCGGAAGGATAACGGCGAGTGGGTGAGTGTGCCGCGCACGGGCGGTCTGCAGGTCGAGGTGCTTGGGATCTATCAAGGGCGGTACGTTGCGCGCGTGCGTGCGCAAAACGTAATGAACGTCACGTCGCTGCCGGCCGTCAGCGCAGAAACGCAGCTGAAGGGAAAAACGACGCCGCCGCCGGCGATCGTATCGCTCAAGGCTGCCGGCGTTGTGTACGGGATCAACCTGTCCTGGGCATTTCCGGGCGATGGGACGGCCGGCGATGCGCAGCGCACGGAGGTCTGGTACAGCCGCACGCCGAATCGTTCCGACGCAATCAAGCTATCTGATTACGCGTATCCGCAAGCATCGACGTCCATGCAAGGGCTCGCCGTCTGCCAGGCTTTTTATTTCTGGGCGCGGCTTGTCGACACAACCGGGAACATCGGTCCATGGTTTCCGGCGACCGGCCCCGGTGTGCAGGGGCAACCGTCGGCCGATCAAAGCGAGTACGAGAAATATTTCGAAGGGCAGATTTCGCACTCGGCGCTCGGCGAGGATCTGAAAAAGCCGATTGACGCGATTCCCGGGATCCAGCAGGGCGTCGCCGATAACGCGAGTGCAATTGCGAAAGAAGTCACAGATCGGGCCGCGGCAGTCGCGGGAGAGGCGCAGGCCCGTGCGGACGCAATTTCGAAGGAGGTGAAGGATCGCACGGATGCGATCGCGAAAGAGGCTAGGGATCGGGCTGATGCGGTGGCCGACGAGGCGCGCCAGCGCGGCGCGGCAGTCACTGTCGAGCAGCAGGCGCGGCAGACGGCAGACGATTCGCTTGGAAAGCGTATCGACACGGTGAGCGCGGGTGTCGGTGATGCGGCGGCCGCCATCAAGCAGGAGGCGACAGCACGCGCCAACGCGGATACCGCGCTGGGCCAGCGTATCGACACTGTCGTGGCGCAGGTCGGTGACGCGTCGAGCGCGATCCAGAAGGAGCAGACCGCGCGAATCGATGCTGATGGTGCGCTCGGTAAGCGTATCGATACGGTGTCGGCCGACGTCGGAAAGAACTCGGCGGGGATCCAGGCAGAGGCGACGGCGCGCGCCAACGCCGACGGGGCGCTGTCGACACGTATCGATGCGGTTGTGGCGTCGTCGAAAGACAATGCCGCGGCGATTTCATCCGAGGCGACCGCGCGCGCGAATGCCGACGGGGCGTTGTCGACGCGTATCGATGCGGTGACGGCGACGGCCGACTCGAACAAGGCGGCGATTGTTGCCGAGCAGACCGCGCGCGCGAATGGCGATTCCGCGAACGCGCAAAGCATTACAGGCTTGCAGGCGCAGGTAGGCAATGCGTTGATGCTTAAGGTCGCGGCAGTAGGCGCGAGCGCGAATCCGCCAGCCCCTGACGGGTTGTTTAATGCCGTTTCGGGCAAGCAGATCGCTGGGTCGTTGCGGAGCTGGAACGTTGCAACCGTGGCTGCGAACAACGCGGTTGTGTTGCTTGGCCGGTGGGACGTGTTCGGTTCGGCCGCGAATGCTTCTGCAATGGCTGATGCCCTTAACGGGCTGACGAGCGCTGTGTCGGTGATCGTGTGGACGTTCGATGAACCGAGAACAAACCTTGCGGGTGTTCTTCAGTCGGCGCTCGTGAGGTGCGGCGCGAGCAATGCTGTGCTCGGCAGTATCAAGCATCGCGGCGCATACGTGCTGGTTGGCGTTCCGGGGAGTGGAGAGGGTGCAGGGGCTGAAATGCGGGCGGGTTCGGTTGATTCCGATCCTGCGTCGCAAATCTCCTATACGTTCTCGATGCTCAACGGGCGGCTGTTGAGTGGGCCGAACGGGCAGGCTGCTGCACTTGCGCAAGCTGCGGTAACGAGTGAGGCGACTGCGCGGGCGAATGCTGACGGCGCGCTGTCGACGCGCATCGATACCGTTTCTGCGAAGGCGAACGACAACGCCGCGGCGATCACGTCGGAGGTGACGACTCGTGCCGCTCAAGACGCGGCCCTAGGCAAGCGCATCGATACCGTGACGGCCGATGTTGGTGCGAACAAGGCAGCTATCACGTCCGAACAGCAGGCGCGGGCGGATGCAGATGCGGCGCTCGGAAAACGTGTCGATGCTGTCGCAGTGGCGTCGGGCGACAACGCGGCTGCAATCACTGCGGAGCAGTCAGCGCGCGCGGCGGGCGATAAGGCCAATGCGGATTCGATCACGTCGCTAAAAGCGACAGTCGACTCCAATTCGGCGGCCATTCGTCAGGAATCGTCGGCGCGCGCAGATGCCGATTCGGCGCTTTCGAAGCAAATCAGTCAGGTATCGGCACAGATCAATGTGCCGATGGCCGGCGATATGGGGCAGCCGGCGGGATCGACCGCGGTAATGGCTGGGGTCTACTCGGAGCAGTCCGCACGCGCCGAGGCCGACATGGCGCTGGCGCAGCGACTCGATTCCGTAACCGCTCAGATGCAGTCGAAGCAAGCTTCGCTAGTCGCTGATATTCGCACTGAATCGAGGGCGCGTGCGGATGCCGATAGCGCGCAGGCCGAGCAGATCACGACGGTGCAAGTGCAAGTTAACGAGAGCGCTGCCGCGGTCCAAACGGTCGCGAAGTCGTATGCAGACCTGAATGGTCGGGTATCGGCTTCGTACCAGATCAAGACGCAGATCACGTCGGACGGGCGCACGTATATCGCTGGCATCGGTATCGGCATCGACAACAACGACGGCGTTGTCGAGTCGCAGGTATTGGTGTCGGCACAGCGCTTTGCTGTGGTCGACCCGAACAACGGTGGCGCTTCGATCGTGCCGTTCGTGGTGCAGGGCGGCCAGGTGTTCTTGCGCCAGGCGCTTATCGGTGCAGGTTGGATTACGAACGCGATGATCGGTAGCTACATCCAATCCGACAACTACATCGCGGGGCGGCAGGGCTGGCGGCTCGACAAGAGCGGCTGGTTCGAGATCAATTCGACAGACGGCCAGGGAAACCGAACCGTGATCGATAGCAACGGCGGGCGGACATTTGATGCGAACGGCGTTTTGCGCGTTCGTTGGGGAGTATGGCAATGACGGCTGGACTTCAGATTTTCGACGGCGCCGGCCGCCCGATCCTGGACGCGAAATCGCGTGCGGGACGGGTAATTGGAATCGTGTGGACGGGTGGTGGAAATGGAAGTGTCGCGGCGGACATGTCGGGCGGGGAACCATTTTGGTCATTTATGCCGGTCCGGATTTTCTATCGTGTATCTGGCGCCGAGCCGTCTCCGGTTATTGCAATCAATCGGAACGGCGTCAGTTGGTGGTATAGCGGAAATACGACTGGCTCGAATGCGTACACGCAGGTTCCAGGTTGGATCGTTTACGGGGTGTATTGATGCCGGCGGGATTTCAGGCGTTCACAGATTCGGGTGTGTATCAGATTGATGGCGCGACGCCTAACTATCAAGTAGTGCAGGCGATGTCGGCCCAGTCGGTGGATACATCGCTGCGCCTGGCTGTCAACGATGTAGGCACACCATACAACGCGACTTTTCCAAGCGTTGCATTTTCGTTCAATGCCACAGCGGGCCCGATGTATGGGGTGTATGCATCGGGCGGTGTGGGAATCACAGTTTGGAGCACGGATGTAGACGGGACTACATACACACTGAGATTTGTTACGGAGCGGCCATGCACCGTATATTTTTTTCAATTCGACCAAGTTCCGCTGGCATCCGGAAGTTTCGGGCTTCAGGTGTTCAACGGACAGGGGCGCCTCATCGCAGACTCGTCAAAGCCATTTCTGCGTGTCCTCGATGTGATCTACAACGAGTATATGCCGGGGTTTGGATGGGACGTAGTCGGGGCGCCATCCCCGTCTTGGGAGTCGCGAACATACGGTGTCCCGGTAATCGTGTCGGGAATCTATCCAGTTCGTCACGCGTGGAGCTATGACCCGGCGGGTGTCGAGTTGAGTTCGATTCGGGTCAGCGGAAATACGGTGTATTGGGGAACGACGATGTACGGGGGTGGGAGAAAGCCAAATTTGGCTGGATTCAGGGAGCAGTGGCATTTGCGCTTCATGGTGCTGGATGCAACTGGAATTGTGTGATTGGCCGCCAATTTGGCGGCCTTTATTTTTTGAGGTAGCGAACGGGGAGCGGTAATGCAAGAGCACGAAAAGACGATCGTGGAGTTGATCCTCATGGGCGGACTGATTGGCATTGCGAAAGTTTTGGTGGGTAGTGAGCAGCTGACGGTTCGGCTTGTGGCCGGGCGCGCGGTGCTGGGTTCGGCGACGTCGATGGTGGCGGGCCTGGCGCTGTTGCAGATCCCGGATCTTCCGCCGATCGCCCTGCTCGGGCTGGGCAGCGCATTGGGTATCGTCGGTTCGCAGTACCTCGAGGTGCTGCTGCGGCGAAATGCAAAACGGGTATTCGGAGAAAAATAAATATGGGAAATCTCACAGCACATTTTGCGCTCGAGGAATTGACCGCGAGCGACACGGCGCGCCGGCGCGGCATCGATAACACGCCGTCGGCCGCGGTCACGGCGAACCTGCGCAGGACTGCCGAAACGCTCGAGCGCGTGCGCGACGTGCTCGGCGGACGGCCCGTGATCATCAACTCTGGCTACCGGGCGGCGGCACTCAATCGTGCGGTTGGCGGTGTTCCGACCAGTGCGCACCTGTCGGGCCTGGCCGCCGACTTTGTTTGTCCGAAGTTTGGTGCGCCGCTCGATATCTGCCGAGCGATCAGCGCGTCGTCGATCGAGTTCGACCAGCTGATTCAGGAGGGTACGTGGGTGCATATCGGCCTTGCGCCCCTCGGCACGAAGCCGCGTCGCCAGGTTCTAACGGCATCGTTCGGCGCGAAGAACACGACGTACTCGGAGGGGCTGTGACCTGGATCGATCCGCGCGTGTGGTTCGCGATTGTCGCGTCGGTGGTCATCGGCGCCGCGGCAGGCTATTTCAAGGGACATCGCGACGCCGACCAGTCGCACACAGTAGAAACGCAGGCGCAGCGAATTCGCGAGCTCGTCGCCGAGCGCGACGAAAGCGACCGAATCGCGCGCCAACAACAGGGGAACGCTGAAGATGCTTCGAGCAAACGTGATCAGGCGCGCGCTGATGCTGTCCGCGCTGCTTCTGCTGCAGACGGCCTGCGCAAGCAAGTCGACGAACTCATCGCCCGTGCGCGCGATCCCGGCGCTGCGACCGGAGGCGCGGCAGCCGGCGGTGCCATCGATCTGCTTGCCGACATGTTCGGCCGGACTGACGAGGCTGCGGGAGAGTTCGCGCGAATCGCTGACGAGCGGGGCATTGCCGGGCGGCAGTGCGAAAGCGACTACGACTCGTTGACGGGCGCGGCGACGCGTTAGGTTCCGGGGACTGCCCGCGCTTGCCGCGGGCTTTCTGTTTCCCAATCTTGTAATCAATATGTAAAATATTCAGCCTGGGGATACAACAACATCGGACCTGAGAACCACAATGAAAAGAACACTGATTTCAGCAGTTTTGGCGGGACTTGCACTTTCGGCTTGCGGTGGCGGCGATGACTCGACGACCTCCGCCTCTTCTGGGCCGGCAATTCGACTCACGTATTCTGGCGCGCCGTTGGCCGCCTCCCAGCGCACCCGTGCAATGGCTGCCGCCGTCGATGTTGCTGGCCCCGCATCTGCGCCGGGTGCTTCCAGTGGTGACGCGCAGTCCACGATTACTGCTTTGCAGGATGCATTTAAGGCGCGGGGTGCCGAAATTGGTGTCTATCCGGGCGTGATTGACGGTACGACCTTGCATCAACTGGTGATGGCTGAGGGCAATGGAGGCACGCCATCGGGTGATGAAATTGCAAAGGCGAATGTCAACATTAGCGAGTGGGTTCTCGTGAACTTTGTTCTCGACGATATGACCGGATATATCGACTCGGAAGAAAAGGAGGCGAATTTCCGCCAGTTCGTTAAGGATCTTCGAACCTACGCCAGCCGAGAATATTTGAAAGGCCGTGTCGTATTTGCTGCACTTCCAAATGTTTCGTGTGCGCCTGCTAAGGTTGTGCGATCAGTTAGCGAGAGTGGTTATGTAGTTGAGAAAAAGTATGCGCCTACAACTGAAGTTCTCTATTTTTCGTTGTTAGGCATGTGGGGCGACGGTGTTCAGCCGATTGGTGGTGTTTTGAAAACGGATCCAGCGCACATGGGGGCAGACTGCGAGACGCCGGATCAGGTGGCAACGGACGCATATCTGGCTAGCATTGTTGATCCGCTCGTTGATCGCTACAAGGTCGCGCTCGACACGATCAACAAGTGCAAGTACAACCCGGAAGCTATTCCGGAGGACGGCCGTTCGGCACAGTGTTGGGGTATTGAGCCTGTGAAGAAATAAACCCCGGTCGGCGCGCTACGAATGACTGATCTCGAGGCGCTTGCGAGCGCAGCAAGCGCCTCGGCAGGAATCCCGACTGTGCGGCGCAGGAAAGCGATTAGCCCGGGTGGCGGACAGGGGACCAGTCAACGCCGTCCGCGTCAGCGAACTTGAGCCGATCTCGCAGCTCGGGGTGAACGCCTGCCTGCATCAGTAGCGCGATGCCGCCTAGTCGGCGCGCGTCCTCGTCCGTAATCTCGCACCCATCGTTCGGCTCGGCATGTGGCGGGATCGTGATGGCGACACCTGATTTCAATTCGCGGTCGAGAGCGGCCTGCACGTCCTTGCGGAACACGGTGCACAGCGTCACCTGTTCAGTGTCCTCGTCGTAGAACACGATGGTCGCGCGTCTCGGTTTGCTCATGCCAGAAGCCTTAACGACTGCCGTCCCCATCCCTAGGGATGGGCTCAAGTGTCACGCTCATGTATTTCTCGATGTCGGGTTGCCCGGCAGCGATGAGATTTAGCATTGCGGCACCGAGGCGACGCGCAAATTCGTCATCAATCCGATAGTCGAACTCCTCTAACAGGATTGGCATTTCAAGCACGCCCTCCAATTGTGGCGCGAGTTTTCTGGGATCAGCAGCTTTCACGTTAAGCCTTTGCTGGTCCTCGTCGTAGATCACCACGACGGCGTAAGGTGAATGCCTTGCCATTTAAAGCCCCCTACATTCTTGGTAGTCCATGAACGCATTCTGCTTGCACAGTGCCAGGCCGGCAGGCCCGCCCATGACCTTGGCAAGCCGGTTACACAATTCAATGGCTGCTTCGTATTTGTCCATGCAGTCTGCTTCTAACCCCTCGTTCACCACGCGTCCAGCTACGTTCAAAGGATCGTCGCCCAAGGGTGAGTCATCTAGCGCGAACGGTGCAGCGTCGCCGAGCGGCGTGCCGTTAATCAACCCGGATGCGGAGCCGGCGAGGCTGCTGCCAGCCCCTCCCACGACGCTTTCCAAATAGCTTATCAGTTCGCCTGCCGATACGTCGCTCGGCGTGGCCCAACTCGGAATGGGCTTATCTATCGGTAGCGACGCCATTCCAGGCACGCTGGCGAGCCTGTTAGCTCGCGGGAAAGGTGGGGTTGAGGGTTGGCCGCCAGCGCCGCCGCCGGCTACTGGGCGGTCGATTGACACAGACACACGCCCGTCCTCTATGGCTGACCTGAGTGCAGCCACCGGATCGCTGTGGAATGCTCCCAGCCCAAGTTCCCGAAGGTAGTCGGCAGCTCCCGTCGTCAGCCCGGAATACCTCGGCCAGTGCAGCATTAATTCCGAGACGGCTGCGCGCTGGTCAACCGATTGCCGTGATCCGCCGTCGCTAGACAGCGTGGCCCGCTTCCCGGAACCCATATCGATAGTCACTGATGCCATTCGACTCGCTCTCCGATCGCGATCAAATTACATCATACGATACCGGGCGTCGGCCTGGCTGGCGGTCGAGCCGAAGTGATTTGGTGTTACGCCAAATTTACGCCAAATTCGGCAGAGAGGCTTGCGGGATAAGGCTGAGATGGGGTGTCGCTGGTCCCCCCGACAGGAAACGTCACTCGATCAGGTTGGGATCCACTTCTACGCCTCCGGTTCCAATATTTCCTTCAATTCGGCGATGAACAGAGTGGTATCGCCGAAATAGTTGGGATATGCGATTTTCAGCGCGTGAACGGAATCTGCCATGACCAAGACGGCATCAACCCCCGGCTTATTTTCTTCCTCGATTTTCTTGTAGTCTGCAGTCGCTGCTGCAAATTGCTCTTGTGAATATGAAACAACAAGCGTTTCTCTGTTGGTGAGATCTAGTTTCATCAAGAAGTAGGCGGACTTCCGCCGGTCCGGGTCAGCAATGACTTCTTTCATCATGGCTTGAAAGGCGGTTAGTCGTTCTACTACATGAAGATCCGCCTCGAATATTTTTAGTCTTTCGCGAATTACTTCAAAATCCTCATCGCCTGGAACTCCCTCTCGATGTGCGAATGCGGCGGAAATTAAGGAGAAGTATTCCAGCCATGCTTGTTCGCCTTGATCTGCTTTCAGCTTTTGATTGGTCAGGGAACCCACAGTCTCCACGGCTGTCGCCCACGCATGCTGGCGCTTCGTTCGGATCTGAATTTCAATCGAATGATTGTTATACGTCTCCTTCTTGTCGCTGACATAGCGATAAATCAAATGTATTCCGCGATATCCGTCTTCTTTGGGTGTGATTATGTAGTCTTTTTCATTCACCAACCGATGCTTAATCCTACTTCCTTTTATCGAATCGCGCAGTTGATTGACTTGTTCCAGGGATGATAGAACGGCTCTGCACCCACCGATGTCCTGCATTTGAGATAGTCGCATGCGAGGAAATCGTTTCAACTTATCTATAATCGACGTAGCACGCTTAAGGCGCTGTGCGACAAATGCCGCGTCGTCAATCTTGATTGCGCGATCTCGCAGATTTATCTTGAATGTATTGAGGGGAAACTGGTGAGAGGCGCGCCAGTTGGACATGATCATGGTTGCATCAAGGTAGTCGTTGAGATCCACAAAATTGAAGGGTTCACGATCTTCGATAACTTCAACACCTGCGACGAGTCTACGACCTGCAGCATTGACTCGCTCGCGTGAAAATTCGGGCTCAACCCATGCCATTTCGCACCCCGTCAAATTGTGTTCGCTTCGTATCGTACTTAGCGGGCTATCATCACGTTACCCTGATGATCGCAGGTAACGTTCCGATTCTGCCACGGGAACTGGGCCGAAGCTCAATAATGGGGCGCAGATCGCTTGATGGGGCGTAAGTTTTGGCGTAGCTTTTTTGTAATAGCTATATGTGGTGGGGAAATCTACTACTTCGAAGAAAACGAGTAATCGCCGCGGGCGCGCCGGCGCCCGTTTCTCGTCACCGGTTCCCTGGATCGTCGCTGGCAGAAGCGACGATCCCGATTTCCCCTTCGTCCGTTCCGCTTTCGGATTTGCGATGGCGCTTGCGTTACGCCGCCTGAACGATCCGTATCCTCCATGTCCACACCGTCGAAGATCGAAACCGAGCGTCTGACGCTGCGTCGCTGGCAGCCGGCGGATGCGGATGCGCTGTCGGCGATGCATGATGATCCGGACGTGACCGCGTGGCTCGCGCGCGGCCCGATGTCTGTTGGCGAGGCGAGCGACGTCATCGCGCGCTTCGACGCACATTTCGATGCACACGGTTTCGGCCCGTGGGCGGTCGAGCGCCGCGCCGACGCGATGTTGATCGGCGTGTGCGGTCTGTCGCGCGAAGTGCGCGTAACGCATCCGATGGCGCCATGTGTCGAGATCATGTGGCGGCAAGCTCGCCACGCATGGGGGCATGGCTACGTCGCCGAAGCGGCGGCCGCTGCACTGGCCGACGGGTTCGGCCGGATCGGGCTCGGCGAGATCTTCGCGTGGACGGCCGACACCAACCTGCGATCGCAGCACGTGATGCAGCGGCTCGGCATGCAGCGCCAGCCCGCGCGCGATTTCGACCATCCAGCGTTGCCGGAAGGGCATGCGCTACGTCGGCACGTCGTGTATGTCGCCCGCGCCGCCGGCCTGGCCGGCGCGTAACCGCTTACGCGTATTCGCGTATCAGCGCCATGTGCCGTTCTGCAGCACGATCCGGTAGCCGTCGGCATCCTCGAAGGTCTGACCGGATATGTCCCAATAAGGATTGAACGACGTGACGGGCATGAAGCCTTGGGCGATGGCGCGCGCGCAGGCAGCTTCCCATTCCGGTCGATCGGGCAGGTAGAACACGATCAGGTCTTCGGGTGTCGGCGACGGCGCGATCGGATGGTCGGGGCAGTGCGTGAATTCGAAGTGATAGTCGAGGCCGTCGCGTCCGAGCATCACGCCGGAAAAGCCGTCGTGATCTTCAAAGCGTGCAAGAACGGACAAACCGAGGGCTTCGCGATACATGCGCTCGGTTCGGGTGAGGTTGCTGACCGGGCGGGCAATGCGCAGATGGGCGTGCAAGATGGCCTCGGGGGTGAGTGGCGGGCCGGTCAATGATAAGCCGGCCGATCCGGATTGCGCGAGGTGAACGGAGCACGCCCGGCGCATACTCGCCGTGTTGAACGATATGAGCGCGTTCCGGCCAAACGAGTCGAACCGTCGAACCTCGTCTCGCGAAAGAAAAAACATGACGCTTCCGATCAAATGCAATTGCGCGTACCCCGATGCAGCGGGTGCTTGTCCGGACAACCTTCGAAGTTCTGCTTTGACCTCAGCCTGTCGATCGACGGGCGGATGCACCGATCCCGGACGAGAGGCCGCGAATGAGTAAGCCCGATCTCCGTCGGCCGGTTGCCGGCCCCTATCGCCAGTCGCGATGGGCGGGCGTGCTGGAGGCTGCCTTTGGATGGGTGGCCAAGGGGACGATGGTGCTGCTCGGACTCGGCTTGGCCGCGTTGACGGCCTTGACGGGCGATGTGAGTGCGCTGACGGATCTGCCGACAACCCGAAAGGGCTGGTTGTACCTGCTGCTGGTAATGGTCGGGGCAGTCGCGCTGATATTCGTGGTGCGCCACTACTGGCTGCGACCGGTCGGTGTGCACCCGGCGGGTTAGGCGGGGCGGAAGGGGATGTGTCCCCGCAATTCGCGCAGGCAAGAAAAAGCCCGCTACATTGAGCGGGCTGAATCCATGTTTGGAGACATGGAGGAGACAGACGTAAATTTAAGGGAAAACCCGAGTCATGGCAAGCCCTAGTTGTATCGATACAACTTTTTGTTGCGCCGCATTCACATCGCGCCTGCCCGCGCGTGCGCCGCGAACGCGCTGAACCGCTCCTGCGCGACAGGCAACGCGAACTTGTCGCGCATCTCCGTCTCGATCCATGCACATGCCTCGCGCGCGCAGTCGGTCAGCGCGTGCCGTGTCGCGTGCCCGTCGATGTCGTAGACGAAGCGCACGCCGACCTCGTCGTCGGCGACCCGTCGCTCGAGCTGGTTGAGCTGCAGTTGCGGCCCGTGCTGTTGCGATAGCGCGCGCAGTTCGTCGAAGTGATATTCGAGCCAGTCGGCAAAGAACAGCGCGTCGCTGTGGCACGGCAGCCGGAAGGCCGCGCTGCGCGACGGGCGCGGCCCGGCTTCACCGGCCGATGCGTGCGGTTCGTTGTCGGTGGCAATGGACGTGTCGACGGGCGCGAGCGGGTGCCGGATCCGGCGGTAGGGCTCGCGATCGCGCAGCGCATGCCACAGCAATTCGTCGCCGGCGGCGCCGGACGGCTGCATCGTCAGGTCATGCCGGCCGTCGCCGGCCGGCGCGATGTCGCGGATCACGAGGCGCAGCGAGCAGAGCGGCTCGTCCGCGACCAGCAGCGTCGCCGCACGCGGCAGCCCGCACACGAGCGGCGCGGCGCCGGCGGCACGGAACACGAGGCCGCGGCGGTCGAGCCGCACGAGCGGCAGCGGCCGGGGAAACGACGGGTAGGCGACCGCGATGCGGGCGCCGTTGGCGCTCGTCAACCCGGGCATCATCGCGCGAAAGACCTGGGACTGGTCCACGTTGATTCTCCTTCGTTACGATACCGCCCGGACCGAAACGCGCGTTCCGGGTCAGGCGGCGATGGCTTGCCGGGCGGCTTGCCCCGGCTCGATTCCTAGTGCAGCAAACGTTTGCGGATCAATGTCGATCCAACACGCGACCACCAGACGCCCGTCCACCTGCTTCGGCGAGCCTGCGCGGTGCGCGTGTATGCCGATCCGGCGGAACAGCCGCTCCACGCTTGCGAACGTCACGCCGATCAACTGCCGCGCGCCAAGCTTCGCCGCGCATTCGACGACGGCTGCGAGCATCGGGCGCACGGCCCATTCGGCATTGCCCGGCCCGCCTTCGTCGTCGGTTGCCGCGAACCGGGACAACTCCCAGACGGCGGCCGATTGCGGCAGCGGCATGTCTTCGGCGATCAGGTCGGCGAACAGCGACTTCAGCAGATACGGGCGCGTCGTCGGCAGCAGGCGCGCACATCCGCACATGTCGCCGCCGGCGTTTCGCGCGAACACGTAGACGGTATCGTCGCGATCGAACTGGTCGCGCTCGAAACATTCGTTCGCCGACGGGAGCGCCCAACCGAGCTGCTCGACGAACACGCGGCGCCGATAGCGCCCGAGATCCGCCGCAAGTTCGTGTGGCAACCGCCCTTCCTCGTGAACGAAGGTCCGCATGGTGTCCTCGGATCTGTGCTTTTGTATGCGTGCATTACATCGCGCACCACGAGGGGGCTGTAACTGGTAACTCTTACAGGGTGACGGTGGAAAGACGCCGTTTAGGACGTGGTAACGGTTTCTTGATCAACGGGATTGAAAACTGTGCCGCTTTTGCTTATAAAGAGCGCCAGCATCACGGAAATCGTCAGATGATTGAGTGCGCCGCCAGTTGTCACTGGAGCGTCGGACCGGCATGATAGGCGTCGTTGTGCCCGAGCAGGGCAGACGCGACTGCAGCGGGCCAGTCGATGCACGCGAGCCGCGCGGCGAGCGCGGCGGCCGTGCGGAACATGCCGATGTCGGCGCCCGTGGCGTCGACGGCCATTACGTTGCTGCGGACGTCGCCGCCCGCGATCACGAACGCGCCCGTCGCGCGGTCGAGATACCAGTCCCAGCCGACCGTCACGTAAGCGACGCCGGTATGGGCCGGGCGATGCCATTCGGTGTAGCCGGCAAGGCGTGCATCGATGGCGCTGTCGCGCAGTTCCGCAAGCAGCGATGCGTCGAGGCCGCTTGCGACATGGTCGAGCGCAAGCGCGGCCAGTGCGCCTTCTGACAGGCGTACGTAGCCGTCCGGGGACGGGCCGGGGACCGGGTGCAGCAAAGGTGAAGTCATGCGCGGAATGTATCAGCCTCGAACGGGTGCTGGAACCTGACAAGTATGACAGCGTGTCGTTGTCGGAGAATGAATGGAACTGCGCTGGCAGGATGCCTACCAACAATTCAGCGCCGCGGAAGACGAGCAGCAGCTCTTCCAGCGGATCGCCGCCTATTCCAAACGGCTGGGATTCGAATACTGCTGCTACGGCATTCGTGTGCCGTTGCCCGTATCGAAGCCGTCGGTCGCGATCTTCAATACCTATCCGGACGGCTGGATGGCGCACTACCAGGCGCAGAACTACATCGAGATCGATTCGACGGTGCGCGACGGCGCGCTCAGTACCAACATGATCGTCTGGCCGGACGTCGACCGGATCGAACCGTGTCCGCTGTGGCAGGACGCGCGCGATTTCGGGCTGTCGGTGGGGGTCGCGCAGTCGAGCTGGGCGGCCCGCGGCGCGTTCGGCCTGCTGAGCATCGCACGCCATGCCGACCGGCTGACACCGGCGGAAATCAACATGCTGACGCTGCAGACGAACTGGCTCGCGAACCTGTCGCACTCGCTGATGAGCCGCTTCATGGTGCCGAAGCTGGCGCCGGCGGCGGGCGTCACGCTGACCGCGCGCGAGCGCGAGGTGCTGTGCTGGACGGCCGAGGGCAAGACCGCGTGTGAAATCGGCCAGATCCTCAGCATCTCGGAACGGACGGTCAACTTCCACGTCAACAACATCCTCGAGAAGCTGGGTGCGACCAACAAGGTCCAGGCGGTCGTCAAGGCAATCTCGGCCGGGCTGATCGAGACCCCCTGACAGGGCACGAGGGCGGGCGGCGGCTCGGAACGCGGCTGCCGCCAGGCCGCTCACTCCATCATCGGCTCCGCTTCCTTCGCGGTCCAGCTCACGCTGGAAATGCTCTTCTCCATGCTCATCCGGCTCGCGATCTGTTCGAGCTTCTGCTGATCCTTCGGATGCAGCTTCAGGGTCGCGGTCACCTTCAGCCGGTCCGGCTGGTCGGGCACGTCCTCGCTCGTGAGGCTCTGGAACGACAGCGGCTTCGCGTACATCGAGTTGGACAGCAGCGTGCGGATGTGCACTTCGTCGGAGGCCAGGCAGATCACGGTGATCTGGTATTCGCGCACGAGATCGGCGTTTGATACGGGCGTCGCGTTGATCGCCTGGCTGACGCTGCGCAATAGCGTATTGGTCAGCAGCACGACGCCGGTGCCGGCGAGCGCCGGCACGTAATGACCGGAACCGGACAGCACGCCGACGGCGGCCGAGCACCACAGCGTCGCGGCGGTGTTGATGCCCTGGATCGAGCCCTTGTCGCGCATGATCACGCCGCCGCCGAGGAAGCCGACGCCCGACACGACGTAGGCGGCGATCTGCGTGACGCCCGCGACGCCGTTGCCGGTCAGCACGCCGAGCGTGACGAACAGGCACGCGCCGCTCGCGACGAGCGTGATCGTGCGCAGGCCGGCCGTGCGCTGGCGCATCTGGCGTTCGATGCCGATGGCGACGCCGCAGGCGAACGCGGTGAAAAGACGGAGTGCGAAATCGAAAGTCATGGTTGTCCTGCCGTGCAAGGAGCGCGTGCCGTTTCGCGTCGCCGCGGCGCAATGCCGAAGGCGACGCGAAGATAGCCGTCATCGCGCGGTACTGTACCGCGTGAATGCGTCATTCAGTGTGAAACGGTAGGCGTGCGGCTCGCGGAACGCGAGCCGGGCAGGAGAACTGCGTCGGACAGGCGTTCAGGCGGCAAGCGGCGCACGCAACGGAGTGCTGCAACTGTCCACGATGGTTCCTGAAGGAAGAATGGGCGGCATTCTAGTGGGCGGCGAGCGCCTGCGTCAACCGCCGCGCGGCGGTTGCGCTACTGCGCCGAGCCGATCGTCCCCGTCGCGAGCGCGAGTGCGGCAGCGGCCGATAGCGCACCGGCATAGCTGTCGACCTCCGCGTTGCGGGCCGCGAGCAACTGGCTTTGCGCGATCGTCGCATCGGTGACTGAACCGACGCCGTTCCGGTACGCGGTGAGCGCCGCGTCGTAGCTCGTCTGCGCGGCATCGACGAGCGCGTTCGCGGCGTCGTGCGACGCCAGGCTCGTCTGCACCGCGTTCTGCGCAGCGACGACCTGGCGGACGGCTTCCTCCTTGGTTCGCGTGAGGCGCGCGGATGCGCTTTCCGCATCGTTGCGCGCCTGCATCAGCACGGCCGAGCGCAGGCCGCCGTCGTATAGCGGGATCGTCACGCCGAGGAACACGCCGCCGCCGTAGCGGCTGCCGTTCAGATTGACGGTCGGTGCCTGATCGCCGATCGCGGGCAGTGCGGAGATGGACGTTCCGCCGCTCGCGTACGACGTCGACGCGGACAGGAAGATCTTCGGCATGAACGCGGCTTGTGCGGCCTTGATCTTCGCGCGATTGGCCTTTTCAAGCGCGAACGCACCCTGCAGGTCGGGACGGCGCGCGATCGCATCCGACACGATCGCGTCGACCGACGAGCCGAGCGCGGGCGGCAACGGCCGCTTCGGCAGCGCGGCGATGGTCGGCTTCGACAGCGGCGAGATGCCGAGCGCGGAGACGAGGGCGAGGTAGCTGTCGCTCTCCGTGCCGTTCGCCTGCACGAGTGCGAGGTTCGCCTGCGCGCGGTTCTGCGTCGCCTGCGCAAGCTCGACGACCGTGCCGACGCCATGCTTGAGCCGCGCGCGGGAGGCCGCGAGGATCGCGTCGGCGTTCGCGAGGCCCTGCTGGGCGCTGAGGGCGCGCGAGCGTGCGGCTTCGTAGCGGTAGTACGCGACGGTCACGTCGTGGATCACCTGCTGGTGCACGGCCGTGAATGCAACGTTCGACGCGATCGACGCCTGCTCGGCGGCCTCGACACGCGCCGCGCGACCACCGAAATCGAACAGCAGCCATTGCAGCGACAGCGCCGAGATGGTGCCGTGCACGCTGGAGTTGCTCGACGAATCGCCGAGGAACGTCGACGTCGAGCCGTGGTTTGCCTGGTACCCGCCCATGGCCGTCGCGGACAGCTTCGGCAGGTAGGCGGTCTTGGCCAGGCCGACCGCGAGCGCGGCGTTGCGCGCGTCGTTCCACGCGATGCGGGTCAGCGGGTTCGCCGATTCGGCGAGATCGATCAGCTCGGGCAGCGTGTACGCATGCGCGGCATCGAGCGCGGCCGGCGGCGGGACCGACGCGAGCGCCGGCGATGCGGGCAGCGTGTAGTCGTGCGCACCTTGCGCGGACGCGCGCGGCGGGCCCGGCACGATGTCGCCTGCGGCCGACGTTTGCGGCTGCCACGGGCGGTCGGACGCCTCCGGCGCCAGATCGATCGACGACGTCGCGCAGCCGGCCAGCGCGACGGCGGTCGCGAGGGCGGCGGCGGCGATCGAGGCGGCCGGCGGTTCAGGTAGGCGCATGAGGGGCAGACTCCTTCGATGTGGCTTGACGCGCGGCATCGGCGATGTGCGCGAGCCGCGTGTCGATCAGGTTCAGCAGCGCGTCGCGTGCGGGGTCGGTGGGGGCGGTGCCCGGCTGGGTGGCCGCCTGGCTGGCAGGCGGCGCGGGCGAATCCGTTTGGGGCGCGGCTTCGTCGTCGCGCGGTTCGGTCACGCGGGCGAGCTGCTCGCCGATCGCCGCGTCGCCGGGCTTGCGTTCGGCGAGCAGGAACAGTGGCCCTTCGAGCGCGCCGAGTTCCGCGAGCGCGCGCCGTCGCGTGGCGAGCCACGTGGCGGCCGGCCGCACCCAAGACGGTTCGTAGTGGACCAGCCCGAGCTCCTGCGCGATCGCGCCGTGGCGGGCAAACGCTTCAGCAGCGAGGGCGCGCCGCTCGGCCGGCTGTGCGACCTGCACGAGGCGCCGCCACTGGTCGATCAGCGCGGCCAGCCCGACGTCGATCTGCTTGCTGATGCTGACGGGCCAGATGCGCGTGAACACGAGATACACGACCACGTTGCCGAGCAGGATGCCGATCGTGCGATCGCGCGCGATCGTCAGGTCGAAGCCGGGGCCGGCGCCCTGGATCACGCACAGGAAAAACGCGAACGCGATCTGGAAGCCGGCATACGCGATGCGCGGCGAGCCGAACGCGACCCATGCGGCGAGCCACCCGCCGGCGAACACCAGCGCCATCAGGTGGCCGACCGACGACAGTGACGGCACGACGAAGACGAGTGCCGCGGTGCCGAGCAGTGCGCCGACGATGCAGCCGAGAATCCGCAGCGTGAGCTTCTCGACCGTCTCGGCCGTCGAGCCGAGCGACACGATGTAGCAGGTGACCACGCACGTATGGATGCCCGACCAGTCGAGCTGCGAATACAGCAGGTAGCAGAAGATCGCGGCGGCGGTCGTCTTCAGCGCGTAACGGATATGGTCGGGATTGGTGCGCGCGTCGGGCAGGAAGAAGCCGCCGCGCGGTGCGGGGGGCGGGGCGGCTGCAGGCGCATCTTGTGCAGTTGCCGAAGCTGCCGAAGCTGCCGAAGCTGCCGAAGCTGCCGAAGCTGCCGAAGCTGCCGAAGCTGCCGAAGCTGCCGAAGCTGCCGAAGCTGCCGAAGCTGCCGAAGCTGCCGAAGCTGCCGAAGCTGCCGAAGCGACATTGGCCGTTGCGGCCGGTTCCGCGAAGTGCGTGATCGCCGCATGGAGATCCGTCGCGGCGACGCGCGCGAGCGGCGGCAGCGCATCGGTCGGCGGCAGCGCGAGCGTCACGTCGACCGGGTAGCCGCCTCGTTCCAGGATGTCGACCATCTCGTCGAGCGTCGCGGCGATCGGTGCGGCGACCGCATCGGGCAGCCGCGCGTCCGGTTCGCGATCGGCCAGCGCGACGCCGACCAGCAGTGCGGTGCTCGATGCCACGGCCTGCCGCAATGCCGCGAAATCGGCGGCGGACGACGAGCCTTCGAGTTTCGACAGCTTGAGCCATGTGAGCAGCTGCTTGTCGCCTTCGTGCAGGCTGGCATCGAATGCATCGCGCGCCGTATCGTCGCCGCGCAGCCGTTGTGCGGCCAGCCGCAGGCGCTTCGCGAGCTGCGCGTGCACGAGCTTGCGCGGCGACGGCGCGATCAGCAGGTTGACGACGATCGCGACGCCGACCGGGATCGCGATCGTCAGCCAGATGTACAGCAGCGCGCGTGTCGCGGCTTCGCCGAAGGGGGCGAGGCCGAGCTGGTCGAGCCCGAAGCCGACGATCATCGCGAGGATCGCGCCGACCGGGCGCAGCTTGCTGGCCGACGTCAGGTACAGGAGGCCGACCGACAGCACGGCCATGCACGCGACCCGCAGGATCGAATAGTCGATGCTGAAGATCGCGACGCCGAGCACGAGCCCGATCACGATCGTGACGATCAGCAGCAGCGCGGCCGCGAGCACGATGCTCGTCACGCGATCGGCACGGATCATGAAGAACACGACGTACGCGGCCAGCGCGGCCTCGGGCGTGCCGTAGGCGGCCGTCACGAGTGCGGTCAGCGCGCAGATCAGCGCGACCCGCACGGCAATCGACGCGCGCCCCGGAAACGGCGCGAGCAGTCGCAGGACTTCGCGCGGGCCCGGCGAGCGAACCTCAGCGGCAGGCAGTGCCATGCCGGACCTCGACGATCGCGCTGGCGCCGACGCGCACGAGCTTGCCGTCGGGTTCGTCGAGCTTCACGCGCACGGGGAAGCGCTGCGAGACGTGCACCCAGTTCACCGAACGCTGCACGATCGGCAGTGTGCGCGGCAGGTTGATGCGGTCGCTGTCCGCAATGCCCGCGCCGATGCCGACGACCTTGCCCGTCAGCGGGCGGCTGCGGTCGATCATCGAATAGACAGTTGCGCAGTCGCCGACCTCGATGCGACTCAGCGACGTCTCGCGGAAGTTGCCGACGGCGAACCATTCGCTCGCGTCGATCAGCGTGAAGATCGACTGGTTCGGCGCAAGGGTTTCGCCGGCGAGTACCGTCAGCCCAGTGACGAGGCCGTTGTGCGGCGCGCGCACGACGGTGTCGTCGAGCGCGTGCTGCGCGCGAGCCAGCGCGGCCTCGCGTGCATGCAGTGTCGCGATCGCATCGGCCTCGTCGCCGATCGTCTGCGCGGACGCGCGCTGTTGTTCCTGCGCCTGCGTGAGCGACACGGCCGCGTCGCGCTGGCGGACCTTCGCCTGGTCGAACTGCTGCGCGCTGACGTAGCCCTGCGCGGCGAGCGGCGCGAGCCGGTTCACGTCGCGCATCGCAAGGTCGTGGTTCTGCGTTGCGCGCTTGACCTGTTCGGCGGCCACGGCCGCGTTCGAGCGTTCGCCGATCAGCGAACGGCGGCGCGTGTCGAGCGATGCACGCGCGAGCTCGAGGTCGGCCTGCGCCTGCGCAACCGTCAGCCGGTACGGCACGGGATCGATGACATACAGCAGGTCGCCCTTCGCGACGCGCTGGTTTTCATGCACCGCGAGCTGCACGATGCGGCCGCCGACCGGCGACGCGACGTGCACGACGTCCGCGTCGATCGACGCGTCGTCGGTGGACGGGTAGGCCGTCGTGCGGTAGTACGCGTACACGAGTGCCGCGATACCGAGCGCGACGATCGCCAGTGCGATCACGCGGCCTTTGGCGGAGGGGCGGGCGGTGCCGGCGGCCTTCATGCGAACGGCCCCGTGCCGGTGAGCCAGACGATCACGGCGACCACGAGCCCGATCGCGGTGCAGACGGCAAGCTGGTAGGGCACCGTGGCGGCCCAGCCGGTCGCGACGAATACGCGGTGCGCGACGATCGCGCCGACGACGCCGATGATCGCGCTGACAAGCCAAAGCGGGAAATACGCGCCGAACAGGTCGTACGATGGTGCGCCGCGCGATGCGCAGCCCGCGAGCGGCAGGGCGGGCGCCAGGACGGCGGCGACGCGCAAGGGCGCGCGCGGCGTTGTTTTTCTCATGGTGTGACGAGCTCGACGTTGGGGGTGGATGCCGGGCGCGGCGCAATGCGAATCGTCGCCGCGACGACGATTCCGGGATACGGAGCCGATAATAAATCAGTGCGATGCGGATCGCCAGCCATCCGCCCTGCGCACCATGGGGGGGCGTTGCCGGGCGGGGGGCGAGTCCACACGTCCGGCATTGCGTTTCGGCAACCGGGACCGGATCGCCGCGATTCTGCCAGTGCAGGCTCGCGTAGGGTTGCTAACGGACTGTAAAGGATCGTCAGACGAACGAAGGGTCACCGAATTTGCCGTGTCGACGGGACGGAATCGGCGCGGAAGCGGGCGATTGCCGTTCCAACGCACGGGAATTCAATCGGTTCCGGTTCGGCCGGCCGGGGGGCGATGTTGACGGGCAGGTCGCCGGGATTGCGTGCGAAGCGTCGCAGCGCGGCGCGCTTCGCCGATGCAGACCGGCAGCGGGCGTGCGGCCCGGGTCGTTTGCGAGGGCGGCGACGCGCAGCGCCATCGGCGCCGCATGGCGGCGTGCTGCGAGTTCGGGCAAGACGCGGTCGTTCGCGTCGATCGTGTTGCAGGCAGTGTCGACGTGGCTGACCTGGATGGGCGAGCGCAGCATGCGCTGCATGTTGCGAGCGGGGCGCTTCAGGAGGTCGTCGAGCGCGCTCGCTTCGGGCCGCCGGACGAAGCCGCGGTCGAGTGCTGCGGCGAACGGCATCGAAGCCAGGCCGGCGACCGGTCGCCGTTGCCGCGATCTGTGTACCATCGTACGGATGGTGCGCCGCGCGGCACGAAGCCTCACGGTCTCGTGCGACACGCGGCGCGGAAGCGGTAAAGCGGTATCGCAACGAAGGTGAGCGTTCCATGCGAAGTTTCTTTGTCCGGTTCATTGCAATCGGCGTGCTGTTCCATCTGTACGTCGGGATACGGATCATTCCCGACGCGTTCGCGTCGCCGGTCGCGCGCACGATTGCGGCGCTCGTGCTGGCGAGCTTCGTCGTGCTGATCCCGGTCGGCATGTTCTCGCGCCGCTTCGACGAAGGCTGGGCCGCGACGCTGGCCGGCTGGGCCGGCTCGCTCGTGATGGGCTTCTTCTCGTCGCTGCTCCTGCTGACATTCCTCCGCGAATTCGTGCTGCTCGGCGTGGTCGGATGGCGGCATCTCGGGCACGACGGCGCGTGGCCCGGCGCGGCGACCGACACGGCGCTCGGCGTGCTGGCCGGCGCGGTGTTCGTCACCGTGGTCGGGTTCGTCGGTGCGCGCCGCACGGCGGCGGTCAAGCACGTGTCGATCCCGGTCGCAGGGTTGCCGGCCGGGCTCGACGGGCTGACGATCGTGCAACTGTCCGACATCCACGTCGGGCCGACGATCCAGCGGCCCTATGTCGAACGGATCGTGCGCGCGGTCAATGCGCTCGATGCCGACCTCGTCGTCGTGACGGGCGACGTGGTCGACGGCTCGGTCAAGCGCCTGCGCGAGCACACGGCGCCGCTCGGCCGCATGCAGTCGCGGCACGGCAGCTTCCTGGTGACGGGCAACCACGAGTATTACGCGGGCGCGCATGCGTGGATCGACGAATTCCGGCGCATCGGGCTGACGGTGCTGCTCAACGAGCACGTGCTGATCGAGCATGATGGCGCGCGCGCAGTGCTCGCGGGTGTAACCGATTTCACGGCAGGCGGGTTCGATCCCGCTCATCGCAGCGATCCCGCGCAGGCGCTGGCGGGCGCGCCGCGCGACGTCGGCACGAAGATCCTGCTCGCGCACCAGCCGCGTAGCGCGGATGCGGCGAATCGCGCCGGTTTTACCGTGCAGTTGTCGGGGCACACGCACGGCGGCCAGTTCCTGCCGTGGCCGCCGTTCGTGCGGCTGCAGCAGCCGGTGATCGGCGGGCTCAGCCGCTTCGGCGATCTGTGGCTCTATACGAGCCGCGGCACCGGATACTGGGGCCCGCCGAACCGCTTCGGCGTGCCGTCCGAGATCACGATGATCCGGCTGACGCGCGGCGGGTAGGGCACGTTCCCCGTCTGGAAAAAGGCCGGTGCAAGCGCGTCATCGACGGGAACAGGCCCTGGCCAGCGGCCGTTACTCGATGCGGGCGATCTCGTCGAAGTCGAAGCGCGGGCTGCGCGGGAACAGGCCGGCCGGATCGCCGTAGCCGAGATTCACGAGGAAGTTGCTCCTGATCGCGGTGCCCGCGAAGAACGCGGCATCGACCTTCGCGCCGTCGAAGCCGGACATCGGGCCCGCGTCGAGGCCGAGTGCACGCGCGGCCAGGATCAGGTAGGCACCCTGCAGCGACGAATTGCGGAACGCGGTGGCCTCGATCAGCGCATCGTTGCCGGCGAACCAGCTGCGTGCGTCGGCGTGCGGGAACAGGCGCGGCAGGTGCTCGTGGAATGCCATGTCCATGCCGACGATCACGGTGACGGGCGCGGCCATCGTCTTCGCGAGATTGCCTGCGGACAGCGCGGGCTTCAGGCGCGCCTTCGCTTCGGGCGACTTGACGAACACGAAGCGCGCGGGGCTCGCGTTTGCCGACGTCGGGCCGAATTTCGCCAGGTCGATCAGCCGGTGCAGCAGCGCGTCGTCGACGGGCTTGTCCTGCCACGCGTTGTGCGTGCGCGCGGTGAGAAACAGTTGATCGAGGGCGGAGTCGGACAGCGTCGTCATGATGGGATCCGGAAAGAAAGCGGCCGGATCGCGCCGGCCGGCATGGCGGAGGAGAGAAGGCGGCGCCCGTCGGCAGGGCGGGCCACGACACGCCGCGATGATAGCGTGATGCACGAACGCGCATCGCCGGGCGCGGCGGCTTCCTTTCATCCGCGAATGACAGCGCATGGCGGTGTGCGACGCCGTTGGCTAGTATGCAGGCATGCACTGTTCGCTCCGTTCATCGCCCGTTTCTCCCCATATGTCGACGCCCGATCTCTTCGCTGACACGCCCGCCCCCGACGTGGACTGGTACCCGGACTGGCTGGCGCCGACCGATGCCGATCGCGCGCTGGCCGCGCTGATCGGCGAGGTCGCGTGGCAGCAGGACACGATCCGCACGCCGCGCGGACGCATTCCGTTGCCGCGGCTCACCGCATGGCAGGGCGAGCCGGATGCCGTCTACGTGTATTCGGGGATCCGCAACGTGCCGGCGCCGTGGACGCCGGCCGTACTCGACCTGAAGCGCGCGGTCGAGGCGACGTGTGGCGCGCGTTTCAACAGCGTGCTGCTCAATCGCTACCGCAACGGGCAGGACAGCCTCGGCTGGCATGCGGACAACGAGCCCGAGCTGGGCGATGCGCCGGTGATCGCGTCGGTGAGCCTCGGTGCGATGCGCGTGTTCGACCTTCGCCATCGCAAGACCGGCGTCACGCATGCGTATCGCCTCGGGCATGGCAGCCTGCTCGTGATGCGCGGACGCACGCAGGCCGAATGGCAGCATCGCGTGCCGAAGGCGCCGGGCGTGCAGGGCGAGCGCGTGAACCTGACGTTCCGGCGCGTGATGCCGGCCGGTACGGGCCGGTAACCACCGTCGTCGCCGTGGTGCCCGGAGCGTCGGGCGAATCGCGCCCCGTTTTTGCGATTCACGGGTGACCGATGCAGGCAAGCGGCCGCCCGTGCGGCACGTTGCCGCACGAACGCGAAACTGCGCGCACTGAAACCGCGCTGAAGCCCGTCCCATAAGGGTTTCAGGAAAATTTCATCGACCGCCCGGTTCCGATAGATGAGTGAAACCTCTGATGGTGCGTCGCAACAATCTTTGACTAGACTGTCCAATGGCAGAAACGCGTCGCATCCCGACGCGATCCTTTCGACATGCCCCACGCGTTGCCGATACGGTGCGCAAGGGGGCAGGAGCAAAACGCGTGACCGTATTCGACCCTTCCTTCGAACCCTCGCTGCACGTCTTTGAACAAGACGGCGGATGGCAATGGGCGCTGACGGTGAGGCGGGCGACCGGCGTCGGCGTGAAAGTCGTTGCGTTCAGCCGGGACGGCTTTCGCGGCGAAGCCGAGGCCTATGCCGCTGGCCAGCTTGCCCGCGCCGAGTATGACGCCGCCGTGACGGCCTGACGCCGTCGCGGCGATCCCGCCCGAGGATCGTCTTCATTTCTTGCCGCCCGCGCGCCGGGTGGTTTTTCCCGATCGTTTTCAGTTTTCCGTCGCCTGTCGCGCTTCGCGCGACAGCGCGTGCGGCGTGCTTGCGCGCCCGTCCGCCTGAGCTCGCCGTACCAAATGGTCCGTACCATTCGACACGTGTGTGCCATACGTCGCGCTTAACGTCCTCGCACGGCGTCCGTCGCGCCGGCGATGCGGCCTCGCGCCGCGGTTTGCACGCCGGACGCCGGACGACGACCCATCGACAAGAATGCAGGTCATGTGCGACGACAGAACCGACTACAACCGCCATGCGCGCGACGGATCGCGCACGGCGCGGGCGCCGGAACGGGGATTCACGCTGATCGAGGTGCTGATCGCGCTGGCGATCGTCGCGGTGGCGCTCGGCGCCGTGATGCGCGCGATCGGCGCGCTCGCGTCGGATACCGACATGGCGCGCATGCGCCTGCTCGCGTTATGGAGCGCCGACAACGCGCTCGGCGAGATCCGCATCGCATCGACGTGGCCGTCCGTCGGCACGAACACGTTTGCATGCCCGCAGGGCCGCTACCGGTTCGTGTGCCGCCAGTCGGTGGCCGCGTTGCCGAGCCCGCTCGTGCGTCGCGTGACGGTGAGCGTGTATCCGTCCGCGTCGAGCCGCAACGTGCTCGCCGAAGTCGTCACGGTGATCCAGAATGAAGCGCGCCGCTGACCCGCGCGCGGCGGCGCGTGCCCGCGGCTTTACGCTGATCGAGATGCTGGTCGCGATTACCCTGCTCGCGGTGATCGCGCTGCTGTCGTGGCGCGGCCTCGATGCAACGATCCGTGGCCGCGACGATATCGCGTCGAATCTGGCGCAAACGCGTCTGCTCGGCCGCTACTTCTCTCAATTGCAGTTCGACCTGACGAACCTCGTGACGCCCGACGAAGTGTTCGGGCCGCCGCTGCGCATCCACCCGGGCGAACTCGTGATGGTGCGCCATCTCGGGGTCGGCGGCGGGCCGACGCAGATGCAGGTCGTGCGCTACCAGCTTAACGGGCGCGAGCTCGTGCGCAGCGCGTCGCAGCCGCTCGCGTCGCTCGCCGAGGTCGACGACGCGCTGCATCACATGGATGCGTTCGCGCGCGTGGTGGTCAGCAATGATGCGCGCTCGATGCAGCTTTCCGTGTGGATTCCGCCCGGCGGATGGACGACGAGCCAGGCTGCCATCGAACAGTCCTATGCGCAGTTTCTCGCGCAGCACGGGATCAGCAACTCGACGTCGATCGGCGTGCCGGTGCCGCGCGGGGTTCGCTTCTCGGTCACGATGGGTGCGCCGGCGGTCGAATACGTGCGGACGATCCCGATCGGCCAGTGAGCGCGCGATGGCGTCCTGCGCACGCGGCCACGCCCCGAAAGCCGTTCCGTCCCCCGGGCAAAATGGTCCGTAACTTTCGTCATACGTCTGTTATTGGCCGTCCGTTAGTCTCGTCACGAGCATGACCGACGCGACCGGTTCCATCGACCGGCTCAGCGGCGGCATCGGCAAACGGGAAGGGGGGTGAACGTGACGGTCGAGCACCGGCATGATGCACACGCGCTCGCGTCGGGACACGATGCGCGCGGACAATGGCAATCGGCGGCGATTCTGGGCCGCGCACAAAACTGGCACAGCGCCGGACGTTTTGGCGAAGCGGCGCGCGACTATCTCGCGGTGCTCGCGAAGGAACCCGATCATCCGCAGGCGCTGCACCTGTACGGCGTACTGCAATTCCAGTGCGGTGACGCCGATCAGGCCGAAGCGCTGCTGCGCCAGTCGATCGCGATCGCGCCGGACGTGCGCGCGCTGTCGGATCTCGGCGCGATCGTCGGCGAACGCGGTCGCGTCGACGAAGCCCTCGGCCATTTCGCGTCCGCGCTGCAAGCGGCACCCGACGACGTGCAGACGCTCGTGCGCCGCGGCAACACGTTGATCGGCCTGCGCCGCTACGACGACGCGCTCGCGTCGTTCGATCGTGCACTGGCGGTGTCGCCGCTGGTGCTCGACGCGCTCTGCAATCGTGGCGGCGCGCTGCGCGCGCTCGGCCGCCTCGACGACGCACTCGACACCTACGACCGCGCACTGATGGTCGATCCGCAATCGTTCGAATCGTGGTTCAACCGCGGCATCGTGCTGCGCGCGTTGCGGCGCGCGGCCGATGCGCTGCATTGCTTCGATCGCGCGAACGCGATCCGGCCAGGCATCGCCGCGATCATGATCGAGCGCGGCCGTACGCTCGCCGAACTCGACCGTCTGAACGAAGCGCTGGCCGCCTTCAACGACGCGCTCGCGGCCGATCCCGAGCGGCTCGACGCGCTCTGCGACAGTGCGGCCGTGCTCGAACGGCTCGGTCGCGCAGACGAAGCGCTTGCGCGTTGCGAGCGGGTGCTGGCGCTCGATCCGGATCATGTCCGCGCACTCGCGGGCCGCGGCAATGCGCTGCTGCAGCTCGAGCGCTACGACGACGCACTCGACAGCTACGAACGGGCCCTTGCCATCGATCCGCGCTCGGCCGATACGCTGTGCAACCGCGGCACCGTGCTGCGCGACCTGCAGCGCTTCGACGCGGCACTCGCCAGCTACGATGCCGCGCTGGCGCTCGACGAGCGTTTCGCAGAAGCGTGGACGAACCGCGGCAATGTGCTGCGGGACCTGCATCGCTACGACGAAGCGATCGCGTCGGTCGATCGTGCGCTCGCGCTGCGCCCCGACCTTGCGACCCACTGGCTGGCCCGCGGCAACCTGCTTGCCGAGACGGGGAAGGTGGATGACGCATTCACCGCCTACGATCGCGCGCTCGCGCTGCAACCCGACTTCGCCGCCGCACACTGCGCGCGTGGTGCGCTGCACCTGATGGAAGGCGATTTCACGCATGGCTGGCGCGGGTACGAATGGCGGCTGCGCGATACGCAGCTCGCGCAGCATGCACGGCCGTTCACGCAGCCGGTGTGGCGCGGTGACGAACCGCTCGACGGGAAGACGATCCTGATCCATGCGGAGCCGGGCATCGACGACACGCTGCAGTTCTGCCGTTATGTCCCGCTCGTCGTCGCACGCGGCGCACGCGTGGTGCTCGAAGTACCGCCGGCGTTGCGCGCGCTGATGGCGTCGCTCACCGGCGAAGCCCTCGTGATCGCGCGCGGCGAACCGCTGCCGGCCTTCGACTGCCACGTGCCGCTGCCGAGCCTGCCGCATGCGTTTCGCACCGACGCGGACACCATTCCACGCACCGCCGCGTACCTGCATGCGGACCCGCAGCGCACGCGCCAGTGGGGCACGCTGCTCGGCGAACGCCGCAGGCTGCGCGTCGGGCTCGCCTGGGCGGGCGATTCGGCACGACGGAATGCCGCCGGCCGGTCGATCGATTTCGCGCGACTCGCGCCGCTGTTCGATCTCGATGTCGACTGGATCAGCCTGCAGAAACCGCTGGACGAACGCGCCGCCGTGCGGCTGGCGGATGCGCAGGTACGCCGCGTCGACGACGAACTCGGCGATTTCGCGGACCGGGCCGCATTGATCGGCGCGCTGGATCTCGTGATTGCGGCCGATTCAGCGGTCGCCCATTTGGCCGGTGCGCTGGGCGCGCGCGTCTGGGTGCTGCTGCCCGACCCGCCGGCGTGGCGCTGGATGCGCACGCGTGACGACAGCCCGTGGTATCCGTCCGCGCGGCTGTTTCGCCAGCCGGCACCCGGCAACTGGGCCGAAGCGATCGACGCGGTGCGTGCCGCGCTCGAACCGATGACACGTTAGACACGACACGCGATACGAACAGCGACAGTGGGGGCCACACGATGACACCGAACGGGGAAGGGACGACATTGGCGAGCGCGACGGTCGCGCCGGAGCGCCGTCCGCCCGACACCATGCAGCTCGAACGGCTGCTCGTGCGCGCACGCAAGGCGCATCACGAGGGCGCGCTGCAGCACGCGGAGAATGCCTATGCCGAGCTGCTGGCGCTCGATCCCGAGCATCCGGAGGCGCTGCACCTGCTCGGCGCGGTGCGTTTCCAGCAAGGGCGGCTCGACGATGCCGAGCCGCTGATGCGGCGCTCGGTCGAGCGCCAGCCGGTGCCGCTCGCGCTCGCGAACTACTCGGCGGTGCTGGCCGGGCTCGGGCGCGAGCACGATGCGCTCGCGCGGCTCGACGAGGCGCTCGCGATCAATCCCGTGCACCAGCGCGTGCTGTTCCAGCGGGCCGGGCTGCTCGCGCAACTCGCGCGGTACGACGAAGCACGCGCGGTCTACGATCGATTGCTCGAACTGACGCCCGGGTTCGCCGACGGCTACGTGAAACGCAGCGACATGCTGCGCGCGCTCGGGCGCTTCGACGGCGCACTTACCGATTGCGACCGGGCGATTGCGCTCGCCGGCCGGACGTTCGATGCAATGCGCGCACGCGGGCTTGCACTGCGTGAACTCGGCCGCTTTCGCGACGCGGCAGACAGCTATGGCCACGCGCTCGCGCTGCGGCCGGGTAGCGTCGGCGTGCTGTTCCAGCGCGGTGTCGCGTATCTCGACCTGCACGATCCTGAACACGCGCTGGCGGATTTCAATGCGGCGATCGCGGCGAGCCCCACGTTCGTCGATGCGATCTTCAACAGCTCGATCGCGCTCGAACAGCTTGGCCGGCACGACGAAGCGCTGATGCGTTGCGATCGTGCGCTCGCGATCGACCCGCGCCACGCACGCTCGCTCGCCAATCGCGGCAATGCGGCGAGCCACCTCGGCCGCTTCGCGGATGCGGTCGACAGCTATGCCCGCGCACTCGAGGTCGAGCCGGGCAGCACGGGCGTGCTGTGCAACTACGCAAGCGCGCTGATGCAGGTGGCGCGTCATGACGATGCGCACGCCATGTGCGACCGCGCGCTGGCCATCGATCCGCACTATGCGCCCGCATCGTTCACGCGTGCACGTGTCCGGCTCGAAACGCATCGCTACGACGACGCGCTCGACGATCTCGCCTGCGTGATCGCCGCGACGCCGCGCGACAAGCTCGCGCACTTCCATCGCGGCAGTGCGTTACGCGCGCTGCGGCGGCACGAGGATGCGCTGCGCGCGTATGCGCAAGCGATCGACATCGATCCCGACTATGCGCACGCGCACTGCATGCGCGCGTTCCTGTGCCTGTCGATCGGCGATTTCGAGGCTGGCTGGGCCGAATACGAATGGCGCTGGCGCGACAGCCAGCTCGACGGCAGCCGGCGCGACTTCGCGCAGCCGCGCTGGACGCACGGGATGCCGCTCGACGGGCAGACGATCCTGCTGTATCCGGAGCAGGGGCTCGGCGACACGCTGCAGTTCAGCCGCTACGTGCCGCTCGTGAAGGCGCTCGGCGCGCGCGTCGTGGTCGAGGCGCCCGTCGAGCTGAAGGCGCTGTTCGCGACACTGGATGGGGTCGACGTGCTCGTTGCGCGCGGCGATCCGCTGCCGCCGTTCGATCTGCATTGCCCTTTGCTGAGTCTGCCACTCGAATTCCGCACCGACCTGTCGTCGATCCCGGCGGGCGGGCCGTACCTGCGCGCCGATCCTGCGCGGGTCGAGCACTGGCGCGCGCGGCTGGGTGCGACCGACCGGCCGCGCATCGGGCTCGTGTGGTCCGGCAACCCGCTGCACCTGAACGACCGCAACCGCTCGATCACGCTCGCCGACCTGGTGCCGCTGCTCGACGACCGTTTCGAATGGATCAGCCTGCAGAAAGTGATCCGCGACGAAGATCGTCCGGTGCTCGATGCGAGCCCGATCCGCTTCGTCGGCGACGAACTGACGGATTTTGCGGAAACGGCCGCGCTGACCGAGGCGATGGACGCGGTGATCAGCGTCGATACGTCGGTTGCGCACCTGGCCGGTGCGCTCGGCCGGCCGCTCGCGGTCATGCTGCCGCACACGCCGGACTTCCGCTGGCTGCTCGATCGCGACGACAGCCCGTGGTATCCGGGCGCGCGACTGTTCCGCCAGCCGGAAGGCGGGCAGTGGGCGCCGGTCGTCGAGCGGCTTCGCGACGCGTTGCCGGCGCTGGTGGCGGGAGCGTCGCGATGAGCACGGCGCAGGCACCGGCGTTAGGCGCGGGTGCCGCGCCGCTGCGGGCCGCGGTCGACGATGCGCTGCGCAATGCGCGCCTGAAACTCGAGCAACACGACTTCGCCGGGGCGGGGCGGCTCTACGAGGGCGTGCTGGCGATGATGCCCGACCACGTCGAGGCGTTGCATCTGCTCGGGTGCGCGCACCTTCTGCGCGGTGAGCCGGCGCGTGCGGAGCCGCTGATTGCGCGTTCGATGCAGCTTGGGCTGAACCAGCCGTGGAACTTCGCAAATCATGCCGCGGCGTTGACCGGCGCGGGCCGTCATCGTGAAGCGCTCGATGCCGCCGCGCAGGCGCTCGCGCGCGATCCCAGCCATGCGTCGGCATACGCGGCGCGCGGCGACGCGCTGCATGCGCTCGGCCGGCATGGTGAAGCGGTTGGCGCCTATGACCTTGCGCTGACGCGCGAGCCGGGACGCGCGGTGTCGTGGGTCCGGCGCGGCGAGGCATTGCGCGCGATCGGCCGGCCCGCCGACGCATTGATCAGCATCGAGCGCGCGCTGCGCATCGATCCGGACGATCCAGCGGCACTTGCCGAACGCGGCCACGCATTGCGCGCGCTCGGTCGCGGCGAAGAGGCGCTGCATTGCTTCCAGCTCGCGATGGTGGTGCGCGGCAAGACACCCGATCTCGTCTACGCGTGCGGCTATACGCTGATCGAGCTGGGGCGACCGGCCGAAGCGCTGGGGTGTCTCGACGAAGCGCTCGCGCGGATGCCGGACGACATGCAACTGCTGTTCGTGAGTTGTGTCGCGCTCGACCTGCTGCATTTGCGCGACGAACTGCTGAAGCGCAGCGACCGGCTGCTGGCGCGCGACCGCGACAACGTCGGCGCGTGGGTCGGCCGCGGCAACGCGCTGCTCGGGCTGCGGCGGCACGAGGAAGCCGCGCATGCATACGGCGAAGCCCTCGCGCGCTCGCCAGCGGATTTCGATGCGCTGCGCAACCGGGCCGGCGCGCTGCGGGCGTTCGGTGCGTTCGACGAAGCGCTCGCGCATTACGATCGTGCGCTCGAAGCACGCGGTCCGCACGCGGAAGTGCTGTGCAATCGCGCGATCGCGCTGCAACTGCTCGGCCGCTACGACGATGCGCTCGCGAGTTACGCGGCGGCCGCCGGTGCGCCGGGCCGCACGGCGCAGGAGATCTATACGCGCGCGGTCGCCCGGCAACAGCTCGGCGACCATGAAGCCGCGCTCGTCGATTTCGCGCTGGCGTGCGGGCGCGACCCGAATCACGGCGTCGCGCGCCGGTCCGAGGCGTTCTGCCGCCTGGTGCTGGGCGACTTCGACGCCGGCTGGCGGCAGCACGAAGCGCGCTGGGATGCTGCCGACGTGACGCTGCACCGGCGTCATGCGGACCGTCCGCAATGGACGGGCGACGACCCGCTCGCGGGCCGCACGCTGCTGCTGCATGCGGAGCAAGGCTTCGGCGACACGCTGCAGTTCTGCCGCTACGCGAGCCTCGCGCACGCGCGCGGCGCGACCGTGCTGATCGACGCGCCGGCGCCATTGGCCGAGCTGCTGGGCACGCTGAGCGGCGTGAGCGGCGTCGTCGCCGACGGGGAGCCGGCACCGACGTTCGATTTCCATTGCCCGATGATGAGCCTCCCGTTCGCGTTCCGGACGACGCTGGATACGGTGCCGTCCGACGTGCCGTACCTGCATGCCGACCCGCAACGGCGTGCCGCATGGATCGAACGGCTCGACACGGTCGCCCGGCCGCAACGATTGCGCGTGGGGCTCGCGTGGTCGGGCAATCCGAATCATGCGAACGACGAGAACCGGTCGATGACGTTCGCCGCGCTCGCGCCGCTCGTCGCGCTCGATGCGACGTTCGTGAGCCTGCAGGTCGAGGTGCGCCCGCGTGACGCCGAAGCTTTCGAGGCAAGCGGCGTGCTGTCGTTCGAGGCCGAGCTGAAGGATTTCGCGGAAACGGCCGCGCTCGTCGACACGCTGGATCTGGTGATCGCCGTCGATACGTCGGTCGTGCACCTGGCCGGCGCGCTCGGGCGCCCCGTGTGGGTGATGCTGCCGCGCGTGCCGGATTGGCGCTGGCTGCTCGAACGCGACGACAGCCCGTGGTACCCGAGCGCGACGCTGTTCCGGCAGGGGCTGCCCGGCGACTGGCCTGCGCTGGTCGAACGTGTGGCGGAGGCCCTCGCGGCCCGCATCCGCACGCACCGCGCAACCGCGTGACCGGCCGACTGTGACAAAAGCTACGGACCTTTCGCATGCGGCCCGAATGATCCGTAACACCCGCCACGCCGCTGCCATCGGGCCTTCGTATGTTCTTGTGATTCCAGCGGCCGGGTTCGATCCCGGTTGCAACGACCCAGCGCGAAACCGGATCGGTGCCGCTTTCGGCGCGACCGTCGTCAAGCGCAATTTCATAGGATTCGGGGTGAAGAATGGCAGCACGCGCACGCACGGCACGACAACCTGACGCGACGGGCTCGCGCCCGGTCCTGAAATCGGAACTGCGGCCGCTGGTCCGGGCCGTGGCCTTGATGCTGCTGGCGGGCGCGTCCGCGCACGTGCACGCGGCCGGCATCATGAACCTCGGCGCGGCGGCCGCGCGTGCATCGGGCGGCGGCGCGGGCGGCGCCGGTGGCGTGCCGGGCATGCCGAATCTGGGCGTGTCGGCGCAGCAGGCGCTGCAGGCGAGCCAGCCGTCGATCCGCAACCTCGGGTATGCCGCGCATGCGATCGCCGCGCAGATTGCCGCGCAGCAGAATGCGGCCGCGGCGGCGGCGAAGCTGCCTTCGACCGTGCCGAACGGGCTGACGCCGGGCGGGCTGCAGGTGGCGGCCGGCGCGTCGAGCGATACGAACAATCCGGTGCTGTGGTTCAACGCGAATGCGCCGACGCAGAACGTCGACGGCAGCGGGCACGTGAACGTCGACGTCAAGCAGACCGGGCAGAACGCGGTGCTGACCTGGGAGACGATGAACGTCGGGCGGCAGACGACGCTGAATTTCGACCAGTCGGGCGGTACGCAGACGAACGGCGCGAACAACTGGGCCGTGTTGAACCGGATCAACGATCCGAGCGGCAAGCCGAGCCAGATTCTCGGGAATATCACTGCGCAGGGTGCGGTGTATGTGATCAACCGGAATGGGGTGCTGTTTGGCGCCGGGTCGCAGGTCAATGTGCATTCGCTCGTTGCGTCGTCGCTGAACCTGCTCGATATGAAAAACCAGCTCGTGCCGACGCCTGCGGGCATTGTGGCGAGCAATCAGCAGTTTTTGAGCTTGCCTGCGGGGACGACGGGCGGGCTGGCTTATCCGGAGTCGGGGAGTTCGAGCGGGGTGGTCGGGTCGGGGGGCAAGCCGAACGAGGTGCTGGGACTGGGTAATCAGGCGCTGCTGACCGGCACGTACCAGGCGCCCGGCGACGTGACGATCGAGCAGGGTGCGTCGATCACGACGCATGTCAACGGTACGGCGAGCGATGGCGGCTTCGTGCTGGTTGCCGCGCCGAATGTGACGAACGCGGGCAGTATCTCGGCGACGTCGGGGCAGGTCGTGCTCGCGGCGGGGGTGGGGGTGAGCCTGCGGCCAAACGCAGCGGTGACTACCAATCCTCAGGTCCTGTTGCCGGAGCTGAGCGGGCAAATCGTCACGACGGATCTGCAAACCGGATCCACGATCGACGTGACACCCGCCGGTACGTTGACCAATACGGGCATCGTTCAGGCCGCGCGCGGCAACGTGAACCTGCTCGGCAGCCGAGTTGCGCAAAACGGTGTAGTGGGCGTGACGACGAGCGTGAATACGCCAGGCACGATCACGCTCTCGACGGCGGACGAGTATGCGTCGAACAATCCGCTGGGCATACCGTATCCGAATCAGGTCCTGAGCGGATCCGACAATACAAACCGTGCCGGCCTGCTGAGCTTCGGACCCGGTTCGGTAACGACGGTACTGCCCGACAACAACGGCCAGACCGCGACGTCCACGCCGGGTACGACCTTCACGCCGGGCGGCATCACGATGACGGCCGGTTCCGTCTGGTTCCAGGGCGGCTCGCTGATCGAGGCGCCGGGCTCGAACGTGTCGGTGACGGCCTATGCGCCGTCGATCGTGGCGAACAAGGTGCCGGGCCAGACGGCGGTGCCGGGCCGGATCTATGTGGACGACGGGGCGACGATCGACGTATCGGGGCTGGCGGACGTGCAGGTGCCGATCGCGCAGACGCTCGTGACGGTCGACCGGATCGGCCAGAACGAACTCGCCGATTCACCGCTGCTGCGCAACAGCTTCCTGTTCGGGCTGAAAGGCGTCGTCGTCGACAGCACGCTGACGGGCACGCGCAGCGACGGCGTGCAGTGGGTCGGCAGCCCGATCCTGAACCTGTCGGGTTACGTGAACCTGATTCCGCGTACCGTCGACCAGTTGCTGACCAATGGCGGCACGATCACGCTGTCCGGCAACGAGGTGATGACCGCGGCAGGTTCGTCGATGAACCTGAACGGCGGGTATGTGCACTACAACGGCGGGATGGTCAACACGACGCGGCTCGTCGATGCCAACGGCGCGATCGTGCCGATCGGGCAGGCGAGCCCTTACGACAATTATGTCGGCATCGCCGGGCAGTTCATCGAGAGCCATCCGCGCTGGGGCGTGACGAAATCCTGGTACAACCCGCTGCTGACGAGCGGCACCTACCAGTCCGATTACATCGTCGGCGGCAATGCGGGCACGCTCGACCTGTTCGCGTCGCAGGCGCTGGTGCTCGACGGCGACATCAGCGCGCAGTCGTTCGGTGGCGCGAAGCAGATGCAGGGCAACAGCCTGCCGTCCGGCGGCACGTTCAACCTCGGTGCCGATCCGAAGCTGGCCGGCGGCGCGCTGGCAGGGATGACGTGGAACAGTGCCGTCAACTCGACCATCACGAACAACGGCGTTTCGGGATTGGCGATCCTGCAGGACAACGCGCCGCAACTCGGCGCGCTGATGCCGGGCTTTTCGATCGATACGCCGATCGACAAGACCGCGTCCCAGTCGCTGGCCGCCAATGATCCGAACAACCTGCTGACGACGCAGGTCGTGCCCGTTACGAAGCTGAACAACGGCGGCTTTGCGAACCTGAACGTGACCGGGGACAAGTACCTGGGCAAGGGCATCTCGGTTGCGCAGGGCACGCAACTGAACGTGCAGCCGGGGGGCTCGATTTCGCTCAACAGTACGGTGGCCGGTGCCGACGTCAATGTTGCGGGGCGGCTGTCTGCGCCGTCCGGTTCGGTTTCGATCGCGAGCGGCGGCAATGTCGTCGTCGGGCCGCAGGGTGCGATCAGTGTGGCCGGACAGTGGGTGAACAACGACGTGCAGGCCGCGTCGGGCACGGCGCCGGGCAACAGTCAGTTCATCAACGGCGGGAGCATTTCACTGTCGGCGATACAGAGTGCGAACTTCGTGAACGGCAGCGCCGTGGATGCGACGGGGTCGATCCTGCTGCAGCCGGGCAGTGTGCTTGACGTATCGAGCGGCGGCGAAATGCTCGCGAACGGCCAGTTGCTGATGCAGAACGGCGTGCCGGCCGGGCGCGGGGGCAACGTTGCGTTGCGGACCTACGCGGTACCGGCGAGCGGAGCGCAGTTCGGCGATACGGGTGACGGCGGCGCGAGCATGCCGAATGCTCAGCCGATAGCCGGCCATATCGCGATGAACGGCTCGATGCTGAGCGAAGGCTTTTCCGGCGGCGGCACACTGACGCTGCAGGCTCTGGGCTTCCGGATCGGCGGAGCGGAGTCTGCAGCGTCTCCGTGGGACCTGTACTTACCCGAGAATTTCTTTTCCCGACAGGGCTTCGGCAAGTATGTGCTGAATGCGTATTACGACGCGATCGTCGCACCGGGCGCGACGGTTGCGCTGACGCAATTGAACCGTATTCCGGACGCGGTGGCGCTCCAGCAGACGGGTTCGGGCGCAAATCCGGCGACGGCCGGCCTGACTACGACCGGCCAGCTGGACGCATATCATCGGCAGCCCACAAGCCTTGCGCTGTCGGGCGGAGGTTACGTAGCATGGCCGAACGCGGCGGGTACGGGATCGGTGTCGTATCCTGGCGTGACCGGTTCGGTCACGTTGTCGTCCGGTGCGTCGATTGACGCGGATGCGGGTGCGAGCGTCGCGCTCACGTCGCCAAAGCAGGTCACCGTGCTCGGGGCGGTGGTCGCGCCGGGCGGGGCGATCACGCTGAGCGCGAATGCTGGCGGAATTGTGGCCGGGCAGAGCAGCCGGTCCGTCTGGCTTGGCTCGAATGCAACGCTCGACGTGTCGGGCGTCGCGCTTGCCAATCCGTTTGCTTCGCCGGTCAAGATCGGCGGAACGGCCGCGGTACCGAATACGGGCAAGGTGTTGCCGGGCGGATCGGTGACGCTGTCGAGCGATACGGGTTATGTGGTCGCGCAGGCCGGTTCGACGATCGACGTGTCGGGTGCGTCGGCGAACTTCGACCAACTGCAGGCGAACGGCACCTATGCGCGTCAGCCAGTGTGGAGCGATGCCGGGTCAATCACGCTGTCGGCCGCGTATGGTCTCTTCTCGGATGCGACCCTGGCTGGCCACGGTGGAGCGCCGCAGGCGCGCGGCGGCACCCTGACGATTCTTCCGCATCAGAACAGCAGCTCGGCCGGCGCGACAGCGCTCGTCGTGCGGCAGAGCGGAACGCTCGTTCCCGCCGGGCTTGCACCCGGCCAGGATTTCTCGACCGCGATCGACCCGACCACCGGGCAGCCGATCGGTCAGCCGACGGGCGTGATCCAGTTCGCGGCCGACCGCCTGAACGATTCGGGAATCGCGAATCTCGTGCTCGGCGACAGCACACCGTCCCCGATTCCTGTATCGGTACCGCCGATCGTGTTTGCCGGTGACGTGAACCTGACGTTGCCCGAATCGGTGACGCTGAACACCGGACGCATCGCGGCAATCGGAATGGACCAGCTCTCGACGCTGCTGTCGACACCGGCCCAGCCGGCAAACGGCAATTCGGTGCTGGTGAACCTGCTCGCGCAACCGCCAGCGCATCCGCTCGGCACGACGGTGACGATCAACGCACCTTATGTCGCGCTGGTGGGCCCGACGGCAACCTCGTCAACGCCCGCATTCGCGCCGGTTGCGACGCTTTCCGACGCGACGCTGAACGTGAACGCGTCGTTCCTCGATCTGGGCAATCAGATTCAGCTCAACAATATCGGTCAGGCGACCCTCGCAAGCAGTGGCGATATCCGACTCGGTTCGACCAGCGTGGCGCAGAGCGGCCCCGCCAGGCTGGCGCCCGGCGTGCTGTACACGCCGGGCAACGTGACGTTCAACGCGGCGGACGTTTATCCGGCGACCGGCAGCACGTTCATCGTCGATGCGGTCGGCCCGGTCGATTCGACCACCGGCAAACCCGCGCCGACCACCGTTACGTTCGGCACGACTGGTGCGTCCGGCACGCCGCTGTCGGCGGGCGGCACGCTGCTCGTCGACGCGACGAACATCGTGCAGGGCGGTGCCGTGCGCGCGCCGTCCGGCTCGCTCGTATTCGGCGTCGGCGACCCGACGAACAGTGCGACGCAGAAGCAGTTCGGCAACCTGCCGCTGGTCGCGACCGATTCGGTGACGTTCGCGAACGGCAGCGTGACGTCGGTTTCGAACGGCAGATCGACCATTCCTTACGGCACGACGGTCGATGGCGTCGAATGGCAGTTCAACCCGCTCGCGGGCACGACGGCGTCTGACCTGAGTGCGCCGCCGGCCAAGTACATCGGCGTGAACGGCACCAGCGTCGCACTCAACAAGGGCGCGACGATCGACCTGTCCGGCGGCGGTGACCTGCAGGCCGCCGAATGGGTGCCGGGCACGGGCGGCACGCGTGACGTGCTGTCGCAATACAACGTGAGCTATGCGAACGGCAAGGGCGCAACGGCCGTGCCGGTCAACGCGGGCGCCGGGAACGTCTACGCGATCGTGCCGGGCACGCAAGCGCCGGTTGCCGCCTACGATCCGCTGTTTGCACAGATCCTGCAGCCTGATGTCGCCAGCAACGGGACGCCGACGACCAAGACCGTGACGCTGGGTGTCGGCCAGGCCGGCATGAACGACGCGATCGGCAAGGCCGTGTACCTGTCCGGCGTGCCGGGCCTAGCACCTGGCTATTACACGCTGCTGCCCGGCAAGTACGCGACGCTGCCGGGCGCCTATCGCGTGACGGTATCGGCGACGACCGGCAACGTCGTGCCGGGCGCGTCGCAGGTGCTGCCGGACGGCACCGTCGTGGCGGCCGGGTATTTTGCCGATGCGGTGACGGGCGGCCGCAGCGCGACGCCGACGCTCTTCAACGTGCAGTCGGGTGCGACGTGGCAGCAGTACTCGCAATACACGCTGAAGGGGGCAAACGACTTCTTCACCGTGCAGGCTGCGAAGCAGGGCAACGTGACGCCGCCGCTGCCGGTGGACGGCGGCCAGCTCGTGCTGGCTGCAACGAAGGCGCTCACGCTCGGTGCGACGCTGAACGCGGCGGCAGGTGTGGGCGGCGCGCCGGCCGAGGTCGACGTCGCGTCTCAGGACATCCAGATCACCGGCAACGGCAGCGCGGCGCTGCCCGGCTATCTGCAGATCGGCGGCGATGCGCTCGATTCGCTGAACGCCGGCAGCCTGCTGATCGGCGGCACGCGCGTCGCGACGACGAAGGGCGTGACGATCACGCCGATTGCGAACAGCGTGGTGGTGTCGAACGATGCCGGCTCGTCGTTGAAGGGCCCAGAGATCCTGCTCGTGACGAAGACCGACGCGAGCGGCACGGATTCGAGCGCGGCGAATGGCTTGCGTGTCGACGCGGGGGCGTCGATCGTGGCCGCCGGCGACTACCCGGCCGCGAAGGACCAGCCGATCACGATCGCAGGCGACGGCGCGCTGCTGCGCGTATCGAACGGCGCGATGGCGCCGCTCACGCGCACGGGCGGCACCGGCACGGGGCTGCTGACGGTCGGTGCGGGCGCGACGCTGTCGGGCGGCCAGGCGCTGATGCTCGATTCGTCGGGCAACCTGAAGGTCGATCCGAGCGCGGTGCTGTCGGGCAAAGCGATTACCGCGGACGGCTCGGCGATCACGTTCACGAATGCGAGCGGTGCGGCCGCCGCGAACCTGCCGGGCTTCGTGATTGATCCGGCCGGGCTCGCGCAGCTTGCCAATGCGGATCTCGTTTCGCTGCGCAGTTACGGCGCAATGGGTTTCGTCGGCGACGTGAACGCGACGTTCGGCAAGAGCGTGGACCTGAGCGCCGGCACGTTCACGAGCGACGGCGGCCACGTCACGTTGAACGGACAGCAGATCGCATTCACGAACGAGACGGGCGCGCCCAACGGTGCGGGCTCAGCAGGGGGAGGCACGCTGACGGTCAACGGGAAGGAGATCGACTTCGGCGCCGGCACGAAGACGCTGAGCGGGTTCTCGTCGGTGAACATGACCGCGAGCGGCGGCATCGTGGCGCAAGGCACGGGGACGTTCGATTTCGGTGCATTGCCGGTGACGCTGAATGCCCCGGTGTATCTGGCCGATACGAGTTCCGCGTCGACCGTGAAGACGTCCGGTGTCCTGACGCTGAACGGCGCAGCGGGCACGGCGCTGACGAAAACGCCGGTCGGCGGCGCGTGGAAATTCGTTGGCAGCACGGTGGCCGACAACGGCGCGACGATCGCGGCACCGGCCGGCAACGTGAGCCTCGAGGCGACCACCGGCAACCTGACGATCGGCAGCGGTTCGACGGTCAGCGCCGCGGGCGTGTCGAAACAGTTCTTCGACGTGACGCAGTACGCGCCGGCCGGTTCGATCATCCTGACCGCCGATGCAGGGACGGTCGACGTGCAGTCGGGCGCGACGCTCGATTTCTCCGGCGCGAAAGGCGGCGGCGCGGCGGGCAGCCTGACGCTGTCTGCGCCGAAGCAGGTCGTGAATCTCAACGGCACGATCAAGGGCGGCGCGACGAACGGCTATGCGGGTGGCTCGCTGTCGCTCGACACGGCCGGGGCGGCCGATCTCGATTCGTTGGCGCAGACGCTCGCATCGAGCGGCGTGAACCAGTCGATTGCGGTTCATACGAAGTCCGGCAACCTGACGTTGTCGGCCGGTAACGCGCTGACCGCGCGCTCGGTGTCGCTGACGGCCGACGGCGGCGCGGGCAATGCGTCGGATACGGCGAACGGCAACGTGAACGTGCTGGGCACGATCGACGCGTCGGGCAAGGCGGGCGGGCAAATCGACCTGTACGGGCGCAGCGGCGTCGATGTGGAGGGCACGCTGCTCGCACGCGGCTCCGACCCGACGCAGCGCGGTGGCAAGGTGAACATCGGCACGAGCGCGATGTTCGATCCAACAGTGGCGAACCCGTACAACGCGACCTATGGATACGAGAATATCGATCCGTCGCGTTCGGGGCTGATCCGTGTCGGTGCGAATGCGCTGATCGACGTATCGGGCGGGATGGCCGGCGGGTTGTCGGGCGGCACGGTGAATTTCCGCGCGCCGTTGCTCGCGGATGGCAGCGTCGATGTTCAGCTGCCGAATGCGTTCAACGACGGCAAGGGTATCGTCGGTTCCCGTGCGACAACGCTCGAGGCGTACGCGACGTGGAGCACGACCGATACGACATCGGGTGCGCAGCACTTCGACGGCATCGTCGATCCGGCAGGCTGGTATGACAGCAACGGGCATTTGCTGGCCGGCACCTTCACCGCGCAAGGCACCAATCCGCCGACTTTCTCGTTCACGCCGGACGCGAACGGCGACGGCGGCGGCACGCTGACGAACAATGCGACTGGCGCGCAGGTGACGCTGACGGGGAGCCAGGCAGATTTGGCGTCGTTGTACACGGGGATCTCGTCGATCGGATTCCCGGGGATAGACAGTGCGTACTTCGTTCCGACGACTGCGAACGCCGATCATCAGAATTACTACGGCGGACAGATCGTCAAGGCGAGCGACGGCACGCTGTCGATGACGCCCGGCACGCTGATGGGATTCATTCAGAGCGGGCTCGGAGCGAATGGGCCGACGCTGCAGGGCTCGACGGCGAACATCGCGAATTTCCGGATGGCACCCGGTGTCGAATTCGACAATCCGAGCACGGCGATCAACGGTGGCAACATCTCGGTCCTGTCCAACTGGAATCTCGGCGCGGGACTGCCGAACAACAGCGGGACGATCGATCCTTCGTATCGTTATAACGGGACGGTCGCGCCGATGCTGACGTTCCGCGCATCGAACAATTTCGATGCGGAAGCGAGTATTACCGACGGATTTTTTCAGAGCCAGGTCGCGACGATTCTGGGGGCGGCGGGGAATGCCTCTGCTACGGGGACGTATGCCGCTGCGTTGACCCTTTACAACAGCCTGATATCGGTTGACGATCCCGCATCGATCACCGTGCAATTTACCGATGGATCGAGCCAATCGCTGACGTCGATCGGCAGCAATCCGACGAATCCGCTATACGACCCAAACGTTGCGCTGACCGCGCCGCTTCAGAATCAAGCGGCTCAGTACTACTCCGACTATCTGCAGTACGGTAGTTCATGGGGTTCGTATTACGGCTACTGGGCAAGTGGGAAATACGCATTCCACATCATGCCTTATATCCCGTTGCGCACGCCGGCTCCGGTGCTGTCGAACTATGCGTCCTACAAGGATTATGCCGACGCGTACTATGGTCCGGGCTCGTGGTTCCAAGGGTACTCAAATAATACAGTTGCCGGCGTGGTGCGGAACGGCGTCGTCCTCTTCGAGCCATTTGGCACGCCGACACCACCGGTCATGTCGTCGAAGCCCAGTGATTATGGGCAGTACATTGCCTTGTACGGAACTTATCTGGATCGATTGTCTTTCACGAAGTCTCCGAACCTGGTGTTCGTGAATCCCAGGAATGCGTACAGTTTCTTCTACGCACCGGCCGCTCCGCTGTCGATCGCGAACTCAGGCGTCAATATAGGTGCGTTGCCAGGCAACGCACCCGCGAACGTTGCAACTGCCGACAACCCGTTACCGATCAGCTATGCAGCATTGCTGAGCGGTCAAAGCACGTCGTACCGTATTGTCGGTGGCGCAGATCTGGCGAGTGCCAATCCCCTCGCCGTGCAACCGAGCGCAGCGCTCAGTTCGGCGAGTGGGCCCGCGGGCAACGTCACATTGAATCAGCACACTGCCTATATCGACTCGAACGGGTTGGCCTTGCTGCAGCCGACAACGATCAGGACGGGAACGGGTTCGATCGACATTGCGGCGGCCACCGATTTCACGCTGGCCGATACGACCGCTCCAGGGGGCGTGTACACGGCGGGCGCGCCTGCGCAGGGTTCGCCCGCGTTGGGGCTTGCCTCGGCTGTCGCTAATGGCGGCTCGGGCCTGCAAGACATCCTGGTTACGCCGGCCGTGAACCCTGATTCGGCCGGCGACATTTCGATTCGCGTGCAGGGCGATATCAACGGAATTCAGAACGTGACCGATGCGACGGGTGCGGTGACCGGCGGCGTGGGGAACAATATCGGCCAGTACTGGTGGCCGTGGATGCAGATCACCGCGGCGAAAACCTCGGATGGTTATGGCATTCAGGCTCCGTTGACCCGATCGTCGATCGATTTCGGCGCATTCGGTCAAGGCGTGATGAGCGTTGGCGGCAACGTGTCGATCAGCGCCGGTGGCAATATTGCCGACCTCGCCGTGTCGCTGCCGACTACGTGGTACTTGAACGAAAGCGGTAAGCCTGTGACTGTCGGAGGTGGAAATCTGACGGTGCGAGCCGGTGCCGATATTCTGAGCGGCGACTACTTCGTCGCGAAGGGCTCAGGGACGATATCGGCTGGCGGAAGCATCGGATCTGATATTGCCGTGTCATCTCCCATGACTAGTGTGAAGGCCCCGATTGCCGTATCGACGGTGCTTGCGACGCAGGATGGCGTGCTCGATGTCATGGCGCGTCAAGGCGTTGAAATCGGCGCAGTGCTGAACCCGTCGTATGCAAGTCGTTTCGACCCGCCAGGTGGGCAACTCGCCACTACAATCAACCTGTCGAATTACGGCCAGTATGCCGACAGCAAGGGATACTCGCCGACTTCTGCGGTGAATGTGCTGTCCACAACCGGAGACGTCCGGCTCGGCTCGCTCGGCGGCTTGTTGACAGGGGCCAATGGCGTACTGCCGGCTAGCGTCAATCTGACGGCATTTGACGGCGGGATCAATATCGACTCGGGTGGTGTGCTTTATCCGTCGGCCGTTGGCCAGTTGAATCTGGTTGCGGATCGATCCGTGAATCTATCCAGCATATCGTCAGTACTGGTAGGGACTAATCTGCCTAATACGTTCGGTATGTCCGACGCCGATCCTTCGCAGATGCCTTCGCCGACAAATCCACTAGCGGTGATTCCGGCGTTGACGAATACGACGCTCGCTGCCCATGCGCTGAATGCACTTCACGGTGACGACTTGCAGCCCGCACGCATCTACAGCCTGAATGGAAGCATCGTCAACGGCACGGCGGACAATCCCAACAACAATGACGGGCTCTACCGGAGCCTCATTACGCTATCGATCGACAAACCGGCGCTTCTGCAAGCCGGGCAGGACATCGTTAACCTCGCGTTCTGGGGGCAAAACCTGCGCAGTTCCGATGTGACTCGAGTCGTGGCCGGCCGAGATATCTACGACACGCCGATCCCTTATACCGGCGGCGGCGCTGTTCCGGTGCTGGCGATCGGCGGGCCCGGATGGTTCGATATACAGGCGGGACGCAACATCGGCCCGCTGACGAGTCAGGCCGAGTTGTACAACCAGGTTGCCAATACAGGTGGGCTCGCACAAGTGTTCACCGGTATCGACGCGGTAGGTAACGCGAACAACCCGAACCTGCCGCACGAGAGCGCGAACGTCAACGTGCTGTTCGGCGTCGGGCCGGGTGTCGATCTGCCGGGATTCGTATCGGCCTATATCGCTCCGGGCAGCTCTGTGGCCGGTGTGCCGAGTGCGACGCCTGCATTGATCGCGTTCATGGAGCAGTACGACGCGGGGCTTGGCGTCGATACGGGATTGCAGGCGGACAAGGACGCTGCGCTGGCGAAGGTCGGCCGGTTGACGGCCGACGACGCGTGGAAGCAATTCCAGGCGTTGCCGTCTTACATCCAGCAGCTTTTCGCGGAAAAGGTGCTGTTCGGCGTGCTGGCACAGGTCGGTGCGGACTTCAACGACCCGGCGAGCCGGTACAACGGCAAGTATTCGCGAGGGTACCAGGCGATCAACACGCTGTTCCCCGCTTCGTTCGGCTATACGGCGAACAATCTGGAGGGCGGCTCGAATGGGGCGAACAAGCCCGCGAGCACGGGCAACCTCGATATCCGCAGCACGACGATCCAGACGCAGCAAGGCGGCGACGTGACGATCCTCGGGCCGGGCGGGCAGGCGCTCGTCGGCAGTACGACGGCGCCGCCGCAGATCGTCGACAGTGGCGGGAAGGTCGTTGCCGGCCCCGGCACGATGGGGATCCTGACGCTCGAGAAGGGTAACGTCGACATCTTCACGGACCAGAGCGTGCTGCTCGCACAGAGCCGGATCTTCACCGAACAGGGCGGCGACATGACGATCTGGAGTTCGAACGGCGACATCAACGCAGGCAAGGGCGCGAAAACGTCGGCGGACACACCGGCGCCGCAGTATGTCTGCGATGCGAACCACTACTGCACGGTCGATTCGCGCGGGCAGGTGACGGGGGCGGGGATCGCGACGCTGCAGAGCATCCCGGGCGCACCGAAGGGCACGGTCAACCTGATCGCGCCGCGGGGTACCGTCGATGCTGGTGATGCGGGCATACGCGCAGGCAACCTCAACGTCGCCGCGTTGCGTGTCGTGAACGCGGACAACATCCAGGTGACCGGCAAGGCGACCGGTATCCCGCTCGTTCAGGCGGTGAATACGGGCGCGCTGACTGCCGCGAGTTCGGCGGCGTCGGCGGCGAGCCAGGTCGCGCAGGACATCGCGAAGAACAATGCATCGGGCGTTGCTCCGCGCCGCTGGACGATCAGCGTGCAGGTCGAGGGCTTTGGGGATAACGGTCAGGATGGCGGATCGAAGCGGCGCAGGTCGGAGCAGGTTGGCTACGATTCGTCGAACTCGGTCGCCCTGCTTGGGTTCGGCGCGGCGGGGCCGACCCAGCGGACTTTGCTTGGCAAGGACGAACTCGTGAAATTGAACAGGTTCTGAATTCGACCCGAACTGAGTGTGTTGAGCTGCGAGGATCCGCATCGATCGAAGTGAATGGAAGCACATGCCCCCGTTTCGTGTTCGGAGTGGGGGCATGTCGTTTTAAGGCCCCGAGTTGCACAAGCTCAGGCAGCCTGCTGGTCAACGGGAACGAAGACGTCGCGGTGCCTGTTCCGGAGGGTCTTGTTCGGGAACACCGTTGATTCAAACGCACTGCAATCGGACATCGAGGCCGTGTGGTGCCGAGGCTGGCGTTGCTTCGAATACGGCGATGTGGAAGCGCAGCGGCGGATTGCCGGGGGCAGGTGAGGGGCACGGGAATGGAATCGTGCCTGCGGCCACGATCCGTTTCATGCGATGTATGTGGCGTCTGCTTGTGCCTCTATCCATCCGATAGTGGCCGTTCCATAAAAAACCCGCCTCGCAGGAGCGAGGCGGGTTCAACAGGACGCGTTGAATCAGCAGTGTTACCGCTTAACGGCCGGTGTACAAGGAGCAGTTGCCTGCATCGCCGATGTCCAGGCCGTTCCCGCTCGAGTTGCTCAGGAAGTTCGCCGAGATCGCGGTCCGGAAGCTCGACGGCACGGTGTCGAAGCCATTGCCATGAACGACCGATGCGTAGCTGGCGTTCGTGTAGTGGTTGTTCAGGAAGCTCTGAACATTCGATGCAACCGTCGGGTTGGCGTAGCACTGGCTCAGGATGATCTGGCTCGTGCCCGATACCGGATAGCCGGCCTTCGGGTTGGCGAGAGCCGCGTAATTCGGCCCCGAGACCGGTACCCATGCATTCGGATCGGCAGGGTTGGACGGGGCGGCAATCGTGCCCAGTGCCGTCGTTGCGTTTGCATACGTCGGTGCGTAGTACACGCCGTTCGTCGAGTTGTACAGGCTGGCGACCGGAAGCTGCAGCGCGCCCGACGACGTCACGACCGAGCTTTGCGACGCGAGGAACGTGTTCGTGTAGTCCGGGCTCAGGTACGCGACGGCGGCAACGCCTGCCGACGACAGCGATGCGAGCGAGCCGCGGACACCGGTCACGACACCATTGACAATCGGGCCGCTGCCCGAAGCGCCGATGAAGTTCCCCGGCACGCCGGCCGGGAATGCCGTCGTGTTTGCAAACGTCAGCGAATCGACGAACTTGACGCCCGTCGCCGTGTTGCCGGCCGTGCAGACAGCGGCCAGGTGACGGGTCAGCAGTTCGGTCGTGCCGCTGCTGTCCGAGCGATAGATGACCTTGATCGGGGCGTTCGTCGAGTAGAGGCCGCCTTCCGGATTGGTGACCTGATTCCAGTTCGTCAGCTTGCCCGAGAAGATGCCGCACAGGTCGTCGTCGTTCAGCGCGATGCTGTGCGCTTGACCCGGCGTCGTTTGCGGCGTGTTCGCGCTCGTCACGGCCGGACCGTTGACGACCGGCACCGTGATGGCCGTCACGATGTACGGGATCTGGATCAGCGGGCCGCTGTTCGCGCCGATCGTGCTGGCGTTATACGACGCGACTTGCGCGGTGGTCAGCGCGGCATCGCTGTTCGCGAAGTTGACCGTGCCCGTGACGCCTGCGCCGAGGTACGTCGGCTGGTTGTTCAGGAACGCGTTCTGGCCTGCGCCCGAACCGACCGAGAAGTACGTGAATGAGGCGTTGGACGAGCCGAACAGACCGAGTTCGCCGGAAGCCGTCACGGGCGGGGTGACGTTGGGGTTGGCGCTGGCGCCGATCGTCGGCGCGACGAGCGACGAGCCACCACCTTGAATCAGCGGGCCTGCGGCCATCGCGACGGATGCACCCATGCCCGAAACGACGAGAGCGAGGACTTGACAGATCTTGCGCTTGCTGGATTTCATGAGAAATTTCCTTGGACGAAGATAAACGGGAAGCCTGCTGCTGCGGTTTGAATACCGTGTAGACCGCCGGATAAATGTAGGAGGAAATCCGTATGCGGCGTGTGAATTTTTAATAACGAATGGTACGGAACATTTTTGGCGATATTGCCAATGCTTTATCCGGATTGGTAGGCGGTGAATCGGGATCGATTCGCGGGATGAATGATTCCCAGATGTTGGGAAGATGGTGGCGTACCGTGGTGACAGACTTGCGCTGCAGGCGTGTTGGCGCACACGGCAGCTATATCGCAACATCAAGTCAGTTTCGTGGCGGATGCTACGGAACATTTCTTCTGGCGGCGCATCGGCTATCCGATTTATATATTCATGAAATTGATTGAATGGTGTTAATTGGAGAGTATTGATTCGTGATTGACGGGCGGTAAATTATTGAATAATTGATGCTATCGATATGAATTAAATCATTTATCCAATATAAGATCGCCGGCCGAAAGTAATAACGCCTGCCAGAGCCAAAAAAGGTAGCCCAACATCCGTCACAAATCTGCGCCGGTTCGCTCCGTAGTCTTCCCTGACGACTCCGTCCGACTCGTTGCACGACGTCGCCGAGCAAGTCGCACACGTGACACGAGGGCACTGACATGTCGGCATTCCGTTACGAAGCGATCGATCCCACCGGCCGCACGCTGAAAGGCGTGCTCGAAGCCGACAGCGCGCGCGCAGGCCGCAGCCATCTGCGCACGCAAGGTCTCACGCCGCTCGTGGTCGAACTCGCCGCGCAGCGCCTGCACGGCGAACGTCATCAACGCCTGTCGCTCGGCCGCAAGCTGTCGCAGCGCGAGCAGGCGATCATCACGCGCCAGCTCGCGAGCCTGCTGGTTGCGGGGTTGCCGCTCGACGAATCGCTGTCGGTGCTGAGCGAGCAGGCGGAGCGCGAATACCTGCGCGAGCTGATGGCGTCGATCCGTGCGGAAGTCGTCGGCGGCCATTCGTTCGCGAATGCGTTGAGCCAGCATCCGCGCGACTTTCCGGAGATCTATCGCGCGCTCGTCGCGGCCGGCGAGCACACGGGCAAGCTCGGCATCGTGCTGTCTCGCCTGGCCGACTACATCGAGCAGAGCAACGCACTGAAGCAGAAGATCCTGCTGGCGTTCACGTATCCCGGCATCGTCACGCTGATCGCGTTCGGCATCGTCACGTTCCTGCTGAGCTACGTGGTGCCGCAGGTGGCCAACGTGTTCACCAGCACGAAGCAGCAGTTGCCGACGCTGACGGTCGTGATGATGGCGTTGTCCGATTTCGTGCGGCACTGGTGGTGGGCGTCGCTGCTGGCGACGGTCGCGATCGTCTTCGCGATCCGCAAGGTGCTGTCGCAGGACGGGCCGCGGCTGAAGTTCGACCACTGGCTGCTGGGCGCGCCGCTCGCCGGCAAGCTCGTGCGCGGCTACAACACCGTGCGTTTTGCAAGCACGCTCGGCATCCTGACCGCAGCCGGCGTGCCGATCCTGCGCGCGTTGCAGGCGGCCGGCGAAACACTGTCGAACCGAGCGATGAGCGCGAACGTCGACGATGCGATCGTGCGCGTGCGCGAAGGCTCGGCGCTGTCGCGCGCGCTGGCCCATACGAAGACGTTTCCGCCGGTGCTCGTGCACCTGATCCGCTCGGGCGAGGCGACCGGCGACGTGACGACGATGCTCGACCGCGCGTCCGAAGGCGAATCGCGCGAGCTTGAGCGCCGCACGATGTTCCTCACGAGCCTGCTCGAACCGTTGCTGATCCTGGCGATGGGCGGCGTCGTGCTCGTGATCGTGCTCGCGGTGATGATGCCGATCATCGAGCTGAACAACATGGTGCAGTGATGTGCTGCGGCTCAGCGCACGAACGCGTTGGCGTTCTGCACGGCGGGCAGCGCGATCTCGCGTTGCAGGCCGTTGCGGTCGACGACGATCGAGCGGGCGCGCACTTCAGCAAGCTTCGCGGCTTCACCGATCACCGAACCGATCCGCACGACGCGCGCCGCTTCGCCGCCGACGCTGACGATCGCGGCTGCACGGCGCGCGTCGAATGCGAGCACGCCGAGCAACTGGATCGTGTTGCGGCTGTCGTCGGGTTTGGCGCCGAACAGCTGCGCACCGGCCGTGACGTCGAACGGCGCGGGCGGCGCGGGTTGGGCAGGGGCCGGTGCATCGGGCGCGTTCAGTGCGCGCGCGGCCCACATCGAAACGGCGACGAGCGCCGCGCCGGCTGCAAGCGTCGCGACGAGCGCCAGCGGATCGATGCGGGACGGAACGGTGCGAAGCAGGGCGAGCGGTTTCATGGCAGCGAATGGGTTCGGTGGGTTCGATGAACAGGAACGGTTTCCATTCTTTGACGCAAGGGTGAATGCATGATGACGCGCCACGAAGAAGTCCGAACGTTGCATGCCGGCCGGCCGCATGACAGCGCGCGCCGTCGCATGCAACGCGGCTTCACGCTGATCGAGATCATGGTGGTGGTCGCGATCCTCGGGATTCTCGCGGCGCTGATCGTGCCGAAGATCATGAGCCGTCCCGACGAGGCGCGCCGCATCGCCGCGAAGCAGGACATCGGCACGATGATGCAGTCGCTGAACCTGTATCGACTCGACAACGGCCGCTATCCGTCGCAGGAGCAGGGGCTTGCCGCGCTGGTCCAGAAGCCGACCACCGATCCGGTGCCGAACAACTGGAAGGACGGCGGTTATCTGGAACGCTTGCCGAAGGATCCATGGGGTAACCCGTATCAATACCTGAACCCGGGCGCGCATGGCGCGATCGACGTGTTCAGCTACGGCGCGGACGGCAAGCCGGGCGGCGAGGGGAACGATGCGGACATCGGCTCGTGGCAGTAACGGCATGAGGATCGCGCTCGTCAGGAAACAGCGTCCGCTCGCGTTGCGCCGTGCGGCCGGCTTCACGCTGCTGGAGATGCTCGTCGTGCTCGTGATCGTCGGGCTGCTGGTCGCGGTCGTGACGCTCGCGCCGTCGCGCAATCGCCGCACGGATCTGGCCGAGGAAGCGCAGCGGCTCGCGAACCTGCTCGAATCGGCCGGCGACGAAGCGCAGGTGCGCTCGATGCCGATCGCGTGGCAAGCGGTGGGCGGCGGCTATCGCTTCGTGCAGCGCACGGAAAGCGGCGCGTGGGCGCCGATGACGGACGACATGTATCGCGCGCGCCGCTGGGGCACGGAGGTGACTGGCGTGTCGGTGCGTTACACGGGGGGCGGCGAAACGCCGTCGCGTATCGTGCTCGGCAGCGAAAGCATCGACGTGCCGGTGACGATTACGTTGTGGTCGGGCGATGTGCGGGTGGCCGTCGTCGGCACGGGCATCGGCAACTTCGTCGTGCGTCGGCCATGAGTGGCGCACGAAGCGTCCAGGAGGCGCGATGTCGAGCCTGATCGTGTTGCTGCCGTCGATCGGCGCGTTCGATGCGGCGGGGTGGGAAGCCACGGAGATGCCGTACGCGCTGTTCGACCGCCGTGGGCGATTCGTGCAGGCGGGGCGCGTGCATCGTGAAGTGTGGCCGAAGGCCGGATCGACCGTGCTCGTGCTCGCTGCGCGGGATACGTTGCTCGTCGACGTGAACCTGCCACCCGTAAAGGGAGAGAAACTGCGGCGCGTGCTGCCGCATGCGGTGGAGGAGTATCTGATCGGCGATGCTCAGCAGAGTCATGTCGCCGTTGGCCCGGCTGCAAACGGCAATGCAGCGCGGCCCGTGGCGGTCGTCGATCGCGAGCGGTTCGGCGAAGTGATTCGCTGGTTCAACGAGGCCGGCCATCGGCGCGTGCGTGCGGTGCCGTTGATCCACTGCATGACGACGACGGTGTACGGTGAGCCAGTGGATGGCGGCGAGCAAGGCAATGTGTTGCCCGAGTCCGCAAGGTCACCCACATCGCGAACACTTGCAATACCGAACGACCACGATGACGGCGAAGCGGCAGTGCTCATGCACAGCGAAGCCGATGTGCTGATCGCCAGTCCTCCGGCATTGAGCGAAGCGGATACCGGACGTTGTGAAACCGATGTGCTGATCATGTGTCCATCCGCATCGAGCGAAGCCGATGCCGATACCGATACCGATGCGCGTGGCAACCCGCTCCGATTCGAACTCGCCATCAAGCGTGGGTCATCGGGGTTTGGCTTTGAAACGCGTGCGTCGGCGCTGGATGCGACGATTGCCGAGTTGTCGAAACACGATTTCGTGCGGGTACACGCGCTGGTTGTCGAGGGTCACGACGATGTCGAAGGCGGCGCAACAGCCGCATCGGACCTCCGCGCACGCATGGCCGGACCATCCGCATTCCCTCTGGCCGCACGAACACTACGGTGGGACGCACTCGCAAGCAACGCGCTCGACTGCAAGTTCGACCTGTGCCAGTTCGAATTCGCCCGCAGCGCCTCACGCGCCGCCACGGGCGGATGGCGTCGCTGGCGCGTGCCTGCCGGCCTGGCGATCGCATCGGCCATCATCGCGATCACGACGATCAACGTGCAGTGGTTCCAGCTACGCCACCGCCAGGATGCGTTGAATGCAGAGCTGACGGCCCGTGTGAAAGCCGCTTTCCCTGAAACGAAAGTGCTGCTCGACCCGCCGCTGCAAATGCGGACCGGGCTCGAACGCCTGCGCGCGGCGGCCGGCGAGCTGCATGCAAACGATTACCTGGCGCTGTCGGCGTCGCTGTCGCGTGCGCTCGGCCCGATCCCGTCCGATGCGATCGCGACGCTCGACTATCGCGACGGCACGCTCGCGGTCGCCTTCCGTCCCGGTACCGCCGTCGACGGCGACGGTTTCCGCCAGCGCCTGCAGGCACAAGGTGTGACGGCCAACGAGGAGGATGCAAAGTGGATGCTCGGCTCCACGCGGCCCGCGCCGCGCTGACGCAGTGGCTCGACGGCCGTTCGCCGCGCGAGCGCACGCTGCTGGCGGCGGGCGGCACCGTGTTGTTCGCGGCGCTGGTCTACAACGTGATCTGGGAACCCGCGTACACGGGGCGCGCACGCATTGCGGCCAACCTGCCCGCATTGCAACGACAGGTGGCTGAAGCCGGCGGGCAGCTCGCGGAGGCACGACGCCTGCGTGCGGCCGCAGCAATCCGGCCGCCGGCCGGCGTGGCGCTGCGGGATGCGCTTGCCGCGTCGCTTGCACAGGCAGGCATCGCGAAAGCACAAGTCGCGGTGCTCGGCGAAGGCATTCAGGTGGACGCGAAGGGCATCTCGTTCGCCGCCTGGATGGACTGGCTCGACCACATGCGCCACACGCATCACGTGCGGGTCGTGAGCGCACACGCGAGCGCGGACGGCAAGCCCGGTGTGACGACAGTTTCGGCGTTGCTGCAGCCGCAAACGGCCCGTTGAATGCGAATTGCATGAACGCAGCGAAAGTATTGAATCGCATCGCTGCACGCTTCACCTGACTGTCATAGTGCCCGCTCACAATCTGATGTTCGTTTGCTGCGAAACCGCTCACGGGGGTGCGCATTTCGCCGGCAACATGCAACTCCACTTCCGTCCAGGGATTCATGACACGTTCACGGGCGCCGATCGGTGTCCTGGCGCTCGTCGCGTGGCTGGCGTTCGTCGTGCCGTGCATGCACGGCATACACGCGCAGGAGACCGGTTCCATCGTCCGCCAGCCCGGCAGCGTCGTGCGCTTCGATCTGCCCGCGCAGCCGCTCGCGAAGACCTTGCAGGACTTCGCGCGGCTGACCGAGCTGATCGTGCTGGCGCCGGCGCCGCTGCTCGACGGGCGCACGAGTGCGCCGGTCCAGGGCGAATTCGCGCCGCGCGACGCGCTCGAGCGGATGCTGGCCGGAACGGGGTTGCGTGCGGAATTCTCGCGTCCGGACGAAGCGATCATCGTCGCGCAGTCGGCCGACGAGCAGGCGCCCGCGACGGCCGACACGCCGGCGGATGCGGCCTTGCCGATCGACGGGATCGGCGATTCCGGCGATCGGCACGCGTTCGCGGGCCTGCTGCAGGCGCATCTGATCGATGCACTCTGCGTGCAGCCGGGAGCCGTGCCGGGCAGCTATCGACTCGTCGCGCAGGTGCGCATCGACAACAGGGGGGCGGTGGTGGCGGTCAACATGGTGGCATCGAGCGGTTCGGCCGCCCGCGACGCGGCGGTGATGCGCGCGTTGCGTGCAATGAAGCTGGACGACGCGCCGCCTGCGGACCTGCCGCAGCCGGTCACGATCCTGCTGCGGCCGGCCGGCAATGGCGTGCATTTCCGCTGTCCGGCGCCGCAGCCGGCCGTCCGGGGCTAGGCCGCGATGACCGACAGCAACCGCACCGGGCTCAGGAAGCTGCTGGCGACGCGCTACGCGTATCTCGTCAGGCGCCTCGAGCGCGTGACCGGGTCGAAGGACGGCGCCGCCGACGCACTGCATGAAACCTGGCTGCGCCTCGAGAACGCGAACGTTTCCACGCAGGTGACGAACGCGGACGCCTATATACTCGGGATGGCGAACAATGTCGCGATCGACCAGCATCGCCGCGAACGCCGGCATCTGCACGACGACGATGTCGAGACGCTGCTCGAGATGCCCGACGAACTGGCCGATCCCGAGCGCATCGTCGCGGCGCGTCGCAAGGTCGAGACACTGAAGGACGTGCTGCGCGGCCTGCCGCCGCGGCGCCGCGCGATCCTGCTGGCCGCCCGTGTGGACGGCCTGCTGAACCGCGAAATCGCCGAGCATTTCGGCATTTCGCTGCGGCTCGTCGAAAGCGAGCTGAGTGCGGCAATGAAGTACTGCCTGCAGCGCATGCAGGAAGACGGCGATCCGTACACGGGCACGCGAGGCGGCCCGCGTAAATTTTGAGCTTCAAGACGATGACGAAAGCCCAGGCCGAACCTGCCCACGACGAACTCGATGAAGCGAGTGCGTGGCTGCTGCGTCTGCGCTCGGGAGACGCGAGCCAGGCCGAAGCCGATGCGTTCGAGCGCTGGTGCGCCGATCGTCCGCAAGCTGCCGATCTGCTGCGCGATACCTGGAGCTCGCTGCGCACGGCGGCGACCGAACTTGCACACGAGGAACGCGCGGCCGCTGCCTGGGCAAACGTGGCAAAGCGCGAGCGCACGATGCGCACCGGGCGGCGCGCGTTCATCGGCTTCGCAGTGGCGGCCGGCGCGTCGTGGCTCGCGCTGCGCCCGCCGATGCAGTTGTGGCCGTCGCTCGGCGATCTCGCGGCCGATTACCACACGGGCACCGGCGAGCAGCGCAGCGTCGCGCTGTCGTCGCGCGTGACGGTGGAGTTGAATACGCAGACGCGCCTCGACGTGCTGGCTGCGAGCGATGCCGCACACGGCGTCGAAGTCGTCGCCGGTGAGGCGGAGATCGACGCGGCCGCGCCGCCGGCCGACCGCGTGACGCCGATTCAGCCCGTCACCGTGGTGGCAGGCGGCGGCCGCATGCAGGCGACCGTCGCGCGCTTCAACGTGCGGCGCACCGGCTCGCAGGTCTGCGTGACCTGCCTGTCCGGCACGGTCGCGCTCGAGCATCCGCGCGGTGCGCGCACGCTGACGGCCGACGATCAGGTCGTCTACGACGATCGCGGCGTGCAGCCCGTGTCGCGAATCGATCCGGGCGCGGTCAGCGCATGGCGGCGCGGGATGCTGGTGTTCAACGGCGTGCCGCTTGCCGATGTGGTCGACGAGATCAACCGCTACCGGCGCGGCAAGGTCATCCTGCGCAGCGCGTCGCTCGGCGAAAACCGGATGCAGGCGCAGTTCCCGATCACGCGGCTCGACGACGTGATCGACATGGTCGGCCGCCTGTATGGCGCGCACATCACGCGCCTGCCCGGCAACATCGTGCTGCTGAGCTGACCGGCTTCCCGCGTTTTACTTTTCCTTCTTCCTCCCGCTCGCGATGCGTTCGCGTCGCTTCCGGCTGTCCGCGCGCTGCGGGTTACGGCCGTCCGATACGACTTGATCAATGAGGGCCGGCAAACGCCGGGCCGTCTGTCAGGGCGGCCCGGTGTGACGTCGTCGGACCCGAGGCGTGGGTGGCAAGCGCCCCGGCCGTGCAGCGATGCGCGGTGTGGGGGATGTGTGTCGATGGAGCTTCGGGCGGTGGCGTGATCATGAACGAATCGCAACGGGATATGGATCCCGGCGACGCGAATACGCGCGCCGATGCGATCCGCGAGGGCGCCGTGCGCTGGCTGCTGTGGTTGCGCGCCGGCGACACGACGGAACAGGAACTCGACGCTTTCGCACGCTGGCGCGCGCAGAGCGACGAGCATGCACGCACGGTCCACGAGCTGATCTGGATGTGGGCCGTGCTGGAGATGGTCGGCCGCCAGGAGCCCGGCGGGCCGACGCGCACGCATTGATACGGCGGCTCGTCGTGCGCACTGGTGTGGTGCGCAAGCGCATTTGCGCGGTGACACACGTGCGCTGAAAGAAAGTATGCGGGTTAGGCGGGCCCGCTTCGACCTTGTATATGAGAGAGCGAGGGGGCTGTACAGAGGGGCTGTAAAGCGGAGACCGGGGAACGGAGGCCTGAATGGGCTTCCGGATCACCGCACTCGCATGGTGGCGGGCGTGGCCGGGTACGTGCCGGCCGCGTCACGCAAGCCCCGATGCACGACTCGGGATTCAGGATGGCGACCCGGGCTGCAGGCCGGCGCGTGCGCCGTTCCAGGCGGCGTCGAGCGGATCGCCGGCATCGCGCAGCGGCTCGCGCAGAAAGGGAAAGCGTTCGACGAACGGTGCGGATTCTTGCAGGGCCACGATATGGTTGACCATCCATTGCAGCAGTTCGCCGCCGTGCCGGACCTGTTCCGGCCGCCAGTCCGGCATCGTCGAGAAGAGGGCCGAGAAGCCGCTCCAGCGCGACGGACGGTCGTTGTCGCCGGGCCGGAAATAGGTGTTCATCGCGACGTCGTGCGCGTCGGTCAACGCGCCGACGAACAGCCCGTGCGGCGTCGGCACGCCGATCTGCTGCCAGCCTTCCGCGAGCGCCAGCGAGCGCATCACGCGCGCCGCGACGAACGCGACGCGCGTTTCCTGCTCGATTTCCGTCAGCGACATCACGCCGTTGCGCTGCATGCAGCGCGCGACCGCGTGCGGCCGGATTACGTTCGACGCGAAGCTGCGCAGCACGAGGTCGGGCACCGTCAGTTGAAGCTGGAATTCGCGCAGGCCGTGCTCGGCGCTCATCGTCGAAAAGTTGACGAACAACCCTTCGGCGTGACCGAGCGCGCCGACGTACGGCTCGAGCCCGAGGCGGGCGAGCTTCGGCGCGATCTGGCGTTCGAGCAGCCGCATCAGGTTGCGGCGATTGCGCACGCCCGTGAAGTCGTCGAGGCCGCGCGTGACCACGTCGCTGATTTCCCAGCGGCGCTCGTCGGCGACGAGCCGCGGGGAGCCGCTCAGGTCGAACCGGGCGCGGCCATGGGCCACGCGGGGATCTACGTACATGCCGGTGCCTCGTGCATCGATTGCGGGCGGACCGCCGCGGCGGTGCGCCGTCGCGCGGGTCCGGACGCCCACGATGCTGCGGCGTCGTGGGCGGCCCGTCAAGTGCGCGTGCGCCGCGATGCAGGCGAACGAGTGCGCCCGGCCGAACAGTGTGGAGTGACTGGATGATGCGCACGATTGTGGAACGCTTCGTCGAACAGAGCCCGATGACGATCATGACGCGGCTCGTGCTGCAGTGCGCGCTGCACGACGACTGGATCGACGCCGCTGTCGACGCGGACGAAGAACCCGACGACGAGTCGATCCGCGAGACCCTGTTCGCGCTGGCGGTCGATGCGATCGCGGCGATTGCCGCGCAGACGCAGATGCCGCACGCGGTGCCCGGAAACGCTTCGTCCGCGTCCGGCGCCGCGGTGGCCGCGCTACACGACGGCATGAGCCGATGGCGGGCCGGCTGGGGGCGGGCGCTCGTCAGGGACAGCGTCGATCTGCTGTTGCCCGTCGCGGCAGCGCGGGCCGACGAACGCGGGCGCACGCTCGGCGGGATGCGGCTGCGCGTGCTGGACGGCACGGGCGACAGTTGCGCGCCCGGCGGTGGAGGTTGCGACTGCGGCCGCGCGTGCGACGACCCGGTGCGCGATGCGGCGCTGGGCCTGACGAGCGCGCGCGTGCTGCCGGTCTACGATCCCGAGCTTGCAATGATCGTCGACTTGATGCCGGTCGAGCGCGGCCGCGCGCATGAACGTGCGTTCGTCGGCGCGATGCTGGAAACCGTCAGGCCCGGCGAGCTGTGGATCGTCGACGGTCGTTTCGACGTCGACGCGATCGTGTCGGGCTGGCCGCGCCGCGGTGGTGCATTCGTGCTGCGCGACGACGGCGGCGCCGCATGCCGGCCGCTCGGCGGCTGGCGCGATGCCGGCGCGCTCGATGGCGGCGACGTTCGCGAGCAGGCCGTCGGCATCGCGGGCGATGGCGAAGCGGCCGGCGCGCTCCGGCGGATCGAGTGGCGCGGTCACGGGCTCGACGGCCACCCGGGCGCGATGGTCGCGGTGCTGACGAACCTGCCGGCGGAGCAGTTCGATGCGTGCCAGGTGATGCAGCTGGCACGCCGGCGCTGGCGCGACGCGCTGCCGTTTTCGCTCGAGGCGGTACTCGGTGGCGCGTTGTTCGGCGGCGTGCCTGCTCGCGCGTCGCTGCTTGCGAGCGGCATCGCGGCGCTCGCGTACAACGCGTTCAGTGTGATGACGCGCGTCGTCAGCGGCGCGCTCGGTCTGGATGAGCGCGACGCGGAGCGCGTGCCGTCGCATATCGCCGACGGCGTCACTGCGACCTACGCGGGGATGATGATCGCGCTGCCGTCCGACTGGTGGCGACGCTACGACCAGTTGCCTGCGGCGACGCTCGGCCAGATCGTGCGGATGCTTGCCGTGCACGTCGATCCGCGCAGCGAGCGGCGCCGGCGTCGCGACAACCGGCTGTCCGCGAAGTCTCAGGCGCTGCTGCGCGCGGCGACGCTCGAACACCTGCTGCATGACGACGGCGGTGACCCGGCCGCGAACGTGTTCAGCCTGCGCACGATCGCGATGGCGACGCGCGACTTCAGCAGCAATCCGTCGAAGGCGCTGCGGCACGCGGGCGAGGCGCTCGTGATGGTCACCAAGTACAACCGGCCGATCGCGCTGCTCGTGTCGATCGACGACTGGAACCGGCTGCTCGGCGAAGTGCGCGAGACGAGCCTCACGCGGCTGTCGTTCGACTGCGCGGCGGCGCAGGGCATGCGCTCGGTCGCGTTGAGCGAATCGTCGCTGAACTAGCCGACGATGACGAAGCGGCGCCCAGGCGCCGCGTTCAACTCGTCAGCCGATGAACCCAGATCACCGACGTCCACGTGAAATTGCCGCTGCCGTAGCGCGCGATCAGTGTGTCGACGCGTGCGTTGATGCGCGCCGAATGCACGCGGCAATGCACGATGAAGTAGAGGCTGTTGACGCCGACCGTCGAGCCGTCCGGCAGCGTCGGATTGCCGCCGCGCGCAGGCAGCAGGTACTCGGCGATGTCGCCGGTGCTGACGAAGTACGCGGTGCCGCGCCGGTCGACGAGCCGCTTGGCCTGGCTGGCCGACAGTGTCGGAATCGCGGCGACAAGCACGGGCTCGGCAGCGGTATTCGCGTTGACGGTGGTCAGGTCCGGCAGGATCGTCGTGAACGGCGCCAGCGTCTCGATCGCATGTGCGTCGTAGCCGGGAATGCGGGCGAGATCGCCGATCGACACGAGTTGCAGCGGCCAGCCGTCGGGGCCGTTCGTGTCGCGCAGCGAACGCAGCATGTAGTCGGCCGTCTGCTGCGCGAGCGCGGGATCGAGCGATAGCTGGCTCAGCAGCCGCCGGTACGCGAGTACGCCTTCACCGTTGGCCTGCCACGGCTTGCCGGGTGCGATGCGCGTGACGAGGTTCGTCAGGTTGAAGCGCGCCTGCGCATCTTCGACATGGCCGGAGATCCATGCACGGGACAGCTCCGCATTGACCGCCGCGGCGTCGGGCGGCAGCAGGTCGGCGAGCTGCACGTCGGCGGCCGGCGACGACCACGGCTGGCCGACGAACGTGACGTTCGACGTCGCGTTCTGTGCGCGCAGCGTCGCACGCGCCCATTCGACCGCTGCGCGTTCGACCCACATCGTCTGCGTCGCAAGCCGCTGGTTCTCCACGTCGCGCGTCGCGACCTGCTGGCGCCACAGCACGCTCGCCGCGAGCGTCGCCGCCAGCGCGACGACGAGCAGCACCGTGACGATCGCGATGCCGCGTTCGCGCCGCGGCCGCGCGCTCCCGGACTTTCCGTATCGATGCATTCGCATGCTCCTGCAAGGGCGGCGTGACGGCGCTCAGTCTACGAACGCCAGCCACGCATGGGCGATGCTCGCATGCGCAGATGACGTGACGCCGAACATCGCGGTGAGTCCGGCCACCCAGAACGCGAGCGTCGCCGGGTGCGTACCGTTGGTCGTCAGCGCCAGCGGGCCGACCAGCGATGCGATCGCATGCGAGCGCCACAGCAGCAACACGAACAGCGCACAGCCGACTGCCATTGCGACGAAGAACAGGTAGAGCGCGACCGTCGAGCGCCGCGTGAACGGCGTGCGGTGATGGCGCTGGTTCGCGGCGACGATCGCCGCCCCGTTCGCGACCGGCACGATCGCCATCGCGAGCATCCAGAACAGCGGCTGGTCGCTCGACGCGTCGATCAGCAGCAGCGTGCCGATCGTCCAGATCGGCGGCGCAAGCAACGTGAGCGCGATCCACGACAGCAGGTGCCAGACCAGCCAGGGCGAGCGCCAGCGCAACGCGCGGCGCGGCGCGGCAAAGGCGGCAGGCGGCAGCCGGCCCGCGGTCGCGGCATGGCCGGACAGGCGTTCGGCGAGCCACCGTACGAACATCGTCGCGAATGACATGGAGGGATCCGGTCGTTGACGTTTTTACCCAATAGCTAGGACGAAGCGGACGGCCGCAAACCGCAGGATTTCTCGCGGCCGGGACGCTCGTCGCGGCGCCGCATCGCGCATGCGGTGCGCGGAAACGGTCTCGTGCGCGTCTCGTGCATATCTTCAGCGGAATGTCACAAAAACTTCCCGGTTGAAACCTGAGGATTGTCGAGCCGCACGCAGGGGGAGGGTGACGCGCCTCGCGCGCAGCCTTCGGGGCGGCAACACGTTTGCCGATGCTCGCGCGAGCACGCGGTGCCCGGAAGCCTTGGCAGCCACGGCAGACGATACGTACACGAAACGGGGGCCACGCACATTCCTGCGCAATGCGCCGCGCGATTCGCGCCGGCGCTCGTTGCGCGCGCCTTGCAGGCCGCACGCTGGCGGCCGTGTCCTGCTCCCGGCGTCGAGTCGGACGGCCAGTCGGACGGCCCGCGAAAAAAAGTTTGCGGCAATGCGCGACCCGTTCCGTCTAGGTAGGTGAGAGTGGCGACTCGTGCGACGCACACGATGGTCGTTGCCGATCGGCGCAGCAGTGCCGATGTGTCGGCAGGCAGTCGATCGCGACGATGCGTGACGAAGGTTGCGGGTTTTCCGGAGTCGCTTCGTCCTTTCCGATAGATGCGGTTGAACGCACCGGGTACGGAAATCGGGAAATGCATTGCGTAGATCATGCTAAGGATGACGAACAAATCGTCATCAAAGTGAAACAGGCATTTGATAGCGGAGCGAACGGCTGGCGCGGTGCGCAACGCTTCGATCCGGAACAACAAAGGGGAATGGCGCATGCCGCCGAGAGTAGACCGCAAGTCACGTGAACGATGGCGGCTGAACTGCCGATGCCTGGCTGGTGTCGTGCTGGCCGGAGGGCTGGGCCTCGCGCCGGGCGTTCATGCGCAGGAAGCCGCGCCGGCTGCGAAGGCGGCACCGGCCACGCCGCAGTCGTTCGACGTGAATGCCTTCGTGGTGCGCGGCAACACGACGTTGCCGACGCTCGAGATCGAGAAGGCCGTGTATCCGTTCGAAGGGCCGGGCCGCACGCTCGCCGACGTGAACGCGGCACGTGACGCGTTGCAGAAGGTGTACCAGGATCGCGGCTACCAGTCGGTCGTCGTCGAGCTGCCGCAGCAGCAGGTGAAGAACGGCGTGATCCTGCTGCAGGTGACCGAGGCGAAGGTCGGCCGCTTGCGCGTCGACGGCGCGAAATACAACTCGCCGCAGAACATCCGCGATGCGGTGCCCGCGCTGGCCGAGGGCCAGGTGCCCGATTTCAACCAGGCGCAGCAACAGCTTACCGACCTGAACCGCTCGGCGGACCGGCAGGTGATTCCGATCCTCAAGCCGGGCGCGCTGCCGCAGACGGTCGACGTCGACCTGAAGGTCGACGATCACAGCCCGCTGCATGGTTCGCTCGAACTGAACAACGACCAAAGCCCCGGCACGTCGACACTGCGCACGACCGCGAACCTCAGCTACTCGAATCTCTGGCAGCTCGGCCACGTGATCTCCGGTACCTACGTGCTCGCGCCGCAGCATCCGAACGATGCGCGTGTCTACGCGTTCTCGTATCTCGCGCCGATCAAGGATTCGCGCTGGAGCTTCCTCGCGACGGTCGTGCATTCGGACAGCAACGTCGCGTCGGTCGCGAACACCAACGTGCTCGGCAAGGGCACCACGTACGGCTTCACCGCGATCTATTCGCTGCCGGCAACGGATACCTACGCGCACTCGGTCAGCGTCGAGATCGACCGCAAGCACTTCGACGAAAACGTATCGATGCCGGGCCAGGCGAGCTCGACGGCACCGCTCACGTACGTGCCGGTGACGCTGTCGTACAACGGGCAGCTGAGCCTGAAGAACTCGCAGACGTCGTTTGCCGCGTCGGTGACGACCAACATCCGCGGCCTCGGCAGCGACTGGGGTGCATGGGACAACAAGCGCTACAACGCGACGCCCGATTTCGTGTACGGCAAGTTCGACGTCAACCACACGCAGCGCTTCGCGAACGACATGCAGGCCAACGCGCACGTGAACGCGCAGATCTCGAACTCGCCGCTCGTGTCGAGCGAGCAGTTCGCCGCGGGCGGGATGAACAGTGTGCGCGGCTACATGCAGGCCGAGGACACGGCCGACAGCGGCGTGATCGCATCGGTCGAATTGCGCAGCCCGTCGCTCGCGAAGTGGCTCGGCGGGGCGGTCGGCAGCCGCGTGAACGAGTGGCGCTTCCACGCATTCTTCGACGCGGCGCACCTGTGGCTGCTGAGCCCGCTGCCGGAGCAGACGTCGCGCTTCAACCTGATGAGTGTCGGCGTCGGCACACGGGTACAGATCATGAAGTATGCGAGCGCGGATTTCGAGGCCGGTTGGCCGTTGAAGGCGGGTGTCTATACGCGGCAGTACAGCCCGCGATTCGATTTCTACGTAAGGCTGGGTTTCTGACGGATTTTTTTTGATCGTGCCGGGGCGATGCGACGAGCGCGGCGCCCGCACATTCGGGGAGTGGATCGTGAAGCGAGTCTTGTTTTTCCTGTTGGCGGTGATGCTCGGCGTGCTGCCCGGCATCGCGAACGCATGGTGGCAGAACGACTGGTCGTACCGGAAGGCGATCACGATCGACGCGAGCGCGAAAGGCGCGAACCTCGCGGAATCGGCCGGCCGTGTGCCGCTGCTGATCCGCCTGCACTCGGGCAACTTCCAGTTCGACGGGCTGGCCGACAACGGCGCGGACATCCGTTTCGTCGCTGCCGACGACAAGACGCCGCTGAACTACCACATCGAGCAATACGATCCGGTGCTCGGCGTCGCGCTGATCTGGGTCGATATCCCGAAGATGCCGGCCGGCGCCGCGGAGTCGATCTGGATGTACTACGGCAACAAGAAGGCGCCTGACGGCAGCAAGCCGGCCGAGACGTTCGATGCCGACTACACGCTCGTGTACCACTTCAACGGCGCGGCGGGTGCACCGCCGAAGGACCTGACCGCATACGGCAACCATGCGCAGAACGCGTCGTTCCAGACGGTCGAGGACGGCATCGTCGGCAAGGGTGCGCGGTTCGACGGCAACGGGTCGCTGACGTTGCCGGCGAGCCCGTCGCTGAATGTGCCGGCCGGTGGCAGCTTCACGTTCAGCGCGTGGGTGAAGCCGTCGGCGCTCACGCCGAACACGCTGCTGTACAGCCGTCGCGACGGCGCGAACGCGCTGCTGATCGGCCTCGACAACGGCGTGCCGTTCGCGGAAGTCCAGGGCGCTGCCAATAATCCGGCACCTGTACGCACGCCGGCCGCATCGCCGGTCGCCGCGAACCAGTGGACGTATCTCGCGGTCACGGCCGACGGCAAGAATCTCACCGTCTACGTGAACGGCAAGCAGGCCGCGCAGGTCGCGGCGACGCTGCCTGCGCTGAACAGCGTCGCAACGGTCGGCGCGGACACCACCGGCGCACCGGTGGGCTTCGCCGGTTACGCAGGCGCGCTCGACGAACTGCGCCTGTCGAAGATCGCGCGCTCGCCGGCCGTGATCGCGGTCGACACGCTCGCGCAGGGCTCGGAATCGAAGCTCGTCGCATACGGTGCAGACGAGAAGCAGTCGGGCTTCGGCTTCGGCTACTTCGGCGTGATCGTGCAGTCGGTGACCGTCGACGCGTGGGTCGTGATCACGATCCTGCTCGGCATGGCGCTCGTGTCGTGGGTCGTGATGTGGACGAAGGCGCGCTACGTCGGCACCGTCGACAAGGCGAACCAGTATTTCGTGCAGCGTTTCCGCGAAGTGGCCGGGCGCCACCTGGTCGGCCTCGCGCATGTCGACGAAGCGAGCGCCGACGGCCGCCGCCTGTACCAGTCGTCGCTGTACCGGCTGTACAAGGCCGGCGTGCATGAAATCCACAGCCGCGTGGACGATAACGGCCGCACGGTGATCACGTCGGAATCGATCGAGGCGATCCGCGCGTCGATGGACGCGACGCTCGTGCGCGAAAACCAGAAGCTGTCGAAGTCGATGGTGCTGCTGACGATCGCGATCTCGGGCGGCCCGTTCCTCGGGCTGCTCGGCACGGTGGTCGGCGTGATGATCACGTTCGCGGCGATCGCCGCGGCCGGCGACGTGAACGTGAACGCGATCGCACCGGGTATCGCGGCCGCGCTGCTCGCGACGGTCACGGGCCTGTTCGTCGCGATCCCCGCGCTGTTTGGCTACAACTACCTGCTGATCCGCAACAAGAACGTGACCGCGAACATGCAGGTGTTCGTCGACGAATTCGTCACGCGCCTCGCCGAAGCGCACCGCGCACCGGATCACGCGGTGCTGGCCGACTGACCCACGCAGGAGACCACCATGCAGGTTCAGGACGACGACAAGCCGTACGACGACATCAACATCACGCCGATGCTCGACCTCGCGTACGTGCTGCTGATCATCTTCATCATCATGACGACCGCGTCGGTGCAGGGCATCAAGGTCGATCTGCCGAAGGCGAGCTCGTCCGCGAGCCTCGCGAAGCCGAAGACGAAGGCGATCACGGTGGCCGATTCGGGGCAGGTGTTCCTCGACGCGTACCCGGTGACGATGGACGAGCTCGAGAGCCGGCTGCGCACCGAGAAGGCGACCAATCCGGAGTTTCCGATCGTGTTGAAGGGCGACGCGGGCGTGCAGTACCAGAAGGTGATGGACGTGCTCGACCTGTTGCGCCGCCTCGATCTGTCGCAGGTCGGTCTTGTGACCGGCAAGGCGAAGCAGGGCGGCTGACGCGATGGAAATGACCTACAACGGCGGCCCGCCGGACAAGGGCCCCGGCCGCTACGTGAAGCCTGTCGCGATCGCGCTGGTGCTCGCCGGCGTGGCCGCGCTGATCTGGCATTTCGCGGGCGACACGGCGGGCGTGAAGCGCGTGAGCGCGCCGCAGGTGACGACGGTGATTCCGTTGCCGCCGCCCCCGCCGCCGCCGAAACAGAAGCCGCCGCCCGAGAAGGTGAAGGAAGAGGTCAAGACGCCGGTCGACCGGCCGACGATCGCGCCGAAGCCGTCCGAGGCGCCGAAGCCGTCGGACAACCAGCCGAAGCAGATGACGATGAATGCCGATGCGCAGGCGGGCGCCGACAACTTCGGCATCGGCGCGGGCGACGGGTCCGGCATGCTCGGCAGCGGCGGGGGTGGCAAGTTCGGCAACGCGAGCTATGCGCAATACATGGTGTACGTGCTGCAGCGCGCGATCGAGCAGGACAAGGGCGTGCAGGAAGCCGGCGGCGCGCGGTTCGCGGGCAGCCTGAACCTGTGGATGGATACGTCGGGACGGATCACGAAGGTGACGGTCGCGCAGTCCACCGGCGACGCGAAGATCGATGCGGCCGTCGTCGCGGCGGTCGAAGCGCTCGGCCGGGTCGACGAGGTGCCGCCGCCCGCGACTTCGTATCCGGTGCTCGTCAAGCTTCAGGGGCGCAAGCCGGCATGACGATGCGTGCGCGAAACGACGAAAGAATCATGGGGTGGCGCCGTCGCACGGATGCTGCCGGAAAAGAAACGAAAATTGTTCGGAGTACTTCGATGATTGGCAAGATGAACGGACGGGGTGGGGTGCCCCGCAACGGCGCGCTGCCCGCGCGCCTGTCGCGCGTCGGCGCGGCGGTGCTGACGCTCGGGCTGGCCTGCGCGTCAGCCGCGCACGGGCAGTCGCTCGAGGCGCAGGCAGCATCGGGGAAGGCCGCGCCGACCGAGAGCGTGGTGATCAACCTGATCAACCTGCTCGTGAAGCGCGGCGTGCTCACGCAGCAGAACGCGAACCAGCTGATCAGCGAGGCGCGCACCGAGGCCGTGCAGGCGAGGTCGGCCCGCGCATCGGGCGCGCCGGTCGTGGCAGGCGGCGTGGTCAACCCGCCGACGCAGCCGGGCGATGTCGCGGTGCCGTACGTGCCGCAGCTCGTGCGCGACCAGATCCGCGACCAGGTGAAGCAGGAAGTGATCGCGCAGGCGAAGGCCGAGAACTGGGCGCAGCCGAACACGTTCCCCGACTGGGTGTCGCGCATCAAGCTCGACGGCGACCTGCGTGTGCGCGACGAGTATCACTTCTATGGCGGCCGTAACACGAACGGCGTGACGAACTTCGCGGCGATCAACCAGGGCGGCGGGTTCGACGTCAACCAGAATACGAACAACACGCAGATTCCCACGCAGAACACGCGGGAGAACCGCAACAACCTGCTGCGCTACCGCGCGCGGCTCGGCGTGACGGCGACGTTGTCCGACGAGATGATCGCCGGCATCCAGCTCGCGAGCGGAAACGACAACGGGCCCGTGTCGACCACGGCCACCGCGGGCGGCGGCTTCGCGAAGAAGAACATCTGGCTGAACAAGGCGTTCTTCGCGTACAAGCCGACGTCGTGGCTGAACCTGACGGCCGGCCGTTTCGACAACCCGTTCTTCAAGTCGGACCTGGTGTTCTCCGACGACCTGATGATGGACGGGCTCGCCGCGAACCTGCGCCATGCGCTGCCGTGGAACCCGGACGTCACGCTGTTCGGCACGCTCGGCGTGTTCCCGATCCAGTACACGAGCGAGAACTTCCCGTCGAACAGCACCGAGAAGGCCGGCAGCGACACGAAGTGGATGTTCGGCGCGCAGTTCGGCGCCGACTGGAAGATCGATGCGAAGAACCGGCTGCGCGGCGCGGTCGCGTACTACGACTTCCAGAACATGCGCGGCACGCTGTCGTCGCCGTGCGCGCTCTATGCCGGCGCGACGAGCTGCAGCACCGACAACGAGGCGCCGGCATTCATGCAGGGCGGCAACACGCTGATCGCGCTGCGCAACATCGTGCAGAACCCGAACCTCGCACCGGGGATGACGCCGCAGCCGCAGCTGTTCGGCCTGGCCTACAACTACCGGCTGCTCGACCTGAAGGCACAGTGGGACACGGTGGTGGCCGATCGCTTCAAGCTGCGTCTCGACGGCGAATACGTGCGCAACCTCGCGTACAACGACAACAAGGCGTTCGCGGCGGCGTCGCTGCCGGTCAACAACTACGATTCGACGTCGCTGAATGCGACGCGCGCCGACTACCGCAGCGGCCCGAACGGCTTCCTCGCGAAGGCGACGTTCGGCGAGCCGGAGCCGCGCGAGAAGGGCCAGTGGAACTTCTCGATCGCGTACAAGTACCTGCAGCCGGACGCCGTGCTCGACGCGTTCAACGATCCCGACTTCCATCTCGGCGGCACCAACGCACGCGGCTACGTGCTCGGCGCGGCGTATGCGGTCGCACGCGATACATGGGTGTCGGCCCGTTACCTGAGCTCGAAGGAAGTGTACGGGCCGCCGGTATCGATCGACGTGCTGCAGATCGAGCTCAATGCTCGCTTCTGACCGGAGCCGCGGATGAACACGATCACTCGCACGATGTTCGCGGCCGGCGTGGCCGGTACGCTGCTGCTTGCGGCCGGCGGCGCGCACGCGCAGAGCATCGAGGACAAGCTGCGCAGCCAGTTGCGCTCGACCGTGCAGGAGCTGCGCCAGTTGCAGGACAACCAGGCGCAGTTGCAAAGCGACAAGGTGGCGGCCGAGAAGCAGCGCGACGACGCGCTCGCGCAACTGAAGGCGATGCAGGGGCAACTGGCGGCCGCGCGCGGCGACTCTGGCGCCGAAGCGGCAGCGAAGCGCGCGCTCGCGCAGGAGCGGGCGGGCCGCGAGCAGGACGCGAAGTCGCTCGCGAAATACAAGTCGTCCTACGAGGACTTGCTCACCGTGTCGCGCGCCCGCGATACGCAGCACACGCAACTGCAGAAGGACGTGGCGGCGCGTGACACGCAACTGAAAACCTGCCAGGCACACAATGCCGAACTGTATCGCGTGGGGCACGAGATTCTCGACGCATACGAGCATGTCGGGATCGGCTCGCTGTTCTCGTCGCGCCAGCCGTTCGCGCAGTCGGCCCGCGTGAAGTACGACGATATCGCGCAACGCTACGGCGATGCGCTGTACGCGGGCAAGTACGACCCGGCTGCGCGGCCCGTTGCCGCCACGCCGGCACCGGCGTCGGCCGCTGCGGCGAACCCACAGTGAGCATGTGGCCAGCAGCCGGGATGGAACCGATCGATTCGTTGAATACGGGGAACACAGACATGCAAGACAAGCAACCGAACGCCGGCGACGAACGCGCGGCACACGATTCGCCGATCGAAGCGATCAGCGCCGACCGTCTCGCCGACGTGCTGCGCCGCGCGGGCTACCGCGTGACGGCGGCCGAACAGAACGGCGCGGTGCAACTGATGAGCGCGAGCCAGGGCATCGGCTTCGCGGTGCGTTTCGGCAACCCGGCCGCCGTGCTCGCGCCGCAGGGGCCCGACGCATCGCCCGCCGCGCTGCTGTTCATCGACTACACGCTGTCGTGCGTGCTGCAGGTGCAGGGTGAATTGCCGGTCGAACTCGTCGCGGACTGGAACCGGACCAAGCGCTTCGCGCGTCTCGCGAGCCACGGGCCGTTTCTTGCGCTGGAGATGGACGTGGTCGTCGCGGGCGGCGTGTCGGAGCGCTACCTGCGCTCGACGATCGAGCTGTGGGATCGCCTGGTCCAGGAGTTCCTGCTGCACCTGCGCAACCGTCCTGCGATGGCCGAGCAGGAAGCGGCAGCGCGTGCGGTGGCGGCAGGCGATCCGGCCACCGGGTCGGCCGTCGAGGCGGCAACGGCAGTCGCCGGGCTCGAGGCTGCCGCGCAGTGACGCTCGTCGCGAGCTGGCGTGCCGGCGGCCGGATTGGTGCTGCGCTGCGAGCGCTGCTGCCCGGCCGTGCGCGGCACGACGCGGATGCGATCGCCGCCGGCGACGCACCCGCCGCGTGGGGCGTGTATGCACGGCGCATCGCGCAGTGGCTGCAGGCGACGCTCGACGACGACGACGCTGCGGTGTGCCGCCTGCGCGCCGGCCTCGAGCGCTGGGCCGGTGAGCTTGCCGATGCCGGCGACGACGGTGCCGTGCTGCCGGTGCGTGCGTGGCTCGACCGGTACGGGCACGTGACGCGCATCGACAGCGGTGCGGCCGGGCAACCTGAGCTCGACGCGGCGCTGCACGCCGCACTCGTCGGCCGGGCAGTCGGCGCGGCGCCGCCACGCGGGATGGCGCAGCCGCTCGTCCTGCGCATGACGCTGACGGACGCGCGCTGATGCAGCGTCCGCATTTCAAGAGCAATCGAGAGGGCAGTCGAACGATGATGACGAAGATGAAGATGCTGGCGATCGTGGCAGGCAGTCTCGTGCTGGGCGTGCCGCTCGTTGCGCACGCACAGGACGACGTGATCGCGAATGCCGCGCAGGCGTCGGTCACGCAGGCCGATATCGCGGGGCTGTTGAAGGCGGTGAGCCCCGAAGGGCGCGAACGTCTCGCGGCCGATCCCGCGGCGCTGGACCAGGTCGTGCGTTCGACGCTGGCGCAGAAGGCCGTGCTGGCCGAGGCGAAATCGAAGGGCTGGGACAAGCAGGCGCAGGTGCAGGCGGCTGTCGAGCAGGCACAGCGCGATATCGTCGTACGCAGCTATCTGGCGTCGGTGAATGCGCCGCCGGCCGACTATCCGTCGGACGCGGAGCTCCAGTCCGCGTATGACAAGAACCGCGCGGCGTTTACCGCGCCGCGCGCATTGCACGTCGCGCAGATCTATATCGCGGTGCCGCCGAACGCGGATGCCGCGACGCTGGACAAGGCGCGCAAGCAGGCGGCCGATCTCGCGAACCGCGCTCGCGGCGGCGATTTTGCGGCGCTTGCAAAGGCGAACTCGCAGGACCAGGCGAGCGCCGCGAACGGGGGCGATCTCGGTTTCGTGCCCGATCAACTGATGGTGCCGGCGGTCCGGCAGGCGGCCGACGCGCTGAAGCCAGGCCAGGTCTCCGCGCCGATCCAGACGCCGGCCGGCTTTCATGTCGTGAAGCTGATCGACATCCGGGCGGCCGCGCCGCGCCCGCTGGCCGACGTGAAGGAGCAATTGCGCGCGATGCTGCGTGCGCAGCGCACCCAGCAGAACGCGCAGGCGTATCTCGCCAAGCTCGCCGCGAACGCGCCGATCAACGAAGACGCGCTGAAGAAAGCGCTCGCGTCTGCCCGGTAGGCTCGCTCATGGCAATCGTCCGTTCGACACCGCGCGTCGACGTGCCCGACGCGCGCACGCCGGGGCGACGCCGCCCGGCCGCGGCCGCCGACCGCCCGCGCATGCCGAAGGCCAACCCGTGGCCGGGCCGGCCCGGCGAGTGGCCCACGCATTGCCCGCTGTGCTTCGGCGCGCTGGAGCCGTTGCCCGGTGCGGGCGGCTACGCGCGGCACCGGAGCGCGCGGTGTTCCGCGCAGTGCGTGCTCACGACGCGCCAGTATCAGCCGGACGAACTGACGATTCGCGGCTCGCGCGACGTGCAGGTCGCCGCCCGGCATCGCGAGCGCTTCGTCGCACAGTGGGCGCGCCATTACGCGCTGATGCGGCGGGCGTGGCCCGCGCTCACGATCGGCCGCTTTATCGCGGTGGTCGCCTGTGTCGACGTCGCGGATCTCTGGTCGTACCGGATGTTGCGCGACGACGATCTGGCGGCCGTCCTGCTCGTGCTGGCCGGCTTCCTGCGTGTGCCGGACGCGCCGGGCACCGATGCGCCGGGCGCCGACACGCGCACGCCGACGGTGCGCTGGGTGCGGTTCTGGTTCGACGCGAGCGTGCGCGACGTCGGCGATCTGTGGACGGCCGGCAGCGGCACGCCGCCGCTGTTTCGCGTCGACTATCGCGAACCGCTCGTCACGCCGTATCCGACCGGCGCGCAGGTGCATGCGTGGCAGCCGGTCGACGATATGCGCGACGCCTGGGCGCAACAGGGCGATGCGCAAGAGCCTGCCGTCGAAGCGGCCGATTGCGCGGCATTCGCGCGTTTCCTGGCACGCGCGTCGGCGCCGGGCACGCACCTGTGATGGCGGCCGCGAGGGCGCAATGGCGCCATTTCTGAAGGAGACGCGCATGAAGATGCGACGAAGCGGAATCGCGGCGATCGTCTGCCTGCTGCTGGCAGCCGGTGCGCACGCGCAGGGTGGGCGCGCAGCGGCGAGTGCGGCCGAGCCCGCGCCGGCCAGCCCGGGCTCGGCCGCGAAGCCCGTGTGTGTCGATGCGGAAGTCGACGGCAAGCGCGCGCTGTCGTACGACTGCCTGAGCCAGCAACTGAAGCCGAAGGCCGACCCGCAGGCGGGGGCATCGCAAACGGATTCGGAGCGGCTGTCGAAGCAGCCGTCGAACCGTCTCGGCACGTTCAACCTGTCGACCGAGCGGAACCGTTTCGGCTCGAACTGGGGCCGGTCGGTGACGCCGCAGCGGCCCGATGCGCCGGTGGCGGTGCCGCCGAAGTAAGGCATGCGGGTGAGCGTGGGGCGCAGGTATCGATGAGCCGGCTGCGTTCCGGCGCGAACTGACGAGGAGCAGCGACATGACGGCGGGCAAGCACACGAACCGGGCGGCGATGCTGCGGGCGATGGCCGGCGGGCTGGCGTTCGCCTGCGCGTGCGGGTGCGCTTGTTCAACGGCAACGGCCGCCGAGCGGCCCGCGCAGCCGGGTGCCGCATCATCGACGCCAACGCCAACGCCAACGCCAACCGTCGCGCTGCCGAATTTCGCCGCGCTGGTGCGGCGCGTCGGCCCGGCCGTCGTCAACATCAGCGTCACGCGCGAAGTCACGCAGATGGGCATCCAGTTGCCGCCCGGCATCGCGCCCGATCATCCGCTCGCGCCGTTTCTTGCGCGGCGCGTGATCGGCAACCGCGAGGAAGTGAGCCTCGGCTCCGGCTTCATCGTCAGTGCCGACGGCGTGATCCTGACCAACCGGCACGTGGTCGGCGACGCCGTTGCGATCGACGTGAAGCTGACGGACAAGCGGCAGTTCAAGGGCCGCGTGATCGGCAGCGATCCGGTATCCGACGTCGCGGTGATCCGCATCGACGCGCACAACCTGCCGGTCGTCGCGACCGGCGATCCGGCGCGCACCGAAGTAGGCGACTGGGTGATGGCGATCGGGTCGCCGTACGGGTTCGCGAACACGGTCACGCAGGGCATCGTCAGCGCGAAATCGCGCTCGTTGCCCGGCGAGCGGGCGATCCCGTTCATCCAGACCGACGTGCCGATCAACCCCGGCAATTCAGGCGGCCCGCTGTTCGACCTCGGCGGCCGCGTGATCGCGATCAACTCGATGATCTTCTCGAAGACGGGCGGTTATCAGGGGCTCGCGTTCGCGATCCCGATCGACATCGCGCTCGACGTGAAGGACCAGTTGCTGCGGACCGGCAAGGTCACGCGCGGCCGGCTCGGCGTGGCCGTGCAGGAAGTCAGCCAGGCGCTCGCGCGTTCGTTCGGCCTCGCGAGCCCGGACGGCGCGCTGATCACCGTGGTCGAGCCGGATGGCCCGGCCGCGCACGCGGGCCTGCAGCCGGGCGACGTCGTGCTCGCGGTCGACGGCAAGCCGGTCGCCGAATCGTCGGACCTGCTCGGCACCGTTGCGGGCATGCGGGCCGGGCGGCAGACCGACCTGCTGGTGTGGCGGGCGGGCCGGGCGATGCACGTGAGCGCGACGGTGGGCGCATTTGACAGCGGCACGGCGTCGGCGGCTGGCGAGCAAGGGCCCGCGCGGTTCGGGCTCGCGCTGCGCGCGGCGACGGAGCAGGAGCGCCAGCGGCTCGGTGTCAGCCAGGCGCTCGTCGTCGAGCAGGCGAGCGGTCAGGCCGCCCGCGCGGGGTTGCAGCCCGGCGACATCGTGCTGTCGGTCAACGGCACGCCGGTCGCGAACATCGGCGCGTTGATGACCGAGATCGACGCCGCGCACGGCAACGTCGCGCTGCTCGTCCAGCGTGGCGGCACGCGGCTGTATGTGCCGATCGAGATCGGCTGAGGGTTGCAGGACGAGCGGACGACGCAACGCAGCACGACCGTGCATCGTCGAAACGGGAGGCGGGATGAAGCGAATACAGCAGTGGGGCGTATCGGGAGGGTGGCGGGCGATCGTCGTCGCGTGGGTGCTGGCCGTAGGTGCCGTATCGGCGGCCGTTGCACAGACGGCCGACGTGCCGCAGGCGTGGATCCGCTATGGACAGCTCGCCGGGCAGCAGTTCCAGACGTGGCTCGAAGCGGACGGCGATGCGGCCGACCGTCTGCACCGCTATCTCGAGGCGCGCGTGCTGAATGCGAGCGCCGATGCGCCGCCGCCCGCGATCGTCGTGCGCGCATGGATCGGCGCGAACGGCGCCGTCAGGCGGGTCGAATTCGCGTCGCTCGGCGACACCGACGCGGATGCGACGCTGCGGCAACTGCTCACGGCCGGCCCGCTGGCGGAGCCGCCGCCGCCCGACATGCTGCAGCCGTTGCGCGTTCGCCTGCGGCTCGCACCGAACCCCGATGCGGCTGCTGCCGCGCCGGCTTCGGCGGCGCGCATGCCGTGACGCGCGGGGCCGTGCGCGGAGGCGGCCGGATATCGTAATAAGATATGAGGTTATTGCGTTGGCGGGACGATGACGTCCTTCTTCTTCACAAGGAGCCTCCCATGCAACTGAGCCAGTTAGGCGGGCATGTCGCCCAGTCCGGTGTCGGCGAACGGCAGAAGCACGCCCAGGCGCTGATGTTCGGCATGGCCGACATCAACGAGTATGTGTCCGGCGGCGTCTGCTATGACGCCGCGGCCTATGTCCGGTATCTGCTGCGCGGCGACGCGATGATCGCGCCCGGTGCGCTGCTCGACACGATCGGCCAGCACTGGCGGGCCCGGTTCAACTTCGAGACCGGTGGTGAATGGGACGGGCGCGCGAGCATTCCGGCGGGAACCGCGGTCGGCTTCTCGCGGGCCGGTACGGTCTTTCATGCTGCGATCGCCGTCGGTGGCAGCCGGATCCGTGCCATCAACGGGGGCCGTCTGGGCAGCGGATGGATGTATGCGGTCGACCTGGCACGCGTGCTCGAGCCGGACGCGGCCGGCGGCTTCACGTATGACCGCGCGAACATCCGGGTTCACCTGTCGCGCCTGTAGGCCCTGCGCCGGCGGCCCCGCCGGCCGCCATGCGTCGGCCCCGTCGGCCGCCATGCGTCGGCCGCGCGCCGCGCACACGGCCGGCGTGCCGCCGTCCGGCGATTTCCGCATGGCGTCGCGCTGTCCATCGCTGCTATCCTCTCGACCGTGAATGACTATACGTGGGGCCGTGGATGCGCATGCTGCGCCGCGGCGATGCGCGCGGGTGCGACCCTGCGTGCGCGCTGAGGTAGCATGGCCGCCCGTCCACGACGATCCATGACCTGTTTCGTGACTGATTTCCTTCCGTCCATGTCCACATGGCCAAGACAACGATGAGCGGCGCGCCCGAATCCGCGGCGCCCGGCGACGACGAATCGTCCGGCGGCGGTTCGTCCTATCTGGTGCCGGGGCTCGAACGCGGGCTGCGGATTCTCGCCGAATTCTCCGCGCGCGAGCCCGTGCTCGGCGCGCCCGAATTGTCGAAGCGCATCGGCATTCCGCGCACGACCACGTTCCGCCTGCTGCAGACGCTTGAAGCGCTCGGTTTCCTCGAGCGCGTGAACGGCGACCGCTATTTCCGGCTCGGCGTCGGCGTGCTGCGGCTCGGCTTCGAATATCTGAATTCGCTCGAACTGACCGATCTCGGCACCCCGGTGCTCGAACGGCTGCGCGACGCGACCGGCCTGTCGACGCACCTGCTGATCCGCGACCAGCGCGACGTCGTGTTCGTCGCGAAGGCGCAGAGCAATACGTCGATGTTCGGTTCGGTGAAGGTGCACGTCGGCACGCGCCTGCCCGCACATGCCACCGTGCACGGCCACGTGTTGATGGGCGACCTGACGCGCGACGCGCTGCGCCAGCTCTATCCGGAAAAGCGGCTCGAGCAGTTCACCGAGCGCACGCCGGGCACCGTCGACGAACTGTACGAACGCGTGCGCCATTACGCGCGGCTCGGCTACGCGGTGAGCGAGGCGGCATTCGAGAGCGGCATTTCGGCTGTGACCGCACCCGTACGCGACCATTCGGGCTCGATCGTCTCGGCGATTACCGCGACGGTGCCGCGCTCGGAGATCGGCGAGGCCCGCGAGAAGGAACGGCTCGTCGAAGCCGTATGCGGCGCGGCGGTCGACCTGTCACAGCGGCTGAACTATCGTCCGCTCGAAAGCGACCCGACGTTCGCGCACGCGCGCCACAAGGTCGCGATGTTCTGAGTGTTCCGCTCTGCGGGGCCGGCGCGTGGCCATGCCGCCGCCGGGCTCACGCGCTCGACGCGGGCAGGCCGTGCACGAGCAGCGCGAGCGTATCCGCGCCCGCGTGGCGATCCTCGGAAATCTCCCGGTACTCGGGCGACTCGATGAACCGGCGCGCCGACGCGTCGTCGGCAAACGACATCAGCACCACCTTGTTGCGGTCCCAATTGCCTTCGAGCGCCACCGGCGCGTCGTCGGCCGCGAGCAGGCGGCCGTCGAAGCGGCGGAATACCTCCATGAAGCGGGCCTGATACCGGTCGTATGCGTCGCGATGCGTGAAGCGAAGTTGCGCCAGCAAATAGACGGCCACGGTCGTCTCCGTTCGTCGGGGTCCGGTGATGCTACCCGTTGTCGGCGCGACGCGTGCGACGGCATCTGCACATGGCATGCGTGAACGAAGAAGAGCGGCCCGCGGGCCGCTCTTGTCGTTTCAGGCGCTGAACGCCTGCCACCGTTCGTTCAGAACGAGTGGTGGATGCCGGTGAGCACGATCACCTGGTTCGCGGTGCTCGACACGCCTGCCGTGAAGAACGCGGCCTGCGCACCGCCCGAACCGTGTTCAACCAGCACGTTCGCATACAGCTGCGTGCGCTTCGACAGCGAATAGATGTCGCCGAGCTCGACCTGCGTCCAGCGGCGGCCGGCCAGCGTCGTGGTCGCCGCGCCGCCCGCGATCGTGTTGAACGCGCTGCTGCGGTAGTTCACGCCTGCGTCGTAGCTCTGGAACGTATCCGAAAAGCCGTTCGACTGCATCTTCGTGCGCGTGTACAGGCCATGCACGAGGAAGTCGCCAAACTGGTAGGACGCGCCCGCGCCGATGTTCTCCACCTTGCTGGCGGTATAGCCGGTCGCGGTGTTCTGCCCCTGGAACGACGTGATGCCGGTCGTGCTGATCAGGATCGCGCGGTCGTGCTCGTTCGAGTACACGGCCGACGCCTTGAACGGCCCGTTCGCGTAGTTCAGCGCGACGCCGACCGACTTGCCGGTCGAGAAGTTCGTCGTGTTGCCGAGCGCCATCGTCGCGGCGGCCGAGAAGCCCGCGAAGGTCGGCGAGCGGTACTTTACCGCGTTGTTGTACGGCACGTTGCCGGTCGCGGCGAGCCCGTCGATGTTGCCGGGGTGGAACGCGTACCAGCTCATCGCGAGGTAGGCCGTGCTGAGCGGATCGAGATAGTCGAACGACAGCGGCGTCTGGCGGCCGAGCGTCAGCGTGCCGTAGCGTTCCGAGCTGAGGCCGACGAATGCCGCGCGGTTCCAGATCGTGTTCGCGGTCGCGAACTGGCCGTTGTTCGTATAGAAGCCGTTTTCGAGCTGGAAGATCGCCGACAGGCCGTCGCCGAGGTCTTCCTTGCCTTTCAGGCCCCACCGGTCGGGCTGCGTATTGCCCTGGATCATCGCCCACTTCGCATGGCCGCCGACGTTGTTCACGTACGCGACACCCGCATCCATGCTGCCGTACAGCATCACGCTGCTTTGCGCCCACGCGCCCGACGCGGCGCCCAATCCGATCACCGCCGCTGCTACCGCATGCTTGACCATTTGATCTCCTGAATCTCCAACCTGATGAAAACGTGCCGTGGCGGCATGCGCAGGAACGGCCGGCCGTCGCGCGTTTTCGCCATCGGGCGGGCATTTTTATGTTCCATATAAGGAACAATGTGCCTCTGATGGAATGGAGTATAGAGGCGTCAAGCTCCGTATCAAAAATAATTTTTTCGGGACGGATGGGTTTCCGGCCGATGCCCGGCGTCGCTGCGCGAAGCCCGCGTAAACCCGGTAAATACCCGTCATATAACAAAAAATTTCATTTAATGAGATGGGTGTACGTGATCGCCGACCCGACGGTCAGTGTTTTCCCTAGGGCGTACACCTTTTTGTTTTACTCGTGGAAAGTCACTCCTATAATCACCATCCATAAACTGTTGTTCCGGGTATGGAACAAATCGGAACCAACCGAGAGTCGATCAGAAGGAAGGGTGTGAGATGTCTGAACAATGGGTTTGCGCCGGACACGCCGGCGCGCTGTCGGAAGACACGCCGATCGAGTTCAAGCGGACCGACGGCGTCGAGATCGGGATCTATCGCGTCGGCGACGAGGTGTACGCACTCGAGAACGTGTGCCCGCATGCGTACGCGCTGCTGACGCAGGGGTTCGTCGACGAAGGCACGGTCGAATGCCCGCTGCACGAGGCCGTGTTCGACATCAAGACGGGCGAATGCCTGAAGGGTCCGGGCGGACGCGCACTGAAGCAGTACGCGGTGCGTCTCGCCGGCGAGGAAATCCAGATCAAGGTGGAATGACATGAAAGAAGCGACCGTCAACTTCAATCCCTTCCTGAAGCCGTGGGTGGCGCCTCAGCCGAACAACGTCGCGGGCAAGGGGCAGATCGAGATCCCCGGCCAGGTCGAGAACCAGGTCTGGCAGAACCGCAAGGCCGCACCGACCCAATACGAAAACGACCTCGGCGATGCGCTCGAACGCGTGTTCGAAGCCGGCGCGATCGAGCTGGACGACGTCGTCGCGGGCCTGAACCGCATCGGCTTCCGCGCGCCGGACGGCACGGCGTGGACCGCCGAGCGCTTCCGCGCCGAAATGGCCGCGCTGGCGGAATGAGCGCTTGAGCGCTGATCGCCGACCCGACGACAACCGCATCCGGAGCACACTGATGACGTCCCCCGAACAACACGCAGCACAACACGACCCGGTCCGTGCCTATCTCGACCGCGGCATCAAGAACTACTGGTATCCCGTCGCGCCGAGCTGGCAGGTGTCGAATGCGCCTGTCGGCCTCACGCGCCTGTCCGAGCAGATCGTGCTGTGGCGCGATCATGACGGCAAGGTCCACGCGCTCGAAGATCGCTGCCCGCACCGCGGCGCGCGCCTGTCGCTCGGCTGGAACCTCGGCGGCAACATCGCCTGCTGGTATCACGGCATCGAAGTCGACGGCGGCGGCACGGTCAACCGTGTGCCGGCCGTGTCGAACTGTCCGCTCGAAGGCACGAAGTGCGTGAAGTCGTATCCGGTCGAAGAGAAGGCCGGCGCGATCTTCCTGTGGTTCGGCGACGAAGCGCACGGCGAGCCGGCGCCGCTGAACCTGCCCGAGGAACTGGTCGACGACGCGTACGGCCACTTCCTGTGCGTGTCGAACTGGAAGTGCAATTACCAGTACGCGATCGACAACGTGATGGACCCGATGCACGGCGCGTACCTGCATGCCACCTCGCACTCGATGGCCGAAGGCGACAAGCAGGCCGACATGCGCGTGCGCAAGACGGAAACGGGCCTGATGTTCGAGAAGATCGGCCAGCGCGACGTGAACTTCGACTGGGTCGAGCTCGGCGAAACGGGCTGCCTGTGGATGCGCCTCGCGATTCCGTACAAGCAGAAGTTCGGCCCGGGAGGCAACTTCGGGATCATCGGCTTCGCGACGCCGGTCGACGGCGACAACTGCCAGGTCTATTTCTGGCGCACCCGCAAGGTCAGCGGCTGGCAGCGCGACGTGTGGCGCTTCATGTACCGCAACCGCCTCGAGGGCCTGCACTGGGACGTGCTCGAGCAGGACCGCTACGTCCTCGAAAGCCTCGCGCCGAATGCGCGCGATCACGAATACCTGTACCAGCACGACGTCGGCATGACGCGCGTGCGCCGGATGCTGCGCACGCGTGCGCAGGAGCATCTTTCCGCGCTCGACGCGCATCGCGCGGCGCAGGCGCAGGCCGCATCGGAGCCGGCAAATGGCTGAGCGCGCTCCGGTCGTGTCGCTCGCGGGGCGCCGCGTGCTCGTCACGGGCGGCGCGCGCGGGCTCGGCGCGGCGTTCGTGATGGCGCTCGTCGAAGCGGGCGCGCAGGTCGCATTCGGCGACGTGCTGGCCGACGACGGCCGTGCGCTTGCCGCGCAACTCTCGGAAGCGGGCCACGTCGCGCATTTCTTCGCACTCGATCTCGCCGATCCGGCGAGCGTCACGGCATTCGTCGCGCAGGGCGCAGCGGCGCTCGGCGGTATCGATGCGCTGATCAACAACGCGGCGATCACGAACTCGGGCGGCAAGCTGTCGACCGAGCTCGACGTGTCGACGTGGGACGCCGTGATGAACGTGAACGTGCGTGGCGTGTGGCTCGTCAGCAATGCGGCGCTGCCGTACCTCGCGCAGTCGGGCCGCGGCGCGATCGTGAACCTCGCGTCGGACACCGCGCTGTGGGGCGCGCCGAAGCTGCTCGCATACGTCGCGAGCAAGGGCGCGGTGATCGCGATGACGCATGCGCAGGCACGCGAGTTCGGCGCGCACGGCGTGACGGTCAACGCGATCGCGCCGGGGCTCACCGAAGTCGAGGCGACCGCCTACGTGCCGGCCGAGCGCCACGCGTTCTACATGCAGGGCCGCGCGCTGACACGCGCGCAGGTGCCCGACGACGTGACGGGCCCGGTGCTGTTCCTGCTATCGGACGGCGCGCGCTTCGTGACGGGTCAATTGCTGCCGGTGAACGGCGGCTTCGTGATGAATTGATTGAATTGAAGTTTTCACTCTGATGAAGGAGAGGACGATGGCGGACGCCGATCTCGAACGCAAGTCGTGGGACCAGCCGGAAGGCGCAAGCTTCAACGACTGGATGGAAGGGCGCGTGGCGCGCTACGCGACCCGTCGCTACGACTGGGACGCACTGAAGTTCCAGGCCGACTACGACCCGAAGTACCGCCGCGCGCAGATGCGCTACGTCGGCACGGGCGGCACGGGTGTCGCGAAGGACGTCAACACGGTGCCGGCCGGCGGCTTCACGTTCTCGACGATGGTCATCCCGGCCGGCAACATCGGCCCGAGCCACATCCACATGGACGTCGAGGAAATCTTCTTCGTGCTGCGCGGCAAGATGAAGGTGATCTGCGAACGTGACGGCGAGACGTGGGAAGCGATCCTCGGCGAGCGCGACCTGATCTCGGTGCCGCCCGGCGTGTATCGCACGGAAATCAACATCGGCGAGGAAGATGCGCTGATGTGCGTGATGCTCGGTTCGCCGAAGCCGATCACGCCGACGTATCCGCCCGATTCGCCGCTCGCGAAGATCAAGCGCTGAGACGGAGCGGGTGAAGCAATGAGTGTCATCGACAAACGTGAACGCGACCGCACCGCGGCGTTCGCCACGCTGCTCGGGCAGTTTCCCGAACAGCGTTGCGCGGCCGGCGCAGCGGGCACGATCGGTTATCGCGAGGCCGGCGCGCAGCATGCAGGCCGTGCGCTGCCCGTCGTGCTGCTGCACGGCATCGGTTCGGGCGCCGCATCGTGGGTCCGCCAGCTCGACACGCTCGGCGCATCGCGGCGCGTGCTCGCGTGGGATGCGCCCGGTTATGGCGTGTCGACGCCGGTGCACGGCGCGTCGCCGGCCGCCACCGATTACGCGGCATCGCTGAATGCGTGGCTCGAGGCACTCGGCATCGAACGCTGCGTGCTGGTCGGTCATTCGCTCGGCGCGATCATCGCGGGCGGTCTCGCCCGCGTGATGCCCGTGCGGATCGCCGGCCTGTTGCTGGTGTCGCCCGCGGGCGGCTACGGCAGCGCACCGGCCGAAACACGCGAATCGCGCCGCGACGCGCGGCTCGCGATGCTAGCCGAACTCGGCCCGGCCGGGCTTGCCGAGCAGCGCAGCGGCAACATGCTGTCCGGTTTCGCGAACGAGGATGCACGTGCATGGGTGCGCTGGAACATGGCGCGCATCGTGCCGGCCGGCTACGCGCAGGCCACGCATCTGCTCGCGAACGCCGATCTCGCAACGGATCTCGCCGGCTTTCGCGGCCGCACGGCCGTGGCCGTCGGCGCGAACGACGCGATCACGCCGCCCGCCGCGTGCGAGCGGATTGCCGCGGCCGCGCACGTCGGGCTGCAGGTGATTCCGCAAGCAGGTCATGCCGGCTACGTGGAAGCACCGGCCGTTTATTCCGCACTGATCGACACGTTCTGCCGTCAGTGCGACCAACAGCGGGGACTGGCATGAACGAACCGCTGCAACAACCTGATTCCGAAAACGGCAAGGCCGAAGCCAGCTACGTGGTACCCGGCCTCGAACGCGGGCTGCGGATTCTCGCTGAATTCTCGCCGCGCGAGCCCGTGCTCGGCGCGCCGGAGTTGTCGAAGCGGCTCGGCATTCCGCGCACGACGGTGTTCCGTCTGCTGCAGACGCTCGAATCGCTCGGCTTCCTCGAGCGCGCGGACAAGGATCGCAACTACAAGCTCGGCATCGCCGTGCTGCGGCTCGGCTTCGAATACCTGAGCTCGCTGGAGCTGACCGATCTGGGCCTGCCCGTGATCGAGAGCCTGCGCGACGCGACCGGCTTCACGACGCACATCGTGATCCGCGACGGCCGTGATGTGGTGTTCGTCGCGAAGGCGCAAAGCCAGGCGCCGGTGTTCAGCTCGATCCGCGTGAACGTCGGCACCCGCCTGCCCGCGCATGCGACGACGCACGGCCATGTGCTGATGGGCGACCTGTCGTTGAAGGAACTGCATGCGCTGTATCCGGAAGGCGCGCTGAACCGGATGACGAGCGCGACGCCGGAAACGGTCGATGCGCTGTATGAAGTGATCCGCGAGGATGCGCTGCGCGGCTACGGCGTCAGCAATTCGTCGTTCGAGCGCGGTATCTCGGTGGTCACGGCGCCGGTGCGCAACGAGACGCAGAAGATCGTTGCGTGCATCACGGTGACGGTGCCGCGCCCGGAGATCGATGCGGCACTGATCGCCGACGGGCTGATCGACAAGGTGCAGCGCGCGGCGGCGGAACTGTCGCGGCGGCTCAATTACCGCTCGGATGACGAGCACACGTTTCTCAAGGCTTTAGGACTCCGATGATTCAGATCGATCTGACCGGGCAGGTGGCGGTGGTGACGGGCGGTTCGTCCGGCATCGGCCTCGCGACCGCCGAACGGTTCCTGCAGGCGGGCGCATCGGTTGCGATTTGCGGCCGCGACGGCGAGCGCCTGGCGCGCGCCGAAGCGATGCTCGTTGAAAAATACCCGGGTGCGCAACTGCTCGCCGCACGTTGCAACGTGCTCGACGAGCAGGATGTGGCTGCATTTTCGCAAGCGGTTTCGACACGCTTCGGCCGTGCCGACATGCTGGTCAACAACGCCGGCCAGGGCCGCGTGTCGACCTTCGCCGACACGACCGACGACGCGTGGCGCGAAGAGCTCGAACTGAAGTATTTCAGCATCATCCGCCCGACCCGCGCGTTCCTGCCGCTGCTGCGCGACGCGCAGGCGCCGACGATCACCTGCGTGAACTCGCTGCTCGCGCTGCAGCCGGAGCCGCACATGGTCGCGACGTCGTCGGCGCGTGCGGGCGTGCTGAGCCTCGTGAAGTCGCTCGCGACCGAACTCGCGCCGCAGCGCATCCGCGTGAACTCGATCCTGATCGGCATCGTCGAGTCGGGCCAGTGGCGCCGCCGTTACGAAACGCAGGCGCAGTCCGGTGAAAGCTGGGAGGACTGGACGGGCGCGCTCGCCCGCACGAAGAACATTCCGCTGAACCGCTTCGGCAAGCCTGACGAGGCCGCCTGGGCACTCTTTTATCTCGCAACGCATCTGTCGTCCTACACGACGGGCAGCCATATCGACGTTTCTGGAGGCTTTGCACGCCATGTCTAAAAAAACCACGGTTGGCGAGCTGATTGCCGCCTTTCTCGAGCAGTGCGGCGTGAAGACCGCATTCGGTGTCATCTCGATCCACAACATGCCGATCCTCGACGCGATCAACTCGCGCGGCAACATCCGGTATGTCGGCGCACGCGGTGAAGCGGGTGCATTGAACATGGCCGACGGCCTGGCCCGCGTGTCGGGCGGCCTCGGCGTCGCGTTCACGAGCACGGGCACGGCGGCGGGCAACGCGGCCGGCGCGATGGTCGAGGCGCTGACGGCCGGCACCGCGCTGCTGCACGTCACGGGGCAGATCGAGACGCCGTATCTCGACCAGGATCTCGCGTACATCCACGAAGCGCCGGACCAGCTGTCGATGCTGCATTCGATCTCGAAGGCCGCGTTCCGCGTGCGCACGGTCGAAACCGTGCTGCCGACGATCCGCGAAGCCGTGCGCATCGCGCAGACGGCGCCGACGGGCCCCGTATCGGTCGAGATTCCGATCGACATCCAGGCCGCTGAAATCGAATGGCCGGAAGACCTCGCGCCGGCACACGTCGCGGTGCGCGAGCACGACACCGCCCGCGTCGCGAAGCTCGCCGACGCACTGGCGGCCAAGCGCCGTCCGCTGCTGTGGCTCGGCGGCGGCGCGCGCCACGCACGCGAGGAAGTCGAACGCCTCGTGAAGCTCGGCTTCGGCGTCGTGACGAGCGTGCAGGGCCGCGGCGTGCTGCCCGAGGATCACCCGGCGACGCTCGGCGCGTTCAACGTGCACGCGTCCGTCGAAGCGTTCTACAAGACCTGCGATGCGCTCGTCGTCGTCGGCTCGCGCCTGCGCGGCAACGAGACGCTGAAGTACAAGCTCGCGCTGCCGCAGCCGCTGTTCCGCGTCGATGCCGACGCGCTCGCCGACAACCGCGGCTATCGCAACGAGCTGTTCGTGCATGGCGATTCGAAGCGCGTGCTGGCCGAGCTGGCCGACCAGCTCGAAGGCCGCCTGTCGGTCGATCCGCAGTTCGCCGCCGATCTCGCGGCAGCCCGCGAGCAGGCGGTGGCCGACGTGTCGAAGGGCCTCGGGCCGTACAAAAAGCTCGTCGACACGCTGCAAGGCGCCGTCGGCCGCGACTACAACTGGGTGCGCGACGTGACGATCTCGAACAGCACGTGGGGCAACCGCCTGCTGAAGATCTTCGAGCCGCGCTCGGGCGTGCATGCGCTCGGCGGTGGCATCGGCCAGGGCATCCAGATGGGCATCGGCGCGGCGCTGGCGGATGCGGCCGCGAAGACGGTCTGTCTCGTCGGCGACGGCGGCCTGATGGTCAACGTCGGCGAGCTCGTCACGGCCGTGCAGGAAAACGCGAACGTGATGATCGTGCTGATGAACGACCAGTGCTACGGCGTGATCCGCAACATCCAGGATGCGCACTACGGTGGCCGCCGCTGCTTCGTGCAGCTGCACCAGCCCGATTTCGCGCAGTTCTGCGCGAGCTTCGGCCTCACGCACTACCGGATCACGTCGCTCGACGACGCGGAAGCGATCGTGCGTGAAGGGATGGCGAAGGAGGGCCCGGTGATGGTCGAGGTCGACATGCTGTCGGTCGGCTCGTTCGCATCGAACTTCGCAGGCCCGCCGGTGAAGAAGGAAGAGCCGTCGGAGCGCCAGTATGCGTAACCACCACGCACCCGTCGACGTCGCGATGATCGGCTTCGGTGCGATCGGCGCGGCCGTGTACCACGCGGTCGAGCACGATGCGTCGCTGCGCATCGCGCACGTGATCGTGCCGGAACACCAGCGCGCGGCGGTGCAGGGCGTGCTGGGCGGCGCGGTGGAGGTCGTGTCGTCGGTCGACGCACTGGCCCGCCGCCCCGAGTTCGCGCTCGAATGCGCGGGCCACAGCGCGCTCGTCGACCACGTCGTGCCGCTGTTGAAGGCCGGCACCGATTGCGCGGTCGCGTCGATCGGCGCGCTGTCCGATCTCGCGCTGCTCGACGTGCTCGCGCAGGCGGCTGACGAAGGCGACGCGACGGTGACGCTGCTGTCCGGCGCGATCGGCGGGATCGACGCGCTGGCATCCGCGAAGCAGGGCGGCCTCGACGAAGTGCTGTACGTGGGCCGCAAGCCGCCGCTCGGCTGGCTCGGCACGCCCGCCGAGGAATTGTGCGACCTGCGCGCGATGACCGAGGAAAAGGTGATCTTCGAAGGCAGCGCGCGCGATGCCGCGCGCCTGTATCCGAAGAACGCGAACGTCGCGGCCACCGTCGCGCTCGCGGGCCTCGGCCTCGACGCGACGCACGTGCGCCTGATTGCCGATCCGGCCGTCGCGCGCAACGTGCACCGCATCACCGCGCGCGGCGCATTCGGCGAGATGTCGCTGGAAATGAGCGGCAAGCCGCTGCCCGACAACCCGAAGACGTCCGCGCTGACGGCGTACAGCGCGATCCGCGCGCTGCGCAACCGCGCGGCCCGCTGCGTGATCTGACCGGGCCATTGAATGGCCGCCCGCGCCACGGCGAGGGCGGACGTGCAGAGACAGATTTGTGGGACTTGTGACATGACTCCTTTCGATACGAGCCTCGTACCCGACGGCAACATCCTGATCGGCGGCGAATGGCGGCGCGGACGTGGCGCGCCTTACGCGAGCATCTATCCGGCCGACCAGTCGCTGAACATGGAAGTGTCGACCGCGAACGCGGAAGACGCGGCCGAAGCCGTCGTGGCGGCTGACGCCGCCTGGCGCCGCGCCGACTGGGCCGGGCTGAAGCCGCACCTGCGCGCGCAGGTGCTGTACCGCATCGCCGACCTGATCATGCAGCGCCACGAGGCGCTCGCGAACCTGCAGCGCCGCGACAACGGCAAGCCGATCAGCGAAACGCGCGTACTGGTGGCCAGTGCCGCGAACACGTTCCGCTATTTCGCGGCGTGCCTCGAAACACTCGACGAGGAACTGACGCCGTCGCGCGGCGACTACCTGACGATGAGCGTGTACGAGCCGATCGGCGTGATCGCGGCGATCACGCCGTGGAATTCGCCGATCGCGTCCGATGCGCAGAAGCTCGCGCCGGCGCTCGCCGGTGGCAACGCGGTGGTGCTCAAGCCGGCGGAAGTCACGCCGCTGGTGTCGCTCGCGCTGGCTCGCATCTGCGAGGAGGCCGGTGTGCCGAAGGGCGTGCTGAGCGTGCTGCCGGGCAAGGGCTCGGTGATCGGTGACGTACTCGTGCGTCATCCGCTAGTGAAGAAGGTGTCGTTCACCGGCGGCACCGAAGTGGGTCGCGGCATCGCGCGCATCGCGGCCGAGAAGCTGATGCCCGTGTCGCTCGAACTCGGCGGCAAGTCGCCGACCATCGTGTGCGACGACGCCGATCTCGATCACGCGGTCAACGGCGTGCTGTACGGCATCTTCAGCTCGTCGGGCGAAGCGTGCATCGCGGGCTCGCGGCTGTTCGTTCAGCGTTCGGTGTACGACGAATTCATGAAGCGCCTGGTCGCGGGCGCACGCAAGCTGCGCGTGGGCGACCCGACGCGGCCCGACACGCAGATGGGGCCGCTGATCACCGCGAAGCATCGCGAATCGGTGGAGCGCTACGTGGCGCTCGGCCTCGAGGAGGGCGGCCGCCTGCTGTGTGGCGGCGAACGGCCGTCGGGCGACGGGCGCGAGAACGGCTTCTTCTATCAGCCGACGATTCTCGAAGGCTTGCCGAACAGTGCGCGCATCTGCCAGGAAGAAATCTTCGGGCCCGTGCTCGTCGCGATGCCGTTCGACGACGAAGCGTCGCTGATCGCGCAGGCGAACGACAGCGTGTTCGGCCTGGCCGCCGGCATCTGGACGCGCGACTACAAGCGTGCATGGCGTATTGCACGCGCGCTCGAAACGGGCACCGTGTGGATCAACACGTACAAGCTGTTCTCGATCTCCACGCCGTTCTCGGGCTGGAAGGAGAGCGGGATGGGGCGCGAGAAGGGGCGTCTCGGCATCCGCGAATACATGCAGCAGAAGAGCCTCTACTGGGGCTTGAACGACGCGCCGCTGCCGTGGGCGAACTGAGCGAAGGGGAATGACGCAATGAGCATTTTGGGAATCGAGCAGATCACGTACGGCGTCGACGACCTCGCGACCTGCCGGCGCTTTTTCGCCGACTGGGGGATGAAGGAAGTCTCGCACGACGACACGCGTGCACGCTTCGAGACGCTGAACGGCTGCACCGTGCTGGCCGTCAAGGCCGACGATCCGGCGCTGCCGCCCGCGTTCGAAGCGGGCCCGACGCTGCGTGAAGTCACGTGGGGCGTCGCGACGCAACAGGAACTCGACGCGCTGCGCACGAAGCTCGCCGGCCAGCCGGGTTACTACGCGCAGGACGATGCAGTCGGCTGCATCGACCCGAACGGGATGGCGATCCGCATCGAAGTCACGCGCAAGCGCGAACTCGACATCACGGGCTCGCCGTCGAACGTGTGGGGCCAGACGCTGCGCGTCGACCAGCCGAGCCCGATCTATGCACGTGCGGAGCCGGTCGAGGTCGGGCACGTGGTGTTCTTCACGAACTGCCTCGACGCGCAGGAAAAGTTCTATCACGAGCTGCTGGGTTTCGAGACGTCCGACCGTTACCCGGGCCGCGGCGCGTTCATGCGCTGCGCGCCGCACGGCGGCCACCACGACCTGTTCCTGCTCGCGCTGCCGAACGGAAAGCGCGGCCTGAACCACGTCGCGTTCACCGTGCGCGACATCCACGAGGTGTTCGGCGGCGGCATGCACATCGACCGCTGCGGCTGGGAAACGCAACTCGGCCCGGGTCGTCACCCGGTGTCGTCCGCGTACTTCTGGTACTTCCAGAACCCGGCCGGCGGCCTGATCGAGTATTACGCGGACGAAGACGTGCTGACGCCCGAGTGGCAACCGCGTGAATTCGAGCCGGGCCCGACCGTGTTCGCCGAATGGGCCGTCGACGGCGGCCTCGACGGCAACACGCGCCGCCAGAAGAACGCGAAGGCGCCGGAAGGCAAGTTCATGACGGAGCGGAAATCATGAGCGAAGGGAACGAACAGGCGCAGGCAGCGCCCGGCACGGTCGTCGTGATCGGCGGCGGCCAGGCCGCCGGCTGGGTGCTGAAGACGCTGCGCGCGGAAGGCTTTGCGGGCCGTCTCGTGATGATCGCCGACGAACCGCATCTGCCGTATGAGCGCCCGCCGCTGTCGAAGGCCGTGCTGGCCGGCGACGCCGACATCGAAACCGTGCGCGTCGTGCGTCCCGACGAATTCGACGCGCTGAACGTCGAAGCATGGCAGCCGGAACGCGCCGCATCGATCGACCGTGCACGCCGTGTCGTGACAACCGAAAGCGGCCGCGAGATCGAATACGACCGGCTCGTGATCGCGACTGGCGGCACGTCGCGCCGCCTGCCGGATGCGCTCGTGAAGACCCCGAACCTGCATTACCTGCGCACGCTCGACGAAGCGGCCGCGCTCGGCGAGAAGCTGCGCGCGAGCCGGCGCGTGCTCGTGATCGGCGGCGGCTGGATCGGTCTCGAAGTTGCTGCGACCGCGCGCAAGCTCGGCGTCGAAGCGGTCGTGGTCGAAGGCGCGCCGCGGCTGTGCGGCCGCTCGGTGCCGCAGATCGTGTCGGATTTCCTGCTCGACCTGCATCGCTCGAACGGCGTCGACGTGCGGCTCGGTGCGGCGCTCGCGTCGCTCGACGCGCAGCCCGACGACGCATCGAAGGTGCGCGCGACGCTCGCCGACGGCACGACGATCGACGCCGATTTCGCGGTGGCCGGCATCGGCCTCGCGCTGAACGCGTCGCTCGCGAGCGATGCGGGGCTGGCGATCGACGACGGCATCGTCGTCGACGAATTCGGCGCGACCAGCGACCCGGCGATCTTCGCGTGCGGCGACGTCGCGAACCATCACAACGGCTGGCTGAAGCGGCGCGTGCGGCTCGAATCGTGGGCCAACGCGCAGAACCAGGCGATCGCGGCCGCGAAAGCCGTGCTCGGCGTGCGTGCACCATACGCGGAGATTCCGTGGTTCTGGTCCGATCAGTACGACGTGAACCTGCAGATCCTCGGCGACCTGCCGGCCGATGCGCAGCTCGTCGTGCGCGGCGAGCTTGCCGCGCGACGCGCGACGCTGTTTTTCGTGGGCGAAGGACATGTGAGAGGTGTCATCGCCGTGAACAACGCACGTGAGCTGAAGCTCGCGCGCAAGTGGATGAACCAGGGCCGGGCAGTGGATACGGAAGCCCTGGCAGACACGAGCAAGACACTGGCCTGACCGGGCGACGAGACACAGGAGACACCCCGCATGAGCACTTTCGACAACGTCGTGGCCGGTCGCGCCACGATGGAAGCTGCCGCCTCCACGCCCGGCGCGATCATCGCGCGGCTCGAGCGGCTTCCGGCCAACGCGATGCAGATCCGCGCGCGCGTGCTGATCGGCACCGCGACGTTCTTCGACGGCTTCGACGTGATCACGATCGCGGCGACGCTGCCGTTGCTGATTCACAAATGGGGGCTGTCGCCGACGCAGATCGGCCTGCTGATCGCGTCCGGTGCGATCGGCCAGCTGATCGGCGCGTTCCTGTTTCCTGCGCTGGCGGAGAAGCACGGCCGCGTGAAGGCGATCGCGTGGAGCTCGGCCGTGATCGGCATCACGAGCATCGCGTGCGGCTTCGCGCCGACCTTCGAGATCTTCGTGCTGCTGCGGATCCTGCAAGGCCTGGGCCTGGGCGGCGAGCTGCCGGTCGCCGCGACCTACATCAACGAGATCACGCGCGCGCATGGCCGCGGCCGCTTCGTGCTGCTGTACGAGATCGTGTTCCCGATCGGCCTGCTCGTGTCGATGGCGCTCGGCGCGTGGCTCGTGCCGCGTTTCGGCTGGGAAATCATGTACTTCGTCGGCGGGCTGCCGCTGATCCTGTCGCTCGTGCTCACGCGCATCGTGCCGGAGTCGCCGCGCTGGCTCGCGTCGCGCGGGCGCCTGGCCGAAGCAGGGCGGGCGGTCGGCGCGTTTGAAGCGTCGGTGCGCGGCGAGCTGCCGGCGGTCACGCAGGTGGCCGCGTTCGACGAGATGGTGCGGCAGCATCCGAAGCGCAAGATGAGCGACCTGTTCAGCGCCGCCTATCGCAAGCGCACGCTCGCGGTGGCGACGTTGTGGGCGACCTGCGGGTTCATCCAGTACGGGCTGTCGACGTGGCTGCCGACGATCTACAAGAACTTCTATCACGCGCCGCTGCAGCTTGCGCTGAACCTCGCAGTGATCGGCTCGGTGATGGGCGTGCTCGGGTCGCTGGCGTCGGCGCTGCTCGTCGACAAGCTCGGCCGCAAGCCGGTGATCGTGTGGTCGTTCGTGCTGTGCGCGCTGTCGCTGGCATTCGCGGGCGTCTATCACGCGTCGTCGGTGTATGTCGTCTCGATCTTCTGCTCGCTGTCGCTAGGGCTGATGGCGTCGGGGTTCATCACCGCGTACGTCTATACGCCGGAGCAGTATCCGACGAGCATCCGCGCGTCGGGCTGCGGGCTCGGCAGCGCATGGTTGAAGATCGCGTCGTTCGTCGCGCCGATGGTGGTGCCGCACGCGATCATCGGCGGCAACCTCGCACCGGCGTTCTACCTGATCGGCATCGTGCCGCTGATCGCAGCCGTGACCGTGCACTTCGTCGGGATCGAGACGAAGGGGAAGGTGCTCGAAGCGCTTGAAGCGTAAGCGCGGCTGGCGGTAACGGATGGAGTGACGAGGCCCGGGCGATGTCCGGGCCTTTTTGTTTGGCATGATCGGGTTGAAGGGCGGGGCGTGCGCATGCACGACATGGCCGGCGTGCGGCTTGCGTGTTCTAATTCACGATCCCGTTTTCGACCGACTGTCGCCATGCCTCTGTTCGAACCCGTCACGCTGGATACCTCCCGCCTTGTCCTGCGGCCGCTACGCGAAGCCGATGCGCACACCTTCTTCGAGATCTGGTCGGATGCGGAGGCGATGCGCTATTTCTCGTTCTCGCCGATGACGCACATCGAACAGGCGATCGAGCGCGTCGCGCGCAACGTGAAGACGTCTGCGAGCGGGCAGGACCTGATCTGCGTACTTGAGCTGCGGGAAACCGGCGAGGCGCTCGGCGAATGCGTGTTGTTCCATGCAAACGAGCAATGCCGGCGCGCCGAGATCGGCTTCAGCCTGCGGCGCGAGTTCTGGAGCGGCGGTTACATGCGCGAAGCGGCATCGGCCGTGATCGATCACGCGTTCGGCACGCTGCGGCTGAACCGGCTCGAAGCCGATATCGATCCGCGTAACACCGCCTCGGCGCGGCTGCTCGAACGGCTCGGATTTGCGCGGGAAGGGTTGTTGCGCGAACGCTGGATCGTCGGTGACGAAGTGTCGGACAGCGCGCTGTACGGGTTGCTGGCGAGCGACCGGCGTGCGTGATGCGTGACGCGTGATGCGGCCGGGCCGGTGATGGCCCGGTTGTATCAATCCCAGCGGCTGTCTTCCATGTCGGCGTCGACGTCGGCGGTCCCGCCGAATCCCAACTGCTGGAGCTGCACGTAGTAGCGCGTGTAGTCGAATTCGCCGTCCGCTTCCCACGGTTCGAGATCCCAGATCACGTCGGCCATCCACGGAATCCAGCGCGGCGGAGGCGGCCACTTCAGGAAGTAGGTCACGCGCTCGCGCTCCTGCCACGCGTGCTGTTCCCACCATTCCTGAAACACCATCATGAACGTTTCCCCGCCGCCCATGCGCCACCGCATGCTGTACGGATGCGAATCGGCTGCGATCACCCACGGCGGCGGAACCGCACCGTATTGCGCGGTGTAGTCGGCCACGCTTTGTCTGTACCAGTCTGCGTCCGCGTAGTGCCCCATCCGATCTCCTTCCGCTGTTTGCCGCGTATTCGCTTCGAGCGCTCACGGTTTCGCGAGCCAGCCCTCGACCTGTTCTTTCCCGCGCAGCGCCGCGACCCACCGATCGGGCAACGCGTACTCGCCGTACAGCGCGCCGGCGAGGCTGCCGGCGATGGCCGCCGTCGTATCCGTGTCGTTGCCGAGCGCGATCGCGCGCTTCACGCAGTCCTCGTAGCTGCCCGTCGACAGCAGGCAGTGGATCGACGACCAGAGGCTGTCGACCACGTAACCGGATCCTTGCGGCACATCGAAGCGGCCATCGAGCACGATCTTCAGTTCGATCTCGTCGGCCGTTCCCGCGTAGCGCGCCAGCAACTCGTCTTCGGCCGTGCGCACCGCATCGGGCGCCGGCTGGCCTTCAACGATGCCCATTGCCGTCAGGCTATAGAGCGCACAGCACAGCTGCGAGCGCACGTGGCCGTGCGTAACGACGCTCTGCTTGCACGCGAGCCGGATCGCTTCGTCGCGCGATGTGGCGACCATGACCACCGGAAAGCAGCGCATCAGCGAGCCGTTGCCGTTGTCACGCTCGCCGTCGGGGCCGGCAACGGCGGGCGCCGCGCCGGCCGCCAGCGCGTGGAGCGCGCGCTGCGTCTGCAGGCCGACGTCGAACACGCGGCCGTCCGGCGTGAAGGCGCCGCGGTGAAACCAGTCCTGCAGGTTGCGGGCAAACGTGTCGAGATTCAGGTCGCGGTCGTTCGACAGCGCGTCGAGCAGCGCAAGCGCCTGCGCGCCGTCGTCGCTCCAGGTGCCGGGCGGTACGCCGTCGTGGGCACGCGCAAAGCCGGGCGGCGGCGTCATGTCGATTGCGGCGGGCGGCGGAATCGACGCGGCGTCGTGGAATTCGTACGGCACGCCCAGCGCGTCGCCGATCAGCAGGCCAAGCAGGCCGCCGCGCAGGCGGGATCGTTGGTTCGGAATGACAGTCATCGGGCAGGAATCGGGTTGGCGGCTCGCGCCGCGGAATACCGTGCAGACTAGACCAATCGTGTGCGCGTGCCTAGCCGATGCAGTGTCGCCGGTGCGAACGAATGCCGCATGGCCCGTGTGCAGCGGTGAACTAGAGTCGAACGGTAGCGGATGAAACGACACCGGGAAGACAAGATCATGGCCAAGAAATTTCCGCTGCATCCCGTGCATCCGGAGCGGATCTGCTGGGGATGCGACAACTACTGCCCGACACACGCGATGCGTTGCGGCAACGGCTCCAGCCGTACGCAGCACCCGAGCGAGCTGCTCGGTGACGACTGGTATCGATACGGCGACTGGGGCATCGAAGGCGCGGATGCCGACAACGCACATGAAGCCGCGACCGAAGCCGGCGGGCAGTCGTAGCGACAAGTTGCCTCACCTGCGTGCATCCGGTTTCTTGATCTGCATCACGGTTGCGAAACGCGTGCCGAAACATCATGAAAAAGATGCATAAGACACGCATCTTGAAGCGGGCGGGATGCCCGGCAGCCAGGAACCTGCGTTCCGCTGCCGTTCGCGCCGACCCGCGCCCCCATGATCGAGAAAGGAGAGCACCGTGTTTTGCTATCAATGCGAACAGACCGACCGGACCGGCATGCGGCCCGGCTGTGCATCGGCGAAAGGCAACTGCGGCAAGGATGCAACGACGGCGGACCTGCAGGATCTGCTGGTCCATGCGGTGAAGGGCATTGCGCAATACGGCGCGATCGCGCGTGCGATGGGTACACCGGATCGCGACGCCGACCGGTTCGTGCTGTATGCGATGTTCACGACGCTGACCAACGTGAACTTCCATGCGGCCCGTTTCGTCGCGCTGTTGCGCGAAGCGGCGCAGATGCGCGACCGCGTGAAGGCCGTATGTGAGGCGAGCGCGCGGGCGGCGGGCACGGTCGTTCCGGCGCAGCACGGGCCGGCGATGTGGCAGCCGGCGGACGATCTGGCCGGGCTGCTGGAACAGGCCGCGAGCGTCGGCGTGGACAACGGGCTCGACAAGGTGGGCGCGGACATCGTCGGCCTGCGCGCGCTGGTGCTGTACGGGCTGAAGGGCGTGTGTGCGTATGCGCATCATGCGCGGGTGCTTGGCTACGAGCGCGACGACATCTACGAGGGGATCGAGGCGGCACTCGCGTTTCTCGCGCGCGACCCCGACGACGTCAACACGCTGCTCGCGCAGGCGCTCGACCTCGGCCGGCTGAACCTGACGGTGATGGAACTGCTCGACAGCGCGAACACCGGCCGTTTCGGCGCGCAGCAACCGACGGCCGTGCGCGTGTCGCCGGTGGCGGGCAAGGCGATCCTCGTGTCGGGCCACGATCTCGGCGATCTGCACGCGCTGCTCGAGCAGACGGCCGGCACGGGCATCCACGTGTACACGCACGGCGAGATGCTGCCGGCCCATGCGTATCCGGTGCTGAAGGCGTTTCCGCACCTGGTCGGCAACTACGGTGGCGCATGGCAGGATCAGCAGAGCGACTTCGCGCATTTCCCCGGGCCGATCCTGATGACGTCCAACTGCATCATCGAGCCGATGCCGCAATACCGGCAGCGGATCTTCACGACGGGGCCGGTCGGCTGGCCGGGCGTGCGCCATCTCGAACATCACGATTTCTCGACGCTGATCCGCGCCGCGCAGGCGCTGCCCGGTTTCCCGGCCACGGCGCCGGAAGAGACGATCACGGTAGGCTTCGGCCGGCATGCGGTGCTTGGCGTGGCGGACAAGGTCATCGACGCGGTCAAGGCAGGACAGATCCGCCATTTCTTCCTGATCGGCGGCTGCGACGGCGCGGCGCCGGGCCGCAACTACTACACCGAGTTCGCGGAGCAGGCGCCCGACGATACGGTCGTGATGACGCTCGGCTGCAACAAGTACCGGTTCAACCGGCACGCGTTCGGCGATATCGGCGGCATTCCGCGCCTGCTCGACGTCGGGCAGTGCAACGACAGCTACTCGGCGATCCGGATCGCGACGGCGCTCGCCGATGCATTCGAATGCGGCGTGAACGACCTGCCGCTGTCGCTCGTGATCTCGTGGTTCGAGCAAAAGGCGGCGGCCGTGCTGCTGACGCTGCTCGCGCTCGGTCTGCGCAACATCCGCCTCGGGCCGACGCTGCCGGCCTTCGTGACGCCGGGCGTGCTGGCGGTGCTGGTCGAGCAGTTCGGCATCCAGCCGATCGGCGACGCCGGTACCGACCTTGCCGCGTCGCTGGCGCGCCAGGCCGCTTGAGCGGGATCGTTCGATGACTTATCGCATCGAGATCACGACACGCGACGGCGAGCGCTTCGGCTTCGGCTGCGACGGCGAGCAGGATCTGCTGTCGGCCGCAGCCGAGGCCGATATCACGCTGCCGTCGCAATGCCGGCGCGGAAGCTGCGGCGCATGCCAGGCGACCGTCGTCGACGGTGCGTACGAGACGTCGCCCGACAGTGCCGGCGTGCTGCCGGCCGGCCAGCGCGGCGCGGTCCTGCTGTGCCGGACCCGGCCGCGCGGCGATCTGCGGGTCGCCGCACCGTACGACCGCACCAAGGTGCTGCTGCATCCGGTGCCGGTGCGCACCGCGCGGATCGCGGCGCTCGAGACGATCGCGGCCGACACGATGCGCGTCGAGCTGCAGGTCGAGCCCGACGACGCATTCGGCTCGGCCGCGGAGTTCGAGCCAGGCCAGTTCGCGGAACTCGAGGTGCCGGGCAGCGGTGTGCGCCGCCCGTATTCGCTCGCGAACACGAGCAACTGGGACGGCCGTCTCGAGTTCCTGATCCGGCTGCGGCCGGGCGGCTGGTTGTCGACATACCTGCGCGAGCGTGCGCGGCCGGGCGATCCGCTGACCGTGCGCGTGCCGATGGGTGGCTTCGGGCTGTTCGCGGACAGCCTGCGGCCGCGCTGGTTCGTCGCGGGCGGCACCGGGCTCGCGCCGATCCTGTCGATGCTGCGGCGCATGGCTGAATTTCAGGAGATGGTCGACGCGCGGCTGTTCTTCGGCGTCAATCAGGAAAGCGAACTGTTCATGCTGGATGAACTCGCGCGATTGCAAGCCGACCTGCCGCAGTTGCGCGTCGAACTGTGCGTCTGGCGGCCGGGCGGGGAGTGGGCCGGGTCGAGTGGCACGCCGGTCGATGCGTTGCGCGCGGCGCTCGCGCAGGGCGGCGCGCCACCGGACATCTACGTGTGCGGACCGCCCCCGCTCGTGCAGGCGGTACGGGACGTGGCGATGACGGCCGGCGTGCCCGATGCGCAGTTCGCGAGCGAGCGTTTCACCGTGTGATGCTTGCATCCGGCCCGATGGTGCGCTGCGGGTATTGCGGCGCCAGCGGAAGGCTGCCTCGCCCGTTGTGCAACGTGCCAGCGCGGCCCGCTGGTCCGTTGCCGCGAAGCTGTCGCACGGCGTCGCCGCGCATTCGTCCGGAGGGCGCGCGCGTCGCTGGCGGTATGCTTGCGCCCGGGACCGGCGTCGGTGACGGACGACGGAGCGCAATCCGCGCAGCCGACGACACGGCGGCGGCATCGGGGCATGGAGTCACGACATGGAGCAGGTGGTGGTGACGCGCGTCGCGCCATATTCAACCGACAGCGAGTGCGCGGCGGTGACGTTACGGTGCGGCGAACACGAGATCACGGTGTTCTCGTTCGGAGGCGACGCGCGCGTCGACGACATCGTGCGAACGCCGGTGTCGGCAGTCGACTGCGAGGTCCGGGCGGCCTGTCTCGACGATTGGGCCGACGACGCAAGACGTGCGGCCAGCCGGCAATGGATCGGGAAAACCGGGAGCCCGTACGGCTACCGCGGATGCGGGTGGGTCATCGATCGGGAGCAGGGGTTGATCGACGTGGTCGGCTTCACGCTCGACGTGGGCGAGTTGCCATGCGACGGCGCGGTCGAATTCGAGTGCCTGCGGCTCGATCTCTGACCGGGCAGGCGACTGGCGGGCTTGCCGGATTGCCGTCACGAACTTACCCTTGGTCGACATCCCGGCCCCGAACAGGATCACGACCATGCAAGCCCACCCTCTGCGTCTTTCCCCCGGCGACGACCTGCGCGCGTCGATCGAGCACGCATTGCGTCAGCACGACGCGCATGCGGCATTCGTGATCCAGGGCATCGGCAGCCTGAGCGTCGCGCAGTTGCGCTTTGCCGGGGCCGACGTGCCGACCGAACTGCGCGGCGACCTCGAAATCCTGACACTGGCCGGTTCGGTATCGCCGGACGGCGCGCACCTGCACATGTCCGTTTCCGATGTGGTCGGCCGCGTGTCGGGCGGCCATGTGGCCAGCGGCTGCGTGGTGCGCACGACCGCCGAGATCCTGCTGGCCGTGCTGCCCGCGCATCGCTTTGCGCGCGAACCCGATCCGCACACCGGCTTCAACGAACTGGTGATCCGCCGCGAGCCGGGCGGCGAGGGCGCGTGACGGTCGCGAAGCGGCGTTAGAATCGTCGGTCATTCGACGCTGTTCCGCCATTCACCGTTCCGCGAGGCCGCCATCCATGGATGATTCCGAAATCGAACAAAAGGCGTGGGATATCGTGCGCACCTGGCTCGAGGGCGCGACGCCCGAGCAATGGCACCGCTTCGCCGCGCGCTCCAATTACGACGGCAACGGCCGCGCGCTGCGCTGGCTGCTCGACAACCGCAACATCGATCGCGCCACCGCGCTGCTGATCTACTGGAATCTCGGCGCCGCGTGGTTCGTGCAGTACGCGAACGAAAGCGACCTGGGCGACGCGTCGTATCAACTGGACACGTTCCGGCTGGTGCGCGAAGTCGAGCAGCGTTATGCCGACGGCTATTACGCCGATCACGGGATCTGGTTCGATCCGCATGACTTCGACGGCGCGGGCCCGAACGACTATCCCGATGTACCGGTCGCGCGGCCGGTGCCGGCGCTGATGCTGAAGCCGACCGACGGCCGCGAGTATGTCGATCTCGACGAGGAAGGGTACGACGAAGGCTTGCCGTTCGAGGTGGCCGAGCGGATTTTCGCGCTTTACGACTGACCGTGCCGGCACGGCCATCCGGCGCCGGATAAAAAAATGGCGCCGCGGGCATTCAGCCTGCGACGCCATTGCGTGGTGTGCTGCGACGTCTACCGCCCGCCGCAGCCCGCTCCGCGTGCTTACAGCTGCACGGTGTCGGCCACTTCCTTGAAGTCTTCGATCTGGTCGAAGTTCATGTACTTGTAGATCTGGTCGCCGTTCGCGCTGAGCACGCCCATGTCGGCCATGTACTCTTCCTTGGTCGGGATCTTGCCCAGACGCGAGCAGATCGCCGCCAGTTCCGCCGAGCCGAGGTACACGTTCGTGTTCTTGCCCAGGCGGTTCGGGAAGTTGCGGGTCGACGTCGACATGACCGTCGCGCCTTCGCGCACCTGTGCCTGGTTACCCATGCACAGCGAGCAGCCCGGCATTTCGGTACGCGCACCAGCCGTGCCGAACACGCCGTAGTGGCCTTCTTCGGTCAGCTGCTTCTGGTCCATCTTGGTCGGCGGCGCGACCCACAGCTTGACCGGGATGTCGCGCTTGCCTTCGAGCAGCTTCGACGCGGCACGGAAGTGACCGATGTTGGTCATGCACGAGCCGATGAACACTTCGTCGATCTTCGCACCTGCGACGTCCGACAGCGTCTTCACGTCGTCCGGGTCGTTCGGGCACGCGACGATCGGCTCGTGGATGTCGGCGAGGTCGATCTCGATGACGGCCGCGTACTCGGCGTCGGCATCCGGCGACAGCAGTTGCGGGTCGGCCAGCCACTGCTCCATCGCCTCGATACGGCGCTGCAGGCTGCGCGGATCCTGGTAGCCCTGCGCGATCATCCACTTCAGCAGCGTGATGTTGCTGTTCAGGTACTCGATGATCGGTTCCTTGTTCAGGTGCACCGAGCAACCGGCTGCTGAACGCTCGGCCGACGCATCCGACAGTTCGAACGCTTGCTCGACCTTCAGGTCGGGCAGGCCTTCGATTTCGAGGATACGGCCCGAGAAGATGTTCTTCTTGCCTTGCTTGGCGACCGTCAGCATGCCTTGCTTGATCGCGTACAGCGGAATCGCGTTGACGAGGTCACGCAGCGTGACGCCCGGCTGCATCTTGCCCTTGAAGCGGACCAGCACCGATTCCGGCATGTCCAGCGGCATCGTGCCGGTGGCGGCTGCGAACGCGACCAGGCCCGAACCTGCCGGGAAGCTGATGCCGATCGGGAAGCGGGTGTGCGAATCGCCGCCGGTGCCGACGGTGTCGGGCAGCAGCATGCGGTTCAGCCACGAGTGGATCACGCCGTCGCCCGGGCGCAGCGCGATACCGCCGCGCGTGCTGATGAAGTTCGGCAGCGTCTGGTGCGTCTTCACGTCGACCGGCTTCGGATAAGCGGCCGTGTGGCAGAACGACTGCATCACGAGATCGGCCGAGAAGCCGAGGCAGGCCAGATCCTTCAGTTCGTCGCGGGTCATCGGGCCCGTGGTGTCCTGCGAGCCGACCGAGGTCATCTTCGGTTCGCAGTACGTGCCCGGGCGCACGCCCTGGCCTTCCGGCAGACCGCATGCACGGCCGACCATCTTCTGCGCGAGCGAGAAGCCCTTGCCGCTGTCGGCCGGCTGGTGCGGCAGGCGGAACAGCGTCGACGGCGCGAGGCCCAGCGCTTCACGTGCCTTCGCGGTCAGGCCGCGGCCGATGATCAGCGGAATGCGGCCGCCGGCGCGCACTTCGTCGAACAGCACGTCGGACTTGACCTGGAATTCGGCGATCACGTTGCCGTCCTTCAGCGCCTTGCCTTCGTACGGGCGCAGTTCGACCACGTCGCCCATTTCCATCTGCGATACGTCGAGCTCGATCGGCAGTGCGCCGGCGTCTTCCATCGTGTTGTAGAAGATCGGGGCGATCTTGCTGCCGAGGCACACGCCGCCGAAGCGCTTGTTCGGCACGAACGGGATGTCTTCGCCCGTGAACCACAGCACCGAGTTGGTGGCCGACTTGCGCGAGGAGCCGGTGCCGACCACGTCGCCCACGTAGGCGACCAGGTGACCCTTTTCCTTCAGCGATTCGATGAACTTGACCGGGCCGCGCTTGCCGTCTTCTTCCGGCGTGATGCCAGGGCGTGCGTTCTTCAGCATCGCCAGCGCGTGCATCGGGATGTCCGGGCGGGTGGTGGCGTCCGGGGCCGGCGACAGATCGTCGGTGTTGGTTTCGCCCGTCACCTTGAAGACGGTGATGGTCAGGCTTTGCGGCACTTCCGGACGGCTCGTGAACCATTCGGCGTCGGCCCAGCTCTGCAGCACGGCCTTCGCGTGCGCGTTGCCCTTGTCGGCGAGTTCCTTGACGTCATGGAACTGGTCGAACATCAGCAGGGTTTTCTTCAGTGCGTCGGCGGCGACGGCAGCCACGGCTTCATCGGACAGCAGCTCGATCAGCGGCTGGATGTTGTAGCCGCCCAGCATCGTGCCGAGCAGTTCGGTCGCGCGTTCGCGGGAGATCAGCGGGCAGGCGGTCTCGCCCTTGGCCACGGCGGCCAGGAAGCCGGCCTTCACGCGGGCGGCTTCGTCGACGCCGGCAGGCACGCGATGGGTGATCAGGTCGAGCAGCGTCTGCTCTTCGCCGGCGGGCGGGTTCGTCAGCAGTTCCACCAGTTCGGCGGTCTGCTGAGCCGTCAGCGGCAGGGGAGGAATACCGAGCGCGGCGCGGGCGGCCACGTGAGCACGAAAGTTTTCAAGCATGGGGAGACCTGCTGATATTGCGTTTGAGGGGAAGGCCTTGCCGGCACTCCGGGGCTGTTCCAGGCACTGCTTTGAGCGGGATTCTAATCTCAATGCTCTTTAACGTCAAATGTCTTATGTCTTATATAAGAGTTGAGGCTCGGAGCACGGGAAAGCGCGGTGGCGCGGGGGAGTTAGGGTTTTCGGACGTGTTCCGGAGGCTTGCCTGGGCGTGCGGGCGGATGAGGGGTTCCGGGTGGCGCCGGCCGTCGTCGGGATGCGCGGCGGGTGGCCGGGTGTCCAGCTGCGATCCGGGATCGTCCGTTCGCGTCAGGCCGCCCCCGTCGGGTCCGGTTGCCGTCATGCGGAACAGGCGCGGCCGTTTGAGGCCGCGACCGGCGCGGGGCGCGACCGGTAACGAAGTCCGGGGAGCCCGGTTGCCGGGGCGGTGGCGCACACATCTGCACAAGCACGCATGAAACGGTACACACATGCCGCTTTCGCGCGCCTACGCTCTACTTCGTGCGACTTTCAATCAGGTTTCAAAAAGGCGGGGCGAGCAGCGGTGCGTGCCGATCGCCCCGTCCTGAACGGCCGAGAGCCCCTCAATCCCGTCGATCAAGAACATGCGATCCAGAGAATCGATTTTCATGGCGATGTTGCTCGTCGCGTCGTCGGTCGTGCCGGCGGCCGCGGCCGGCGACGAAACGCGCGGCTTCGCCAGCCGTCCCGTCGCACTGGTCTATCGCGGCCCGGCCGCATGCGATGGTTGCCCCGAGACGATTGCGAGGCGCCTGCGGGAATCGGACCACAAGTTCCGCGTGATCTACGTCGGGCCGGCGGAAAAGCTCAAGATCACGCCCGCTGCCCTGGCGGGCGCCGCGCTGTATGTCCAGCCCGGCGGCGGACAGGACATCCCGGGCGCGGCGGCCAGCATCGGGAAGCATTCGATCCAGGCCGTGCGCCAATACGTGTCGAACGGCGGGCGCTATCTGGGCATCTGCATGGGCGCCTACCTGGCGGGCGACCCGGGTTTCGGGCTGGTCGACGGCGAGATCGACACCGAAGTCGACCGGCCACGCTCGACGCTCCACGGTATCGCGGACACGGTGACGCCGGTGGTATGGCGCGGGAAAAAGCGCTGGATCTACTTCCAGGACGGCGCGATGCTCCCGGCCGCCCCCGGCGCGGTCGTGCTGGCGACCTATCCGAACCGCGATATCGCGGCCGCGACCTATCGCTACGGCAAAGGGCGCGTCGGGCTCGTCGGCCCGCATCCGGAGGCGGACGAGAGCTGGTATCGCGAGTATGGCCTCAAGAATCCGGACGGCGTGCTGCCGGACATGGCTTACGACCTGATCAATGCGACGATGAAGCCATGACGGTGTGTGCTATTTCCGTTTGGCGCGATACGCGTCGAGATTTTTCCGCGCCTGCGTGCGGATCGCGCGTTGCACGAAAGGCGTCCAGCCGAGCAGCGCGCCTTTCAGTCCCAGCGCCTGACGCGCCCAGCGCCACAGGTCGAAGCTGTCGCGATGCTCGACGATGAGTCCGTCGCGAAACCGGAACCGCGCGTCGATCCGGTTGACCACCATCCGGCCGGTCGCGGTGAACCGGTATTGGGCGATCCATTTGGCGCGCCCGGCCTGTTGGTCCGCGTCGACGTCGCCGAACGTCAATGAAAAGTCCTGCGCCCGCGCGACCAGCATGCGCCACATGTCGCGTGCGAGGTCGCCGCGCAACTCGCCGAATGCGGGGTCGCTGAAGACGACGTCATCGGCGTAGCAGGCGAGCATGGCGTCGATGTCGCGCTGCTGGAACGCCGTGTAGAAGCGCTGGATCAGCTCGGTGTGTGGGTGGCTCATCTCTGGATGGGGTGTTGTCGTAGATGAAGCAGCGCCGCGACGCGGTGGCCGGACATTCCGCCGGTCGATCGATGGGGGCATGCCGGACGGCAAGGATCCCCCGATCGAGCCGACGTCGACACGTTTTCCCCGCGACAATGCCGCCGGTCACGTTCAGACGTTCGGCGGCACCGCCGTCCGGGCCGTGACATGCGTCGCGACTTCGGTCAAACAGGCGGGAATGGATGCGGGCGCACGTGGCTCCGGTTCAGCCGCCGTGCCCCGGGCGCGTCCGGCGCGTCAACTGGCGGGCGTCAGCGGTTCGCCAGCGCGACGTCCTGGTTGCCGCGTCCCGTCACCAGGCAACCCGACATGAATGCTTCGCCCTGGCTGCTGGCGGCCGCTTCGCCAAAGCCGCGGCCGAGCGCGTCGACCTTCACCTGCGCGGCGCCCTGTTCGCACGCAAGCGGACTGGTGTCGCGGCCCTGCGCGTGCAGGATCGCGCGATCGCCAATGAGATACGCCAGCAGCGCGAAAACAGCGATATGTACGGCTCGTCTCATGGTTCGTCTCCTCGTCGCTCAAGCGTAACGCGGACCCGTTTGACGAAGCACTTGGGGGTTCCCCCGGTAAACGTCTGCTGAAACAGGTGAAGGGCGGTGATCCCGTCCCGTTTTTCGTGTTCTGCGTGCGGAAGGAGGGCGCGGCTTCAACGCGGCTGGCAGGCGAAACCGGACGGGCGGCGCGGCATGTGCGCGACGGTTTTCAGCGCGACAGGCAGGCGATTCGCGCGAGTTTGACGAATGTCAGGGTACGGGCGGGACGGGGCGGTCGCGCGGCCATTCAAAGCGATAGCATGAATGCATGATTTGACGGAACGCGATCGCGGAGGAATGCATCGGTTCCGGCAAGCAGGTGCGTGTTGAATATCGCTATCGAAATAGTGAGGAATCCAAATGCTTAACGTCTCTTCCGTCCTGATCAGCCTCGCCCCGATGTGGGCCATCCTGCTCGTTGCGTCTTCGGCAGCTGCCTATTTCGTGTTCTGGCGCAAGGTCATCGATTAAGCGCTGCGTGACGGCCGGTGCGCGTGTGGGCGGTAACGCGCACACGTGTCGCACCGCTCGTTCGTCCGTCCGTCGCGGGTGCTGACCTGCGGCCCATCGGCGAACGGCCGTCGACGCGCTGCCGCGCGTTATCTCCGTCATTGCACGGCTGTTACCGGCACATTCGAAATCCGTACCAGCCGGCTCATCACGCTGCGGCGGAACACCGACATCAGCGTATGCAACGGGTCGTGCCGTGGCGCGACGACCACGATCTCGTCGCAACCCGTCTCCGCCGCCACGGCCGCGATCGTATCGGCCACCGGGCCCACCTTCTTCACGACGCTGTACTTGACGCCGGCTTCCTGCAGGATCCGCTCGGCCATGGCCAGATCGTCGGACGCGAACTTTTCCTCGATCGAACGCAGCCGCGACAGCGGGTGGTAGGCCTCGAGCCGCGTCGATTCGAGCGGTGCCTGGACGTTGATCAGCACGATTTCCGACGCGCATCGTTCGCGATACAGGAACGTCGCGTGGCGAACCGCCTGAAGCGAACGGGGAGAGTGGCCGACCGGAACCAGCAGCTTGAGCATGAACGTTGTCCAGGGAACGAGATGATTCCAGCGTAGCGCGCCGCCGGGCCGGACGATCTAAAGAGAACGGGCGACCGCGTAAAAATGTCGTTTACGCGTGCCGCGTCGTGCCGCGCCTGATAGAAATATAAGAAATTTAAGTTTATGCGCATAAACGATTTCATCGGCCGGGGCGGTGTGCGCGATGCATGGCCCGCCGCCCCGATTTAGTCGGAACCGCAATGAATCGCGGCGGAAAATATCGGAGGTCGCCGATCCGGCGTCGCGTAGAGTAGTGCATCGGCCGCGGCGCGGCCCATCCCGGCCGGTTCGGGAGCGAGCGCCGCCACGCGGCCCGCCATTCCATTCCGATTCCAGGAGACTCCGCATGCCGCACGGCGCCCCGCAGCTTCTCGCTCCCGCTTCCATTCCCGTCGATCCGATCGTGCGCCTGTCGGCGGGCGAGCTTGCGTCGGCGATCCGCAGCAAGGCCGTGTCGTGCGTCGAGACGATGCGCGCGTATCTCGATCACGTCGAGCGCGTGAACGGTGCGGTCAACGCGATCGTTGCGCTGCGCGAGCGCGACGCGCTGCTCGCCGAAGCCGCGGAGAAGGATGCCGCGCTGGCGCGCGGCGAGTACCACGGCTGGATGCACGGGATGCCGCAGGCGCCGAAGGATCTGGCGATGACGAAGGGGCTGCGGACGACCTACGGCTCGCCGATCTTCCGCGAGAACGTGCCGCAGGCCGATTCCGTGGGCGTCGCGCGGATGCGCGCGGCCGGCGCGATCTTCATCGGCAAGACCAACACGCCCGAGTTCGGGCTCGGCTCGCACACGTTCAACGAGGTCTACGGTGCGACGCGCAACCCGTACGACCTGACGAAGAGCGCGGGCGGCAGCAGCGGCGGCACGGCGGCGGCGCTCGCGTCGCGGATGCTGCCGGTGGCGGACGGCAGCGATTTCGGCGGTTCGCTGCGCAATCCGGCCGCGTTCTGCAACATCTACGGCTTCCGGCCGTCGCAGGGCCGCGTGCCGCGCTGGCCGGGCGTCGACGTATTCGTGCAGCAGCTCGGCATCGAAGGGCCGATGGGCCGCACGGTCGGCGACGTCGCGCAACTGCTCTCGATCCAGGCCGGCTACGACCGCAACGATCCGCTGTCGCTCGCGGAGGATCCGGCCGTGTTCGCCCAGCCGCTCGACACCGACCTGCGCGGCAAGCGCATCGCATGGGTCGGTGACTGGAACGGCTATCTCGCGACCGAGGCCGGCGTGCTCGCGCTGTGCGAACAGGGGCTGGCGACGCTGCGCGAGATCGGCTGCGACGTCGATGCCGCGCTGCCGGCGTTCGCGCCCGAACGGATCTGGCGCCTGTGGCTCACGCACCGGCACCTGCTGTCCGGCGGCGGGCTGCTGGCGCACTATCGCGACCCGGCGCGCCGTGCGCTGCTGAAGCCCGAGGCGATCTACGAGGTCGAAGGGCTGCTCGCGATGCCGGGCGCGGCCGTGTTCGACGCGAGCGTCGAGCGCACTGCGTGGCATCAGGCCGTGCTGAGCTTCTTCGACCGCTACGACTTCATCGCGGCGCCGACCGCGCAGGTGTTCCCGTTCGACGTCGACCAGCGCTGGCCGAAGGAGATCGCGGGCCGCGCGATGGATACCTACCACCGCTGGATGGAAACGGTCGTGCCGTGGACGCTGGCCGGCTGCCCGGTGATCAACGTGCCGGTCGGCTTCAACGACGCGGGGCTGCCGATGGGGATGCAATTGATCGGGCGTCCGCGCGCCGATCTCGCCGTGCTGCAGCTTGCGCGCGGTTACGAGCAGGCGGCCGACCGGGTTGGCGGGCGGGTGCCGGGGTGGATGGCTGTGTAACGCGACGCTGGCCGGAAGCCGGAAGCCGGTAGCCGGTAGCCGGTAGCCGGTAGCCGAAGCCGAAGCCGAAGCCGAAGCCGAAGCCGAAGCCGAAGCCGAAGCCGAAGCCGAAGCCGAAGCCGAAGCCGAAGCCGAAGCCGAAGCCGAAGCCGAAGCCGAAGCCGAAGCCGAAGCCGAA